>JBBRBT010000055.1:0-27532 GCA_038205495.1 Desulfobulbales bacterium
AGCGGGGGTCCACTTCACTGTCGAGCAGCATTCCTTTTGATGTGACTGCAACTTTCATTGTTCATCCTCTTACTGGTATGGATCAGTGACCGCCGCCACCGCCGCAGACCTGATCGTCGCTGATTTTCTGGAGGTTGCCGGCTACGAAATCCTCGACCACCGGACGAATTTCCGCCCGTTCGCCGTCATGGTAGACCTCAATGCCGACCTGTTTGAAGCCCATCAGGGGCCGCATGCCGATCCCGCCGACCACCAGGGCATTAACCCCGGCCTCGGCCAGCAGATTCACCGGCACCATGCAACCGCCCTGGACATGCTCCTTGTTGGCCAGAATGGAAATTTCTTTGATCTGCCCGTCCTCGACATCAAAACAGGTGAACACATCGCAGTGCCCAAAATGTCCTGCCCGCTTGCCGTCTATGCCGCCGTTACCCTCGGAAGGGATTGCTACTCGCACCATGGTCATACCTTTTCTCCAAAATTATTGAATCGTTGCTTTGAAATCCACGATCCCCAAGGGATTCATGGAAGGTGAATTGATGATTTGCGTCCAGATGTCGCGGACCTGCTGCCAGGTAGCAGTCGCCTCGCCGTATTCAAACAGGGTCTTGCCCTCCACCATCGACCGGGTGAAGGCCGGATCAAACGAGACCCGGCCGAGCACGGCAACATTATGTTGGCGCGCCAGTTGCTCGATGGCCTCGGTCATCTCGAGGTTGAGATCGAATTTGTTGACACAGACCATGCCGGGCACCTTGAAATGGGCGGCCAACTGCACCACCCGCTCCATGTCGTGGATGCCGGAAACCGTGGGTTCAACCACAATCACCAGGGCGGTGGCCCCGCCGATGGAGGCAATGACCGGGCAGCCGATGCCCGGAGGGCCGTCGGTGATGATCAGGTCGGCATCGTGCTGTTCCGCCAGTTGGCGGGCCTCCTTGCGCACCAGGCTGACCAGTTTGCCGGAATTTTCCTCGGCAATGCCGAGTCGTGCATGGATCATGGGCCCAAAACGGGTGTCCGAGCGGTACCATTCACCGCAGCGCTGCACCGGAAAATCGATGGCAGTGGCCGGGCAGAAATCAACGCAGACACCGCAGCCTTCGCACCGGAGGGCATCAGCCTGGAACAGTTCGGTGATGGCGCCGAACCTGCAGAGATCCCTACAGATACCGCATCCGGTGCAAAGGGCGGGATTGATAACGGCTTTGCAGCCGCCCATAAAATTGGTCCGCTGCCGGACCTCGGGCTGCATCAGCAGATGGAGGTCGGCGGCATCGACATCGGCGTCACAGAGGACGCTGTTTTTCGCCAGAGCGGCAAAGGCTGCGGTCAGGCTGGTTTTGCCGGTGCCGCCCTTGCCGCTGATGATCACTATTTCGCGCATGCTACCGCCTTCCCCTTTGCTGCGATGATTGCTTCAATGTCCCGGTGCAGAGCGACAAATCGCTCCCGCCATTCCGGAAATTCTTCAACGATATTTTTGCCCCGAGAATAGGCCTCGGCAATGCGCCGATCAAAGGGGATGGTCAGCAGGATCGGCAGCCCTTCACGCTCGGCATACTCAAACACCTTGTTATCGCCGATGTCCGCCCGGTTGATCACCAGGCCGCAGGGGATTCCCAGCAGGCGGACGGCCTCCACCGCCAGCTTAAGGTCATGGAGGCCAAAGGGGGTCGGCTCGGTGACCATGAGGATGAAATCCGCGCCGTTCATGGCGGCAATCACCGGACAGGAGGTACCCGGCGGCGCGTCGATAATGGTGAGCCGTTCCGGATCCGCCGCCGCCCGGACGCGTTTGATCAGGGGCGGCGACATAGCCTCGCCGACCCGCAGCTGGCCGTTGATAAAACCGATGGAGCCCCGCGTACCGAAGTTGAGCGTCCCCAGTTCCCGGCCGGTTTCGGTGATCGCCCCTTCGGGACAGACCGCCATACAGCCGCCGCAGCTGTGGCAAAGCTCCTGGAAAACGAGCACTTTATTAGCTACCACCGCGAGCGCATTGAACCGGCAGAGGGTCGAACACTTGCGGCAGAAGGTGCATTTTTCCAGATCCACCAGCGGCACGGGTGTTTCCACCCGTTCACTCCGTTCGATCACCGGATTGAGGAAAAGATGGGCATTGGGCTCTTCAACGTCACAATCCAGCAATTCGACCCCAGCGCCCAAGGCCAGCGCCATATTGACCGAGACGGTGGTCTTGCCGGTACCGCCCTTGCCGCTGGCTACGCTGATGATCATGATTGCACCGACCGCGGCTGCACCACGGGCTGCAGCAGGACGCCGATCTTCTCAAGTACGACCAGCAGCGCTTCGGCATCAGTTTCCTGCGGGTGTACCGGGAGCTGCATCAGTATCCCCAGCCCCTCGGTGGCTTCATGGAACTCGTCGGCGGCCAGCGCACTGACGAGGGCCGTGTTGACCAAGGGGTTGACCTTGACCGCCTGGTTCACAAAGGCAATGCCGCTCATGTCGTCGAGTTGTTCATCGACAATCGCCACGTCTATTCGCTTGCCCTTGAGCGCTGCCAGTCCGGCGGCTCCGGTGGTGGCCGGCACCAATTCGACATCAGCCTCGCGCCCCAATCGGGCCACCATTGCGGAAAACCGTGAAAAATCTTTTGCTGCAAATAAGACTATCAAAAATATTCTCCCTGCGCATCCAGCTGTCGTTGCCGCGGCAGCTGGATGCTTTCGTAGTGTTAGGGTTGTCGCTCTATCATTTTTTGCTCAGCGGTTACCGCCACGTCTCTGGCCTTTCCCGCCACCGCCTTGCCTGCCGAGACCTGCACCGCCACGGCCCGCGCCGCCTTGGCCGCGACCTAAACCTTGACCTTGACCCGGAGCGGCATCGGTTGGTGCAGCTGGGGTTTGATCATCAGGCTTTGTTGTTCCGGTCTGTTTGCATACTCCGCGCTGCCCACCGGTACGGGGACCATTTCCTAAAGGACCTTTTCCATTCATTCCAGGCATACTCATACCTCCACTGGGTAAAGTGAATCTTTCGGGCAGTGGTCAGGATTTCCCTGACAACCTCACAGGCATTTCCATGGAAGCTGCACTGCCATTGTCGTCATCACATATATTGGTCACGGCTGCGGGAGATTGCCGTTCCCGGCCTCTGCCCCGGCGGCCGTTGTCGTTCAATGCGCCGATTTCCCGGCCTTTACGGATTTTTCCCCGGCAACAGATATGCCTGCCGCAGCCCGGCATTTTGAACTCTGCTCCGAGCGGAAGCCCCTGGATGAAGGTTTTCAGTACCCGTTGAACATCGCCGGCAATAAAAGAAATCAACTCAAAACCTGCGGCCTCCAGCATATTGGCGGGCCCCTCGGAGACCGCGCCGCAGATGAGGACCATGACCTGCTGCGCCTGCAGCATCTGCAACAGTTCCAGGGGGCGATCAGGATCAAAGGTCAAATATGAGATGTTGCTCAAGGCGGCGCCTTGGATCTCCGCGATCAGCAGGGTGTGTGCCGAGTCAAACACCGGCGATACCCGATGCTCCCAAACGGTCACTGCTATTTTTCGCCCTGCGTTTTTTTGCTTCATGGTATCGGTTAAGCAAATAACATACCATCAGCATGACTGCGGGGGGTTGAGTTGTTATTCTTTGTAATGGTGTTGTTTTTGTTGAAACGAGGTGGCGTGGGACAGAACGCCTCAGGATGAAACAGTTCCATTATTGCGACCCTGTGCGACCCTGTATGGACGCATTCATGCAACTCTCAGGGCTTAGGGAGGGTACTGCGGCCGTCAACCCCGGGGAGGTTGAGGTTGAGGTTCTTGAGCTTGCGGAACAGGGTGCTCTTGTGCATCCCCAGTTCTCGGGCGGCGGCCAGGCGATTGTAGCCGTTGCGCTCCAGGGCATCCCGGATGGCCTCCGCCTCAGTGCTCCGGCGAAGGGCATGAAACGAAGGAGAAGAAGGTACCGATGCGGCCGTCACCGTCAGGTAGGCGGGCAGATGGTGGCTGCCGATCATCCCCTGGGAACAGAGAATGAAGGCATGTTCGATAATGTTTTCCAGTTCCCTGATATTGCCCGGGTACTCATGGCTCATCAACTGTTGGAGGGCCGCGGGTTCGATCCCGGTCACCACCTTGCCGCGCAACCGGTTCATTTTGCCGATGAATCGTTCGATCAGGAGCGGGATGTCTTCCTTGCGCTCCCGGAGGGTGGGTAACTGCAACCGGACGATATTGATCCGGTAAAACAGATCGCGACGAAATCCCCCCTGTTCGACCAGGGCCTCAAGGTCGCGGTTGGTGGCAGCGAGGATGCGAACATGGGTTCGCTGCTTGTGGACGCTGCCCAGGGGTTGGAATTCGTGTTCTTCAAGGACCCGGAGCAATTTCACCTGGAAGGCGGGACTGGTTTCGCCCAATTCGTCGAGCAGGATGGTGCCGCCGTCGGCCAGGGCGAAATACCCGGGTTTATCGCCCACCGCATTGGTGAAGGCCCCGGCCTTGTAGCCGAAGAGTTCGGATTCGAGCAAGGTATCCGGCAAGGCCCCGCAGTTGATGGCGACGAAGGGTTTCTCCCGACGTTTTGAAAGGTCGTGCAGGGCCTTGGCCATGAGTTCCTTGCCCGTGCCGGTGTCGCCTTCAATCAGCACCGCGCTGTCGCTTTCGGCAATCTGCGGCAGCACCGCGAATATTTTCTTCATTAACGGGCTCCGGCTGACCATGTCCCCCTGCTGGAAACTGCCGCTCAATTCCCGGCGCAGCTCCTCCACCACGGTATTGTCGCGGAAGGTCTCGACTCCCCCTAGAATCTCCCCCGCTTCATTGCGCAACGGCGCGGTGGACACGCTGATGGGAATACGCTTTTTGTCGCTGTTAATGATATAGGTGGAACTGCTGACAAAGGATCGGCCCTCCTTCATGGTTCGCCGCAGGGCACAATCGCCCTCGCACATGTTGGAGCGGAACACCTCCCAACAATAGCTGCCGATGGCCTCCGCACGTGGTATGCCCGTGATCTCCTCGGCCGCCCGGTTAAACGACATGATCCGCCACTCAGGGTTGACCGTGAAGACGCCATCGGAGATGCTCTCCAGAATGATTTCCGTAACACCGACTGCCGATACTTGTCTTTTTGTGACCATGTCCTCTCTTCCTGAAATCCTACCGTTGAGTGCCCTCGATATCTATCAGATAATCAGTCCGGAGGCAGGCTGCAAGCCCTGACCCTACAAACTCACTTTACACCATGGCGAGGAAAAAAAGCGGGAGGCAAGGTACCTCTGATAGAATCGCCTGGAGCTATTTTTAATGCCCTCTTTTGCTCCAGCATTGGTATAGTTGCCTCCACTGCCAGTGACAAAACTCCTTGCTCCAGCGCCGAATCCTTTCTGATCGTCAATTTTTACGGCATCGACATCTGATTTTTTCTTCTAACAGACAATCCCTTTCCCTGTGATATCCCCATGATCGATATATTGAAGGCCGCAAACCGCGACCCGCGCATTCCTGAGTTGCTGGCTCCTGCCGGTAGTTATGAAAAACTGGTGACCGCCATCCATTACGGTGCCGACGCCGTCTACCTGGGCGGAAAACAGTTCAGCCTGCGCGCCCGGGCCGCCAATTTTGATGAAGACGGCCTGCGCCAAGCCATTGCCTATGCCCACAGCCAAGGCGTCAAGGTGTATGTCACTGTCAACATCTTTGCCCACACCCGCGACCTGGAGGACATTGAACCCTATCTGGTAATGCTGCGGGATGCAGGGGCCGATGGTCTCATCATCAGCGACCCGGGCATTCTCAGCATCGCCGGACAGGTGGTCCCCGGCCTGCCCCTCCATCTCTCCACCCAGGCCAATGTGACCAACACCGCCAGCGCCCGTTTTTGGGCCGATCAGGGGGTCAGCCGACTCAACCTCGCCCGTGAACTGGGACTGGAAGAAATCCGAGCCATGCGGGCTGCCACCGGCATTGAACTGGAGGTCTTTGTCCACGGGGCCCTCTGTATCTCGTATTCCGGCCGGTGCATGCTAAGCACCTATTTCACGGGCCGGAATGCCAACCAGGGCGATTGCGCCCATCCCTGCCGCTATTCCTATGCCCTCGTGGAAGAAAAACGACCCGGGCAATATTTTCCGGTGGAAGAAGATGAGCGCGGCACCTACATTTTCAACTCCCGCGATCTCTGCCTGCTCAATCGATTGCCGGCGCTGATCGATGCCGGAGTTAATTCCATTAAAATCGAAGGGCGGATGAAATCCGTGGGCTATGTGGGGGCGGTGGTTCGCTCGTACCGCCTGGCGCTTGACTGGATCCAAGAGCAACTATTTTTAGGCCTTGCTGCAGATAGCCTTGTTCTGCCCGAGGCTTTCCATAAGGAAATGAAGAAGATCGGCACCCGTGGCCAGACAGAAAACTTTTTCACCACCAGGCCTTCATCAGAGGACATGCTTTATGATATGATGAGAGTGGAACAGCGTTATGTTCCCGCAGGCATTGTCCGTGTCGTCGCTCCTTTGCTGATCGAGGTGCGGCACGTGATTGGATGCGGCGATCAGGTGGAATACCTTGGCCGTACCATTGAACCGGCGCCGGTGACGATCATCGGCATGCAACGGCAAGACGGTACAGCGATGACCCGGGCGAATCCTGGCAATCTCGTGGTGCTGCACACTGATCCGCCTTTGGCATCTGTTGAAATGCAATCCATTTTGCGAAAAAAAATAGAGTAACATGAAACCTTATCTCAATGTCCCTTTTCTCCCCGAAGAAAAGTATGTCGATTTTTTGATCCAATGCGCTGGCGATCTGGACAGTGTCCACTTCAGTTTGCTCCACAGCCGCGCCCTCGACAGCCGTATTCGCATTGAACCTCCCGGTGTGCAGGAAAATATCACCAGGGGCCTGCAACGATTACAGGGACCTAAAAAATACATCCTGCTCAATAGTCGCTTTTATACCCCGGACCTGCTCACCGATGCCAGGAACATCCAACCCATCATCCGTTCGCTTGCCCACTGTCTCGACAAAGAGGTGGTCAACGGTATCGTCTACTGCGATCACTATCTGCTCCAACGGCTCTCCGATGCGGCTCCTGAAATCGCCGCCCGGCTTGAAGCGGTGCCCAGTGTCAACGCCATGCTGGATTCCTGCAATAAAATCGAAGCCCAGCTAGCCTATATAGCCGAAACAGGCTTCAAGAGGCCCGGCAAGATCATCCTTGACCGTTCCCTCAACCGCGATCTCGACGAACTGGCCAAAATTGCCTTACAGATGCACCAGAACTTCCCCACCTTGAAAATTGAGGCGCTGGCCAATGAGGGCTGCCTGCCCTATTGCCCCTTCAAGCTTTCCCATGACTCCTACATCGCCCTGGCCAACATGGGCGGCCAGGACCAGACCCATGTGATCAATTGCGACATCGGCTGCATGCGGCGGTTGGACGAACAGCCGCACCGCTTGCTGCAATCGCCTTTTATCCGACCCGAGGATATCGATCTCTATCTGTACCATGTGGATACGATCAAGTTGTGCGGCCGAACCCTGGGAGCGGATTTTCTCATGAATGCCATCAGTGCGTACCGGGCCCGGCACTATGACGGCAATCTCCTTGACCTGATGGATGCCATGTCGTGGCTGGCCGATCGTTTGTATGTCGATAACAAAATGTTATCGTTCGATTTCGCCAATATGCTTTCCGAATGCGATAACCGCTGCGAACGCTGCGGCTTCTGCAAGGAACTGTTTGAAACCATCGCCCATCCTCTGCCGCTGACCATTCAGAACCGCAGGCTGACTGCTCATTGACAGGCCAGGCGCCTGCAGGTAAGTTCTCCCGGACGGTTTCCCCCGCTTGCTGCTGGTGTATCCAGCGGGGTGAACCCGACAAGACCTATCCGGTGGAGCATATGAACCTTTGCGGCAGAGCCTATGGAACCATTCGAGCAATTACTTGACCAATCAACCAAAATTCATGGACACATCTGCGCCGGCCAAGTGATCGGCGTACGTATGTCCATGGCCGGACTTGCACATATCGGAATCAGCGATCCCAAGGGAGCGGACCGGAAAAAACTCTATGTCCTGGTGGAGATCGATCGCTGCGCCACCGATGCCATTCAGTCGGTGACCGGCTGCAGCCTTGGCAAACGTTCGCTGCGCTGGCTTGATCTGGGTGTTATGGCGGCCACTTTTGTCAATCTGGAGAGCGGCAGGGCTGTCCGGGTAACCGCCCGCGAAGAGGCTCGGACCCTTTCCGCCGCCTACTGCCCGGAAATCGACGACAAATACCAGCGCCAGCTGGAGGCTTACAAGGTGATGCCGCTGGAGGAATTATTCACCTTCCAGGAGGTCCGGGTGAATATTCGGGATTGTGACAGGCCGGGCCGACCGATCCGCAGGGTGCAGTGCGATCAGTGCGGCGATTGGGTCCAGGATTGCCGCGAGGTGGAACGCGAGGGTCGAACTCTCTGCCGCTCTTGCGCTGATGGCAGGTACTATCAGGCGATCGACGAACCGAGGCCCTAATCAGCTCCGCTGATTTGAAAAGGCAAGAACAATGCGGTCTCCCTGTCCGGTGAGGTCACGCATTCGCACCTTCAGTGTGCATTGCCGAGAGCGCTTCGGCCAGACCCTCGGCAAGATCCCTCTTGATCTGGGCATTCCCTGCTCCAACCGCAGCAAGGGCGGTTGTATCTTTTGCCGTCCCGCCAGTTTCACCCCCTTTTCCCTGCGCACCACCGATCCCCTTGACGAGCAGATCCGCCGTGGCAAACAGTTGCTGCTACGCGGCCGCTTTACCCGCTATTTTGGCTATATCCAGCAGGAGACCGCCACTGCCCTGGCCACCACCAGGCTCGTAGCCCTCCTCGCCACAATCCTTGAAGATCCTGACTGCCTCGGCCTGATCCTCTCCACCCGTCCCGATGCCATCGCCGCGGACCTGCCCGCCGCCCTGGCCGCCTTGATCGACCAGAGCGGCAAGGAATGCCTGATCGAACTCGGTCTGCAATCCATCCACCCCGCCAGCCTCCGGCTGCTCAATCGCAACCACAGCTTTGCTGACTTTCTCACCGCCGTCGGCAGGATTCAGGCCGTGGGCAGCCTGCAGTTGGGTGTTCATCTCATCCTCGGTATCCCCGGCGAAGCCGAGGCGGAGATGCAGGCGACCGTGCAAACCCTCTGCAGCCTTGGCATCCAGGCCCTTAAACTGCATCATCTTCAGGTGATACGTGACACGCCGCTGCACCAACTGTATTGCCAAGGACAGATCAAGGTCTTCAGCCTGGAGGAATATATGGAACTGCTGCTCCAATTGCTGCCTCAGATCCCCACGGATATCACCATTCATCGCCTCTGGTCCACCGCCCACCCCGATCTCCTGGTGGCCCCGCGCTGGCACAGCCTGAGCGGGCAATTGAGTCAACATCTCCATCAGATGATGGCAGAGCGGGACCTCTGGCAGGGACAGGCAGTCGGCGGAGGAGGGAGCTTACGGGAATAGGGCGTTCAGAAAGGAGGGGCGGTTGGTACGGCGCAGCCGTTTGAGATACTGAGAAAAATCGAGGTTATAGCGTTGCTGATAGGCGAGGCTGTTCTTTTGCGCTTTTTTGATGGTGGCGTACGGAATTTCTCTGGGAAACACGAGGAGAATGACGTTGTTCCGCCGAGTGAGGTGCATCTGCATGACCTGCCCCTGGCTCCCCTCCCTGACCGCCTCCAGGGCCTGATGATACTGGGCTTTATCGCCACTCCACAGATTCACGGCCAAGACACCCTCCGGTGCCAGGAGGGTAAGAATGTCCCGATACAACTCGGGCCTGAAAAGGGCTGGAGCCATGGACCCCGGACCGAAGATATCGAGAAAGGTGATATGATAATCCGAGGTATCGGCGGTGCCGACAAAATCAACGGCGTCCTGGTTGTAGATGCGCAGGGTGGTAGAGGCGGGAAGTTTGAAATACCCTTGGGCCAGGTGGATGACCTGAGCCTCTTTTTCCACCACATCAATCTGGGCCTCGGGATGATGGTGCAACAGGAAGTGCGGCAGGGCGCAGCCGCCCAGGCCAAAGAGAAGAAATTTCTCAGGCCGGGGATGAAGCAGCAGTGCCGTCACCATCCATCGGGTATAGGCAAGCTGCAGCTCCCAGGGGGCCTGCAAATCAATACAGCTCTGGCGTTCTTCCGTTCCGAAACGGAGGCTGCGCAGAGTATCTTCATCCGTGACCAGTACGGGGTGGTCACCGGTATGTCCGCTGTACACCAACTGCTGCATCGCGGGCATTATCTAAAAAAAAGGCCGCAAGGCTGCGTTGTGCAGCGTTGCGGCCGGAGAGGAGCAGGCTTCATTGTATCGCCCCAGGACAGAGCCACAAAACACTTAGGGCCACAGTGACCACAACGTTCCGGCGCGACTCAGCCTTGTGGAGTGAGGCCATATCTCTTTATTTTCATGCACGATGAAAATCAGCGACAGCCACCGAGGCCTCAGCCACCGCTCTTGACCGGCGCCTGATTTTTTTCAGCATCAGTAGCACTTCCACCGATGGCACCGCGATTGACTTTGATCCGTACATTCTCAGCGATTTCAAGGGTCACCACCGAGTCGGTAATACCGGTGATCTGACCATGAATACCACCACCGGTGACGACCTTGTCGCCTTTTTTCAGGTTGGCCAGATAACTCTGATGTTCCTTTGCCTTTTTCTGCTGCGGCCGGATCAGGAGAAAATAGAAAACAACAAAGATAAGAATGAGCGGGACAAACTGGGCGACATTGGCGAAAGGTCCGGCTGCAATTCCATTCATGGAAAAATCCTCCAAATATTGATGAGATTAGTGTTTTGCAAACGATTGAGTTCGTTGTTCATAAAAAGTTCGACGAAAGGCCAAAAAGCGGTCTTCTCTGATGGCATCCCGCATCCCGGCCATTAGTGTACAATAATAATGCAGATTATGGATACTGTTCAGCTGATAAGCCAGTATTTCACGGCTTTGAAACAGATGCCGCAGATAGGCACGCGAATAGTGACGGCAGGTATAGCAACCACAGGTTTCATCCAGCGGGCGCTGGTCCTGCTGAAAACAGGCATTTTTTATAACAACTCTGCCCTGTGAAGTAAAGAGCATTCCGTTGCGGGCGTTGCGAGTGGGCATGACGCAATCGAACATATCCAAGCCGTGATAGACGCCTTCCACCAGATCTTCCGGCGTGCCGACCCCCATGAGATAGCGGGCATGGGTTGCCGGCAGATGGGTTGCAACCGCTGCAAGCATCTCCTCCATTAGTTCCTTGGGCTCACCCACTGACAGGCCGCCCAGGGCGTAGCCGTCAAAACCGATCTCGACCAGTTGCTCTAGTGCCTCCAGGCGCATGTCCGCATACATCCCTCCCTGAACAATACCAAAGAGGTGTTGGCCGGTTCCTGTCTGGGCCTCCCGACAGCGTCTGGCCCAGCGTGTCGTCAACGCGGTCGCCTTGGCGACCTCGTCGCGGGTGGCCGGATAGGGAATGCAGGTGTCCAGGGCCATCATGATGTCGGAACCCAAGGCCTCCTGCACGTGGATGGCATCTTCCGGGCTCAAGAAAAGGGGAGAGCCGTCAAGGTGTGAACGGAACGCCGCCCCCTCCTCGGTGATTTTGGCCAGGTCCTTGAGACTGAAGATCTGGAATCCGCCGCTATCGGTAAGAATCGGCCGGTCCCAGTGCATGAACCGGTGCAGACCGCCAAAGCTGCGGATGAGTTCCTGGCCCGGCCGGATATACAGGTGGTAGGTGTTGCCGAGGATAATCTGCGCCCCGACATCGACGAGATTCTCCGGTGTCATCGCCTTGACCGTGGCCTGGGTTCCCACCGGCATGAACACGGGCGTCTGGACCGAGCCGTGCAAGGTGGTTATTTCACCGCAGCGGGCACTGCATTCCGTGGACCGGCAATGGAGGGTATAGGGCGTGACGGTCATAGGATCAGGGCAATGAGGGTCTTGTTAATCCGGCTTATTCGACGCCGAGGATGGTGACATCAAAATGAAGGACCTCCCCAGCGAGGGGATGATTGAAATCAAGTTTGGCAATTTCTCCCGCCAATTCAATCACCACTCCATAGAGCTCCTGGCCCTCGGGACCGACTGCGGTGAGCTGTGCCCCGATTTCCCAGGCTTCCGGCGGTAGGTGTTCTTTGGGGACTTCGATGAAAGCCTCCTCCGAGACAACCCCATAGCCATCCTCGGGCTGGACGCTGACCTTGAAATTTTCACCGGCCTTCCTGCCTGCCACCGCCTGTTCCAGTCCCGGGATAATTTCATTGCTCCCCTGGGTGAAGGTGAGCGGCTCCGCATCCACATTACTGTCGATGGTTTCGCCGTTGTTCAGGGTCAGGGTGTAGGTGATGGAAAATGTTTTTCCTTGATTGATTGTCATGGTATTCCTCGTCGGTGAACAATTATCACTGGTTCAAGAGATCTGCAGCTGGTAGCCGTGGTGTGCCGAACTGCAGAGACGCGTGCGCAAACCTATAAACTGCCCTGCTCGTAAATGCAAGATTGCTTTGAGCGGAAAGGATGATCAAAACAGCGCTGCTGCCTTCAATGCCAAGGGATGCCGAGGTTTCGGTTTAGAATAAAGTCCGCAATCGCTGTTCCAGGCACTCCTGCTGATCGCGGATGGATTGGTTGAGGTGGAACTGGACCAAGGCCCGGTGCAGGTTCTGTCCCGGAGAGTCCACTTTAAAGTAGTGATCGCCATCCAAATGATCGGTGAAAAAGCGCAGGCCGAGTTCAAAGCTGAGCAGTTTGACCGCCTCGACCAGCAAGGCCTTGTCGGTGGGGGTGAGCAGATACCCCGCCCGGCCCAGATACCCGGTGAGCAGGGCCTGGAAAAGGTCCGGGTCGAAAACCGTGGCCGCCGGATCATCATGGGCCTCGCCGTGGCGGTTGCAGCAGGACCTGAGACAGTCGCCTAGATCGTGGAGGAGCAGCCCCGGTTTGACGGTATCCAGGTCAATCAGGCTGACGGCCCGATCCGCGTCTGCCGCAAAGAGAAAATTGGCGGTTTTCGGGTCACCGTGGATCACCTGAAAGCGCAACCGGTCCCGGGCCTGTTCGAGTACCTCTGCGGTATGCCGTTGCTCGGCGATGAGACGCAAACAAAAGGTTTCCTGAGGGTCATGGGCCTCTCGGCCGGAACAGACCGCATCGAACCGGGCCAGGTAGCCGGGGGTGATATGAAAGCCGGGCAGGGAATCGGCAAGGTCACCGGGTGCGAGGGTCGCAACCAGGAGATGAAACTGGCCGAGGAGGCGGCCGATCTCCGCAGCCTGCTCCAGGGTTTGCAAGCTGTTGAGCGTCCGCGTGTTCTCAATATAGGTGAGCAGGCGCCAACAATGACCAGCCGGGTCGAGAAAGCAATCCTGTCCCGCCGGATTGGTGAGCAGCCGGAAAAAATGCGGAGCTCCCGGGTACTGCGCCACCCGGCTCAGGTGGCCGGTCACCACCCGCATATTGCCCATCACTGGAGCGGGATTGGCAAAGATCGACGGGTGCAGGCGCTGCAGCACCATTTTGTCACCGCTCTCCAGATCAACCCGCCAGGTGTCGTTGATATTGCCTTCCCCCAGCGGGATCAGGCAGCGAATCGGTACGGACGGCAGGAAAAAATCAAGGGCTGTTGTTGTGGGCATGGTCGGGGAGCTCAGGAAACAATCAAGTGGCGGGGGAAGAGGGGGCGGGATATTTCTTGGCGTTCAGCGCCATTTTCTCAGCTGCCGCCGCCAGCAGGTCGATGCCTAACTGGTCGGCCAGCCGGGTGAGATAAATAAGGACATCGGCGATCTCGTGGGCCACCTCCTGCCGGGTTGCAGGCGACAGGTGGCGGCTCTGTTCCGGGGTCAGCCACTGGAAGTGTTCCAGCAGCTCCGCTGCCTCGACGATCAGGGCAGCGGCCAGGTTTTTCGGGGTATGAAACGGCTCCCACTGCCGTTCATCGGCAAAGCGCCGCAGTTCCGTGGCCAATTCCTCTAAATTCTTGCACTGATATTCAGCTGTCATGCCGTCATCTGCCTGGGGCAGCTCCTCCTCGTCTCAAATTTTCCGGTCACGCAGCTCCCCGGCAGCGGGATGGTATTTCAGCCTGCTGTTGATATGAGCATCTTGATCCGGGCCACGACCTCGGCTACCGCTGCCTCGACCTCCGGGGACATCTGCGGATGGAACGCCTTCATCTCCTTGACCTCGATGAGAAAGATGCGAAGATCCTCGGGCATTTCTTGGGGGAAGCAGAGATATCCGGTTTGCAAGGTAGTCCCGAGGGGAAGAGTGTGCGAATTGAGCGGCAAAGAGGTGGAGCAAAGATCCTCAACTGTGGCCTCTAGGATGGTGCCCGGTGGGTTACCCAGCGCACTCGCATCGACCACGATGGCGCGTTTGTATCCTCTGATCGTGCCCAACACTTCGAAACCGGCTGTACGCACCACCTCGGTCCGGCAGAGTATCCCCGCCTGTTCGAGTTGTTCGATAACAACAGTTCCGGCCCGGTCGTCCTGGATATAGGCGCTACCGATGCCAACCACAATAGAGTGTTTCTTCATGATCTCCGGTCCCTCACGGGATGGCTAGCGCAAGTGCCGATGTTCCCCGGAGCGTGTGTCACCGACGCAAACCCCTCGCCTACGCGCGGTGCTGCTCTGCTGCCGCCACCAGGGGCTGCCAGGCGGCCGCGGTACTTTCCTTAATATCGGGCACAAGGACCAGGGTATCCGCAAAGCCGTAATCCGCAAGGGCCTTACGACATTCATGGAGCGTATCCTGGACGATTTCCCGGGGATGGTCGCCATACAGATTGTACACCAGGCCGAGCAGGGGAATCCGGCGGGACCGGATCGCCTCCAGACTGAGCCGGGTGTGGTTGATCGAACCCAGCCGGGGCGAAGTGACCAGGATCAAGGGCAACCCTTTTGCCGCCAGGTAATCGAGCAACAGCAGGCTGTCATTCAAGGGAACCATCAGGCCCCCGGCTCCTTCAACCAACAGCCAATCATACTGCGACTGCAGGGCTGCCATCGCCTGGTCAAGCACCGAGGCTTCGATCACCCTGCCAGCCATTTTCGCCGACAGCAGGGGAGAGGCCGGGTAGGGAAAAACATAGGGACAGGTCGTACCGTCCCGATCGAAATCGGTCAGGGCCTGGCCCATGAGTTGGCGGTGCAGTACGATATCGTAGGAGGTGTCGCGGCACCCGGTCTGCACCAATTTCAAGGTGGTCACCGTCTGCCCCTGTTGCAGCAGATACCGAGCCAGGAGACCGGTGACAAAGGACTTGCCGACATCGGTATCAATGCCGCCAATGGCCAGGGTATATTGTGCTTTCATCATGTCCATCTGTGAGTTGAGAATATGTGGCGGTTAGGCGGGCAACACCGGTGCAGCGTACCATTTGGGCCGGGCAATGATGAACATAGGATGGTAGGTGAGCGACACCCCCTGCTCACCGGAAAACAGGCGGTTATAGTCTAGGATAAAGGTATTGACCTGTTTTCTGGTCCAGGCCTTCTGACCGATTGAGTTGACACCGGTGGCGCGGAGATGCTGCAGCACCGCGATCGGATCAGGAAACCACAACGTTTCCCGTGCCTGCTCAGCGGCTAGGATGTCGAATTTTTCCGCCACCACGGTTTGTACTTGGTCCAGGTTTTGGTATTGCAGGCCGATTCCCGTAGCCATTCGTATTTCCTGGAGATTATCCACGCCATAGAGGGAAAAGGCCAGGACGCCGTCGGTGTTGAGATGGGCATGCAGTTTGCGGCAGAGTCCGCCCAGGTCATGGACCCAGTGCAGTGTCGACGAGGAGATGATCAGATCGTATTGCCCGGGCAGGCTGACGGTTTCAATGTCGCCGGCCAGAAAGGTGCTATTAAGGGTAAGCGCTCCGATTTTTCGGCACACGCACGGCTCAAAGGCGGCCACCAGATCGCTGACTGTCAGATGAGTCAAACAGGGAAATTGTGCCAGCACCTTTTCCGTGAGCAGCCCGGTACAACATCCAATTTCAAGAATGTTTGCGGGGGTGGAGTGGGGAGCGGCTTGAGCCAGCAAGGATAATAAGCGGTCCGCAACCAGGTGCTGTACCTTGGCCTGCTGTTCATAGGTGGCCGCAGCCTGCTCGAATCGGAGCTTGATGAGCTTTTTATCTGGAATCATGGATAGTTATTGGGTGTTGCCGTGCCTATGCCGCAGCCTCACAGTCGAGGCGCATATACCATGCAACCCAATGGAGCAGACCGGTGCATCTTCAGGAGAGCGTCAAGGGGCCGGAAGAAAAATTCTTGCGGCTGAGCTGGAAAGTGAAAGGTATCATCTGCATGTTGCGCTAAAAACCCCAGAGCAGGCTGCTTTCCACCCACCCGGTCACCCCTTGACTATGTTCCACCTTGACCCACCCGCTTTTTTTCTCAAGGGTCTTAAACACCACCCCGTAATTGGCCTTGGCGACTACCTTGCCTTTGGCACTCGCCTCACTGCGAACATTGATTTGCTTGCTGGTGCCTTTATTTGCTTTGACAATCATGTGGGGCGTCTTTTGGGTCATATCTTTTTTGACCCACCCCGTGCTTTCCTCAAAATCTTTTACCTGCAGCCAATCACCCTCTTTTTTGGTAATCTCCACCGGAAAACCAGATCCGATCTTCCAGAGCACCTCATGCTGCGTCCCCGGTCCAGAGCGCATGTTGATATCCTCGTCGGCAATGGACACCATTTCGGCCAGTGCCGCCCCCTGATGGAGCAAAAAGAAAACAAAGGTGCCGATCTGGAAAATTTGTCGGAGTCTCATGACTGAGGAGATTGCTGTAGGGGTTTATCGATGGGGGAAGGATCTGTACACAAACCATACCCCGCTAATTCAAGGGAAATCGCATTGAAATGACAGGCCTCAGTGCTGCATCGCAGGCACCGTATACATTCCCCGCTGTTTGGTGTTTCATTAAAATGAAGGCCCACCGGACATACCGTGTGGCAAGCCCCACACTTTGTACAGGTATCCTTGTTAAATTTCAACCTAATCAGGCTGAGCCTGTTAAACAGCCCGTAAAAAGCACCGAGCGGACAGGCCGTGCGGCAAAAAGGTCGGGAGGAAGCAATACTCCAAAGGATAAAGGCAAGGAGGACCGTCAGTTTCTGGATATAGAGAAACCCTGGCACCGACCGTAAGTCTGGGACCAGCAGCAGCATGGGAATACCCGCTTCCAGGGTACCGGCCGGACAGATATATTTGCAGAACCAGGGTTTCCCCATGCCAAAGCTGTCCAGGACCGTCAGCGGCAGCACGATGACAAATACCAACAGACAGAGGTATTTTCCCCACCTAAGCACCTTCGGCACCGCATATTTGGGCGTTGGAATCCTATACAGCATCTCCTGAAACAGGCCAAAGGGGCAGGCCCAACCGCAGATCATCCGGCCGCACAGGGTGCCGAGCAGGCCCATGCAGCCCACCACATAGCTCCCCAGGTACAGATGCCCCGCCTGCAGGGAGAGGCGTATCCCCACGAAGAGTTGCTGCAGACTGCCTATGGGGCAGAAGGTCGTTGCGGCCGGACAGGAATAGCAGTTGAGGCCCGGCGAACAGAGCACTTTCAGTGGGCCCTGGTAGAGAGTACCGGAGAACGGGAAGCCCCAGTATCCGTTGGTCAGGAATATCCACAGGACCTGCACCCACTTTCTGATATATTGCATAGTCAACCTATGCCTATACACTCTAGGCAGAGCGACCTGGCCTGCTCAAGTACCCGCGAGGGCTCGTCCAGCATGATCCCCGAAAGAAGCAGGATGAGGAACAGGATAATAAAAACAAAGGGTGTTTTTCGTATTCGCCAATCTTTGCGCATGGCCGTACTCCGGGCGAGGTGGCACCTTCGGTCCCGCGATCCTATTCTCGGGATGAGGGCGGAGGAAGGTACCGGCATCTTTCCACTGGCGGCAAGCCTAGTACCGTTCCCAATCCCCCGCAGATGCAGAACTTTCAGTCTATCGGGATAAAAGGCTGACCAGCCTTTCGAGATCGTCAGTGGAATAATACTCAATTTCTAGCTTGCCGCGTTTGCCCTGTTGGAGAATACGGACCTTGGTGTGTAATTGATTCGTCAGCTGATTGACCAGGGCCGCACAGTACGACTTGGGAACTTCTTCTCCCAAAACGGATTGCGTGGCTTCATTGGCCTGCGATGGTGGGGCCTGCGGGTTTTTCTTACAGAGGCGCTCTGCTGCCCGTACTGATAATTCCTCAGCAACAATCCTGTCACGGATCGCCTGCAACTGCTGGGGTTGATCTTTTATCCGCAACAAAACCCGCGCATGTCCCTCGCTGAGTATTCCTTGGGCAACATCGTCCTGCAGGGTCTGCGGCAGATTGAGCAGCCTGATGACATTGGTGATGGTCGACCGCTGCCGCCCGACTTTTCTCGCCACCTCCTCCTGCGTGAGATGAAACTCATCCATTAAGCGCGAATAAGCGTTGGCCTCTTCGATGGGATTGAGATCATGGCGTTGAATATTTTCAATGAGAGCGAGCTCGAGGCTTTCGTTGTCAGTGCCATTTTCCATCACCACCACCGGCACCTCCTCACAACCCGCCATTCGGGCGGCGCGGAGACGGCGTTCACCGGCGATCAGCGTATACCGATTGCCATTACCCCTGACCACGAGCAGCGGCTGAATAACGCCCTTCTCACCGATGGAATCCGCCAACTGTTGTAGTTTATCTGCATCAAAATAGCTGCGAGGCTGATTGGGATTAGGGGATATCTTGTCGATATCACACAAGAAAAATTTATCTGCTTCGCCATGATCATCTTCAGGCAGCAGGGCGCCTACGCCCCGCCCCAGTACATTTTTGGCCATAATTACGCCCTCGCGGTCGCTCGTTTGAGAAATTCATTGCCTAGCTGCTTGTAGGCCTTGGCGCCGCTACAGGCGGCATCGTACTCGATGATGGTCTGACCGTGGCTCGGACTTTCGCTGAGGCGGACGTTACGCGGTATCACCGTGCGGTAAACCTGCTCGCCGAAGTGATTCTGGATTTCGCTCGCCACCGAATGGGTCAACCGATTCCTCCGATCGTACATCGTCAGGAGCAATCCTTCGATGAACAACTCTCGATTGAGGTTGTTCTTCACTTTCCGGATTGTCGACACCAACTGGGCGAGTCCCTCCAGGGCAAAATATTCACACTGCATCGGAATCAGCACTGAATCGGCGGCGGTGAGGCTATTGATGGTGAGAAGACCAAGAGAAGGAGGGCAGTCTATGAGAATATACTGAAACTGACCTCTGACGGATCGCAGGACGGTCCGCAACCGCTTTTCACGATTTTCCCGGGCAATGAGTTCGACCTCGACCCCAACAAGATCGATGGAGGCGGGCAAGATAAAAAGATTTTTTAAGCTGGTGGGCAGGATACAGTCAACCGTTTCCTTAGTGCCGACATAACAACTGTAAATATTTTTATCTTCATTGGTTTTAAAAACCCCCACCCCGCTGGAGGCATTCCCCTGGGGATCTGAATCGACCAACAGAACTTTTTTGCCTTTATCAGCAAGAACTGCCGCAAGGTTGAGGGCCGTGGTCGTCTTGCCCACCCCACCTTTTTGGTTGGCCAGCGCTACAATTTTTGTATCCAAAGCTATTTTTCTCCTCCGGTCTCTTTGTTGGTGAAACATCGGATGAGTATACTATACTCTTTCTGGTCAGAGAACAGTTCTCTTGCTTTCCAAATAACTTTGCCAATGTTTCACGTGAAACATTGCCGACTCGGAACTCATACATGACAAATTATAGCGATGTGCTCATAATCGGAAGTGGTGTTTCGGGGCTCTCCTTTGCCCTGAAGGTTGCCCAATTTTCTAAAGTTACCTTGATCACAAAAAAGAACAGGGCCGATTCGGCAACCAACCTGGCGCAGGGAGGGGTTGCAGCCGTGCTCTCGGTGGAAGATTCCATCGAAGATCACATAGCCGATACCCTGCGGTCCGGGGATGGACTCTGCAACACAGAGATTGTTCGGATTGTCACCACCGAGGGGCCTGATCGGGTTCGGGAGTTGGTAGATTTCGGGGTTCGCTTTCAAAAAGGCAAGAACGGAGAGGGGTTCGACCTTGGGATGGAGGGGGGGCATTCTGCACGCAGAGTGGCACACGCCTCTGACCTGACCGGTAAGGAGATTGAAAGAGCCCTGCTGGAACAAATCGCAGCTAGCCCTAACATTGAGGTTCTCGAGAATCATCTGGCCATCGACCTGTTGGTGGAATCCAAGGCGAGCGGCAAAGAGCGGATCGATGGCGACCGATGCCTGGGGGCATATGTCCTCAACCGGCTAACGGGTGAGGTTGAAACCCGCAAGGCCGGGGTCACAGTGCTGTGCACGGGAGGGTGCGGAAAGGTCTATCTCTACACTACCAATCCCGATATCGCCACCGGTGATGGCGTGGCCATGGCCTATCGGGCTGGCGCCAAGGTCGCCAACCTGGAATTTATTCAGTTTCACCCCACCTGCTTTTTTAACAGGGAAGCAAAAAACTTTCTCATCTCTGAGGCCGTGCGCGGCGAAGGCGGGACCCTGATCAATCAGCAGGGGCAGCCTTTTATGAAGCAATATGATGAGCGGGGAGATCTTGCCACCCGTGATGCGGTGGCCAGAGGTATCGATGCGGAAATGAAAGCCTCGGGTGCGGATTGCGTCTTTCTTGACATTTCTCACAAACCAGCAGATTTCCTCAGGGAACGATTCCCGAACATCTACAAGACTTGTAAGCAATACGGCGTTGACCTCACCACCCAGCCCATCCCGGTGGTCCCCGCTGCGCATTATATGTGCGGTGGTGTCCTGGTCGACGAATGGGGGCAAACTTCCATGCGCAACCTTCTGGCCTTTGGCGAAACCGCATGTACAGGCTTGCATGGGGCCAATCGCCTGGCGAGCAATTCACTGTTGGAAGCAGTGGTCTTTGCCCATCGGGGCGCCCATTGGCTGCAAGAACATATAGCAGAAATCAGAAAACAGCAAATCATGGAGGTGGATTCGTGGCGGACCGGAGGCGCTGCGCTCCTGGATGAATCGATCCTGATCAAACACAACTGGGATCAGGTCCGGCAACTGATGTGGGATTATGTCGGTATTGTTAGGAAAAAGAAGCGGCTGGAATTGATGCAAACCCGGTTGGGCTGGATGCTCAAGGAAATCAAAGAACACTTTTATGACTACCTCCTCACTCCCGACCTGGTGGAATTACGAAATCTGGCAGTGGTGGCTGACCTGATCGTCCAGAGTGCCAGTCAACGAAAAGAATCACGGGGCCTCCACTACATTCTCGATTATCCCGAAAAAAACGATGCGGAGTACAACCGCGACACTGTTTTGCAAAAACAATAAAAAAAAAGCCCCCGGAGGAGTCATACCTTCCGGGGGCGCTTTGTCGGCCTACTGTTGCGGCTTCATTTGCTGCATCTTTTTCATGGCTTCTTCCATTTCTTTCATCATCTGCTGCTGCTCTTCCTTATCCATCCCCCCACTGTTCTCCATTCCTTGTGATTGCAGGGCCCCAGCAGGCATCATGGGTGAGCCCATTTGCTGCATGGCTTTTGCGCCATCAGGCCGTTTCAGCGTGTCCATAATATTTTGGATGGTTCCTGCTATTATGGTTTCAGACTCCTGGTTGAAGGAGGCCGTAATACCTGCCGGAAACATAAAGGCGCTATCTGGAACTGTCGCATTGGTATCGACCGCAATGGCATTGATCGAATTGGCCATGCCCATGACAGAGACTTCGGAGCGCAGAGGGATATCACTGCCATGCATCAGGTAGACGGTCGACATGCCGTTGACGGTGGTGACATCACAATCATATCCCAAAATTTTGGCGCTGTTTTGTTTGATGGTGCCGCCGAATTTTCCCATCATCGAGGCGCCAAGTTCTTTGGAATTTTTTTCGAAATTCTTTTTTTCCTCACCATTGAATTTGTTATATTCAGCGATGTACAGTTTGGTGGGATTGGTGATTTTCTCCCCGGATTTTTCGATTACATTATAGGTGGTGACCCAGTCGGGATCGGTGATCTCGATGGTTTCAGATTTGTTCGTCATCCCCATCATCGTGGTGGATGCTTTATGATGCTTAGCCCTGATTTTTCCAAACTCTTTGACATACAGGGTTTCGGTCCCCTGCTGGGTGCCTTTAAGCTCGTAGCGAATGGTCGCTTGCTTGAAAGGGAGCTTCATTTCCCAAGGCAGATCACCAGCTCGAACCACAGCAGAAAGACTAAAAAAAATCATGGGTACGGCCAGCAGACATCTTTTTTTCATGAACATCTCCTTTTAAAGATACAAGGGGAGCAGCATAGCTGCGTTGATCAGGTTTAAGTACTCACATTGTAGCGGCTCATGCCCACAGCACAAGAAAAAGAGGGGATAGACTATGTTTTCAATAGTACAGGCTATAGCAGAGCGTAAAATCCAACAGGCAATGACCGAAGGGACCCTTCTTGATCTGAGCCATTGGAAAGATAAGCCGCTGCCGCAGGATGACATGGCCGATGTGCCCGCTGATTTGCGGATGGGATATCGATTGCTGAAGAATGCTGGGTATGTACCGGAAGAGGTCGCGGTGCAGAAAGGGATCACCCGTATTGAGCAGTTACTGGAAAACTGCAAGGACGAGCAGGAAAAATTGAAGCAATTAAAAAAAATTGCCTGCCTGAAAACCAAGCTGGAATGTCGCATGGGCAGGACAATCCAGCTTGGTGATGAGGGCACGTATTATAATAAGGTGGTGGACAGGCTGGCGACGCCGAAGGGCGGTTGACGACGCAACAAACTATTATACCTCAATAATGTCTTCGAAAAGAGATGCCTCCTGTTCGATTTTCTCCCGACTGCCGATGGTGGCCCGATATCGAGTGGTTTGCAGTTGTTGAAAGAAGGGAGCAAACCTGCGGAGATCGGGGGCCGTGGTCGCCAGAATTTCCTCGATCCGTTGCTGCTTGAAGGCAGAGGTGATTCCGGAGAGGTACTCGTTGCGGGCAGTGGCACCCCTTGAGGCTGGCCCCTGGTGCGGGGAGCAGGAATTATAGGCGCCGATGACCAGTTGCTGCAGGGACTCCTCGGATAATTCAAGGCCGCTGATCACGGTGGGTAAGGCCTCGTAGGCATCAAAGGTCTTTATCACCTGCGGATCCCGATAGCTGACCATACCAAAATTACCGGTCAGATGATTGAATTGGATAAAACAGCCATAGGCTCCCCCCATCTGCCGCACCGTGTTCCAGAGATAATCGCGGGAAAGCCAGGTTCTGAGGACCTCAAAAGATCCGTTATAGAGCCCTGGTTGGGAGAAAAGGGTGCAGGCCTGCACATTATATACAATCTCCGCTGAGGTGGTAAAGGCCTGGGTGGCAGGGCCAACGGGCATTTCGAGGTGAGCAGGCACGACCGGAAGGTCAGGAAGACTATTGATAACAGTTCCGCCGACATCTTGAAAACGCTGAATATCCCCCTCCTCCGCTGTAATCGAGACAATCAGTCCCTGGCGGCGCAGGACCAGGTTACGGATCTGCTGGAGGGCTGAAAAGAGTTTCCCCTCTTGTTCCGGGTAGTTGGCTGCCAGATTTTTCAGATGGAGATAGGCATGCATACCATGCACGTATTCATTGTACTGGCCTGCCTTGCTGAGATGGGAAAAAACCCGGGTTGAGGCGAGGGAATAGCCTTCGCTCTGCACCGAATGCTCGGCCCAAGCGTATTCACGATGAATGATCTCCTCAATGTGCTGTTGGTCGGAAAAATCCACCGAGGTCAGCACCTCGGTCAACAGGTTGACGGCCTGTTCAAGATAGCTGGAAAGTGCCTTGATATGCAACCAGAGGATCGGGCGGACCGCATCACGGGCGCCCGCCTGCACATAGACTTGAAAGGAGTGCGAAAAGTCACCGGTGCAGAGATTGATCGCCTTGGCAAACTGCATATAATCCTTTCCCGCTGTGCCGATTTCGGTGAGCACTGTGGCAAACAGGTCAAGGTAGGGCAGCAGTTCCGCTGGCAACGAAGAACAATCAAAACCGAAATCAAGATAGCTGATGCCGTTGGTTTCGAGATTGCTGATCAGCAGGGGTGTTCCTGCCAGGGCGGACGGCATGACGACATGAGAGGGCGGATTGGTATCGAGATCGCCCAAGGAGAGACGCGGCAGTCGGCGCAGATCCTCAGGGGAATTCTGAGCAGTCTGCATTTCCAGGAGTTCACGGGTGTGCGCAACCAGATGCTGACGGCCAGCAGCATCCAGAGACCGGGAAAAATCCGCGAGGCGCTGTTGCTCATCTTGCAGAATCTGTGCACCTTTTGAGGCATCCGGGGCAAGCGTTACCGTTACTGTGGCCGGGTTATCCAGGAGGTAGCTACGGATGAGTTGCTCAAAATACTCATTTTCCAATGCATCTTTGCGAATTTCGACCAGCAATTCATCAATCTCCAGGGCATCGAAGGGCTGCATCTGATGTTTCATGGCAGGAAGGGCTTTGCCGATCAGATCAAGCCCGCGTTGGGCCTTGTTCATTTCCTCACGTACCGAAAACTCATATTTGTTCAATTCGGAGAGAACGAGATCCCTATCGAGTTTTGAATCCACCATCCGGGTCAGAGTGGCTTTATAAAGCGCTAGAAATTGCTCGCGTTTGTCCGAATCCGATCCGATCAGATAGGTGATCATCAGAGTCTTTAGACAGGAGTTGGAAAGAAACAATCCGCCGAAATCCTTGCAGACATACGAATTGAGAATAGCTTTTTTCAGAGGCGAGCCATCGGAGTTAAAAAGAATGTTGGCGATGATCTGAAATGCGGCATTGAGTTTACGGTCAGCAACCGTACCCACTGCGGAACTCACCGCAATAAAGGTCTTTTGTTCGGTGGAACCGCCGGCCTGGACCGGATACGTATCTTCTATAAAAACAGGTTGCTGAACATCAGTCCCCTCGTTGATGAGAGCCTTGGCTACCGGTATCGGGTACTTCACCAAAAAATTTTCCTGGATAAAGGCCAGTTCCTGATCGAGCGGAGCATCGCCATAAAAGAAAAAGGTGCTGTTCGAGGGATGGTAGTGGGTGGCGTGAAAGTCCACAAACTGCGCATGGGTGAGGTCGGGAATAGATCGTGGATCGCCGCCGGATTCATGGGAATAGGTTGAACCAGGCATCAGCCCGCAAAAGATGTGATGAAAAAGCGCCCGGATAGGATCGGAAAAGGCTCCTTTCATCTCATTGAGCACAACCCCTTTGAACTGGACCTGGTCATCGATGTTTTCAAGATGGTAGTGCCAGCCTTCTTGTTCAAAGGTTGATTCGAGCAGGAGGGGTTGGAAGACCACATCACAGTAGACATCCATGATGTTGAAATATTCTTTGAGATTGCGGGTGGCAAAGGGATACCAGGTTGTATCCGCCCCGGTCATGGCGTTGAGAAAGGTCATCAGCCCGCCTTTATTGATTTCGCCAAAGACATCACGCACCGGATATTTTTTGGAACCCATCAGCACGGAATGCTCAAGAATATGGGCCACGCCGGTGGAGTCTTCAGGAACGGTCATAAAGGAAACACAGAAAGTTTTATTGACATCCTGGTTTTTGATGGCCAGGGCCTGACAGCCCAAGGTGGTATGTTTGAAAAGGAAAACAGTGGAATGGATTTCCGGGATGTCTTCACGGCGCTCAAGCCGAAAACCGTGATAGGTTGAGCCAAGGGTAAAAGAGGTCATAGCAGTCCGTTATTAAAAAGTTTTATGTGAATCGAGTAGGATGGTCACCGGACCGGAATTTGTCAAGCTGACTTGCATCATGGCCTGAAAAACTCCGGATTGGGTTGGAATGCCGCGCTGCAGGCATGCCTCAATAAAATCATTATACAGCTGCCGGGCCTTTTCCGGAGGAGCCGCCGCAGTCCACGAGGGGCGGCGTCCTTTGCGGCAGTCCCCGTAAAGAGTAAATTGCGAGACGACCAGCAATTCTCCGTGAATATCGAGCAGAGAGCGGTTCATCAGCCCCTGTGCATCTTCGAAAATTCGCAAATTTTGAATCTTATCCACCAACCAGACCAGATCTTTGGCGGTATCTTCGCCGTGAATACCTAAGAACACGACCAGGCCGAAGGCAATGGAGCCAGTCACTTGGCCATCCACCTCAACCCTGGCCTGGCTGACACGTTGAATAACCACTCTCATGGACAAATGGAGCAGGGTAAAGGTCTACTCTCTCGTGAAACCAATGGCAGCATTCCTAATCCTTAGGAGAGGTCTGTTTCAATGCGCTCTGCAACGGCCGTGGCGGCAGGTTGCAAGGTGCCGGTGTGATATTGAATGATGGACATCGCCGCCAGAGCGGCGGTTTCTCCGCGCAGAATCCTGGACCCTAGGGAAAAAGTGGTAAATTGCCATTGATGCAAGACGCGCATATCCTCGGCATGCAGACCGCCTTCCGGGCCAAGAACGAGGCAGACAGGGCCTGGTATATCGAAACTGATGGGCAGAGCAGCATATTTTTCCTCTTCCCAGGCGGCCAGACGATGGCTAAACGATGAAAAATCGGCACCCTCCAATGGGGTAACCGGTTGGAGGTTCATCGGTGAGGGCCGTTGGCACTGCTTGCAGGCCTCGATCATGATGCGTTGCCAACGCTCATCCTGACGCTGACGATCACCATGGTTTTCGCAATATTTTGAGACAAGGGGCAGGAAGGTGTGCACACCGAGTTCAGTGGCCTTCTGGATAAGAAAATCCATTTTTTTCCCCTTGAGCAACGACTGGGCGATGGTCAGGGGAAAGGGGGGGGGGCTGGAATCCAACCGAACCGAGGTGATGGTCGCGGTCACCCGACATTTTTCGGTAGTTTTGAGCACCGCGGAAAAAATGCCACCCTTGCCGTCGAAAAATTCGACGGATTGCCCCGGTTTCAGGCGAAGCACTGAGGTGATATGCCTCGCTTCGGCCCCGGTAATTTCGACAAGATCGGCGGAGATAGCGCCGTGTTGCAGGTAAAAGCGTCGCATGACCTCTTTGTAGCATAAAAGAAAAGGGAATGCATAGAATTCCCATGTGCCGATGCCGGAAAAAGCCCGTTAGCCCGATGGGGTATTGCAGTCAGAAGAGCAGAGAACAGTGCGGTGGTAGGTCAGAATGGTCAGCGGCAAGGCTGCTGCGACCTCCCTCATCTCAACCAAAACAAACGGCTGGTCAGAGAAATCAGGAAAAAAGGCGTCTCCGATAAAATTCTCACCAATCATGGTCAGAATCAACGTTTGGGCGAGCGGCAAACCGGCGCGATAGAGCTGCTCACCCCCGATTATAAATACTTTCTCTGCCGCCTGACAGAGAACAAGCGCCTGGGGTAAGGATCTGGCGGAAGTGCAAGCCGGGTGGGGTTGAAAGTAGGGATTAGCGGAAACGATGATATTGCGACGGCCGGGAAGAGGCGCACCGAGGGATTCCCAGGTCTTCCGGCCCATGATCAGGGTATGGCCCATGGTGGTGCTTTTAAAATGCGCCATT
>JBBRBT010000056.1:0-27333 GCA_038205495.1 Desulfobulbales bacterium
CCATATGCTGGAAAACGGGGTGAACATCCGGGTGCTGCAGGAACTCCTCGGCCACGCCGATGTCAAGACCACCGAAATGTATACCCATGTCATGGCGCGGGACCTCCGCAAACTGCAAAGTCCCTTGGACCGGTTTTCGCTTAGCTAATCGCGTTGATCGGTCTCGCCCCTACCACCAGCTCAATCCCAGCTTTTTCCAGTTCCGCCCCCGGCCATTCCCCGATTTGCATCACAAAGGAGGGTAGGTCTACATCCTTAATATTTCGAAATTATTCTTCACTCCTTCAACCTGAGCCCGTAGCCCTTCGTCGGTTTCCCTCTTCAAGCGAAATCGCCGGCTAGCTTCACTTTTCGCCGAAGCACCGACGCAAAAACAGTCAGCTAGCGCCTGCAGTTGGCTTCTCCTTCCGTTGTGTTGCGGGGACAACTCAACTCGGTAAGAGCAATGAGTCGTTCCTGCGGCAAAGCCTATGAACTCTGACCTTGGCCGGAGACCAAGGTTTTCTTTATTTAAATAAAAGGGGGGGCGGTAAGGCACGGTCAGATTTTTTGCCAGACCGTCATGGGGGCTTGCTGCTCAAGGGCAGGGCGGCTCTCATTGGTTGGACTTTTCGGCCTGGCTGGCGTCTCCCAGTTTTTTGTTGGCCTTTTGGAGAAGACTTTTGTTGTATTCCTTCAGCTGGGTATTGTTGCCTGCCAGACTTTCTGATTTGCGGCAGAACTGCACCGCCTGCCCGAAATCGCCCTGTGCGTATTTGCTCTGTGCAAGGAGATGCCAGTAGAGGGCGTTGCGCGGTTCAAGGCGCAGAGCTCGCTCAAGAAGCATTTCGGCCTGACCGGCATGGCCCGAGGCCAGGGCCGCATTGGCCTGGGTATGGAGGCTGCGGGCGGGGCCGGTCTGTATGGAGGATGCTGAGGGTTTTCCCGGCACCGGTGTTTCCGGGCGCTCCATCGGTACCGAGGTTTTCGGACGTTCCATCGGAACCGCTGTTCCAGGGCGCGGGGTGGATTGTGGGCCCGCGCAGCTCGAGAGGAGAAGCAGGACCAGGAGCAGGAGGGACAGAGGCGGTCGTCGCTGCGATACAGGTTGATGGATCATGGCAGGATGTCTCCTTGGGTGAGCGTGGTTAATCCACCCAGCGGCGGATTGAATTAATAATTCCATGGGTCTCCTCTTTGATGGTCTCCTGGATGGACGGCAGGAGCGGTTCCGGTTCCGGTTCCGTGCCGACGATAAAGGGCAGGGACTGGCTGTCCTGGCCCGGCTGGCTCGTCGATGCCTGCCGGTTAACCCTGACCCATTGGATGCCAGAGGGTTCGGTCAGCTCCAGCGGTTGGGGATGCAGGGCCCGCATGATTTCGCCCCAGACCGGCAGGGCCCCTGTCGCCCCGGTCACTCCGGCCGGCTTGTTGTCATCGCGACCGATCCAGACCACGGCGAGCAGATCCCCTGTGAAGCCGGCAAACCAGCTGTCGCGCAGGTTGTTGGTGGTGCCGGTTTTACCGGCCAGGGTGTGCGATGCCGGGATGTAGCGGCTCAGGGCCTGAGCGGTTCCCTCGCTGACCACATGCTGCAGCGCGGTGTTCAAAAGAAAGATGTCCTCGGCGGGGAAGCGCTGCTCCACCGACAGCCCGTACCGCTTCAGCAGGGTGTGGTCAGCTGCCATGACGCTGCTGATACAGCGCTGCGGCTGGAAAAAACCGCCCGAGGCCAGGGTCTGGTACATCTGGCTCACCTCAAGAGGGGTCATCTCGGCTGTTCCCAGCAGGAACGAGGGGAAGGCTTCAACATTGCCGGTCATGCCAAGGCTTTTGGCTGTGGCGATAACCTTGTCGATTCCAATCTCCATGCCGAGATTGATGGTCGCCAGATTGTAGCTATGGGCCAGGGCCAGATAGAGCAGCACCTGGCCATGCTCTTTCTGATCGTAATTCTGCGGACGCCAGGTCTCGGCACCCTGTTCTTTAAGGGTAACCGCCTTGTCCTCGACGGGACTCACCAGGGTGTAGCCCTGACCGAGTGCGGTCAGGTACACCGCCGGTTTCATCAGCGAACCGATGGGGCGTCTGGCGCTGAGGGCGCGGTTGAAACCGGCGGCAAACGGTTTACGGCCACCCGCCAAAGCCAGGATTTCACCGTTCTCCCGGTTGGTGATGACCACCGCCCCTTCCAACTCCTGCCGTCCGGCGCGCTGTTCAAGGGTGCTCAAGGTCCGGTCCAGGTGTCGTTCCACCTGCCATTGGACCTGCGGGTCAAGGGTGGTCAGAATTTTGAGACCTTTGCCGTTGAGGTCCTCCTCCCGGTATTCCTTGGCCAGTTGCTGGCGGACCAGATCGAGAAAGGCCGGAAACCGGTTGAAACCCTTCATGATCTGAGTGGCCTTGTCGAGCGGCTCGGCCAGAGCCTGTGCGAACACGACCTCGTCGATGAGACCCTTTTCGCGCATGACCGCAAGCACCACGGCTCTTCTTTTCAGGCAGTCCTCGGGATTCTTGCGGGGATCGTAGGCAGAGGGACCCTTGATCATGCCGACGAGCAGGGCGATCTGATCAACGGTGAGATCAGCGAGGTCGCGGCGAAAATAAAAACGACTGGCCAGGCCGAAGCCGTGCACCGCCCGGTCGCCATCCTGTCCCATATAGATCTCGTTGGCATAGGCGGCCAGTATGTCGTCCTTTTGGTAATGCGCCTCAAGGAGCAGGGCCATGATGGCTTCGTTGCTCTTGCGCGCCAGGGTCCGTTCCTTGGAGAGAAAGAAGTTTTTTGCCAGCTGCTGGGTCAGGGTGCTGGCGCCCTGAACCGTCGAGCCGGCGCGGATATTGGCAAACAGGGCCCGGACTATGGAGCGAGGGGCAATACCGTGGTGGCTATAAAAATCCTGATCTTCGATGGCTAAAAGCGTCTTGACCAGCAGGTCCGGCAGTTCGGCCCGGCTGAGCAGTATCCGGCCCTCATGTTCCAGGGCATGAAAACTGCCGATGCGGGCCGGGTCGATTCTAAGGAGAGAAACCGGGGTGGTGGTCCCGCTGCGGAGGATGTCCCGAATCGTACCTTTTGTCCAAGAAATGGTGACCCGCTCGGATTTTTCCAGTCCTGAGGGATATTGGAAATCGCGGGTGATCAGGTCAAGGGCGTTGCCGTTTTTCCGGTAGGCGCCTGCAGCCGCAATCTGGCTGTCTTGGCGGTAGCCGGCCAGTTCCAACTCGGCTTCGAGCGTCTGCGGGTCAAGGGCAAGGCCGGGGTAGAGTTCGAGCGGGCGGGCATAAACCTCCGCGGGCAGTGACCAGAGCTTGCCCTCGAACTTTGCTTTGATCATCTTGTCCAGCCGCTGTACATGCAATCCTAAGAACAGGCCCAGGAGCACAAGCGTTGCGGCCAGGGTTGAGATCAGAGCCCACCGGATTTTCTTTGTTTTCATTGCATCTCGCAAATATTCATTTTTTTTTCTGCGGAGGCGGTGCCGCTCTCCTGGCGGCAGGCGTCTTGCAGGTGCACCGCTGAGGATCCAGCGTTCCTCTTGGCTGGGTCAGGATTGTTATGTACCCGGGACACAGGGGAACGTCATCAGTGATGTTGCCTTGGTGTTCATATTCTTATTTATTGAGCAGGGTGTCGTTTGAACCAGGCAGCGCGCACCACCTTGACCAACTCAAGCAGAACCAGCGGGATAGCGCCGAGAGCCAGGAGCAGCAGGCAATCAGCGAGCGGCAGGGGCGAGGTTTTGAGGAAACGGGCAAAGAGGGCATTGTGTTGGCTCCACAGCTGAAGGCCAAAGGAGACGACCACCACGGCGACCAGGTTGATGTTGGTGAGCAGGGAAATGCGCCAGACCGGCTTGGTTTCACTCCGGCCCCCGAAGGCGCGCAGCAGTTCGGCGAAAACCAGGACGGTAAAGGCAGAGGTGCGGGCTGTTTCCGTGTTGCCCCCTTTCAAGCTATACCAATACACCGCAAAGGCGACCGCTGCGGTGAGTAAACCGCCTCGCTCAGTCCTTCTGTTTGTGTCCCCAGATCCTTGAGCACGGCAGCACTATCAGCACGCGCTTTTTCCAGGAGTTGAACGGCATGTTGAGCCTTTTGGCCGCCGGGAAGCGGATCTGGGGTTAACGAGGCATCCGGAATGTTCTTTGATTTTTCCATTGATGCCTCGTTCTGTCGCCTATTCTTTAAAATAATCGCGTACTTTTGCTGCGATTTGCCGATCGGTCATTTTGTCGGTGGTCTCGACAACGATACCAGTGCCCCCGAGTTTGGCCCGATCAAGATGCTGTTTGAGCTCACCCTTGGCCTCACCGGGACCAAAGATGAGGATGGATTCGACGCCGCGCAGGGCCGCGGTCACTTCCGCATAATACTGGTCGAGCTGGCCGGTCAGCTTGCGCTCCCGGCTATCATCAGCCTTGACCAATTGGGCCTCATAGGGAGTCGTCGAGCGGCCCCCTTCACTGCGCCCCGGGTGTTTTTCAATATTGGATTTGATTTCCATCGTCTCTTCCCCTCGAGGGGTGATGAGCACGATCACTGCTTTGCGATGATCAATCCATAATCCTGCGTTCATGTTCATATAACGAGTCTCCTTGTTGATTCTGTATCAGTTGCGGCCACGATCGTATTAAGAGCGTTGCCAAAGAATGTGCGCGGTTTCCAGCGGAACCGCAACCGTTTCGCAGCGCGGTATTACCCGGGCTGTATAGTCGGATGGTGTGCGGGTCGCAGACACCGCCGCGCGGTAGACATAACCGCCCGAAGCACCCACCAGCGGGCGTTCTCGCTGCATCTCCTGCCGTAGCGGAACAGGATCGTCGATGCCATCGGCATACAACTCCACCTGCACCGCATCCGGGTCAAGGTCGTTGAGATAGACCTGGATCTCAAACACATGCAACTCGCCTTGGGTCTCCATTTTCACTTCACCGAAGCGAAGGGTCTCCCATTTCTGCTCCAGGGTGTGCTGCCAATCAACGATCTGTCTGCCGATGGTGCCGTTATCGGCATTGCGTAAACGGTAGGCGGCAGCAGCCGGGAGGTAGTGTTGTTCGGTGTATTCACGCACCGTGCGGGTGGCGGAAAAGTGGGGGGTTAACCGCGACATGCTTTCTCGCATCCGTGCCACCCAGGCCGTGGGAACGCCCTGCGGGTCGCGGCAATAGAATTCCGGCACCACCTCACGCTCGAGCAGGTCGTAGAGCATCCCGGCTTCCTTGGCATCCCAGTCCGGATCATCATTATGCTCCTGACCATCTCCCAGTGCCCAGCCCAAATCCGGGGCATAGGCCTCGGCCCACCAGCCATCCAGCACTGAAAGGTTGATGCCGCCGTTGACCAGCACCTTCATGCCGCTGGTGCCGCAGGCCTCCCAGGGGCGTCGTGGGGTGTTGATCCAGACATCCACGCCCTGCACCAGATGCTTGGTCAAATGCATGTCATAGTCACTGAGGAAGATCACATGGAGACGGGTTTCGGGACGGCGGATGAAATGCATCCATTCCTGAATCAGCGCCTGCCCCTCCTGGTCCGCCGGATGGGCCTTGCCCGCCAGGATGAGCTGCACCGGGCGCTGGGCATGGGTAAGCAGACGCAGCAGTCGTTCCGGGTCGTGCAGCAGCAGGTTCGGCCGTTTGTAGGTGGCAAAGCGCCGCGCAAAGCCCAGAGTCAAGACGTTGGGATCAAAGAGATGATTGGCGCGGTCAATTGCCTTGGGCGAGGCCCCGGCGGCTGCCAGCTGCAGGGACAACCGCTCGCGGGCATAGGCAACCAGTGATTTGCTGGCGTCAATGCGGAATTTCCAGAGATCGACATCCGAGACACACCGGATATCCTGCTCAAGGGTATCCGGAGTTCCACGCCAGCGGTCTTTGCCACAGGAATTTGTCCAAAGATCATCAGCCGGGGCCGAGTCCCAGGTCGGCATGTGGACCCCGTTGGTGACGTATCCGACCGGGATCTCCTCCTGCGGCCAGCGGGGAAAAAGAGGCGCAAACATGCACCGGCTGACCTGCCCGTGCAGGCGGCTGACGCCATTGACTGCTCCGCTGCCCCGGATTGCCAGGTAGGCCATGTTGAAAGGCTCGGAGGCGTCGTGGGGATTTTGGCGGCCCAATGCCAAGAGATCATGGACGGTCAGGCCGAGTCGCTGCTGGGCATAGGTTCCGAGGTATTGTTCGATGAGCGCCGGAGTAAAACGATCACAGCCCGCGGCCACCGCAGTGTGGGTGGTAAAGAGGTTGCCCGCGCGGGTGGCGGCCAAGGCAACATCAAAGGGCTGCGCCGTGGTCTGCATGAAACTGGAGGCCCACTCCAATACGGCAAAGGCGGCATGTCCTTCATTGAGGTGGCAGATTTCCGGTTGGATGCCGAGTGCGGTCAGCAGTCGCCATCCGCCGATCCCCAACAGCATTTCCTGTTTGAGACGCAACTCTGGCCCGCCGCCGTACAACTCGCTGGTAATACCGCGATGCTCAGGGAAATTCGCGGCGTCATTGCTGTCGAGCAGATACAGTTTGACCCGACCGACCTGGGCCTGCCAGGCACGCAGCCAGACCGAGTAGCCCGGCAAAGCGATCTCCAGCCGCAGCCACTCGCCGTTTGCATGGCGGAGCGGCGTAATCGGCAATTGTCCGGGATCGTTATAAGGGAAAAGGGCCTGTTGCGCACCGTCCTTGTCTATCACCTGACGAAAATAGCCCTGCTGGTAGAGCAGGCCCACCCCGATCACCGGTACGCCCAGATCGCTGGCCGCTTTGAGTTGATCGCCGGCGACATTGCCGAGGCCGCCTGAGTAGATGGGTAAGGCATCGCTCAACATGAATTCCATGCTGAAATAGGCGACAGAGGTCAACGCCGTCTGCGCATGCTGCTGCTGAAACCAGGCGGGCGTGGTAACCGACTGCCGCCTGCGCTGTAACCGACTGTCAACACCCTTGCGGAAAACGGGATCGGCCAAAACGCGCTCGATCCGGTCACGCGAGACCGTCTGTAAAACCACCCAGGGGTTATGGGTGATTTCCCACAGTTTGGGATCCAACTGCCGCCACACTTCGTCGGTGCCATGATCCCATGACCAGTGCATGTCCAGGGCAAGCTCAGCGAGACTGTCGAACCCCTCGATTTCGGTGGGGAGAAGATTGTAGATCGGGTGGCTGACGCGGGTTTGGCTGCTCATGGTCTCTCTCCTGGTTGTTGCGAACCGCTCAACTCTTCAAGTCGACAACCTTGGTTGCGCCTGGTTCTTTTTTTACCATAAGGACAGAGCAGGGCATTTTCCGAATAATCTCCGCATTGCTGCGGCCAAAGAGGAAATGTTCCAGGTGTCCTTCTTCATGCGCCAGCAGAATAATGAGGTCGATATGTTCCTCTTTGACCACGCGGAAGATTTCTGTTGTAGGATTTCCTTCCCTGACCCATTCGGTCACGGTTATCCCGTTCCTGGTTTCCAGGGCTATCGTTGCGGCCAAGTCCTCTCTGGTTGTCCGGAGCAGTCGTTGATAGTCTTGCTCCAGAGACGGGATGGGCAAATTCCAGCCCTCAAGGCTGAAAGGATCGTGAACCACATGGATCACATACAATTCCGCTCCATATTTCCTGGCAAGAGAAACACCATAATGAACCGCTGTTCTGCAGTATTTGGTATCCCTGCTCACCACTAGAATTCGTCGAATATCTTCCATGGGTTATCTCCTAAACGCTGCATGTTGTTTTGATCAATAAAAATTGCATGGGCTCGTTTGGTGACGCTCTCGTCACCACGCCTCCGCCCTGCAGACGCGTTCACTGATGATGCTCCAAGGTCTCCGGATCGGTGCGATTGAGGATTTCTTTGGCATGGATGGTGTCTTCCATGGAGCCGTGGGCAATGAGCACAAATTTACCGGTCTTGAGCGCTGTTTCGTATTGGACGATGCTGTCTTTGGGGATGCTCAGGCTGTACAGGCCGGCACCCACCGCACTCAAACCGCCTGCAATGACAGCGCCTTCCAGGGCCCCGACCATCCAGCCGACCAGTGGCCCCGCCACCAGGAGCGGTCCTAAGCCGGGAACCCAAAAAAAGGCGGAACCAAAGAGGAATCCCCACAGTCCGCCCCAAAAGGCGCCTGTCTTTCCCCAGGATTTCATGCGGTCGCCGGTATTATAGTAGCCGACCACCTGCTCGTCAGTGTGGTAGTCGCGACCGACAATCGACAATTTCTTCATGTCGAATCCTGATTGCTGCAGTTCCTTGATCGCCGCTTCGGCTGCGGTGTGCGTGGGGTAGATGGCTACCACCGAATTGTTTTTGTTCATAGGCTTCCTTTTGTTGTGGTGAATGGCATGGTGCGCGACCCTGCTCTTTTTTAGGCAGAAAAGGAATGGATTACCCCTTTTTGCGCTTCCTTATGGTGCAGAGCGAGCATGACGAGAATGGGTACAAACCCTTTGAGTACTGTTTCTAAAGCAATCTATGCGCCGGTTTGTGATGCTGGGCGTTTATCAATCATCTTGCTGATTTTAAGCGAAATTATCCAGGTGAACTTTTGCAGTGCCATCGGAAAGAACCCAGGGGGAAATGGTCAAATTTGATCGTTGGTCGTATATGACCTTTTTTGATTTTTTTTTTAGGGGTGGGGCAAGGGGTGTTCCCATAACTCGTCACCCCAGAGGAACTCCAGGGATTCCGACATACTCCTAGCCAAAGACCTTCTCAATATTTAGCGGATTTTTCAACACAAGCGTCATCAGTTCTGCGGTCACCTTTTTTCGGATGAGGCGGAACTGCGAGGACAACGACGCATCTATATAGGGGCTATGCCGGGAAGGACTATTCAGGCCTTGCGACGAACCGGTGTGCGCAACCCTCTGGTTATGATTGATGAAATAGATAAACTCGGCAGGGATTTTCGCGGCGATCCGGCAGTGGCTTTGATGGGAATCCTTGATCCGGCTCCAAATTGCACTTTCCGCGATAATTTTCGTTAGGTAAACCCCCGGCTTTGCCGGGGGACAACAAAAGTTTGACGGTTCCAGAAGAATAAAGAAGCCTCCCATCACGTGGACCGCTCAGAGTCACAGTCCGGGGACACTTTGATCTCACTTGCTGGGGTCAGCTCACGAAATGGATTTTTTGTACGCTCAGCAGATGGGATGCCAATAGAAGTTCCACCATACTGGAACTTTGAGATGGTTTGTCAGGTTGAATGAGAATGTTGGTGTTACCCCTCCAAGCGGCGCTAGGCCTGCTGACGCACCGCGGCTATTAATGAATTTGGCTCAGGGGCGCGCTTGACCACCAGAACGGCACAGGATAGGCCGACTACCACGCGGTCCGTGGTTTGACCGGCTATTTTGCGAGGCAAGCCCTTGCGCTGATCATTGCCAATAATGACCAGATCAGCGCCGATTTCCCCAACTGTGTCGATGATGGCGCGGTCCGGAGTCTTGCCGATCACGACAAGAGCATTGCCTTCAATCCCCTCCGCCTTGAGTAGATCCAGTTTATGGGCCACATCCTTCTCGGCCTTGTCGCGTTGGGATTCGGTGGCGACGCCAGCGAGCACGGTCACTGGCAGTTTTGAAGTCTTGGCGATCTGGATAGCGACTTCGATAACGGTTTCGCTGATCTGGCTGTCATCGACGGCAACTAGAATATGCTTTTGCCAAGGCTTGACCTGCCAATTTACCACCAGGACGTGACAAGGAGATCCTATCAAAATCTGTTCGGCAATGTCGCCGACCAGTCGTTCCTTCATGTCGCCGCGCAAAGGGCGACGACCGATGATAAGAATATTGGTGTGGGCCTTTTGAGCGGTGGCCACCACCTGTTCAACCGGGTCCTTGCCATAACTGACCCAGGTCTCGCATTCCACTCCTACAGCCTCCGCCTTACTGTTGGCCTGTGCCAAACGTGCCGTGGCGATTTCATCTCCCCTCGACGATTCAACACTGGTCATCAGATCCAATTTGACACCAAAATTCTTAGCTAGGGCTATGGCGACTTCCTCTGGTGCGTGACTGAAAGCGCTGCCGTCGGTCGCTAGCATAATGCGCTGACGGCGAAGACCGTCGGGCAAGACACCACGTTGGCACTCTTCAAAAATGCGCACCTTGCAGGTGCGACAAATGTCCGGATTCAGTTTCCAATAAAGGGCGCTGGCGACATGGGTCATGACCGGGAAAAAGGCGTCTTCGCCAAAATCCTTGAGATAGTCGCCCTGGCGCAGAAATTCATAAATAGATTCCTTCAGGCGATAGAAATACAACCCGCCACCCTGGCGGCGACGGCGGCGCGACTCCAAGGCCAAGGCCTCTGCCCCTGCAATATCGATATAATTGAAACTAGCGGCGGCAATCAACACGGATTTGCATTGAGGGTTTTCGGCATCAATGTGGCGAAGGGCCTGCTGCACATGACTGGCTGAACCGAAAAAGACCGGGCCGTTGATCCGCACTATCTTCAATTGTGGACATTCGGGTTCACTATGGACGAGCACAAAATGATAGGCACCCGCTTCATTAGCCGGCACCATTGGCATGATATCCGGTTTTGAGGCACGGTACAGATAGATCACCAGCGACAGGAACACGCCGCTAAAAATGCCGGATTCGATATTGATCAGGGTGCCGCTGAAGGTACAGAACAAAATGACCGCCTCAGCTTTGCTGGTCTGCAAGATGTGGCGGATATGATGGAAATCAATGAGTCCCCAGGCCACTAAAAACAGAATTCCAGCCATGGCGGCATTCGGCAAATAGGCGGCCAAATGTCCGACCAGCAGCAGCAACAGCAGTAACAGAAATGAGGCAAAAACTGACGCGAGCGGTGTTTTGGCGCCTGCCTCGAAATTCACCCCGCTGCGATTGAAGGAGCCGGACGAGGCATAACCGGAGAAAAAACTGCCAATGATATTGGCCAGACCCTGGCCGATGAACTCTTGGTTGCCGTCAATGTATTGCTCGGAGCGCACGGCGATGGCGCGAGCGATGGCCACGGCCTCGGTCAATCCCAGCATGGTGATGACCAGTGCCGGGCCAAAAGCGAGCCGCAGGGTTGCCAGCGAAAGGTCGGGGTGCGACAGTGGCGGCAAATGGGCCGGCAAGGCGCCCACGGTGCGAATCCCGGTGGTGGCCGCGCCCATCCAGAAATTCAGCAGGCTCGCTGCCACGCTGCCAACGACCATGGCGGCGACCATAAAAGGAATTTTGGGGCAACAGCGCTTGATCACTATCCCGGTGGCCAGGGTAACCAGGCTGATGCAGAGCACAGGCCAACGGATAGTACCGATTTGCAGGAATAGTTGGTGGAGAATTTCGTATAACGGCGCGCCGCGAACGATCTCGATGCCAAAAAAATTGCGGATCTGGCTGGCCGCGATGAGCAAGGCGGCGCCTGCGGTAAAGCCGATGACCACACTGTGCGAGATAAAATTGACCAAGGCGCCCATGCGCGCCAACCCCAGTGCCGTCTGGAAGACCCCGGCCAGAAAAGTCAGGGTCAGCACCATGCTGATATATTGAGCCGAACCGGGTTCATAATGCTGAGATAACACCGCAAAAAGCGCCACTGATATCGCCGTGGTCGGCCCGGAAACCAAGTGCCAACTGGAACCGAACAAGGCGGCAATCACGGTCGGCACCATGGCGGCATACAAGCCGTATTCCGGTGGCAATCCCGCAATGGTGGCAAAAGCCACGCCCTGCGGCAACACCACCAGCGCACCTGTCGCCCCGGCCAAAAGATCGTCGCGCAGGGTGTGTCGATTAACCGTCGGCCACCAGCGCAGGAAGGGAAAGAGGGCGTGCAGATTACGGAATGGAATTTTCATTGTTGCAAAGACCTGTTCTGAAATACTGCCATTTGGTCTGGCATGGGAGTCAGGGGCATCTCAAGCGACGGTCAGGAAATCTTTACCGATTCAGATTGAAGGTGGCGGTCACAACAATGGACTTCAGCTTGCAGTTACTTGGCAGGTGGTCTGTCCCAACCAGCTAGCGCTCGAAATTATGCCGACACTGCTTATTGCCTACAAAACCTCAATGCTCCAGTCAAGACTTTCCTGTTTCCTAAAGGCTCAAATTCCCGATTTGACCTTGCGGAACTCTTCAATATGGGCAACCAGTTGAAATGGTTCAATGTCAACATGAAAAGCCTTTCACTTTCTGATAGATTGGATTTGAGAAATATATAGTGATATCGAGAGGAAAAGCTCGAATGGATCGTGGCCAATATTGCCAGGAGCAACAAGAGGCAAAACGACTGCATAGCCGGATTTCCTCCCTTCTTGAAGATTGTAAAGTCGGCACGCTGCTGGGTGGTAGCGGAATTCGCAAGCTGCGAGGGGTAACACAACTTGCAGTGTTTACCTCCATATTTGCCTTGCCATTCGGCGCAATCAACTTCTCCCGGGGTATCGTCAACCACCGCTGTTGTGGGTACACGCGTAGGAGGGAGGCCATGGGTAAATCCATGAACCATCTGGAATCCACGGTGGAAAGGGTACTGGTCCGCGGAATCCGGGCCAACTGCCTCCTGATGGACAGTTGGTTTGCTTTCCCCTCGATTCTGGCCACACTGGGTAAGCATCTGCTGGTGATTTGCATGGGCAAGGACATGCCCAAAGTAGTTTACTCCTCACCAGAAGCAATGGCTGCCCTTGGGTCGTTTGTTGAGCAAACTGAAGAAGCGTCCCGGCAAGGCGCAGATTCTCGCCAGCGTGGTTGTCGAGACCAAGAAAGAGCAGAAGATAAAGATCGTTTTTGTCCGTCACCGCCCCAAGCGCCGGTGGCTGGCCATCCTGTCGACCAGGTTGGGTTTAACTGGGAATCCGGCCGAACAAACGGGTGAGATCATGGAGCCAGGTCGCGACGCCATCGTTGAGGAAATCTCCGCCGCAGCGCCACTGCCAGTTGTTGTCGGTGGTTCCTGGTGTATTCATACGGCAGTCATTGCCAAAACCAAGGATATCTTGCATGGGCAGGATGGCCAGGTTCGGAGCTGATGACAGGGCGAGATAGATCAAGTCCTGGTGGAAGGAGCCGGCATGGTCATCCTGTCGATTAGCGAAACATTTGGCTTGTCTCTTGCTGTCCGGGGAGACTTCTGGGCTGAGATACCAGCCCACAGCAGTGTCATTGTCATGCGTGCCAGTATAAATGATGCTATTTTTTTCAGAATTATAAGGAAGATAGATGTTTTCTTTCGTGCCATCAAAAGCGAACAGCAGAATTTTCATGCCGGGGTATCCAAGTGCACGGCGGAGTGCTTCAACCTCTGGGGTGATATCGCCCAGGTCTTCGGCAATAATACTCATGCCGCCGAACCGTCTTTCCATTTCCTTGAAAAACGCTAGCCCTGGACCTGCCTGCCATTGCCCGTTCAAAGCTGTCTCTTCATCGGCGGGGATAGCCCAGTAGGATTCAAAACCACGGAAATGATCGATTCGCAGGGTGTCGACAAATCCAAAATTGACACTGAGTCGTTGTTCCCACCAGTCCCACAGGCGGTTTTTTTCCATCGGATCCTTAGTATTCCAACGGTAGAGCGGATTACCCCAACGCTGGCCGGTGGCGCTGAAATAATCCGGGGGTACTCCAGCTACATGCGTTGGTTCGCAACTCACTGTATCGAGTTGGAAGAGTTGCTGATTGGCCCAGACATCGACACCATCAAGGGCCACGTAAATCGGCAGGTCGCCGATGATCCGTATTCCGGATTCGTTGGCGTAGGCTCGAAGCTGCTGCCACTGGCTGAAAAAAAGATACTGTTCAAAGATGAAATACGCAATGGTGTCGATGAGTTCCAAGGTCGCCTGCTTCAGAGCATCGGGCAGGCGATGACGTAAGGGCAGGGGCCATTGATACCAGGGTTGTCCCGGAAATTTATCTTTGAGCGCCAGGAAAAGCCCGTAGTCGGTGACCCAAGATTGTGAGCGGATAAAGTCTTTGAGGGTGTTTTTGTAGAGTTTATTGCTTTGGAATCGTTCCCAGGCGAGCAGCAGAATATTCTTCTTGTAATCGCTCACTTGCTGATAGTTGACCGTGTGATCTGAAAAACAAGGAGTGTCTATCTCCTTTTGCTCGACCAGATTTTGTTCTATCAAAAGATCCAAGCTGATCAACAGGGGGCTGCCGGCAAAGGCTGAATAACTCATGTAGGGAGAGTCGCCAAAAATCCGACTGGTGGGCCCGGACGGAAGAATCTGCCAGTAGCCTTGGCCACTTTGTTTTAAAAAATCAATGAACTGCCTGGCTGGCAGGCCGATATCGCCGATTCCGAACGGCCCCGGAAGGGAAAAAATGGGAAGCAGAATTCCGCTTGACCTTTCATGGAGAATGTTTACCGATGTATCAATGTTCATTCTTACCCCTTCTGCGGTAATAGTAGCGAACTTTTTTGTTTGAAGTATTTCAGATGTTCTTCCTCTTTATATACGCTTTTTTCGTAGGGAAAACACTCTGTGATTGCTTTTTTCAACTATAAGATTATACTATAATATTCTTTTTGCGTCTAAAATCACTTTATGTGTGATAATACAGTTTTAAAGGAGAAGGCAGGTGCTAGCTGGTATAAAAAATGACCTTCTTGAGGCCGGGAAAGATGAGGGCTGTATAACCTTTCAGCATCTTAACGAATTGCTTCCAGAACAGGTTAAGGATCCGGGAGCTATTGAAGAACTCTTCGATTTCCTAGGGGAAAACAATATAGAAATTGTCACCCAGGAAGAGTCGGGGAAAAGAAAGACCCTCTCTGGCGAAGAATGGACGGGAAGGAAAGATGGCGAGGACGACAATGCCTCCGACTCCTTACCGGACAGTGAGGAGCACGAGTCAGAAGAAACCACCACTACCTATCTTAGGGAAATGGGGCAATTCGATCTCCTCACTCCAGACGAAGAGGCCAAGTACTCTAAGACGATCCGAGAAGGATTCGATTCGATTATCGAGGCGATTCGTCAGGATACTTCAGGAACCACTGAGATCAAGATGTTGGTCGATCGTATCGATCTTTGGCAGCGGAGGGATCCCACCCTCAAGCCTAAAAAACAGCAGCTCAATTACATGAAACATTGCGTGAGCATGGCCTATCGCAATTATCAGGAAAAAAGAGAACTGTTTGAACTGAACACCAAGATCGAGGCGTACAACCGATCTGTCGAGTTTGCCAAAGATGCGATGATACGGGCCAATCTCCGGCTTGTGGTTTCCATCGCCAAACGATATATGCATCAGGGCTTGACCTTGGCCGATTTGATTCAGGAAGGAAACCTGGGTCTGATGCGAGCCGTTTTTCGGTTCGATTATAAAAAAGGCAATAAATTTTCCACCTATGCCTCCTGGTGGATCAGGCAGGCCATCACCAGGGCTATTCTCGATAAAACCCGGACTATTCGTTTGCCGGTCCATTTTCTTGAGTTGCGCAGTCAGTTTTTCAAGGCCTTTTATTCCTTGCTCAAGGAATTGGGACGTGAACCGACTCCGGTAGAAATCTCGAAAATGACCGATCTGCCGATGGATAAGATCCTGGCAATCCTTGAAGCGTCCCGTGAGCCTATTTCCCTGGAAACCCCGGTGGGCGATGATGATTCCACCTTGGGCGATTTTCTTGAAAATTCTGAGTCGGAATCGCCCTATGATGCGGTGCAGAACCGGGAGTTGGCTCATCGGGTCACCGAAGTGTTGTCAACCTTGACGGATCGCGAGGAGAAAATCATCCGGTTGCGTTTCGGGATCGGCGAAAAAGCCGAATATACCCTGGAGGAAATCGGCAAGCGGTTCAATGTCTCCCGTGAGCGTATTCGTCAGATTGAGAAAAAGGCGCTGAACCGGTTGCGGCACTCCAGTCGCAGGGAAAAACTTCGTTTTTTCCTCGATTAACCCCCCTCATCGTTTCTAGAGACAAAAGCCCCTTGCTCCAAGGGGCTTCTTTTTTTACCCCTGGAGAAGCGTTACAAATCATTATGGATGCATATATCGAGCAAGCCGGTCTCGGCCGGATTTTAACAAAGGTCCGTGTTGGGGAACGTCTCACCCTGGATGATGGTCGGCAACTCTACGAGCATCCCAACATTCTGGCCCTCGGTTATCTGGCCAATATTGTCCGGGAACGCAAGAATGGCAACCAGGCCTTTTTCATCTACAACCAGCACATCAATTATTCCAATATCTGCACGAATCTGTGTAAATTTTGTGCCTTCGGCAAGAAGAAGGGGCATGAGTTGGCCTATGAGATGAGTGTCGAGGAGGTCAAGGCCAAGGTCAGAGAACGCCTCGATGAACCGATCAGTGAAATCCACATGGTCGGCGGTATTCATCCCGATCTGCCGTTTTCCTACTATCTCGATCTCCTCCGCGGTATCAAAGAGGTCCGGCCCGAGGTGCACATCCAGGCCTTCACCTGTGTGGAAATCCACCACCTCGCCCAACTTGCTGAAAAATCGGTCGAGGATACCCTGCAAGCCCTGATGGCCGCTGGCCTGGGATCGATTCCCGGTGGCGGTGCTGAAGTCTTCAGCCCGCGCATCCGACAAATCACCTGCAAAGATAAATTGTCCGGCGAGGGTTGGCTTGAGGTGGCGCGAATTGCGCATGGTCAGGGATTGCGGACCAATGCCACCATGCTCTACGGTCATATCGAGACCATGGACGAGCGTTTGGAGCATCTGGATGCCCTGCGCCGCACCCAGGATGTCACCAATGGTTTCCTGGCCTTTATCCCCTTGGCTTTTCATCCGAAAAACACAGAGATGGCGGAACACTCCAATACAACCGGGATCAATGATCTCAAAAACATCGCTGTCAGCCGATTGATGTTGGATAACTTTCCCCATATCAAGGCGTACTGGGTGATGGTCGGCCCCAAGATAGCCCAGGTAGCCTTGGCTTTTGGTGCCGATGATATGGATGGCACGGTCAAGGAAGAGGTGATCACCCATATGGCTGGGGCGGAAACGGAACAGGCACTGGGGCACAAGACCTTGATCCGGCTGATCCAAGAGGCCGGGCGCCAGCCGGTACAGCGAGACACCCTTTACAATGTCCTGGCAACTTTCTGACGGCTATGCAAGGGATCGTTGCCAAAATAGAGCAAGGAAGGCGGATTGACGGCCAGGAGTTTCTCCAGTTGGAACGGGAGGCGAGCCTGCACCAATTGGGATTTCTTGCCAATGCGGTACGGCTGCGGCTGCATCCCGAACCGGTGGTAACCTATGTCATTGATCGCAACATTAATTATACCGATATCTGTATTTCTGCCTGTAAATTTTGTGCGTTCTTCAAGGCGCCTGAAGACGCGAACGGCCAGATGCTCTCGCGGGCAGAGCTTGCCGAGAAAATAACGGAAACCCAGGCCCTCGGCGGCACCCAGATTCTCCTGCAAGGCGGATTGCACCCCGATAAATCGCTTGAATTTTACGAGGATATGCTCCGGTTTATGAAAGCAACCGGTATTCATATCCACGGATTCTCACCGCCTGAGATTTTCCATTTTTCCCAGTTGTCCGGTCTGTCGATTCCCACGGTCCTCCAACGGTTGATCGCCGCCGGCCTTGATTCTATTCCCGGTGGGGGGGCGGAAATTCTCAGCAATCGGGTGCGTGGTGAGCTGGCCCCGAAAAAATGCAGCGCCGATCAATGGATCAACGTCATGGAAGAGGCGCATCATCTGGGCCTGCGGACCACGGCTACCATGATGTTTGGTCATATCGAAACGATCGAAGAGCGCTTGGAACATCTGCAGCGGTTACGCGATCTCCAGGATCGGACCGGCGGCTTCACTGCTTTTATCCCCTGGCCGTTTCAGCCTGACCACACTCCGCTCGCCGCCGTGCGGAAAATAGAGAAAACCACTGCGGTCAGCTATCTGCGCATCCTGGCGCTCAGCCGGATCTTTCTCGATAATTTCGAGAATATCCAGGCTTCCTGGGTCACCCAGGGACCCAAAATTGCCCAACTCTCCCTGTTTTTCGGTGCCAACGATTTCGGTTCCACCATGATTGAGGAAAATGTCGTGGCCGCTGCCGGGGTCCATTTCCGTCTCTCAGAGGCAGAAATCAGGCGGCTGGTACGCGATGCCGGTTATCAACCGCAGCAGCGTCTGATGGATTATACCCCTGTCTGATGGGCTCTGCTTCGATTCGTATCCACTCCGCCCCTTGGGTTGTGCCGGTTTGCCGCCCAATCATTACGGATGGCGGAGTCGCCTGCTCCGGTGACAAGATAGTCGCGGTTGATGGCCTGCAGAACCTGCAACGGCAATATCCAGGGGCTGAAACGATTCCTCATCCGGCAGCTGTGCTGACACCGGCGCTGATCAACGGCCATATTCATCTCGAATTATCCCATCTGGCGGTGCTTGCCACCGTACCTTTCAGGGGCTGTTTCACTGATTGGATCAATCAATTACTGCAACTGCGAGATACTCTGGGTGCCACGGGCGAACTCGCCGAGCGAGCGGCTCTAGAGGTGGCAAGAGCGCAGTACCGGAGCGGGGTGAGTGTGCTCGCTGATATCGGTAACACCCTGATCGGCCGCAACCTCGTTGATTCTTTTCCGGGGCTGCTTTTCCCTTTCAAAGAGTATCTCGGCTTGGCCGAGCACACCTTGGAAAAAAATATCGCCCGTTTGCAACAGGAATCTGCCGAGACCCTGTGTTCCGGGCACGCCCCGTATTCAACCCATGCCCGGTTGCTCCAGCAGGTAAAAGTGCGAGCCGCTTCGCTTGACCATATTTTTCCGATTCACACCGCCGAACCTGCGGCCGAGGCCGAGATGCTGGGGCAGGGCAGGGGCGAGTTGGTGGATTTTGTCCGGCAGCGGGGATTCTGGGATGGCTCCTTTGTCGCAAAAGGAAAAGGGGGCTCTGTTCACTATTTACACGATCTTGGTTTGCTTGATGCCCGAACGCTTTGCATCCATGCCATTCATGTCTCTCCCGAGGAAATCCGGATATTGGCAGGGCAGGGCGCTCACGTCTGCCTCTGTCCGGGCAGCAACCGGTTTCTCGGTACGGGCAAAGCGCCGGTGCAACACTATCTGGACAACGGTATTCTGCCCGCTTTAGGCACGGACAGCCTGGCCAGTAATCCGGAACTCTCCCTCTGGCGGGAGATGCAGATTCTAGCGGCTGACCATGAAGGTGTCGAGGCTGCCGCCATCTTTTCCATGGCCACCCGGGGTGGCGCCGAGGCGCTGGGTCTAGGCGACCGGCTCGGTACCCTGGAGCCCGGGAAAGATGCGGATCTGCTGGTCATTCCATTGCCGGGTCATGTCGCAAGCGTCTCGCAGGTGTACGAGCATCTGGTGACCACAGGCAGTGCCTTGCAACCTGCACGCATTGAGCATTAAGGGGGAAAAACTATGGTGCGCATCGGCATGGTCAACTACATCAATGTGGCCCCCATCTACGAGATATGGAAAGAGCTTGTGCTGCCCGCTGACTGGGCGGTGATCGAGGGACAGCCCAGTCAGTTGAATCAGCTCTTGGCAACGGATCAGATTGACATGGGCTTTGTTTCTTCCTTTGCCTACGCCGCCAGTCCGGAAAAGTATCAAATCCTGGCTGACCTCTCGATTAGCGCCACCGGTCCGGTGGGCAGTGTTTTTCTCTTTTCCGATTTGCAGCCTGAAGACCTTGATGACCGCCCTGTTCTCCTGACCCGGCAATCGGATACCTCGATTCGCCTCGTTCGTATTATTCTGGAAGAATTTTTTCATGTCCAACCTCGTTATTTTGCTGGTGATGTCTATGGCGAGGATGCCGGAACCGATGGCATGAGTGCCGTGCTGGCGATCGGCGACGATGCCCTTCGGCTGAAAGCCGAGCAGCGCTACCCGGTGCAGCTGGATCTTGGCGAAATATGGCATACAACGACAGGGTTGCCCTTTGTTTTTTCCGTCTGCGCGGTTCGTGAGGAATTTCTTGCGGCTCAACCCGAGGCAGCCAGGGCCATCAGGCAGACCCTGGTCGATTGCCGGGAACAGGGGGCACAACGGATGGCCGAGATCTGTGATCGGGTGGCGCGGCGTATCCCTATGGATTGCGAGGCCTGCTCCCGGTATTTGCTGGGCATTGAACATGATCTTTCACCGGTGAAAATCCAGGCATTGGAACGATTTTTTCGCTATTTGGTGGACCGGGGAGAGGCACCCGCCGGGGCACTTCCGTTGAAGATATTTAAATAAGATTCATTTCTCACCTAAAAATTGTAATGGAAAACATGAAGATCCCTGACGAGAAGAAACGATTCGTCAAAGAAAAATTTTCCTCGATCAGTGGACGTTATGATCTCCTGAATTCGTTGCTTTCTCTCCAGATTGATCGCTACTGGCGCTGGCGAACGGTTCGTCTGCTCCGTGAATTTCCCGGGGGCTGGGTCTTGGATCTCTGCGCCGGAACCCTGCCGCTTTCCCTGGAACTGACCAGGCAGGCACCAAAACGGCAGGTGCTGGCCATCGATTTCTGCGAGGACATGTTGCGGGCCGGTGCCGGATCTTTGCCGCAGGATGGTCGTCAGGATCGTATTTTTCCGGCCTGCGGTGATGGCGAGATCATTCCGGCGCCAACAGGTTCTTTCTGGGGCTGCACCGTGGCCTTCGGGGTGCGGAACCTGTCGCGGACCCTGCAGGGATTGCAGGAAATGCATCGCATCCTTCGTCCCACCGGTAAATTGTTGATTCTGGAATTTTCTCGGCCGACCAATCCTCTGATCAAACCGATGTATCATTTGTATCTCAACCGGATCCTGCCGGCAATTGCCGGATTGATCTCGGGCGACAAGGAGGCCTACGAGTATCTGGCCTCATCCATCGCCGCTTTTTATGAACCCGAGGAACTGCTGGCCATGATGCGCGAGGCCGGTTTTGCCAAGGTATCAAGAATACCGCTGACTTTCGGTATCGTCTCTATCTACATCGGGATCAAGGAATAAATGGCAAACTGTCAACGTCTCATCCTCGGAATATCCGGCGCCACGGGCATGCTCTATGTACCGGCACTGCTGCAACTGCTCGCCGCACAAGGGGTGGAGGTACACGGCATCCTGTCCGAGGCGGGTCGCAAGGTGCTTCGTTTCGAGCTCGGTCTTGAACCGGCCCAGTTGCCGCAGGTATCACGGTGGTTTGCGCCGGACGATTTCACCGCACCCCCGGCCTCGGGTTCGGCGCTCTACGATGCCATGGTTGTCCTGCCTTGCACCATGGGAAGTCTGGCGGCGATTGCCAATGGCTATTGCGGCAATCTCCTCCATCGCTGTGCCGACGTTACCCTGAAGGAACGGCGCCCGCTGCTGCTTGCCGTTCGGGAAACACCCTTGAATCGGACCCATCTCAAAAACATGCTGGCCGTCCATGAGGCCGGAGCGATTCTTTGTCCGCCGATGCCTTCTTTTTATAGCCACCCGAAAACCCTGGACGATATTGCCCTGGCCTTTGCGGCGCGCATCTGTGATCTTCTGGGAATTGCGGTCGCCCCCGTGAACATCAACCGTTGGCAGGGAATCTGATCATGTGGCAGAAAATCGCCATTCTGCTTGAGATGATCAAGTTCAAGCATACTGTCTTTGCCATGCCCTTTGCCCTGATCGGGGCCTTTCTCGCCGGGAGGGGTGTGCCCGATTTCTCCGTATTTTTCTGGGTGGTCCTGGCCATGGTGGGCGCACGAACCAGTGCCATGGGCTTCAATCGGATTGCCGATCGACGCTTTGATGCCGCCAACCCACGCACCGCCGGTCGCGCCTTGCCCGCCGGTGAGGTGACCCTCGTTGCTTCCTGGGGAATGGTGCTGATGGCCGCCGCCCTGTTCTTTTTTGCCTGTTTCATGCTCAACCCCATGGCCCTGCTGATTGCGCCGGTGGCCTTGACGCTGACCCTCTTTTATTCATTGACCAAACGTTTTACCTGGCTCTGTCATGTCGTTCTTGGCGTGGCCCTGGCCTTTTCTCCCCTGGGGGGGTGGGTGGCGGTGGCGGCGAGTCTGGAAGGGTACCCTTGGGTGCTCTCGCTGGGGGTTCTGTTCTGGGTGGCGGGTTTTGACTGTATCTATGCCTGCCTTGACGCTGATTTTGACCGTGAGGCCGGTCTCTATTCCATGCCCGCGATTTTTGGTCGTCGTAACGGTTTCCGGGTAGCGGTGGGTTTTCATGTGTTGGCTTTTGGTCTCTTTATCCTGACGGGGATGCAGATGGGGCTCAATCTCTGGTATTTTGCCGGGATTGGTGTGACTGGTGTTGCTCTTTTTTACCAGCATTTCATTGTCAACCCCCAAGACCTGTCACGCATCCGCCAATCCTTTTTCTCCATGAACGGCCTGATTGCGCTCACTCTTTTTCTTGCCACCTGGCTGGCTCTGGCAACCGCGCCCTGATATGATATCTTTCCGTACCGGTTTCTCCGCATTTCTTCTTTTGCTGCTCGTGTCCAACAGTGCCACAGCAGAACCGGCAGCAGCATCAAAAGCCTTGGAAACCCAGCCTTCTCAGGTGGATCCGGACATTCTCTCTATTGTTTTTTCAGGAGCTGAAACGCTCCACTATTCTGTTTCCTGGAGCGGTGGCGTTAAAATCGGCGATATCTACATGGAGATCAGACCGGAAAAATCAAAGCGGGACGCGTACACCATTGCCGCAAAGGTCAAGGACTATGGACCGCTCAAGCTGATGTACCCGGTGGATGATACCTTCCGTTGCTTTGTTAGTGGTCCGATGAAGCTCCCGTATCGATACGAGGTGCTGCAGAAGGAAGGATACCGCAAGGACATCAAGCGCTTGACTGAATACGACCAGCAACTTCGCTCTGTTAAGTATCAGAGAAATCAAGAACCGCAGCAGCAATTTGATCTGACCGGCACGGTTTATAATGAATTTGCCTCGTTTATTATCACTCGAGCGCTGCGTCTCAAGGATGGCAAAGAGGTCGTTGTTCCCACTTTTGCCGATAAAAAACGCCATGAAATCCAAGTCTCTCTTTTGAAAAGGGAACAACGGAATACGCTCTTTGGCAAAAAGGGTACGCTCAAAGTGCAGCCGAAAATGCATTTCAAGGGTTTGTACAACAAGAGTGGGGACACCATCCTCTGGCTCACCGATGATACATGCCGCGTGCCGGTGGAGATCCATTCCAGGATCGCGGTGGGCTCATTGGTGGCGGAATTGGTCGAATACACCAATCCCGCCTGCACGGAATTGGGGCAACGGCCGAAACACTGAACCCCGGTCGTTGCCCCGTTGTTGCTGCAAAAGAAAAGCTGTGGTCGTTCAGCCCAGTTTGACTTCGATCTTTTTCGGCTGGGCCGGTCCGGTTTTGGGCAGACGCACCTTTAATACGCCATCTGCGAGCGAGGCCTCGATCAGGTCCTGATCGATGGTTTCCGCGACCGTAAAGCGCCGCAGGTAATGACCGCTCTCATACTCTTCAAGGATGGCTCGACCCGCCTGTTGCTGTGGGGGGCGGTGGCCTTGGATGGTGAGAATATTATCTTCAAGGGAGAGATCGATCCCTTCGGTGGTCACTCCGGGCATATCGGCAATCACGGTCACATCCTTTTCCGTTTCAAAAATGTCGACATGCGGGGCAAAATAGGTCTCACTTTTGGTGGTTTCGCCGCCCGGATTTGCCGCTTTTTTTTCCTGGATCTTCAGTTCCTGCTCAGCCATGATGTTGCTCTCCTATTCGACGCTTACTTTAATCTGACGGGGAGTGACAGCCGATGCCTTCATCAGGGTGACGGTGAGGATGCCATTGTTGAGTCGTGCCCCGACGTGCTCCCCTTCCACCTTGACCGGCAAGGCAATGGCCCGGCTGAAACTGCCTGATTCGATCTCGCGGCGGTGATAAGAGATGCCGGTTTCGTTTTGTTTACTGTCGCGTTTGCCTTGGATGGTGAGGGTTTCCCCTTCAAGCGACAGGTCCAGGTCCTGCGGCTTGACTCCGGGTAATTCTGCGGTGATAATCAACCGGTCCGCCTCCTCGTAAATATTGAGTGCCGGATAGACATTGGCCCGGTTTTGCGGTTTCCCTTTGTCGACATAGGTTCGGGAGAGCTCATCCAGCCCCTGGCGGATTCTTTCGAATTCGGCCCAAGGGTTCCGGAAGGCCGGACGATCTGCAAATCGTATAAATGGCATGCTGCACCTCCTTTGGGGGGTTTATGGTTTTTAATGATAGAAAACAGTAAGGTGCCGCAAGGCGTTGTCAAGGATGAGGTCGGCTCGTAAAGGCGGTTGCTTTTTTAGTTTGAAAAGGCAACAATAGCAGGGCCCACCCGTTTCGTTTAACCAAGAGTATCAGGGAGTGAGAAGATGAATGATGCTGTCACCACCACCGAGTGTCCGGATTTGAAGTTATTACATCGTGGCAAGGTCAGGGACATGTATGAGATACCAGGCCATGAGGATAAACTGCTGATGGTGGCTACCGACCGGATTTCCGCCTACGATGTGGTCATGGCCGACCCCATACCCGAAAAGGGGAAGGTCCTCACCCAAATTTCACTGTTCTGGTTCGGCCTGCTCAGCGATATCGTGCCGAACCATCTGCTCAGTGCCGATGTGGATGAGTTTCCTGAAATTTGTCATCAGTATCGCCGTCAACTGGAAGATCGTTCCATGCTGGTCAAACGAACTAAGGTTGTGCCGATCGAGTGCATTGTCCGGGGATATCTTTCCGGATCATTTTGGAGCGCGTATAAGAAAAATACCACTGTTTGCGGTTTCAATTTACCGATAGGGATGCGGGAATCCGATAAATTTGCCGAGCCGTTGTTCACACCGTCCACCAAGGCTGAGCAGGGACTGCACGATGAAAACATCTCCATTGAACAGATGCGGGTTCTGGTCGGCAAGGAGCTTACAGATACAATGGCTGAAGTCAGTGTTCAGCTCTACCAGCGCGCTGCTGATTATGCCCGCACCAAGGGGATCATCATTGCCGACACCAAGTTTGAAATGGGGCTAGCCGGCGACGGCACACTGCTGCTGATCGACGAGGTCTTGACCCCGGATTCCTCCCGTTTCTGGCCGCTGGACCAATACCGCCCAGGCCAGGGACAGCCGAGCTTTGACAAACAGTTTCTCCGCGATTATCTCTCCTCGCTTGACTGGAACAAGCAGCCGCCACCGCCGCCTGTGCCTGCGGAGATTCTTGAAAAAACAAAAAGCCGTTATCAAGAGGCGCAACAGAAGCTGCTCTTTTAGCTCTGCTAACCCCTGCCCCCTTTTTCCGCCAGGCAAAACGGACACGGAAAAAGGGGGCTATTTCGCCGCGATCCGAAGAGTAATGCCGTCGTAGGTGACCAAGTCACCTGCATAGAGCTTTCTTCGTTTCCTGGTTTCAATGTCACCGTTGACCTGTACCACCCCTTGACTGATCAGGTATTTGGCCTCGCCACCGCTTGCTGCGAGGTTCTCACGTTTAAGAAGCTTGTCCAGTTCGATATAGTCGCTATTAAGGAGGGCTATTTTAAGGTCGTCGCGTTCCGGGGTGTTCATAATTTATGTATTTTCAAGGTGATAAAAAGAGTTGTTGGTGAGTTGCTTGACATAAGCTGTTGGTACAGCATACAGTATAGCCACGAAAATCCTTAGAAAATACTCTTTGTAGAGTGCGTTAGAGGAGAATGACAAATGCCAACAGCTTTCTGGATGCAATGCGGCGCCTGCGGCGGCGATACCATGAGTTTTCTGGGTATGGAGACACCCAACGTAGTAGCACTGTTGGAAGAGTTGCACATTGACATGCTCTGGCACCCGTCGCTCAGTCATAACGGACAAATTGTTTACGATACGCTGTTGACCAATCTTCGCCAAGGCAGGCAACCACTTGACATTCTTCTTGTCGAGGGCTTCGTTATCAATGGACCCGCCAATTCTGGAGGCTTCGATACCTACAGGGGCGAATCCAAAACAGCTATCGTTGCAGAGCTGGCGGCTCAAGCCGGGGTGGTTATTGCCGTGGGAACCTGCGCTTGTTTTGGAGGGATCGGTAAACTCGGGGGGATCGATGCCACCGGCCTGCAGTTTTGTCATCAAGTCCCCGGTGGTTTGCTCGGGGAGTCCTATCGGTCACAACGCGGTTGGCCGGTGATTAACCTGCCAGGTTGTCCCGTGCACCCGACCGTGCTTAAAGATATCCTCTACGCCGCTTGTGAGGAAACGCCTCCTGCACTTAATACATTCCAGGCACCTGAGGACTGGTTCGGTGTCCTTGTCCACCAGGGGTGCACCCGCAACGAATACCATGAATATCGGGTGGAGGATAACGATTTTGGCGGGCCGGGTTGCATGTTTTTTCATTTAGGCTGCCGGGGACCGCTGACCTATTCTCCGTGTAACAAAATACTCTGGAACAACCGGAACTCAAAGACCAATGCCGGAGTCCCCTGTTTTGGTTGCACCCAGCCCGAATTTCCGCAGTCGCACCCTTTTTTCTATACGCCCAACATTATCGACGTCCCGCTGGAACTGCCCGATGGAGTTGATCGAGCCCACTACCTGGCCTACAAAGGCATGGCCGCAGCCGCAGCGCCGGATCGGCTGGTGAAACGAAAGTCGCGGGTTTGACCCTCTGAGGAACGAATTATGGCTACAACCGTTTATATGCCGATGAACCGGGTCGAGGGCGACCTGGAAGTCAAGGTCACCCTCGAAGACGGCTTTGTTACCGATGCCTGGATGATTGGCACCATGTATCGTGGGGTCGAGACCATGCTCATTGGCCGGGGGGCTCTTGATGGTTTGGTGATTACCCCTCGAATTTGCGGAATTTGCAGCACCAGTCATTTGCTGGTTGCGGCCATGGCTCTGGAGAATCTAGCGGGTTCTCCTGTGGGCATCAATGCCCGTTTGGTCCGCAATATCGCCCTGGGTGCGGAAAAACTGCAAAGTGATCTGCGCCATATTTTTCTTATGTTTGCAGCAGATCTGGTGGCTCCGGGATATGCACAACATGCTCTGTACCCTGAAGCCCTGCAAAGATATCAGCCGTTTAAGGGGAGCGCTGTTGTCAGTACTCTCCTGGCGACTCGTAAAATTGTTGAAATCACTGCAATTCTCGGAGGCCAATGGCCCCATTCCTCGTTCATAGTCCCCGGCGGCATCACCTCCCAACCCAGCAAGGCAGATATACGTCAATGCCGGATGCTGCTGTCCGAATTTCGTCGCTGGTATGAACAAACAGTGCTCGGCTGCTCAGTGGAACGGATTGCGGCCATTAAAAATTGGACACAATTTGAAGACTGGATTGATGAAAAGGCAGGACACCGTGACAGCGAACTGGGGTTTTTCGTGCGGTGTGGGCAGGCCTTTGGTCTTGATAAGATGGGCAGGGCTCATGAATCGTATCTGACCGCCCCGGCCAACAATGATGGCGAAGAAC
>JBBRBT010000057.1:0-26113 GCA_038205495.1 Desulfobulbales bacterium
CGGAAGATGGACCGGCGGATACGGACGGTATTTTCTCGTTTTTTCTTGATTCATGATACTCTCCGTCAAGCAGTCAAAAAAAAAGCCACGGTTTGGGAAACCGTGGCTTTGGGGGTTTAAATTCGGCGATGCCTATCAGGATGCATCTCCCTTCCCTGCCACAGTTTCCCTGTGCAGTCCACTCAGCAGAAGAAGTAGAGCAACTCTTTGTTCCATGATCCGATCCATCGTTAAATTTTTTCTCATAGTAAAGCGCCCGCGTTTTTTGTCAAGCAGGAAAACCGGGACAGGCACCGCCAAGATCCCAGAATCAGGCCCTATTGCCAGCTCGCCGCCCTGGAAATCTTACATTTCCCCGCGGATAAATTTTTCCGCCAGATCGACATCCCGCTTCGAGCCGATGATCAGGGGTACCCGTTGATGCAGATTTTTCGGTTCAATATCAAGAATGCGCCGGCAATCGTCGGTGATCGCCCGCCCGCCCGCCTGTTCGACAATCATGGCCAGGGGCGCGGCCTCATAGAGCAACCGCAGTTTACCTTCGGATTTTTCACTGCTTTTTTTATCACGGGGATAGAGGAAGATACCACCCTTGATCAGGTTGCGATGAAAATCGGCCACCAATGTGCCGATATAACGCAAACTATACAGTCCGTTGCCGCCGTCGGCGTTCTTCAAATAGTTGATAAAGTTGCGGGTGTTGTCGAACCAATGATTGGCATAGGCCTCGTTGACGCTGTAATAGAGCGAGGCGTCCGGTATCTTAATATCGGGGTGGGAGAGAAAAAATTCACCGACACTCGGATCGAGGGTAAACCCATAGACGCCGGAACCGGTGGTGTAGACCATCACCGTTGAGGAACCGTAGATGATGTAGCCGGCCGCCACCTGTTGGCTGCCCTTCTGAAGCAGGTCCTCCGCGTTGCCCTGGCCAGAGGCACTGAGTCGCCGGTGGATAGAGAAAATGGTGCCGATGCTGATGTTGACGTCGATGTTGGTCGAACCGTCAAGGGGATCAAAAGCAATGGTGTAGTTGCCCTCATAGCCCTCCAGGACCGGGATGATGTCATCGTCCTCCTCCGAGGCCATCACACAGATGTGGCCGCATTGCTCCATGCGCCGCTTGATGGTCTGGTTGGCAAAAACATCGAGTTTCTGCACACTCTCGCCCTGGATGTTGGTCCTGCCCGATTGACCGAGGATATCGGCCAGTCCCGCCATGTTGACCTCGGCGCTGATGATCTTAGCGGCGACCACCAGATCGTTGAGCAGGCCGGTAAGTTCACCGGTGGCCCCCGGATGCAGCAGTTGGTCATCCATGATCTGACGACTGACGGTAATTCCTTTTCTCTTGGCTAGCATTGTTCTCTCCCTTTGTATGCTCTCGGTCTGTACAGCGTCCCGATCATCAGCTTATTCTTTCTGGTCAGAAGGTTTCAAAGGTTTCCATTGACTCACCAGGGCGACCAGCGTCCGCACACCTGTTCCGGAAGGCCCTTTGGGAATATAGGATTTCTCGGTGAAATCCCAGGCCGTTCCGGCGATATCAAGATGAGCCCAAGGCGTTTCGCCGACGAACTCCTGCAAATAACAGGCAGCGGTGATGGTCCCGGCGCTCCGGTCGCTGCCGGCATTCTTGATGTCAGCCACCCGCGAGTCGATCTGTTTGCGATACTCAGGGCCAAGCGGCAGACGCCACATCGGTTCCGCCTCCTGGGCACCGGCATCGAGCAACAGGGCCGCCAGTTGATCGTTGTTGGTCAGCAACCCGGTATAGTGATGACCGAGACCGACGATGACCGCCCCGGTCAGGGTGGCCAAATCTATGACTGCGGCAGGTTCGTAGGTGGCGATGCCGTAGGCCAGGGCATCGGCCAGGATGAGTCGGCCCTCGGCATCGGTATTGATGATCTCCGAGGTCTTGCCTCCGTAATGGCGGATGACGTCACCGGGTTTGAGCGCCGCTGATCCCGACAGGTTTTCCGTGGCAGGGATCAGGGCGACCACATTGACGCCCTTGATCTCGATCTCGGCAATGGCCTGCATGGCAGCGAGTACCGCTGCACCACCGCACATATCATACTTCATATCCTCCATGCCAGCAGGCGGCTTGAGAGAGATACCACCGGAATCAAAGGTAAGCCCCTTACCGACCAGCAACAGGGTGGGATTCTTTTTCTCGGTTTTGTATTCCAAGATCACCAGCTGCGGCGGCAGGGCCGAGCCCTGGTTCACACCAAGGATTCCACCCATCGCCAGCTTCTGCAGGGCTGACTTATCAAGCACCTTGCACTTCAACTTGCTCTTTTTGCTCAGCTGCTTGGCATACTCAGCAAATTCAGCAGGCGTCCAGTTGTTGCCCGGCTGGTTGGCCATGTCACGGGCCGCACTGGTCGCCTCCGCCAGTGCCCGGCCTCTTGCCATACCCTTGCGCACAGCGCTGCCGGACAAACCGCCATCGTGGAGCAGGAACCTCTCCACCTTACCCGGTTGATCTTTTTCTTCCTTGGGGGTTTTGTAGAGGTCAAAACGGTAATTGCCGAGCAACAGCCCCTCGGTGAGACATTCCGCAATCTCGGCAGCGGCAAGGAGGAAATCCTTAGGCAGGACCACCAAAACCTCCTTGGCCTTGACCGTGCCCGCCTGTTTGGCGATGGCGCCACCGGTCAGCCGCAGCTGCTCGCGCCGCACATTGATGGCATCGTCCTGTTTCCCCAGACCAGCGAGGAGTACTCTTTTTGCTGGCGCCGGCGCTTCCTCATTCGACTCCATCAAGGAGGGATAGAAAAGAAACATCTGCTCCTTCCCGCCCTTGAAATCGCCGGTCGCCCACGCCTGCTGCAGCGCCCTGTTGACCACCTTACCGGCATCAGCGGCAAGATGAGGGATATCCTCTTCCACCAGGTAGACCAGCAGGTCGCCAGCGAACTTACGGGGGTCCGTATCAATCAACTGTATTGTCACTGCCTTTTCATGCACTGGGCACCTTCCTCCCCATTGAGATCATTGTTAAACACTTTCAAAACCTGCCGGAACTGTTTATTGTAAACTTTTCATACACTAAAGTTGGTTGAACCTCAATTGGCAAAACTCCCCTTTGCCAATACCCTGCCAAAAACCCTACAAACATCGCGGAGACTGCCTTGTTAACCATATTCATCCTTGCTGTGAGTTGCGCCCTGCTTATTTCGACGATGTGCTCCCTCTTTGAAGCCGTCTTCCTGTCGCTTTCGGCATCACAGGTTGAGATGATGACGGAAACACACCCTCGTCAGGCTCAGGATATGAAAAAATTAAAAGAGAATATCGAACAACCCATCACCGCGATCCTGACCCTCAACACCGTGGCGCACACCATCGGAGCCTCGGTGGCAGGTGCCTATGCCGTTGCTCTTTTTGGTCAACACAGCCTGGTCTGGTTTTCCCTCTGTTTCACCCTGGCAATCCTCCTGGTTACGGAAATTTTGCCCAAAACCCTGGGCGTGACCTTTGCCAGGCAATTGGCGCCGTATATCATTATCCCCCTAAAAATAATGATCCTGGTGCTGAAGCCCTTGATTTGGCTGGCACAACTCATGACCCGTCTGGTGCCCAACAGTCATGCACCACACCTGATCTCAGCGACAGAACTGAAGACCATCGCCAGTCTCAGCAGAAAATCCGGAGAAATCGAAGCCGGTCAGGAAACGGTGATCGCCAACATCCTCCAGCTCGGAGAGAAGACGGTCCGCCAGGTGATGACCCCGCGCACCGTTACCTTTTCAGCTTCCCAGGCACTGACCATCAAGGAAGCAGCCCGAATGGAGGGCAAATGGCAGATGCACAGCCGGGTACCGGTCTATGACGGCGAACAGGATAATGTAGTGGGGATTGTCCTCAGCCAGGATGTGCTGATGGCGGCTGCCGTGGGTCAGGACAACCTTAAATTATCGCAGATCATGCGGCCCGTGCATTTTGTTCCGGAAACAGCCGCACTTGACCGAATTTTTGTCGATTTTTTCGAGCGTTACCAGCACCTTTTTGTCGTTGTCGACGAATACGGCAGTGTTACAGGGGTGATCAGCATGGAAGATATCCTCGAGGAAATCATTGGCAGGGAGATTGTCGATGAATCCGACAAGGCCCGCAACATGCGCGAACTCGCCCGGATCAGAAAAAAGAAACTCCATACCATCTAAGCACTTGCCTCTAAAATTTATCGACTTAGTTCATCGGAATCTGGCGGTTCGCATCAATTCGTGGTAGTTTACCCCCTCAAAAGATACCGTACCCTTGGGCTCTGAGCAGGAGTTTGCAGTTCCTCCTAGGCGCTTCAGCAACCGACTTTCCTCGCACTTATGGGGACAAATCTGTCGCGCCTCCGGCCTTAACCCTCTCACCCTTTGTCCATCAGGAAACCCTTTCATGAACATGCTGCTCTTTTCGTATCAACGGCCTGCGTGCACCACCCTCACCCTGCTCCTGCTCGGCTGCCTGACCGCATCCCCCCTCATGGCGGAAACCAGATATATTAAGCCAAGCCTGGAAGTCTCCCTGCGGCAGACACAGAGCAACACTTCCAAAATCCTCGCCGTCGTTCCCCTCGGCGTACCGGTTGAATTGATCCAGGGGGGAAAAGAATGGTCGCTGGTCCGATTGGAGAATGCCACCGAAGGTTGGGTGCACAGCCGGTACCTCAGCAGTGCGCCTCTCCTGCCCGCTACGAGCTTCAAAGGGGAACCAGGATCCGACACCACCTTTATTGATATCCAGGCACACTTCAAGGAATTGACGGCAGAAAACAGTCGCCTCAAAACAGAACTTGCCGTCTGTGCCACCGACCGGAGCACCCTAGCCGACAAATATCAGACCATGGCCAACGATCCCAACAGTGCGCTCCACGCCAAGACCTCTCTGGGTGAGGCGCAGCGACAGGTTGAAGAACTGCAGAAAAACCTGACCGCAGCCCAGATAGACAACACTGTGCTGGAAAAAAACGAGTCCATTAAATGGTTTCTTGTTGGCAGCGGTGTTCTCCTGCTCGGTTGGCTCATCGGGCGACTGACCGCCAATGGCCGCAAGAAAAAATCATCGCTTCTCTAGCGGCAGAGGTTCCACGCCATTAATCCATGGCCTCCAGCGGGACCTTGACTTCAACCGATGCAGCATCGCGCAGCAGGGTGAGGACAACGGCCTCGCCGACCTGATGCTGCTCCAGTTCATCGCGCAGGGTATCGTAATCCACTACCTTTTTACCGTTAACCGCGAGGATAATATCCCCCACCACCAAGCCGTCGCGCACCTGGGCCGTACCGCGTAACCCAGCCTTTTCCGCGGTTGAGCCAGGCAGAACCTGGAGCACCAGCACCCCCTCCAACCCCAGGGACTCGGTCAGGTTACGGTTGGCAAGGGTGACGCCCAGCCCCGGCCTGATCAATTTCCCTTGTCTGATGATCTGCGGCACCACCCGGTTAATCTCCCCCACCGGGACGGCAAAACCGATCCCGGAACTAGCACCCGAGGGACTGTAAATCGCGGTATTGACGCCGATCAACCGGCCGGCGCTGTCCAGGAGCGGCCCCCCGGAATTGCCGGGATTGATGGCCGCATCGGTCTGAATGACATCTCGAATGGTCCGGCCGGTGACTGCCGTTATCTCGCGGCCGAGCGCACTCACCACGCCGGTGGTCAGCGTTTGATCAAGCCCAAAGGGATTACCGATGGCAAACACTTTCTGTCCGACCAGCAGATTTTTGGACTCGCCGATAGCAAGAGGACGCAGTTTATCGGCAGGGGCTGAAATCTGCAGGACCGCAATATCGCGATCCGGTACCGCCCCCACCAGCACAGCTTTCCAGGAAGACTGATCGGCCAGGGTGACTTCCAGTCGGCTGGCATCGGAAATAACATGGTAGTTGGTAACGATCCGGCCCTGTTTATCCCAGATAAATCCCGAGCCCGTACCCTGGGGGATTTCATGGACATTCATGCTAAACAGGTTACGCCGCAAGGCGATACTGGTGATATAGACCACTGACGGAGCAGAGTTCCGGAAGATATCGATGGTGTTTTTCTCGTCACTGGCCAGATCGCCACGGGCCTCGACAGAGCGGGAAATTGCCTTGGGATCATGCAGGGCGGGTTGAAAAGTTTGCAAGAGCAGCCAGCCGACAACGCCTACAAGCGCAAGAAGACAGAGGGGCTTCATTTTGCTTGGGGAAGAAAAATAGGACATAGGACGACCTCGTTATAGGATTCAAACATTATCGACCCGTGCACAACAAGAGCGGACACCCCACTATATGGTTTTAAGGCGGAGTTCATCGTCCCCCTTACAACCATTTTTTTCGCCTGAAAAACAAAAGGGTCATGCTTGAGGAGAGTATCATCAACAAAATGGCGAAGGGGTACCCCCATATCTGCTGCAGTTCGGGCATAAACTTAAAATTCATGCCGTAGGAACTGGCGATAAGGGTGGGCGGCATGAAGATCACGGTTACCACGGTAAAAATCTTAATCACGCGGTTCTGTTCCATGTCGACCAAACCAAGAAAAGTATTCTGGAGGAATTCGAGACGCTCGAAATTAAACGAGGTGTGATCAAGCAAGGAACCAATATCCTTGATCATGATGCGCATATTCGCGTAATCTTCCTTCGGGAACATTTTGCTTTTCAGCAAGGAAGAAAGAATGCGTTGTTTCTCAACGATATTTTCACGGATGGTGATGGTTGATTCCTGCAAGGCGGTTATTTTTAACAGCAGTTCCTTGTTGGGATCCTTATCACCGATCATCTGCTTACTGATCGCGGAAATCTTATCCGTGATGGTTTCGATGAGATCGGCGTCAAAATCAATGCGGGTTTCCAAGATCGTCAGGAAGATATCATCGCCATCGACCGGCTTGATCGCCCGCAATTTGCGATAGGTTTCCGAAAAGGACCTGAATTCATGGGTCCGCTGGGTGATCAATATTTTATCTTTGATAATGAAGGACACCGGCTCATTGATATAATTGTCGTTCTCCTGAATGAGAAAATTTAAATTGATACCGATCTCGTCTTCAGTCTCGACATATTTCGAACTGCTTTCGATTTCTTCACTCTCCTGCTTGGTGAAGAGTTCCACCCGGAAATCCTTTTCTACCTGGTGCTTTTCTTCATCGGTCGGATTAATTAAATCGATCCAGAATATATTGGGGCTCACGGAACTGTCGCCGCTTGCCATTTTGACCATTTTATTATCTAAGAAAAAGTAATTAACCATTGCTGCCTTCCTGGATCAGATGGGATGTTGAACCTTTGCGCTTACTTTCCGTAGAGTTGGTACATTCCCGGCAAGTATCGCCCGAAGCTTCCCGGCGCCGCCGGTTTGAACTCTTCCGGAAGGATATTGTAGTGCCTGTCCCGCAAAGGTCAGAGGACAAACCGGAGAAGTCATCCGCCCTGTACGACAAATTACCGTTTCATTGTACTAATCAGCAAAGAAAAAAGTCAATCGGTAAAAGGCGAGGGCGCAAGCACCTCTTTATCCGTAGGTCGGAGACGAAAAAAAGAATTAAGGGAAAAGACCGCTTTTTTGAGCGAGATAACAGAGGAGGAAGCCGACAACCATGGCAATGAGACCGACCCGGCGCAGCTGCTGCGGAGGCATTTCAAGGAGCTGCCGGAGCCAGCGCTGCATGGATTCGGGCGACGCCGCGTACGGTAATCCTTCGAGGATAAGGATGAGTCCTATTAATGTAATTAAAAGTTCCATGGTCCAGCAATACCAGAAAGCGACATGCGCTGCAATATCCCACAAAGGTATTGACAATGTCCGGTCAAAAAAAGTAATTTAACAAGACTATTTATCGGTTTTTTTTATCATTCATCCGCTTGCCGCTGTTTATGCTCCAGTACGCTGGACATCCCCAGGCGAAAGACACCTTAAAGAATGTACATGACGCAATCATCCTCCAAATACAGTGACGCCGGTGTCGATATCGACAAGGGCAATCTTTTTGTCTCCCAAATTAAATCCATTGTTTCCGAGACTCACCGGCGCGGCGTACTCACCGATATCGGCGGGTTTTCCGGACTTTTTGCCATTGGCAACGAGGACCTGAAAAATCCCGTACTGATAGCCTCCACCGATGGGGTCGGCACCAAGCTCATCGTGGCCAAATTGTGCAACAAGCACGACACCATTGGTATCGACCTGGTCGCCATGTGCGTCAACGATGTCATTGTCAGTGGAGCCAAGCCTCTATTTTTCCTTGATTATTTTTCCAGCAGCACCCTGGATGTTGCTGTGGCCACCGAAGTGGTCAGAGGAATCGCCAAGGGCTGCAAACAGGCCAGCTGCTCGCTTATCGGCGGCGAAACGGCAGAGATGCCGGGTCTGTACCAACCGGGTGACTACGATCTCGCCGGATTCGTGGTCGGCATCGGCGACCGCAACGCAATTATCGACGGCAGCGATATCCGGGTGGGAGATAAAATCATCGGTCTTGCCTCCTCGGGTATCCACTCAAACGGCTACTCGCTGGTTCGCAAGGTTTTCTTTGATGAACTGGAGAAAAAAGTTGATGATTTTATTGAAGAATTCGGATGCACGGTTGGGGAAGAACTCCTGCGGCCGACTCGAATCTATGTAGACAGCATCATCAATATCCTGCGGCGCTACAAGATCAATGGCCTAGTGCACATTACCGGTGGCGGTTTCATCGACAACATTCCCCGGATCCTGCCTGCTGGCTGCGTGGCCCGTATCAAAACCGGCAGCTGGCCGGTGCTGCCCGTCTTCACCTACCTGCAGGAAAAAGGGAACATCACTGCCGCGGAGATGTACCGGACCTACAATATGGGCATCGGCATGATGGCTATTGTCTCTGGAAACAACGTCGATGATCTGCTCCACCAGTTCCGGGCACATGGCGAGCAGCCCTACCTGATCGGAGAGATATGTGCAACCCAGGCAGGTACGGCCACACAGGTCATTATTGACGGGGTTTGTTAATCCCTTTCCAGCCCCAAATGCGCGTTCTTAGATGAACGCTCGAGTACACCAGTAAAAAAAGCTCCAGGCGACCCAAACACCTGGAGCTTTTTATCTTTATCCGACTTGGCCGCAGTCGGCATCCCCCCCCTTGAGTTTATCCAAGCCGTGTTTCAGCGCCGGCAGGACTGCCTCCAGGTTTTCCCGGGCTGCTTTCCTGCTTCCGGGCACATTCAAAATCAAACACCCCTTCCTGATCCCGGCAATACCGCGTGACCAAACCGCCTGTATGGTTTGCCGCAGACTGGCCTGTCGCATGGCTTCGCTTAAACCGGGTATCTCCAGTTCAATCACTGCTCGCGTTGCCTCAGGCGTCCGGTCACGGGGAGAAACCCCGGTGCCGCCGGTGGTGACAATCAAATCCAATTTCTGTTCATCCACCCATTGCTTCAGGGTCTGTTCAATCAACGACTGCTGATCCGGAATGACCTCATAGGCACACACCTCGAACCCTTCGGCTTGCAGCATCTCCTGAAGCTGCGGACCGCTGGTGTCCTCACGCTCACCACGCGACCCCTTGTCACTGAGGGTGAGGACACCGCATCTGTATGCCCGGGGGAGAGCTTGCTCCTGCACTATTCCTCTTCCTTGTAGCCAGCGACGATCTTCTCGGCAATCTGGGCGGGAACCTCTTCATAATGGGAAAATTTCACGGTAAAGGTCCCACGACCGCCGGTCATGGAGGTCAGATCAAGGGCATAGAGGAGAATCTCGGACTGCGGCACATTGGCATTGATAATCTCGTACTTGTCGGCCGAGTCCATGCCCAGCACCCTGCCCCGGCGGCTGTTAAGGTCGCCCATGACATCGCCGACAAAATCCTTATGCACCCGGACCTCGAGTTCCATAATCGGCTCCAACAAAATCGGCTGGGCCAGCAGAACGCCTTTCTTAAACGCCAGTGATCCGGCAATTTTGAAGGCCATTTCCGAGGAATCGACGTTGTGGTAGGAACCATCGACAAGATTGACCTTAAGATCAACAAAAGGATAACCGGCAATAACGCCCCTTTCCATGGCCTCTAGAATACCCTTTTCCACGGCCGGACGGTACTGCTGGGGAATAACGCCACCGATGATTTTGTCGGCAAACTGAAAATATTCGCCCCGGGCTAACGGCTCCATCTCGATCGTACAGTCGCCGAATTGACCACGCCCACCGGATTGTTTTTTATGCTTGCCCTGGACCGTAACCTTCCCTTTCAGGGTCTCACGATACGGCACACGGGGGCTGCGCAGCTCCATCTCAACCCCGAATTTCCGTTTGATCTTCTCCCCAACCACCTCCAGGTGCACCTGGCCCACACCGGAAATAAGGATTTCATGAGTCTGCTGCTCCCTGGTGAGTTTCAGGGTCAGGTCTTCGTCGAGCAGTCGGGTGATGGAAGAAAAGAGTTTCTCTTCATCCCCTTTTTTGGCGCTGACCGCATAGGAGATGACTGTGGGCAGAGGTTTGACTACCGGGTATACGATAGGATTGGCCTCAGTGCAGAGGGTATCACCGGTGGTGGTTTCCTTGAGTTTTGCCACCGCCACCACCATTCCGGCCACAGCCTGCTCTACGGGCTTTTGTTCCTTACCTGCCATGATGTACAACTGGCCAAAACGCTCGGGAGTGGCCTTACTGGCGTTGTAGAAGTTATCTCCTTTCAAGGTTCCTGAGAATACTCTAAAAATGGTCAACCGACCGGCAAAGGGATCGGCCATGGTTTTGAATACCAGGGCGGAAAAGGGCGCATCGGCCGTGCCCGGACGCTCGATGGTATCACCCGTCTTGGGATGGGTGCCGACCCGGGCCGGACGCTGATCCGGTGAGGGCAGGAAGTTGACAAGAGTATCCAGGATCATACCGGAGCCGTTATTGTTGAGTGCGGCGCACGCACAAATCGGTGCGATTTTTGCTGCCCGCACAGCCGCCACCAACCCTGCTGTCAATTCTTCGTCGCTGAGCTCGCCTTCCTCAAGAAATTTTTCAATCAGCTCATCGTCGGTCTCGGCAACATATTCCATCAAGTTGTCGCGCAGCGTTGCGACCTCGTCGACCATGTCAGCCGGAATCTCGCCGGTCTCGGTCTTGCCGCCCTCGACAAAAAACAGAGCTTTGTTGGCGACAATGTCCACCACGCCCTTGAATTGGTCTTCCGCGCCGATGGGTAGGGAGAGAACCACAGGATTCAGATTAAAAGTCTCTTTGATCCCTGCAACGGTTTTTTGAAAATTGGCCCGCTCACGATCCATCTTGGTGATACAAATCAGGCAAGGCAGGTTGTTTTCCCGGATTAGGTCGACAAATTTTTCGGTCTGCGGCCGCACCCCCAGCACTGCACCAACGGTGAGAATGGCGCTGTCGGCGACCTGGACAGCGAACCGAGTCTCATTGACAAAATTATCGTCACCCGGTGTATCCATCAGATAGACATCGTTCTTTTTCCAGGTCAACTGGTTAAAGGCCGTGTTGATGGAGATCTGACGTTTGATCTCTTCCGGTTCAAAGTCCATGGAGGACGTGCCGTCATCCACCTTTCCAAGCCGTTTCAGCGATCCGGCGGTAAACAGTAACGCCTCCGCAAGGGTTGATTTACCGCTGTTGCCATGTCCGAGAATAACCACATTCCTAATCTGCTGTACGTCCTGCATGGGATCCTCCAGTGAGTGAAACGGGTACTGTATCAATTTAACGGATTACGCCTCGTGCCCGAAAACCGATGAAAAGCCCTTTCTCTTTCGCGGCAAGAATGGTAACCATCAAGTCCACAAAAACAGCCTTTGTTATATTCGTATTAATATTGCAAAGTCAAGCGATAACCTCCTGAAACCTTGACCAATCAATGACCACAAAACCATCGACAAGACCATCCGGCAACACCGGCCAGATCGCCCGTTCCGCCGGGGCGGTGAGCATCGCTGTGATGTGCAGCCGGGTGCTTGGCCTCATCCGGGAACAGGTCTTTGCCGTGCTCTTCGGGGCGGGGTTTGCCAACGACGCCTTTGTCGTCGCCTTCCGCATTCCCAATCTCCTCCGGGACCTTTTTGCCGAAGGGGCGCTTTCCGCTGCCTTTGTCACTGTTTTTTCCGAGTACAATACCAACCGGGGCCCCGAGGCCACCTGGCGGCTGGCCAGCAATGTCCTGATATTTTTCGCTATTATAATCAGTGCCCTCACCCTGGTGGGCATCTACCTGGCCGATCCCCTCGTCAACCTGCTGGCCCCTGATTTTCAGCTGACCCCCGGCAAAACAGCCCTGACCATCAAGCTCACCCGGATCATGTTCCCCTTCCTGCTCTTTGTGTCGCTGGGGGCAGTGGTGATGGGCATCCTCAACACCAAGGGCAAGTTTTTCGTTCCGGCCCTGTCCTCGACCTTCTTCAACCTCGGCTCGATTGTCGGTGGCCTGTCGCTGGCCTGGGTGTTTCCTCGTTTCGGCCAACCGGCCATTGCTGGCATGGCCTGGGGTACCCTGATTGGCGGGGCCCTGCAGCTCCTCATGCAGGTGCCTACTCTGATGAAGGTGGGCTTCCGCTTCCGCTGGACCTGCAATCCCAGGGATCCCGCCGTCCGGCGCATCCTCTTGCTGATGTTGCCGGCCACCATAGGATTGGCAGCCACTAATATTAATATCTTCATCAACACCAACTTTGCCGCAGGCTGCGTCGAGGGCTCGGTTTCCTGGCTCAATTTCGCCTTCCGCCTGGTGCAGCTGCCCATCGGCGTCTTTGGCGTGGCCCTGTCGATTGCCATCATGCCGGTTCTCGCCAAGCAGGCGGCCCTGAAGGACCTGATCAGCCTGAAACAGACCTTCACCTCCTCCCTGGTCTTGGTCTTTAGCTTGGCCATCCCCGCCACCGCCGGCCTGATGCTGCTTTCGGTGCCGATCATCCGCCTCATCTTTGAGCACGGGGCCTTCACCGCCACCGATACCCTCCAGACCGCCGCCGCCCTGACCTTTTATGCCTACGGCCTCTTCGCCTACTCGGCGATCAAGGTCATGGTTCCGGTCTTTTACGCCATCGGCAACACCAAGTATCCGGTCATCGGCAGTTTTATCGGTGTGGCCGCCAACATTCTCATCATCTATCAGGTGATTGATCTGTTCCAGCACCGGGGCATTGCCCTGTCCACCTCCTGCGCCATGATTCTCAATTTCCTCTTCCTGGGCACAGTGCTGTATCGCAAGCTGTCCGGGTTCCCCCTGGGGTACCTGATGACCGGAATCGGCAAAATCTTAGTTGCCACCGGGATGATGACCGGCGGGATATGGCTGCTGAAAAATTTCCTGGAGGCTTGGCTCAGTGGTCCGCCGCTGCAGCAGGCCGCCTGCCTGGTGGTAGTGCTGGGGGTGGGGGGGCGACTTTATTTGATCAGCCTGCAGCTGTTGCGGCTTCCGGAATTCACCCTGCTGACGGGTAAACTGGCTCAGCGTTTCCGTAGGTCGTAGAGAAGTTGCAACTGGGCCAGGAGGCTGACCACCGCCGTATCGACATGGAGGATACGGTTGCCCATGGTGAAGCCGTAAAAACCACAAGCACTGAAACATTGCAGCTCATGTTCACTCCAGCCGCCTTCAGGACCGACAGCGAGCAGCAGCCGCTGTCCCGGTTCGCCTGAAACCGGCATGTCGGCCAGCGTACCGGAGACATCCGGGTGGGCGATCAGGCCCTGACCTGAGAGGAGAGGTAGAACCTCTTCGATAAAGGGTTTGAACTGATGGTGGATGGTGACCTCGGGCAGCCAAGTGTCCATGGCCTGCTCCATCCCCTCCAGCAACAGGCTGCGGATCTTGCCCGCTTCAAGCACCGGGCTATGGAAAAAAGATTTTTCCACCCGTCGCGAACGAATAAGATGAAACCGACGCACCCCAAGCACCGTCCCCTGCTTGAGAATCCGCTGCAGCATGATCGGCCGGGGCAGGGCCAGGATCAGCTCGACCTCATGGTCGCAGACCGGCTCACGCTGCAGGTCCACCGCCAGCCGCACTGACCCGCCTTCCACCGCCAGGACCCGGCCGCTGCCGAGCCGGCCATTGATCACCCCGACCCGGACACTCGCCCCCGGCACCACCCGCAAGATCTTAAGCAGATGCTCGGCCCGACGACCGGTTAAGGTGGCTTCCCCGTCAATGAGTTCGGAGGGTTCAAGCAGAAGAAGGTTCATGGAAACATGCTCATGGTTGTTGAATATCTCATCACAACCGCAGCACCTTTTCCTCAAACTGCAGGGTGGCGAAATAATCCTCGGGCCGTTCCTCGCGGCGAACTAGGGCAACCGTGCCATCCGCGCGCAACAGCAGTTCTTTGGGCCGCAACTTGCCGTTGTAGTTAAAACCCATGGCATGGCCGTGGGCCCCGGAGTCCTGGATGATGAGGAGATCATCCTCCTCAATCTTGGGAAGTTGCCGCCCAACGGCAAACTTATCGTTATTTTCGCAGAGCGAACCGACTACATCGACGGTTTCGGTGGCAGTGCCGTCCTCCTTGCCCAGGACCTCAATATGGTGATAGGCCCCGTAGAGGGCCGGCCGCATCAGGGCGGACATACAGGCATCGACGCCGATATAGGTGCGGTAGATGTCCTTGCGGTTGATGGCCCGGACCACCAGAACCCCATGCGGCCCGGTCATGAAACGGCCGCTCTCCATCAGCAGGGTCGGGCAGGAGCCATGGCGCTGCGCAAAGGCATGAAACAGTGCGGTGATCTCGCGGCCCATGGCAGCAATATTCAGCGGTTGGGCCTCCGGGGTATAAGGAATGCCGAGGCCACCGCCGATATTAACAAAATCAAAGGTTATCCCCAGCTGCTCACCGATGTTCTCCGCAAGTTCGAGCAGCATGGTGGCGGTTCGCACCATATAGGTATAGTTGAGTTCATTGGAGGCCAACATGGTGTGCAGACCAAACCGTTTCGCACCCCTGACCTGCGCCCGCCGGTAGGCCTCGACAATCTGCTCGTGGCTGACCCCGTACTTGGCCTCCTCGGGCTTGCCGATAATATCGTTGCCGCTGCGCCGCGACCCCGGATTGTAACGAAAGCAAACAAGTTCCGGCATGTGGGGCACCTTGTCGATCAGGCTGATATCGTCAAGATTGAGAATGCAGCCGCCATCGGCCTCGGCCAGGGCAAACTCGTCCTGACTGGTGTTGTTGGAGGTGAACATGATGTCATCGCCGCTGGCCCCAAGGTCTCGCGCCAGCATCAATTCAGTGATTGAACTGCAATCAAAACCAAATCCCAGATCCTGCATGATTTTGAGGATACTCGGGTTGGGCAGGGCCTTAACCGCATAGTACTCACGAAACGAGGGAATACCGGCAAAGGCCTCCTGCAGCTGTCGGCCGGTCTCACGGATACCGGCCTCGTCATATATATGGAAAGGGGTGCTGTAATGCGCGGCAATGGCGGGGAGATGAGGGTAGAGCCGGTCCTTGAAGCCTTGAGTCATGGGCATGGTGTTTTCCTCGTTGCGTTTCAACTGCGGATGGGGATGCGCGCAGTTTCTTTGTAGGTTTGCAGAACCGTTGTTGTCCTGGTGGCAGCGACCTCGTCAATAACGGCTATTTTTTCACGAATAATGGCGGAAAGTTCAGCGGTGTCGGCGACCCGAAGCTTGATCAAGTAGCAGTCCTCGCCATCCACATAATGGACCTCTTGAATCTCCGGGATAGCGGCCAGTGCTCGCCCGGTTTCAGGGCGGTCACCAACGGATCGGGTCATGACTTTGATGAAGGCGATTTGACGACGATCAAATTGCTCGGGGTTGAGTCTGACCTCATAGCCGTCGATAATCCCCTGGCGCTCCATCTTGCGAATGCGCTCCAGCACCGCCGAAGGGGCCATTTCCACCTGGCGTGCCACCTCAATATTGGGAATACGGGCTTTTTCCTGCAATATCTTCAGAATTTTTAAACTGATCTCATCAAGCATATATACCTCTCGCCTTCGGGAAACAAAACAGGAAGTAACAGAGCAACCTGTTCTCTGGAACGTACCGCGACTAAAAACGTCAATCAAGAATAAAATTCAGATTTTTTAAAAAATACGGCAATAAACATCACAACTTTATCGACAGACAATATTATATTCGTTCAATAATGGTTTTTAAAGAATGCACCCGCTTGCGATCAAGCAAACATCTCCGCCCGGCACGCTTCTTCTTCGACAGAGACCAAGATTACTGGTATCAAAAGGGTACCTACTTTCCCCGACACGTGACCAAGGATGCATACACCCGATGTTTCTTCTCTATACTCTTCTGTCAGTCTGCTTCACTGTTCTGCTGCTGCCTATTCTGCCCTTCATCCTCAGCAGAAAAAAATACCGCCACCGGATCCTGCAACGCTTTGGCGTCGGCCTTGCCGGTCAACTAGCCTCACTCGCTGGACATCCCACCTCTGTACCGACGTGCTGGATCCATGCCCTTTCCGTGGGCGAGGTTACCTCGGCGCTTCCTCTGGTGCGTGGCCTCAGGGAAGCCTTACCCGAACTTAGGATTGTTTTTTCCGCGACCACGAGTTCTGGCCACCAGGTGGCGCGGCACCTGTTGACCCCCTATACCGATGCCATTATTGCCGGCCCGATTGATCTGGGGCCCACGGTCCGCACCTTTATCAAGGCAATCAGGCCGGATCTATTCATTCTGGTGGAAACCGACTTCTGGCCACACTGGCTGCACCTCCTTGCCCGGCATCAGATTCCGCTGTTCCTGGTCAATGGCCGGATTTCACAGAAATCTTTTACCCACTACAGGCGTTATGCTTTTTTATTCAGGCCCATGTTCCAGACCTTCACCCTCCTGGCGCTGCAAACCGAGACCGATGCCGGAAAAATGCGGTCCCTAGGAATCGACCCTGACAAAATCGTCACCCTGGGCAATCTCAAATACGATACCAGCCTGACTCAAGGTTCCTTGGAAACCGAGATCACAAAAAAGGCGACCAAGGAGGCCTACGGTTTTGACAGCGCTGCGCCGCTCTGGATCTGCGGCTCGACCCATCGCGGTGAGGAACAACTGCTGTTCTCCGCCTTCCTCCAACTCCGCCGGACCATTCCCGACCTGCAGCTGCTCATTGCGCCGCGGAATATTGAAAGGGCGGACGAGATTGTCAGCCTTGGTCGCCAATGCAACCTTGATTGCCGTACGTGGACCGGAGCAAAACACACTCCAGGGCCTATCCTGATTCTCGACACCATCGGCGACTTGGAGGGCTGTTACCCGATGGCCGAGGTCGTTTTTATTGGCGGCAGCCTGGTGCCGGAAGGCGGACATAATCCCATCGAACCGGCAGCCGCAGGAATCCCTGTGCTCTTTGGACCCCACATGGAAGATTTTGCTGAAATTGCCACAAAACTCATCGATTGCGGCGGGGCTCGTCAGGTCACGTCGACGGCCTCCTTGTCTACCGCGGTACAGCTTCTTTGTACAGATTCGACCCTGCACATATCCATGGCAAGTGCTGCCGGTGATTGCATCAGGGCAAACCAAGGTGTTGTCCACAGGCACCTGGAAAGTATCAAAGCTCTGCTTGCCCCGATAAACGCCAACCGGTAAACACATTATGGATCAGGTGCTGCGCCGCTGTACGGAGAACCTGCTGATCAGTGTCACCGTCTGCTTCATCCTTGGAGCCAGCACCGCCTATACCTTTGCGTCACCCTTGGCCCAGTTCCCGCTTACGGCCATCATCGTACCTTTATTGGCGGTGCTGGCCTTGGTCGCCTCCATTCTCCCACCCCATCTGCGACCGCTAGCTCCCCTGCCCCTCTTTTTCCTCATTGGCCTCCTCCACATTCATTTGGCCTTGCAGCCGGCAGCTGACCCTCGCCATATCTCCCGGCTCATCACCGAAAAGACCAAGGTCACCCTGGTCGGCCGGATCCTCACCATGGTGGCCTATGACGGTGAAAATACTCGCTTCGAACTGGCCACCGAAGAGATCCTGCTCCACGGCACTGCTGCCCCAAGGTCCTTTTTCCAACCGGTTCAGGGAAAAATCCAGCTCTCGATTCAAGGGGAGCTCAGTCCGACTTTCATCCCGGGCATGAAGGTCATGGCCATCACCATGCTTGACCGTATCCGTAACTACCAGACCCCCGGTGCCTTCAACTTCCAGTTGCAGATGGCAACAAAATCCATCTCCTGCTCAGGATGGGTGGACTCGGCCAAAGAAATTCTACAGGTACACGAATCCCCCCTCTCCTCCACGCAGCGCCTGCGTTTCCTTCCCGAACAAATACGGCAACGGGTAGCGCTTGTTCTCAACCAACAGTTCGAACCTGATATCGCGGGCCTCTACCAGGCCCTGCTGATTGGCTCCATGGTGAACATTCCCCCCCAGCTCATGGAAGCCTTCAAAGAAAACGGCTGTGTTCATGTGCTTTCTATTTCCGGACTTCACCTCAGCCTTCTGGGGCTTTTTTCGGTTATCCTGCTCACCTTTTTTTTAAAACGCAGTCAATGGCTGTTGCTGCATAGCCATGTCCCCAACCTTGCCCTGGCCTTGACCGCCCCTCTGCTTTTGTTCTACACCTTTATCGCGGGTATGAATATCCCGGCAATCAGGGCGCTGGTAACCGCCCTTCTGGTGCTTTTTGCGGTGGTGTTGCGGCGGCACCGGTCACTGATTCATCTCATCGCCGCCGCCGCGCTCATTGTCCTGGCCATGACGCCCTTGGCACTCTTCACCGCCTCTTTCCAGCTCTCTTTTGCCGCTGTCCTGGCCATTAACTGCATCTATCCCCGGCTGCCCGTGGTCATCGCCGGGCATCAACCCGGTGCCAGGCGCAACTCTCATGCCGATGTCCTTAGGTTCTTCCAGTCCATGTTCTATGTCTCTCTGGCGGCAACTGCGGGGACACTGCCCTTCATGCTCTACCATTTCAACCGATTTTCCCTGATAGGGCCGATGATGAACCTGATCATCGAACCTTTACTCTGCTTATGGGCGTTGCCCTGCGGTTTACTGGGGCTCCTTTTACTGTTGATAACCCCTGACCTAGCAGCCTTGCTGTTCCAAATCGGTGGCGCCGGAATCCGGTTGACTGTTTTGCTCGCCAAGGCTGTAGCCGGATTCCCCTATGCCTCGATCTGGACGATCACCCCTTCTCCCCTGGAAATCCTTCTATTTTTCTTCATTCTTTTTCTACTCCTCCGGCAGAGAAGAACGGTTCGCCAATTGTCACTGGCAATGGCCTTGTCAATACTCCTGCTTATTTCCTTTACCCTCTCCCTTTGGCATCCGGCCAAAACCCGAGAGCTCACCGTCAGTTTTCTCGATGTCGGGCAAGGTTCCTCCACCCTCCTGCAATTGCCAAACGGCAAAAATATCCTTATCGATGGCGGAGGTCAGCAGACAGAGCAATTCAATACCGGTCCTAGCATCATTGCGCCCTTTCTCTGGCGAAAACGAATATGGCGACTCGACGACCTTATCATCACCCATCCCCACAAGGATCACTACAATGGTCTGCCCTTCGTCTATGAGCATTTTCAGCCGCAACGGCTTGTCGTTAATAGTGACAAGGGCGACGAACCCGCCTATGGCCAGTTTATGGAAATAGTGAACAAAAAGGGTACGCCGATAACCATTGCCATGGCTGGCGACACACTTCAGCAGGACAAGGATTTGGAGCTGGAATGCCTAGGCATGAACGGTCTTGTTGATCACGGTTCCCCTTGGTCGATCAATGACCGAAGTCTTGTCCTCCGGTTGCAACTGGGCGAGCGCAGTTTCCTTTTCCCCGCCGACATCAGCATTCAGAGTGAGAACAGGTTGATGCGGCAAGGGGGACAGCTTCGCAGTGAAGTACTGTTGGCACCGCATCACGGCAGCAGAACCTCGGCAGGCCAGGATTTTATTGCTGCGGCCTCGCCTGCCATAATTGTGGTTTCCGCAGGTCGTGCCAGCCAGGGCACTCTGCCGGCACCGGAGCATCTCTGGGACTGGCAGCAAAAAAAAATACGCACTCTGATTACAGCGCTACACGGAACGACGACTGGTATAACCGATGGCAAGGTGTTGCGTATCGACACCTTCACGGGTGATCGCTATTATTTTGATGGAAAGGGAGGGGAAATTCTCACAGAAAAGTGAGACTTGAACCGACTGGAAATATGCGGTATGTTGGTAAATTAAAGAGATGCTCAATTCATGTTAACGGAGCAAAATCCATGATCGTGTTTGGTAAAAAATGTCCCGCCTGCGGGGGGAAACGGTTACTGGCAAGACCTCTTGTTTCCCGGGCGGCCTTGCTTCCGACCGCAAAAGCCTTCTCATGCAGAGACTGCCGACAACAGATGATTTTCCTGTTCCTACTTACTTTTGGCATTGAGAACAGGCACCATCCACGAAAAAAATTACCACCTTTTTTCCTCATCCGCATACCCGGCCCCACAAAACAGTACGCCAGGATCAAGAATATCAGCGAAGCCGGCATCTGCTTTGACTACAATTACAATGCCGCCCCCATTGCCAGTCGTTTTCTCTTGCTGGATCTCTATAATTGTAACGACGGCTCTTCCCTGGAACAACTCCCTGCAGAAATCATCGCCACTTCCGAGCAGATGTTAGACATTAACGGCATGAAAACCACGGTGCTCAACAATTGCGCCCGGTTTGTCAATCTCAACCAGGCACAAAAAAAGATCCTGAGCACCTGTATCGACCAGTACGGCCTCGTCACCGCATAATTTCCCCGTTCAGACCTCGGTAAAATCCGAGGGCTGATGCCGTAAAAATTTAACAAATTTTGCCTTTTCGGTGCAATTGATATACGCATCTTCAGCGCTGATTTTTTTCTTTTCCAACAACTCGAAAATGGCATCATCCAGGGTCTGCATACCGTATTTTTTCCCCGTTTGCATGACGGACGGCATTTGGTAGGTCTTGCCTTCGCGAATGAGATTACGAACTGCCGGGGTACAAATCATAATCTCCAGGGCTGCAACCCTTCCCTTGATATCGACCCGTTTGAACAGGGTCTGCGAGACCACCGCTTTCAGCGCATCGGCCAAGGTTGAACGAACCTGTCCTTGCTGATTAGCCGGAAAAATCTCCACCACCCGGTCAACCGTTTTCATGGCGTTCATGGTATGAAGGGTACCAAGAACGAGATGGCCGGTCATAGAGGCCTCCATTGCCAGGGAAATGGTTTCCAGATCCCGCATCTCACCCACTAGAACAATATCCGGATCTTCGCGGAGAGCACCACGAAGAGCTGCGGAAAAACTTTTTGTATGCGTTCCTACTTCACGGTGGTTGACAATGCAGTTTTGACTTTTATGAACAAACTCGATGGGATCCTCTACGGTAATAATATGATCTTTCCGGGTTCGATTGCATTCATCCAGGATTGCGGCCAAGGTGGTTGATTTTCCTGAACCGGTGGGCCCGGTGATTAACACCAGTCCCTTGGGCAACGAAGCGAGCTTGGATACCACTTTGGGAAGCCCCAGCTGCTCGCAGGTCAATATATCGCTTGGAATTTCCCGAAAAACCGCACCAATACCATATTTTTGCTGAAAAAAATTGCAGCGGTACCGTGCCAACCCAGGGATTTCATATCCGAAATCCATGTCGCCGGTTTCTTCAAAAATCTTGATTTTGTCTTCCGGGCAGATCTCATAGAGCATGGCCTTCAACCCTTCATTTTCCAGGGTCTTAAATTTGACACGTTCCATATCTCCACGAATACGGAGGACCGGCTGTTGGCCAGCCATCATGTGCAGGTCGGAGGCACCTTCATCATTCATCAATTTAAAAAATGCATCTATCTGAGCCATAGCAGGGTACTCCTCATGGTTTTTTTCACAAACGGCAAGAAATTAAATAGCAGACAATCAGTGATTTGCAAATCATGGCTGGAGATATCGTCAAACTTATCAACCAGAAAAGATCTTCCCCCACGATTTTCCCATTGACCCGTAACTGTTCCCGCATCCGGCCAATAAATACATTCTGAACAATGAACCAATGAGCATACCGGGAAAGTAGTTTTTCTCTTGGTGAGGATCAGAGGCAGGGATGCAAAGAGTTCATCCAGGGTATCGAGTACGCCAACAGTGATGATGGCATACTCCAATTCGGCTAGTTTTATCCCAAGATCCAATGCATTGATGTACTTCGTCTTTGCAATGAATCATCAGGCCGACTCAGAAAACGCGGCGAGACACTGCCGCGCCCGTGCCGCTTGTTTTTCGCTACACCCTTTTACGGCTAAAGCTTGCAGGAAGCATCTCTTCGCTCGATTATGTTGCCCCCTGGCATGCTGGATTTTGCCGAGTTGCAGAACACCATCGATATGGTTGCGTCGTAGCCGCAAGCATTGCCTGATTGCATCCAGGGCCTCAACATGGCTGCCGATATGCAACAAACATCGGCTCAATCGATACCAATGGTCCGGATTAAAATTATCTAACGCCAGCGCTTTGTTGCAGAGAGAAAGGCCGATATCACTACCCTCTCCCTGTTCGACATAAAGTAAGCCTAAGGTGCTCAAGGAGACACTATCTTGAGGAAAAAGTTGCAAGGCTCGCTGGCAAGCCCTGATTGCCTCGTCCGGCCTCCCACTCTCCAGGTAGCTTTGTCCGAGGAGACGGAAAAGAATAAATTCTCTTTCGCTCCCGGGTCGACTTCGCCAACGTTCGAAAATGGTTACCGCTTTTTCATGGTTACCCAATTCAGCATACAGTCTGCCCAGGGGCAAAAAAAGCTCTTGTCCCGCTGTGTCGTCAGAGGCCATCATCCTATAGGCCCGTTTAAAACAATCCAAAGCGATTTCTTTCCGCCCCAATGTTTGCTGTACATGGCCGAGATTCACCAGTGCCATATAATTACAAGGATTCTTCCGAAGAACGTCCTCAAAGCAATCCGCCGCGCGTCGCTCCTGATTATACTCAACCAGTGCCACCCCAAGGCTGTTGCTGAGATTCACATCTCCAGGCTGCAATCGTAAACCGCGACGATATTCACGAATTGCGGTGCGATAATCGCCTTCCTCGAAAAAGAAATCACCACTTATATTCAAGCTCAGGTGATCAAAAAAAACCACGCTTCCTGGCCCCAAAAAAGAACCATGGAGGAGCGCTTTTAAGCAGTTGCCGGGAATAGCATTTTTTGCAAAATCCAGACAAGGCCAGGCGGCCACCCCTATCGAAACCGACCCTTCACCATAATACTCCTGGCACCTGCTCCTGATGATTTCAATACTTTCACCTATCGCTGCAGGAGAAGCCTCGGGGATAAAAATCAAAGCAAGAGAATCTCCTCCGCGAAGGTACACCGCGTTTTGAGGAACAGAGTGTTCGATGCGGTCATCTAACTTAAGGGAACAATCAACATCAGGCTGAAGGGATAGAGCAGCAAGCGTGAATTGAGAACATCCCCTCCATTTTTCTTTTAATTTTTCGAGAAGATCGGTTGGAGTCAACTGAAAAGGATGCAGGTGCTGTTCATCGATTGCATCACTATCACATATGCCAAAAGGACCACGTTGTTCAGCGATAGCCAGGGATCGCCAAAACCTATCAAGGATGTTTGCCTCCTGCCGTCTATCAGCAAAGGAGACCTGTGAGAAACCAACCTGCACCCGATTCATGCCTTCGCGTTTCAATTGGTGCTGAAGAGAATGTGCCGTTTTCAAAACATTTTCCCTTCTCTGCGCCCGCAGCAACAAACCAAACACCCCGTACCCAAAAGAAAAGCAATGACAGTGGGTCAAAGCCTGGAGAAGATCCGCAGTTTCCCGTGTTTTCTGAATGTTACCAGCTGCTGTCCGCCTGTAAAAAACAGTGTTCAGCAGGAAAAAAAAACCAGGATTTTCCGTAGGCGGCTGCTGTAGGAAAACCGTGGCTGCTCTACGATTGTAGAGCTCTGTTTCTGGATCAATATATCCTAATCGCACTTTTTCCAATCGATCTGCCAAGCTTTCCTGTATTTCTCGGAGCCATGACGCCGACATCTTTTTTAGAAAAGCAGGATCAACCTCACTGATTACAATAGCAACGCTTTCACTAGACGAAACTTGCAAGGGAATAATGAGGCGATCACCTATCAGCCGAGGTTCTTTGAAAGAAAGGATTTCTACCATAGCCGTGCTACTGTCGGGGCTAAAGTGGGTTTGTAAGGTTGGCAGAGATCTATTAACAGTGAAAGAACAAAAATCGATTGAGGCGGGTAATGGCAGCAGCTGTTTTACTTCCTGCGCCAAGGGAGAGTGAAGAATATAAAAGTCGTCAAGAAACAACATGGATATCAACATTCTCCTTTAGTTACTTTTTTGTTCATAATCTCGATAGACAATGCATTCCACAGACTCTCCGCAAGTTCATCGAGTTCATAGTCAGAAATGGTTCGCATGTCGAGCAACAGACGATCTCGTTCAACTTTGCCTACAACAGGAACAGGCGCATGGCGCAGCAATTTCTCAAAGTGACTCATTTTTATGTGCTCTGGCCGTACAGCAATAGCCCAACTGGAAATATTCTGTTCAGGCATGGCTCCACCGCCAACCTGAGAAGAAGAACGAACCAATTCAAGAGAGCAACTCTCCCCCAAACAATTTCGGAGAAATTGCAAAAATTTCGAGGCTCGCTGTTTAACTATTTCCTCTGAACAAGTTATCATAGCAAGAGTGGGAATTTCCCGCAGTGCCCGTTCTTCATCCAGGTATAGTCGCAACACTGACTCTAAGCCAGCCAAAGTAAATTTGTCAATGCGCAGAGCCCGGTTCAGCTGATTTTTCCTTATCTTTTCTATATACTCTTTTTTACCGACGATAATTCCGGCCTGTGGACCACCGAGTAATTTGTCGCCACTGAAAGTAACGATATCCATGCCACTAGCAACAACTTCCTGAACAGTTGGTTCCTTCGTAAGGCCGAATTTACTTAAATCAACAAAACAACCAGAACCTAGATCTTCCATCACCGCTATCCCATGTTTTTTGCCAAGTTGAACTAATTCAAAGCCAGAAACCTCGTTGGTAAAACCTATCACCCTATAATTGCTACAATGGACACGTAGCAAAAGGGCGGTTTCACGGGTAATAGCAGCCTGATAATCATACAAATAGGTCCGGTTTGTAGTGCCAATTTCTACAAGATGCGCTCCGCTTCGAACCATAATATCAGGGATACGAAACGATCCGCCTATTTCGACCAATTGCCCACGGGAAACGACTACCTCCTTATTAATTGCCAAAGTTTCCAGGCAAATCAATACGGCAGCGGCATTATTATTGACCACCAAGGCAGCTTCCGCACCAGTCAGTTCACAGAGTAAATCATTGACATGGTCATACCGAGACCCACGTTTTCCAGTTTCCAAGTTGAACTCAAGATTAGAATATCTCGTACAGGCGTTGGATATAAAATCTAGAGAGCACGCTGGTAGAAGTGAACGCCCAAGATTAGTATGGACAATCACGCCAGTACCGTTGATCACCTTAGTGAACCTCGGCTGATTATATTTTAGTATAAAAACGGTAAGTTCTTGCACCCAGTACGATTGATGAACAAAAGGAGAGTGCGCGAGCTTACCGGAAATGATCGACTGCCTCATCCTGTCGAGATAGAGCCGTATACAGTGCTTAATCCGCTGCAACGGTATATCGCGTAGGACATCAGAATCTACAATTGCAGCTATACATTCGTTAACATTAGGAATATCTCTAAGGAGAATAGCGACAGTGGGTTCCATACAATAAATTTTCCAGCACCGGTTAAAATTATATATTGGTAATCCATTTTGCGATAAGCGACATACCTCATCACACTTCAGCATGTTACGATAAAGTATCCCTGAAAAGCAAATTATATAACTATATTAGAAATTTATATAGTTATATAAGATAACTCAAATTTCGGACTTGCCGTTAAGGACGCTTTTAAAGCATATAAGCAATTGAAATAGGTAAATTCTAACGTGAAAAGCCGCCTCGTCCGCAGAATCTGTGGGTAGATCTTTGAAAATTAGCCCCAGAACCTGAGCCCCGCCGGAGGTGAAGGGGTGGGCACCTGCCGCCCCGTCACCCTTGCCACCTTCTGGTGGAGCTGGGTGGCGCGACTCTGTCATGGCTGTGCGCTGCAAGCGCACAGCCGCAGGGCT
>JBBRBT010000058.1:0-25115 GCA_038205495.1 Desulfobulbales bacterium
CGCGACTATTCTCTCACATTATGCACTGGCCGAATTCGCCGGAATGCTGGCCGCAATCACATCGGAATGCTGGCCGTTTTCCCAGCGGAACGGTGGCCGTTTTCCCGCCGGAATGCTGGCCGTTTTCGTCCGGAATACGCATCTGACCGGTCATCTCTAAAATTTCCTGAGGCCTGCGCCGCGTTCTTTCATGCTTCTGGAGCCTATGGGTTGAGGCTCTTGCGGTTGAGGCTCTTGCCAGCCGCCAGTGCCGCCACAAGCGCTGCTCCATGGATTTCTGGCGGCACCCGCAACATGATCTTTCCGAATGCCGATTTTTCTGGCGCTACCCCATGTTCAGCGCAATCCAATACATACCATCGAGAGTTCCTTCAAACTCGCCTCAAAGTTCGTCACCGTCTTGCCGTAAAAAATGATGATGGTTCGTACGCCGAGCACCCTTCCCACAAAAACAGTATCGCAGTCATCAAATTCAATTCGGGCCGTACACCGGGGCTCATGCCTTGGAGTCCTCATCCATGGAGTAAAAAGCAAAGAAGAGCCGCGATGTGGTCATATATAGCCAGCGGTCAGATATGACCGTTTTAAAGGAGGCTATCTCTAATAATTCCTCGCGCCATGGTCTGTAAAATACCACGAAAAATCAAAAGGATGCGTGTTCAAGACAGGATACTGCAAAACCGGTACAAAGATTGCTTTTATAAAAATAACCTCTTGCAACGAGTTTTGGCGATGAGATGCATCAACACCAAGCCAACTGTACTGTTGGTCGGCAAAGGGGAAATGAACGCAACTTGTAGACGAGTATAAAAATATAATCCGATAAATTCTCTACCGGGAAAATCTCAAATGACAGAGAAAGTGAAAGAGATGATGAAAGGAATAATGAAAACGATCATTCGAGAGCAGGCAGAAATCTTTTCCCCAGGGGAAAATGGATGGTTTCAATATGTCGACAACTGTATCGCAGCAGAGATGTGTCCTGACTGCGGCAACGACATATTCACTAACTTGGGGGCTATTGATAAAGAGCTGGGAAGAACCACTTTTTTCGAATGCTCTACCTGTGAATGGAAAAACTATGACTATGCAGAGCACCGCCTCTGAGGCTACCGGGCAGTCATCCGTTTTTCCAAGGCTACGGTTTTGTCCATTTCCATTGCAATCATAAGGATATTGAAAATGAATAAAACAATGACAGAACAAGAGATTAAATTTCTTCTTGAGCAAAAAGATATGGAAGAAAGTACCGGCAATAGCCTTGCCCATGGAGTTTGTCCTACTTGTAGTGACGACCTGTATTTTGATTCTGAAGTTCAGGATCAATACTCTGGAAGAGAAAGAGTTTATGGATGCGCTACCTGTACATGGCAAGATTACTCTTGGGGTGTATCTGCAAGTACCGACCGGCATGGACTTGTTTAAGTTACCTGCAGGCATGCTCATGCTCACCCACCACTGACACCGCCAGATGACTGAGCTTATGCATCAGGCGGAACTGTTGAACCTATATCGCTTTTTATTGCTCGTCCTGATTTTACAGGAAATATTTTAACCAAAAGAGGTGATTGAAAATGAAAGTATCATTCAAGTGTTTGCTGGTTGTCTTCTCGTTGGCTGCCGTTCTCGGATTGACTGCGTGCAAGCAAGACGGCCCAGCCGAAAAGGCAGGGAAAAAGGTTGATCAAGCGGTTGAACAATCCGGAAAAAAGATTGATCAAGCGACCGAACAGGCTGGAAAAAAAATTGAACAGGCTAAAGAGAGTATCGATGATACAGCTATCACAGCCAAAATTAAGGTTGAAATAGCGAATGACCCCTTGCTTAAATTGTCCCAGATCACGGTGACGACCACAAACGGGGCAGTACGATTGAGCGGCGTTGTTGATTCCCAGAAAAGCATCGACAGAGCACTGGAAATATCCCGTAATGTCAAAAATGTGCAATCAACGGAAAATGCTCTTGTTGTGAAGAGTACTAATTAAGAAGCGAGCCTCGCCAGCAGCTCAGTTTCAATGCTGCCTCGGTGCTGTCTCCTGCAAATATCGGCGAGACCTAGCTTCGCAAAATTATTTCAAGGAGTAAGAAAATATGGAACGCACGACCAGTACGAAAAAAATTGTCTTGACGGCTCTATTAACCAGCGGACTGGCATTAGCCATCAGCCAATCCGCCCTGGCTCAACCTGGCCAGCCAGATCCCCAGACGAAAAAAACCGCTCACCATTATACACATCAAATGGATGCAGATATGCAAATAGCCCGAGAAAAATTCTTGGGCGAAACTGTGGCCATCAGAAAGCAACTTGTAGAAAAAAATGCGATGATGAGTGCCTTGGCAAATGCCCAGGCCCCAGATGCAACCAAGATCTCGCAATTAGCAGGCGAGCTCTTTGACTTACGCGAGCAACTCCGCGTCAAGGCCAAGGAAGCCGGCCTGCCCATGATGGGTATGGGTATGGGTATGGGTATGGGTGACATGATGCCTTGCCAGGATCTGGGTAGCAAGCAGGACATGAAGTAAAGATCGTTATTCTCTCACGAGAAAATTTGTAAGCCCACCGAGCGCCCCGGCAGTTCCTCCTCTTTCCTTTCTGTCGGGGCGCTTTTTCCAATTTTATCTTTCATATTTTTTCTGTAAGTACGCATTCTGTCACTTCAAAAATTTGCCTAACACCAAATCTTTAAATTATTAATGGTGTATGAAACAAAAGTAGAGAGTGAAAAATAGATATTTTTATATATGGTTTATTTTATAAACTTTTACAAATTAATAAAATTTGCAGATTCAAAATTATGTATATTCACTAAGGATTAAAAATAGTTTTTACTCCTAATTCAACATTCATAAAATGAAAGAGGAAACATTATGCCGCTAATTCAATTAGTATTAATTCTGGTAGTCGTTGGTGTGGTACTCTGGGTTATTAATAGTTACATACCGATGCAGTCTACCATAAAGAAAATACTCAACGTTGTCGTAATCATTTCGGTAATCATTTGGCTATTAAGCCTCTTCGGACTTATAGGGAATCTTTCAGCTATTCATATAGGAAAGTAAATAATCTTCCGTACGAATGAACAATCTAAGCTGATGAAGAGTACGATCAGAAAAGATTTACACTTATGCAAACAAAATGAATCCTCATAGAGATTTCACATGTAAAGAAACAGATCTCTTTTTCAAAATGGTGAAACTCATATATTTCTCAAATATTGAAGATCGTCTAAGGACAATAAATTCCCTTTCGTGAGCAGTCTCCTGAAAAGTGGTCATATATAGCCACAGGTTATATGTAACCACCTTTGGGCAGCCCCCCTTGGCAGTCCAGCACGGATAACAGTTAAAATTATTGCGAAAAATTAGCATGATGATCGGCATTTAGCCAGGGGCGGCAACCTGGCGCAAAGATTGCTTAATAGAAAGACAAGAAGGATACCTTCAGCACAAGGCTTGCAACACGCCACAGGGATTCAGGTCATCTTGAAAAATTGTTTTTCGTCGCATCTTTGTTTCAGGCGCAGGCCTTGATTTGGGACAAAAATGCTCATTGTTCAAAAAAACCCTTACGTCCAATAAAAATTACCAAGGAGAGACAGCATGAAATCAAGCACTACAGACAACGTCGAAGGCAAGATGCACCAAGTGAAAGGAAAAATCAAAGAAGTTGCTGGAATAATTGTCAATAATAAAGATCTGGAAGCTGAAGGAAAAGCAGAAAAAATACAAGGAAAAGTCCAAGAAAAAATCGGCGAGATCAAGAAGGTTGTGGAGGAGTAAACGGGAGGCAGGTCATCAGAGGAGATCCCCAGAGAGGACAATCAACTCTTGACCAGGCTACAAAGGATGTCACAAACCTCCGTGGTGCATTCAGCACCGTGGGGAACAGTGTTTTATTATTTATTTGGAGGAACCAGCCATGAAACCATCGAAAATTTTTTCCGCAATGCTCTTGATTATCCTGACCACTTTTTTCCTGGGATGTGCATCAACGTCCAAGCAGGAGGGAACCGGAGAATATGTTGACGACACGGTAATCACCACCAAGGTCAAAACCGCAATTCTCGGAGAGTCCACCCTCAAATCAAGCGAGATCAATGTTGAAACCTACAAGGGCGTCGTTCAACTGAGCGGTTTCGTTAATTCCAAGGCCGACATCAACAAAGCGATCGAGGTTACACGTCAGATCAAAGGGGTGACATCGGTCAAGAATAGCATGCGACTTAAATAACAAGGGAGCGCTCGCGCACCTTAGTCTTTGAGGCGGACGCTCCAACTGTGGAGCGCCGCCTGATTTTCTGCGGAGAAGAGGAAAAACAGGATGCGAAAATCGATAGTTTTAACAGTGTCAATGCTGCTGGGATTGGCTCTGTTTTCAGCCTGCGCCTCTCTCCGCACCTGGCCTGATTATGAAAGAAGTGCCGAGAACAAGATGGTGGTCATCCAGGAGAACATTGGGGATGGGTTGAAAACCGGCGCGTTTACCCCGGATGCAGCGCAAAGGTTCCTGACCACCTTGAAGGGTATCAGCACTGACTATGCCCAACGGAAAGGAAAGAAGGTTTCCCAACGAGATTGGGACACCATCCACACACGACTTGATGTGCTGGAAAAAGATACAGACAGAGCGTCTGACCGGGCGGCAAGGATTGCAGAACCAAAGAACGGCAACAGGATTATCGAAACCCAGAGGAACATTGATGATGGCATCATCAGCGGGCGCGTGCCGCTCTCGAAGGAGAAAGAATTTCAGAGCAGACTCGACTCCATTCGCAAAGAATACCTGCAGATGACCGCAGGAGGCAGGGCCCCAACGTACCAAGAGAGAACAGCTGTTTCCTTGAAGCTGGATTCCTTGACAAGTGATATCAGCAGCTTCCATTAACACCATTCGATCAGAAATGGCGGTTCAACCCACCGCCGAACCGCTGAAAAAGGAGAAGCAGATGGAAACGGAGATTGAACTCATTGCGAAAATGACCGTCCTCAATTCCCTTACCGGCAAGGATGCTTTGTCCCCGCAGGAGATAGTATGGAGAGGCGGGGGGGAATGGGGACCGGAGACACCCTATACCAAGATGTTCAATCCCGATACCCTTGAAACCATCGCGGGAGAAGTTTTGTCCGTGGAGATGATCACACCCATCAAAGTTATGTCGTACGGTGTCCAGCTTACCCTGCAGGCCGATACGGAGACCATCTCGATTCATCTCGGCCCGGGTTGGTATATCGAAAATCAAGACATAAAAATTGTCCCGAGGGACAAAATCGAAATCAAGGGTTCCCGGATCACCTTTGAAGACAAACCCGTCATCATTGCCACAGAAGTAATAAAGGATGAGGATGTCCTGGTCCTCCGCGATGCAACGGGCTGTCCTGTCTGGAGCGGCTGGAAACGCCGGGGGCGCTCTTGACAACAAAACCGGCACTCGCAGCCCCTAACCGAATCACCAAACTGAGACGGAAAAGGGTCAATCGGCAAGCACCATTTGCCCCATTATGAAAAACAAGGAGAAATAAAATGCTTGAGACTATTGCAGTCATCCTGGTTGTCCTCTGGGTGTTGGGGTTCGTCTCGTCGTACACCATGGGCGGACTCATCCATCTCCTCTTGGTCATTGCGGTCGTGGTGATTCTGATTCGTGTTATTCAAGGCCGACGCCTATAACGCTCCAGAACTGATTCTATTGAACAGAAACATTGAAAAGTTGCGGAGTAACCTATGAATTGAAAACAGGGTGTTGACCGCCGCGACCGGACAACTTGACCCCAGTTCTGAATTCCGATTCCGCTCCTTTTCCTCATGCAAACTGCTGCACAGAGAACGCCACGGCTGTCCTGTTCGGTGTTATGCCCTGCGGGGTGCCACTCTCACCTCTTTAAACCAGGTACATGAGAGATTCATACGAGGTGAGATACATATCATGGCCCCCCATAAACAGGTAGATCCAGACCGTCTCAACACCTTGATTTCGTCATTAACGTCGAGTCCGCCGACGCGGGAACCAGTACGGGCTCTGCGGAGAAGGGCAGAGGATAAAGCACGGGAAAGCCTCGCTTGGATGCCGGCGAATCTTGAGGCCTTTTCGCCTGAAAAAATCCAAGAGACCTTCCACGAACTGCGGGTGCACCAGATTGAACTGGAAATGCAGAACGATGAACTGTGCCTGACGCAGGCTGAACTGGAAAACGCCCGAAATCGCTATTTCAAACTCTTTAATCTCGCTCCGGTCGGCTATTGCATCCTTTCCGAGCAAGAACTGATCCTGGAGGCCAACCTCACCGCAGCCACCCTGCTGGGTGCATCCCCAGACGACCTGGCCGATCAGCCCCTCAGCCGATTCGTCTGCAAAGGGGATCGCGATTTCTCCTACCTCTTCTGCAAGCAGATATTTGCGACCGGTACGCCGCAGACCTGTGAGTTACAGATGATAAAAGGGGACGGAACGACCTTCTGGGCACGGCTGGACGCCACTGCTGCGCAGGATGAAAACGGTACCGCCGTATGCCGCATCATGCTCAATGACATCACCGCGGCCAAGCAGGTCGAAGAAGCACTGAGGCAAAGCGAACAACGAGCCAATGATGCCGAAAAGCTGCTGCAGCTGGTCATCAACAGCATCCCGATTCGTCTGTTCTGGAAGGACCGAAAGGGTGTGTATCTGGGATGCAATCGCTTATTTGCCCAGGATGCCGGGTTTGAGGATCCGAAGGAATTGATCGGTACCGATGATTCCAGCCTGGGGCGGAAAGAAGGAGCTGAGATCTTTCACCGGGATGACGTTGCCGTCATGACTTCGGGAACGCCTCGATTGCACGCTGAAGAAATGTATACCACCCCTAACGGCCATCAGCTCTGGATGTCCACTTCCAAGGTGCCGCTTCGCGATGCCCATGACAAAATAATCGGGGTCCTGGGTACCTACGAAGATGTCACCCAGCGTAAAAGGGCGGACCAAGAACTGCTCAAATCTCAAAAAATAGAAGCCTTGGGGCTCATGGCCGGCGGCATAGCGCATAATTTCAACAATATTCTCATGATTGTCATGGGTAATATCTCGTTTGCAAAAATGGTTATGTCCCCGGATCACCAGGCTTTCGACCGCCTGACCTTTGCGGAAACAGCTTTACTGCGGGCGAAAGAATTGACCCAGCAATTTCTCACCTTTTCCAAGGGCGGTGACCCTGTCAAAAAATCCATTTCCTGTGCACATTTAATCAAGGTCTATGGCCAATTTTCCCTGTGCGGGGCAAAGTCCACCTGTGAATATCTGCTTGCCGATGATCTCTGGAATATTGAGGCTGATGACGGCCAAATGGGCCAAGTGTTGACCAACCTGCTCCACAATGCCGATCAGTCCATGCCGGAGGGTGGGGTCATCACGCTCACGTGCCAGAATGTGGTTCTCCGCGACCAGGAGAGCCTGCCGCTGCCGAATGGACAGTACGTCAAAATATCGATCAAGGACCAGGGGGGCGGAATAACGGAGCAGAATCTGGGCCAGATTTTTGATCCCTATTTCACGACCAAGGAGGTTGGCCGTGGGCTGGGACTGGCCGCTGCCCACTCCATAATAAAAAAACATGCGGGGTATATTGCGGTGGAATCGACTCCTGATGCAGGAACCACGGTCTCCATTTTTCTCCCTGCTTCCCCAGCCCTGGTCATAACGCCCCCGGCAGTGCAAGAACCGGAGCTCATCACCGGGAAGGGCAGCATACTGGTTATGGATGATGATCAATTGGTGCTGAAGGTAGTGGAAGCCATGCTGGAACGACTGGGCTACCAGGTTACCTGTGCAGGAGACGGGAAAGAGGCCCTCGCAAAATATGTCGATGCCCAGCAAGCGGGCCAACCCTTTGATGCCGTGATCATGGATTTAATCATCCTCGGCGGTATGGGCGGGGAGGAGGCTATCGAAAAGCTGCTGGCAATTGATCCTCAAGCCAGGGTGATTGTTTCAAGCGGCTACTCCTACGACCCGGTGATGGCAGATTACAAGAGCTATGGGTTCAGAGGCGTGATTGCCAAACCGTATCTGCTTACAGATTTAAGCAAACAGATGCAGCAGATTCTTGCTACCTAATCCATGGCCCCACCCCGCAGTATTCACGAAAAAAATACAATGAAGCCAAGAGATTCATCTGTACTCAATCAATAGCCATGCTTATAGATTTCACCAGGCAAGGATAACAATCAAGACAATGGAGGAAGGCAACATGACGATACCGCACACTACAAAACAGTCCCCGGTTGCACTAACCGTCGACCTGTCGGCGGAACTCAATGCAAAATTGCAAGGTCTGGCCGTGATCAAGGGTATGGATGTTCAGCAGTTGGTGAGCAAATATATTGAAGAACGAATCGAGGAGGACACGCCGATGCTGCGCAGAAAAGAATATTTCGATCATCTCAAAACGGTGATGAAGGAACATCATGTACCGCAAGGGACCATGGACTCTCTAGAAGATAATTTTTTGTATTAGAAATTGACAACCTCGCGAAAACAAGGAGTGCGTATGAGTAAAATACTGGTCGTTTATTACAGCATGTACAGCCATGTCTACAAAATGGCGGAAGCTATTGCAGAAGGTGTGCGCGAAGTGCCCGGCTGCGAAGCGCTCATCAAAAGAGTTCCCGAGACCTTGTCAGATGAGGTGCTCGGCGCGATGGGTGCCCTGGAGGCCCGAAAGAGCATGGAGCATATCCCGATTGCAACCGTTGAGGACTTGGTGAACGCCGATGGGATTATCTTCGGCACGCCGACTCGCTTCGGCAATATGTGCGGTCAGATGCGCCAATTCCTCGATGCAACCGGTCAGCTGTGGATGAAGGGTGCTTTAGTGGGCAAAGTGGGCAGTGTTTTTACCAGTACGGCGACCCAGCACGGTGGGCAGGAATCAACCATACTCAGTTTCCATACCACCCTCCTCCACCACGGTATGGTTGTGGTTGGTCTTCCCTATTCGTTTGCAGGCCAGATGGACAATAGCGAAATCACCGGCGGTTCACCGTATGGCGCCAGTACCATTGCCGGTGCCAAGGGGGAACGGCTGCCGAGTGCCAACGAGCTGGCGGGTGCCCGTTTTCAAGGAGCACATGTTGCTGGAATCGCGAAAAAACTTGCATAAGGCAGAGTTCTTTTCGCTGAACGTTAACCCTATGCAAGGAAGATTATGATGAAAGAGGTCCAAATCGATCAGGATGAGTGTATCGGCTGTGAGACTTGCGTTGAATTATGCCCGGAGGTTTTCGCTTTTGACAGCGATCAGAACAAGGCCTATGTCACCACCCCCGAAGGAGGAGATCAAAAATGCATTGAAGAAGCCATTACCTCGTGCCCGGTGAACTGCATTACCAACAACGAACAGTAATACAGCTGGGTTGTGGTGTTTTCTTTTTCCCGCCTGAATTCAATCAAGGCCAGGCTCTCCTCAAGGTGCAACTGACCGAGAGCAAAGCCACCTGTGAAGATTGCCAGGTTAAGATCTGCGATAAAAAATAAATCCACCCTCCTCGTGAATACTCTGCAGCCCTTGGTCCCATGCATCTGGGGAGAGGGGCTGCAGTAGCATACCTGCCACAGTGGGTAGACTTACCCGCCCAGAACGCGCAGCAAACCTCCACGGTCTTTGCTCCGACACCTCGACACCTGCACATCCCGTTTCCCCTGACCTCCCCTGCCCGCCTGTCGCGATGGCTGAAATCAACATGCTGTCTTTTGTGAAAGAAAGGAGACTTGGCCCTTGAAGAACACCTGTAAACCAAACAGTGGCAAACCCAGCAAACTGCAGATCTTGCACCTCCCTGTTTTGTCATTGCAAAGAATTGCCTTGATTTTACTCCTCCTCTTGGTGTGGTTTCCTGACAGCTGGGCAAAAGAGCTGCCCAAGACATCTTCTAACCCCCAGACCGTAGTCACCCCACAGATTCTTGAAGCAAAGATCAAAGATGTCGAGGCAACGCCCGACCTGGAGGAAACCGCTAAAAAAAACCTGGTCGAACTCTACCGCAAAAGTCTCGCCAACTTGGAAACAGCGGTGGCCAACAACACTCAAGCCGAGACCTTTGCACAGTCCATCGAGACCGCTCCTGCGGAAACCCAAAAAATTCGTGCAAGGATGGAGAAGCTAATCCATCAGCCCGTGGTAGAGGCAATCGATGTTCCCGACGGGACGCCGATAAAGGATGTCGAGCAACTGCTGCTGAAGGCCAAAACAATGTTCACGACCATCGAGGCAAAGGTGGCAACCCTCACCAGCCAACTCGCCAGCCAAGGCGAACGACCGGCAAAGGCGAGCCAACGGCTTGCTGAAGTGAAAAGAAGTGAAGAAGAAATTCTCGCCTCGCTCAAAGTGCCGGTCAAAGAGTCCCCCCAGGTAAAGGAAGCGCGGCTGTGGGTACAGCAGACCCAACTCCAGGCCTTGCAGAGCGAAACAAAAATGCTCAACCAGGAACTGGTGAGTATGCCCGTGTTGCTGGAACTGGCAAGCGCCCAGCGCGAGGAGGCTGCAGGCCAACTGGAACAGGCCCGCAGCCTGACCCAACGCCTGGAATCGAAGGTAAATCAAGAACGGCAGACAGAAGCCGCAAAGTCCGTGGAGCAGACCGAAGAGGCTCTGCGTCAGGTGGCGGATGGACCGCATCTTCTCCAGCAGGTGGCAGCAGAAAACACCGGCCTCGGTGATGAACTGCAGTCATCGACCGCAGACCTGGAACGCATGGCCGCTGAGAAGGACACCCTCGGCAATGAGCTCAATAAACTTGAAGAAAATCTCAAAAGCACCCGGCAGAAGATCGAACTCGCCGGCGTGAGTCAAGCCCTGGGTTTTGTGTTGCGCCAACGGCAACGAAATCTTCCCGATGAACGGCTCCTGCGCAAAAAGATCGCAGCCAATGAAGAGATGATTGCCGAAACAGGTCTACACCTGGTGCTGCATGAGGAGGAACAGAAGCAACTCAAGGATGTTGACGCCTATGTCGCAGAACGCACCACAGGCTCACCTCCAGAGGAAGCGAGCAAGATCGACACCGAGCTCCGCGGGCTTCTCGCCAGCCGTCAGGAACTGCTGACCAAGATCATTGCCGCCAATCAATCCACCCTCACCCTGCTGGCCGAGGTGGACATTACCTATAGCCAACTCTTCAACGCCGTCACTTCCTTTAAAACCTTCCTCGCTAAACATCTTCTCTGGATGCGCAGTATCGCGCCGTTACACGTAAAAGATATCGTCAACGTTCCAAGGGAGGTCGCCGCAATCCTGTCTCCCCGGCCTTGGCTGATAACGGGGCAACAACTTGTCGGCCAGGCAGCAACCTCGCCGATACTCATCCTTGCCGGTCTGGTGACCGCCGTGCTGCTCTGGAGCAAAGGACGGCAGCGCATTCTGCTGGAAGAATGGGTGAGCCAGGCCAGCAATCCCGCCACCTACAGCCTTGTCCTCACCGTGAAGATTGTCGGCCTGACCTTGTTGATGGCCCTGCCCTGGCCGCTTCTGCTTATGACCCTGGGATGGCAGTTACAGGCCCTGGGCGAAGCTACAGAATACTCCCGGGCAATGGCGGAGGGTCTGCTCAAATTGTCCTACCGTTTCTACCTCCTCCGCTCCCTGGCCATGCTGCTCCTGCCGCAAGGTCTGGCCGCTCGATTTTTCCATTGGTCGAAATTCACCCTCACCTTGCTGCGCCGGGAAACGAATTGGCTGCAGGTGACCTTTCTCCCCGCCGTCTTCATTACCCAGGTGGCTTTTTCGGCTCATTATCATGTCAGTGGCGGATTTGCGTTTGCCCGGCTGGCCTTCATGGTCACCCTAGCCACCCTGGCGCTTTCCTTGTACCGTATTCTCCATCCCAAGACCGGACTATGGCATGGCTTCTATCGGGAAAAACCGCAGCGAATTCTTGCCCGCCTCTATTCCGTCGTAGCGTTCCTGGTCCTGGTTCTCTTTGTTCTCCTCAGCGGTGTCATCCTGGCGGGATTCATTAATTCAGCGGGCATATTGATGAGTCGTTTCATCGACAGCCTCTGGCTTGTCCTGGGGGCGACAGTCTGTCATCAGCTGATCGCGCAGTGGCTGCTTCAGTCCCGCCGCAGACTCGCAATCCTGGGAGCCGTTGACCGGCGCGCCTCCAGCCGACCTGTTGAGACGGGTCAACAATCCATAGCCCCAGACGTTGATCCAGAACCGGCCGTGGATCTGAATATCCTCAGTGCAGAGAGCAGCAAGCTGCTCAACACCTTAATAGGCATTGCCGCTTTCCTCGGACTGTGGATGGTCTGGGCCGATGTGCTGCCGGCCTTCCGTATTTTTGATGAATTTATCCTCTGGAAGTATGCCGTTATGATCGGCGGCGAGGCAAAGCAGATGCCTGTCACCGTGGCCAATGTCGGCCTTGCTTTCCTGATCGGCATCGTCACGCTGACGGCAACCCGGCATTTTCCCTCGCTCCTTGAAATTATCCTCCTGCGCTACCTGGACATGACCGCAGGAGGCCGCTACACCGCGACCACCCTGTCCCGTTATGGCATCGGCGCAGTTGGGCTCTTGTTCATTGCCGATATCCTCGGATTCAGCTGGACCCAGATCCAATGGCTGGTCGCCGCGCTGGGTGTCGGTATCGGTTTTGGCTTGCAGGAAATTGTCGCCAACTTCATCAGTGGTCTCATTATCCTCTTTGAACGCCCCATCCGGGTGGGTGATGTGGTCACCATCGGCACCACCGACGGGGTGGTCACCCGTATCCGCATGCGCGCCACCACCATCCGGGACTATGACCGCAAAGAGCTGCTCGTCCCGAATAAGGAATTCATTTCCGGCCGTCTGCTCAACTGGTCGCTCTCGGATCCGGTGACCCGGATTATGCTCCCTGTCGGGCTCGCCTATGGCAGCGATGTGCAGAAGGCAATGGCCCTGATGGTGGAGGCCGCGCAAGAAAACTCGATGATTCTTGGCGATCCCAAGCCGGTCACCACCTTTGATGGTTTCGGCGATAATGCCCTGCTCCTCAACCTCCGCTGCTTTATCGGTTCCGTGGATTATCGCATCCCGGCCCGAAGCGACCTGCATAAAGCCATCGAGATGAAATTTCGGGAGGCAGGGCTCTCCATGGCCTTCCCGCAGTGCGACGTCCATCTCGACACAAGCCGACCGCTTGATATCAAGTTAGTGCGGGTGACTGTTCCCGCCCAGGACGATTCCCCCCCAAAGGCGGCGGAATGAGCCGCCAGGGGTATTTTTTCACCCACCGCCCGAGCTCCTGCTCGCGCAACAAGGTACGACCCCGACAAGTGAGGCAGGCAGAGAGAAGGGGCAAGCACGAGCAACAGGTGCTGTTGAGATCGTCAATGCGAGTGTGATCCTGGTCATGCCCTGCCCCCCATACCCTCATTTTTCCTGTGGGGAGATCCATCCATATTTCTCAACGATACGGGAGAAGTAGAACAAAAAAAGATTGCATCGTTGCTGCAATATGCGCATATATCTCTATATATAATGCCCTTGGAGCGAGGCAACCCGTTCCGCTTCTCCCGCCGACAATCCTGAGGAGAACAACCTATCCAGATAGCCCCAAAACACGACTCGAAAAGGGGCACGATGTTGCGTGTTGAGATGACAGAATAAGCGAATAATCCTAAAAGGAGAGAAAACTTATGGCAAAGTCAAAGATCATCGACGTCACGGAACAAAAAAGGCTCAACGAGGCGCGCGAGGCAGGCATTCCCTGGAAGAAATGGGGGCCGTATCTCAGCGAACGCCAGTGGGGCACGGTCCGCGAGGACTACAGCCAGGACGGCAACGCCTGGGCCTATTTTTCCCATGAGCAGTCGCGCGCACGGGCCTACCAGTGGGGCGAGGATGGCCTGGGGGGCATCTGCGACGACAAACAGCGATTGTGCTTTGCTTTGGCGCTGTGGAACGAGCGCGACCCCATCCTCAAAGAACGTTTGTTCGGCCTGACCAACAGCGAGGGCAATCATGGCGAGGATGTCAAGGAGTACTACTTCTACCTCGACAGCACGCCCACCCACTCCTACATGAAGTATCTCTACAAATACCCGCAACGTGCATTTCCCTATCAAGACCTGATCGAAAAAAACCGGCAACGATCTCGGGAGGATTTCGAGTACGAACTGCTCGATACCGGCGTGTTCGACGACGATCGTTACTTTGACGTGTTTGTGGAATACGCCAAGGAAGGCCCGGAGGATGTGCTCATCCGGATCACCGTGCACAATCGCGGCCCGGCTGCGGCCAGGCTTCGCCTCTTGCCGACCCTCTGGTTCCGCAACACCTGGTCGTGGGGAGGAGACAATCCCAAGCCGTCCCTGCGCGAGATAGCGCCGGGCACCATCCAGGCCTCACACCATGAACTGGGCGAGTACCTGCTGTATTGCGACGGTGCCCCGGAGTTGCTGTTCACCGAAAACGAAAGCAATACCCAGCGCCTCTGGGGTCAGCCGAGCGCTACGCCCTATGTCAAGGATGGGTTCCACGCCGCGCTCATCTCCGGACAAGGCGAGGCGGTCAATCCCGCCAAGGCCGGAACCAAGGCAGCGGCCCACTACCTGCTCGAAGTCGACGGCGGCGGCAGCCAGACGGTGCAACTGCGGCTCACCGCCGCCCCGATGGCCAAGGCTTTCAATGACTTTGAACGAATCTTCACGGGCCGGATCACAGATGCCAACGAATTCTATCAACGGATTACACCGCCGACGCTGAGCGAAGACGAGTGCCGGGTACACCGTCAGGCCCTGGCAGGGATGCTCTGGGGCAAACAATTCTACTACTTCGACCTGGAAAAGTGGCTGATGGAACACAAGAGCCACCCCATGCTCGAATCGGCCCGCAAGGACGTGCGCAACACCGAGTGGTTCCACATGCTCAACGCCGACGTCATCTCCATGCCCGACAAGTGGGAGTATCCGTGGTATGCGGCCTGGGATCTGGCCTTCCACACGGTTGCCCTGTCCCTGGTGGACTTTGATTTTGCCAAGGAACAATTGCTGCTGATGCTGCGCAATCTCTATTCCCACCCCAACGGCCAGATTCCCGCCTACGAGTGGAACTTCAGCGACGTCAATCCGCCGGTGCATGCTTGGGCCACGCTCTGGCTGTACAAGTACGAGCAGGGGCTGGGCCGGGCGGATCTACGTTTCCTCGAGCGCTCCTTTCAGGGGCTGATGCTCAACTTCAACTGGTGGGTGAACCGCAAGGATCCGGCAGGACGCAATGTTTTTGCCGGCGGCTTTCTCGGCCTGGACAACATCGGCGTCTTTGACCGCAGCGCCCAACTCCCCACCGGCGGCTCACTGGAACAGGCGGACGGCACGGCCTGGATGGCGTTCTACTGCCAGAACATGTTGGAGATGGCCCTGATTCTGACCGATTACGATCCGATCTACGAAGAGGTCGCCTTCAAATTCGTCCAGCATTTCATGTGGATTTCTTACGCCATGGACCGCATTGGCGAACATCACGACGAGATGTGGGACGAGAAGGACGGCTTCTTCTACGACCTGCTCCGCCTGCCGGACGGCCAGGCCATGCGGTTGCAGGTCCGTTCGCTGGTGGGACTGCTGCCGCTTTGCGCCTCCACGGTGTTCGAGGCGGATTCGGTGACCCGCCATCCGAAGCTGATGGAGATGATCGCCCAGTTCCGGCAACGTCACCCTGAGCTGGCTTCCCATGTGGCTCCGACCGATGAGGGATTCAGTGGCTACAAAGGACGAAAGCTGCTGTCGATCCTCAGTAGGAAAAAGCTGGAGCGGGTGCTTGGCTACATGCTCGACGAACAGGAGTTCCTGGGGCCGCACGGTATCCGCTCCCTTTCGCGCCATCATCTCGATCATCCCTTCACTTTCTGGGTCGGGCATGAGGAATACAAGGTGCAGTACCTGCCGGCCGAATCGAACACCGGCATGTTCGGCGGCAACTCCAACTGGCGGGGGCCGGTATGGATGCCGGTCAATGCGCTGATCGTCCGGGCGCTGCTCAATCTGTACAATTTCTATGGTGACCAGTTCAAGGTGGAATGCCCGACCGGGTCCGGCAACTTGATGAATCTGTTTGAAGTGGCCCAGGAACTCTCCCGCCGGCTGACGGGCACCTTCCTGCGCAATGCCGATGGCCAGCGGCCGGTCTACGGTGGTTCGGCCAAGTTCCAGGACGACCCGCACTGGCGCGACCTGATCCTGTTCTACGAGTACTTCCACGGCGACAACGGGGCCGGACTTGGAGCCAGCCACCAGACCGGATGGACCGGTCTGGTCGCTCCCCTCCTTGACATCTTCGGGCGCCTTGATGCCAAGACTATTTTGGAGGCCGAACGGGGGCACCTGTTCGAGCGGCTGGTGAAGGAGCAGGTGGGCGGGAAATAAAGGAGAAGGAGACGAAGGGGACCGCAGCATGAAAAGTCTTGCGGTGCCCCTCGTATCCCAACATGGACGGCACGATCTTCTCAACTCTGCCGAGGAACTGCTTATGAAATTGACTGATTCAGGGCCCAATGAAACATCGAACCCGGATGTGCCTGACTTTTCCCTCGTTTTGGGCGGGCCGCTCTTCCAGCTCCTCCGGCGAACGCATCTGACCGACGATGCGCTCATGCTGCTGCGCCAACGGGTCATCGTTATTTCGCTTTTTTGCTGGCTGCCGCTGCTGGTGCTCTCGGCTCTGGAAAAAAAGATGCTGGGCGGGAGCGTGGCAGTGCCTTTTCTGCTGGATGTGGAGATTCATGTCCGTTTTCTGGTGGTGGTGCCCCTGATGATCGCCGCCGAGATGGTGGTGCATCAGCGTATGCGCCCCCTGGTGCATCAATTTATGGAGCGTCATCTGATCCCCACCGACGCCATGCCCCAATTTAAAGCCGCCATTGCCTCGGCAATGCGACTGCGCAATTCGGTGCTTGCCGAAGTCCTGCTGATAGCCTTGGTGTACGGTGTCGGCAGCCTGTTCATCTGGCGCCATTACATGACTCTCGACGCAGCCACCTGGTATGCGACGCCCTCCGCCGAGGGCTTGAAGTTTTCGTTTGCAGGTTGGTGGTATGCCTACGCCAGCATCCCGTTCTTCCAGTTCCTGCTGGTGCGCTGGTATTTTCGACTGTGCATCTGGATGCGTTTTCTCTGGCAGGTATCACGCATCGAGTTAAACCTGATTCCAACCCATCCGGACCGCGTCGGCGGCATTGGCTTTCTTTCCGGCACTGCCTACGCCTTCATGCCATTGCTTATGGCCCATGGCGCCTTGTTCGCCGGGAATATTGCCAACCGCATTTTCCACCTCGGAGCTGCCCTGACAAATTTCAAGCTGGAGATCTTCCTCCTCGTCATCTTGCTGCTGAGCTTGGTGCTTGGTCCGCTTCTGGTCTTTGCGCCAAAGTTGGCGCAGGCAAAGCGAACGGGTAAACGCGAGTACGGAACGCTGGCCCATCGTTACGTGCGCGAATTCGATACCAAATGGCTGCGCGGCGGCGCACCTGCCGACGAAGCCCTGGTGGGCAGCGGCGATATCCAGAGTCTTGCGATCTGGGCAACAGTTACGACCTCATCCAGAGAATGCGCATTGTCCCGGTGACCAGGGATACCATTCTCCAACTGGCAGGTGCAACCCTTGCGCCCATGGTCCCTTTAGCGCTGACCATGATGCCGCTGGAAGAACTGCTGAACAAGCTGTTCGGCATCCTGTTTTAAAATCCCTTCGCCGGATGATGCCACCTCAGCCAGGCCCTGTACCTGGCTTGCCGCCCTCAAGGTAAAAAAAGAATCCAATAAAGGGCGGCACCTTAAGGATGAAAAACCGCTGATGGCGGCCCCTTGTCCAGAGCCACCTTTCTTTCCTTCCTATGCGTCGGCTTGGGCCATAATGGCAGTGACCGCAACCGTGTTGACGATGTCAGTCAGCGTGCAGCCGCGACTGAGATCATTGACAGGCTTCCTCAACCCCTGGAGAACCGGACCGATGGCCACCGCCCCGGCCGAGCGCTGCACGGCTTTGTAGAGGTTGTTGCCGGTGTTGAGATCAGGGAAGATAAAAACAGTGGCATGTCCGGCTACTTCACTGCCGGGCATCTTGGTTTCGGCAACCCCGGCATCGACTGCCGCATCGTATTGAATCGGACCTTCGATTTTCAGGTCGGGTCGGGCTTTTCGCACCATCTCAGTGGCTTGTCGGACCTTATCCACGTCTTCACCCGTGCCCGAGGTGCCGCTGGAATAGGAACACATGGCCACCAAGGGTTCAATCCCGAATTGACGAGCCGTTTCGGCCGAACTGATGGCGATGTCGGCCAGTTGCGCGGCGTCCGGATCGGGATTGACGGCACAATCCCCGTACACCAGCACCCGGTCCGCCAGGCACATCAAAAAAACGCTGGAAACCGTCGCGCAGCCAGGCTTGGTTTTGATGATCTGGAGGCTGGGCCGGATGGTGTTGGCGGTGGAATGCACCGCTCCGGAGACCATCCCGTCGGCATACCCCTTGAACACCATCATCGTGGCAAAATAACTGGGGTCAAGCAGGGTGTCGCGGGCCATTTCCGCACTGACGCCTTTTCCCTTGCGTAACTCGAAAAAAGTTTTACCGAAATCCTCAAGCCACTGACTCTGGATCGGATCAACAAACCGGGCACCAGTGAGATCCAAGCCCAAGATGGCAATCCTTCTTTTGATTTCAGCGGCATCCCCCAGCAGGGTGAGGTCACAAACCTTGCGCCGCAAGAGGATCTCCGAGGCTCTCAGGATGCGGTCCTCCGTGCCTTCAGCCAGAACGATATGCCGCAGCTTGGCCTTGGCGCGCTCGATCAGCTGATATTGAAACATGATCGGCGTCACTTTATCGGATGTGATATCCACCATCTGCTTTTCAAGGGCCTTGACGTTGATGTGGGATTCGAAAAGCCCTAAAGCCAAGGCGATCTTATGGTCATTGCCCGGGGTGATCACCGGCCGCACATTCTGGATTTTCACGGCCGTGGCAAAGGTGTCTTCAGTCACGCTCATTACAGGCAGAGACGGCTTGGGTAGCCGTGCAAGCAGCCCGATGATCTGGGCCGGCGGCTCAATACCGCCGGTGAGCACAAGACCGGCAACCGAAGGACAGTTGGGGAAGTAGGGGGTCGCCAGGCAGCCAATTTGGATATCGACGCGATCGCCTGGTGTGATCACCAGAGTGCCCTCATTGATATGTTCAAGGAAAAGCGGCAGCTGCATCGCCGCCACCTTGTAGTCGCGTGCCACCCGGTCCAGGCCTTCTCCGTCGCCGCTCAACAGGCGCGCATCAAGGGCTCTTAGAATATCGCCAACAGTCGGCTTCTCCAGATCCGGATCGGTCGGCAAAAGAAAAACCTGCTCATCGCCGGTTTGGATGGCTGCAAACGCGGCGGCAGCGCTTTCCAGCTGGGCGGGCTCAATCCGATTGACACAGGCAGATAACACGGTGCAATTACGCTCTTCAAAGGCACCCCGGGCAACCAGCACCATATCGGTTAGCCTGTCTGGGGCTTTTCCTTGCCCGTTGATGACAATCATCACCGGAGCCCCCAGGTTGCTGGCCACATCGGCATTGAATTCAAATTCCAGAGAGCTCGATACCCCGGAATAATCTGTTCCTTCGCACAGCACAAACCCGCATTGCTCTTCCAGTTTTTTATACTTGCCGACAATAGTATTGAGAAGCTCAGGGTACTGGCCCTTGGCGATCATTTCCCGGACTTCGTCGAAGGTGCAGCCATAGGTATCGGCATAGGTCAGAGTGGGGTTGTAGCGACTCAGGATGAGTTGAATATCGTTATCGGGCGGATCGCTGGCGATGATCACCGGCCGGAAGAATCCAACATTGCGGATGTGGCGGATGAGTGTTTCCATCACGCCGAGCACCAGCGTGATCTTGCCGCTCTCCCCTTCCATTGCCGTGATATAGAGGTTATTTGCCATGGCGTTCTCCTTTCAAGTACGCGTTCAATTCTCTGTTACCCGGTCGACACATCGGGCACCGCTTGCCTGCCCACAGCTTCTTCCCCTCCTTGCAAATCAGCAGTCCGCGCCAGCATCCGGTCCTCGGCAAAGGTATACTTGCCCTCTACCGTGCGAGCCAGGAACTCCAATTGCTGTTGCAATGCAGCGTGACGATGCGGCGGCAAGGTGTGCATGCGATTTTCCACCATCGCGCCCATTCTTCGCATAACCTGGATGCTGCCCGAAAACAGTACTCCTCCACTGCATCAGGGAGGGGGAATAGAACCGCTGGACATGGCCAGCATCACCTGCACCACAATTATTTTCAAGATGGTCCCCACTCCGGGAAAGATCATCGCATAGCCGATATCGGCTTTGCCGGTCGGTGCCAGTTGACTGGCATAAGCGAGAATAGCCGGGTTGCCGGTTGCGCCGCTGGCGATGCCAAGCACATCGTCAAAATTCATCCCCAATACATAATACCCGATCAGCAGCACGGTCAGGACAACGGTCAGCAGGACAACAATACCGGCAAGCAGCATATAGAGGCCCGCACCGCCGATGTTTTGGACAAAGGGAGCGCCGGAGGACAAACCCACACCGGCGAGAAACAGGGTCAGGCCAAGATTTCGCAAAATGATATTGGCCACCACGGGCATCCGCCAGTTGAAAGGACCGAGGCGGCCGATAAAGCCCAGGACCAGGGAGATAATGAGCGGTCCCCCGGCGGCTCCCAGCTTGACACTGCCGATAACCGGCACAGGGATGGGGATCAGCCCCACCAGGGCGCCGGCGACCAGTCCAAGGGCCAGGGAAACGAAACTGAATTCCGTTCCCGCCTTGATGGAATCACCGAAGAATCGACTCACATTGGCACGTTGCGCCGATTCGACCAGCACACCCAGTTGATCGCCGTATTCAATCTGCAGATCAGGCTTGGGCAGCAGATCAATATCACCGCGTCGCACTTGGACAACCTTGACCGACATCCCTTCAGGAAAGGGTAACTCCGCAAGCCGCATCCCAACAAACCCAGGTTTGGAGACAAAAACACGCATATAATCAAAATGGCGACGATCATCCCGCACTTCTTCGGTAGTCTCTCCTACCTGGAGTTCCGCCAGAGTTTCGGGGAAACCGACCACCGCAAGTATATCGTCAGCCTGCAGCACCAGGGTCGGTTCAGGAAGCATGTTCATCCCGTTTCGCCGCACCATGAAGAGATCAAGGCCTTCAGGTTTCAGGGCGAGCAGCTCGGCGACCGTTTTCCCGGTAAGCCCCCGATCACCGACCCGGGCCTCGGCAACGACCAGACGGCTGGGGGGCGGCACTTCAATCTTCGGTCGGAACAGCAACTTGGCCAGATAAAAACAGAGAATGGGACCAAAAACGCCGAACGGATAGGCGATTGCATAACCCACCGCCGGATTTTTGCTGCCCGAGGCTTCCATCGCCGCCTGAAGCGTAGCGGTACTGGTGAGAGATCCGGCGAACATGCCGGCGACAAAGTCGGAGCCAAAGCCAAAAAATCGAGCCATGGCTAAGGCTACCGCGCAGCCCATGAGCACGGCAAAGGCGGCCAGCAGGTTGGCTTTGATACCCAGCGGACTCATCAGACCCTTGAAAAAATCCTTGCCGTATTGAATGCCGATTCCATAGAGAAAAAGCACCAGGCCAACGGTTCCCAGCAGGCCGGGCGGCGCCGCCTTTGGGGCGATCGCACCCACACCGAGACCGACAAAGAGGACGGCGCCGATGCCCAGCGATAAGCCGCCCATTTTAATCTGCCCGACGGCGTAACCAAGGCCGATCACCAGAAACAGGGCAATGAACGGCTGTGAATTGAGAAAAACGCTTATGTTTTCCATGAAGTTACTCCTTGTCAAAGAGTTATTCCCACCCTTTCTTCAACCCGAAGAGAGGGCGGGATAAGGTGCGATATTAAAATGTGGCTGGCCATAATCGGTAAGAATTCCAGAATGCGCCATTTTTTGCGCCAGGACGGTAGCACCCGGCGGGCAAGAAACAGTTTCTTATCCTCGTTCGTGCTCGATTTGCAGTGACACCAGTCGTGCGATCAGGATGGCCGGGTAGAGCGTGCCGATAACAGCCTCGAGTGTGACCAGTGATCTGGCGACAGGATGCACGGCGGTCACATCACCAAAACCCACCGTGGTGAGGGTGACGAGACTGAAGTACATGAAGACGTCAGCGAGATCGTGCTGAACCAAGGCTGGATTGGCGGCATGCACGAACGATCCGGGAATCAATGCATCGAAAAAACGATAGAGGGTGGCAAAAAAGTACCCGATCAATAAATACGCTGCAATCGCCCCGCGGACGCGATGCCCTGACACCACGCCCTCTTCATAGACCTTTTGCAGGACAACAGCCGTAAGGCAGGCGGCAAAACAGATTGCAAGCACGTTGTCGATGACTAGAATCAGAGGGGAAGGGGCTATCAGCACGAGCCAACGGACAGTCAAGGCACCGGCGACCAAGCCTGAGGCGAGCCACCGGGCCAGTCGATGCTGGGTGACGGTCAGAAGTCCAGTCAGGAGGAAAAGCGAACCCACAACCCCGTTCATTATATACAGAAAAAATCGGCCGCTTCTTTCCAAGGGGGCGACAACGAAGATCTGAATAACGAGAAGCACCAAAAAAATACTGAGGCTTCTTTCCTCTGTCCAGAAGGAGAGCATTCGACGCATCATGTGGAGATCGGTTTCCTTGGTAGGTGGTTTTCGAAAAGATTGCGCATGACCCGAGGGCTCTTGCCTCTCCCCACGCCGACCGGGTCAACGAAGGGTTGGTCGCCAACACATCGCCAGTATCCACGACGATATCAAAAAAAAGGCCGGCCCTTAAACAATCCTGATTAGGAGGCGGCACGCTCGGTCGCGCTGCTCGCCCCTGCCTGCAGGGCCTGGAAGCGTTCGATCGCGGCGCGGGCGTTGAACAGCAGACGATCACGGCCGAGACGCTCAGCCAGCCCTGCTTTGCGCACGACCTCGAGGACGCCGGGGTTCAGCGCCGCCAGCCACAGCGTCACCCCGCGGTCAGCAAAACGGGCCTCACCCTCGATGAGCATCTGCAGGGCCGAGTATTCGATATCCGGCACCCGGCTCATATCCAGAGCCACCACCTGCGGCTGATATTGCGTAATCAATGCGTTGATCTGTTCCCCCACATAGGGCGCATTGACAAAGTAGATGCGCCCTTCCGGCCGCACAATCAGCAGGCCGTCGAAGGTTTCATCATCCGGATGTTCCGGCGATAACGGCCGCAGCACATCGACGCCGCGCTTCCGGCCAATGACCGAGACACGGGGTTGAGCGGTCTGGCTGGACAGGCCGATCAGGGAAAGGACGATGGCTACCACGATGCCCTTGAGGGTACCGAAGAGCAAGACGCCGAGACAGGCGACAATCGCCCAGCGGAACTCCATGGTCCGCACCTGGAGGATGGCGCGAAATTCGGCCGGCTGGATCAAACCGACGGAGTAAACAATCACCACCGCCGCCAGGGTGGCATGCGGCAGCAGACCCAGCAAAGGTGCAAGCAGGAGCATGGTCGCCGCCGCTGCTCCTGCGGTGACCAGGGAGGCCTTCTGGGACTGCCCACCAGCGGCACGCACCACCGCGGTCTGCGAAGTACCGCCCCCGGCCGGCATGGCACCGAAGAACGCGCCCCCCAGATTGGCGGCTCCGGTGGCCATCAGCTCACGGTTGGCGTTGATCTGCGGCTCTCCAGGACCGGCAAAAGCACGGCCCGCCGCTATCGATTCGGTAAAACTCATCAGCGCAATGCCAAGCGCGCCCGGCAGCAACTGTTCAACCAGCACCAGATCGGGTAGGGTCAAGGAGGGGAATCCCTGCGGAATCAGACCGACAATCGCCACGCCCTGCCCCTTCAGACCGAAAAACCAGGAGGCGGCAATGCCGCCGCCCACGGCAACCAGCGGTGCCGGAGAGTGCGGCCACAGGCGTTCCATCCCAATCAGCACCACCAGCGTTGCCGCGGCCACCGCGAGCGTGAGCAGAGAAGAGTGAGGCACCTGGGCGGCGACGCTGAGCAGATCGTGGAAAAATCCTTGTTTGGCGATATGGACCCCCATGAGTTTCGGCACCTGGTCCAGGACGATCACAATGCCGATCCCGGCTTTAAAGCCAGTCAAGACCGGGGTGGAAATGAAATTGGCGACAAACCCGAGCCGCAACAGGGAGGCCAGCAGCAGAATCACGCCCACCAGTCCGGTCAGGGTTGCACAGGCAACCAGCAACCGGGCCGGGTCGCCGTCCGGGATCACCACGCTGAGCTGCACCCCGGCAAGAATGGCGAGCGTCGTGGTGGAGCTGACGCTGAGCACACGGGAGGTGCCGAGCAAGGCGTAGATCACCATCGGCAGCAAAGCGGTGTAAAGGCCGACGGCCACGGGCAGGCCGGCGACGGTGGCATAGGCCATGGCCTTGGGCAGCACGACCGCCGCCGCAGTGAGGCCGGCAACCACGTCGAATCTGAGTGTTGGCAGGGATGGAACAGCTGTGACGCCTGCTGCATGTTGCTTCATACGGGTGCCTCCTGATACTGCCTGTGTTCTGGTTGTCTCCCTGCTTTATGGCAACGAGCGGCAACGAGGGCTGAGGTTGGGGTCTGCACCGGATTATTCCGTCTGACTGCAGGCAACGCCGCCCGTATGAGCGGCAACTGCCATTCAGGGCCCGGCTGTCGCCCCGAGAGAAAAGGTGACCAGTACAGCCGAGCGCCGAAATTCCTCCAGCAGTGAAAACTCAGCCAGAGTGATGTCATTGCCTTCATCCCCCGGCGTGTCGTCGACGCGAACGCCCATCCAATTGAGGCGAAAGAACTGATTTTGCACTACCAGGGTATCACCAGGTGCGCTCATTATGTCCACCAGATACCCGAGTGACTGCTCTGGGGTGGCAATTTGCACCCGCAGCCGTTCAAGCTCCTCTTCCACTTCAGCCAGCATCTCCTTGGCCTTGCGGATCTCTTCCCGACTCCCCGCATCGGGTGAGGCAAACATCTCCCGCATATGAGTTTTGCCGCCGAGGATCTTCACCATACCCTTGAGGTATTCCTTTTTTTCCTGCAGCTCGGCCTTTCTTGCCCGCAGGGTCGTGATCCGTTCCATGGCCA
>JBBRBT010000059.1:0-23214 GCA_038205495.1 Desulfobulbales bacterium
TCTCCTGTTGTATTGTCTTGTAAACAAATACTACCAGGAAAACCATATGAAGCTCAATCATTTCATGATGTTAATCAATTTAATCAGGCCGATTGCAGAACGCTCCGGGGCAAACCCCGCTGAGACTTTTGCAAGAGGCTCCACCTTAATTCCCTCTTTCTTTCAAACCCATTTCCACCCCCTCTTCACAACTCTTTTCAGGCGGCTATCCCCCCGATGGATTCCGGCCTGAGCAGTGCTTGGGGCCGCTTCCCAACGGGTCTTGCTGCTTGCTGCCCGGTCACCCACCCATTTAGGTGATCAACATGACCGAAAAATGAGGTCACATATAACCACTGGTAGCATATAACCTTTTTTACACGGTGGGCGGGGGTGGCCCTGCAGATCAGCATCATAAAATTATATCATCAAATCAATATCATAGACAAGGCGATACTGCGTACTGCAAACCGGCTCATAGATTGCTTCACTCAACAGTAGTCTAGAGGGGTTCTGCTTGCCCACCCTTGTACTGACGAGGGCCCGCCTCCATCATGCTGCGGGTTATGCGGCAAGCACCCCGGAGTGCAGGTTATTTTAAGCGGCACGACTGTGTCGCCCGGAGACGAGATATGAATAAGAACAGTTCCATTACCACCCTCTTTCTTGATATCGGCGGAGTCGTACTCAGCGACGGGTGGGATCGTCACGCCCGCAGACGGGCAGCAGCAAAATTCGAGCTGGACTTGGTCGAGATGGAGACCCGGCATCACCTGACCTTCGAGACCTACGAGGAAGGCAAGTTGACGATGAATGAATATCTGAGCCTGGTCGTCTTTTACCAGGAGCGCTCCTTTACCCGGGCGCAGTTCCGGCGTTTCATGTTCGCCCAATCAAAGCCCTATAAGGAAATGATCCACCTGGTCCAAAGACTGAAGGCCTGGTACGGACTGAAAATTATCGTGGTCAGCAACGAAGCGCGTGAACTCAATGCCTATCGGGTTCGTAAATTCAAGTTGGATGGATTTGTCGATTCCTTCATCTCCTCCTGCTTTGTCCATCTTCGCAAGCCCGACGCGGACATCTTTCGGCTGGCGCTGGACATCGCCCAGGTGCCGCCCCGGCAGGTCCTCTATATCGAGAACACTCCGATGTTCATCAAGATCGCTGCAGATTTGGGAATACGCAGCATTCTTCATACGGACTATACCTCCACCTGTGCGCAACTGGCAGTCTTCGGATTGCAGTATAACGAACGGGCCATCGCATGACGCTCCCGGCAAGCCTCGTGAAACACCCCCAAGGGGCCTGGCACAGTCAGGCCGCTGAGACGCTATTGCTGCTTGCGACCAAGGGTCTGCACGAACGGGAGAAAGGCAAGCCCGCAGACCCGCGCCAGGGTCCCCATCCGTTCAAAAATCTCCTCCTCTGGATGCTCATCGTCGCGGGCGTGATTTTAGCTGCACTGGGCGAAGGGGTCGAGGTTATTGCCATCGTCGTTGTCAACGCCCTCATCGTTTTCTGCCAGGATGTCAACGGAGCCACTGCCATCGCGGCGCTCAAGAAGATTCGGCCCGAAGGGGGGCTCACCCTGGTTTCTGCCAATCAGTCGCCCCACCCTGTCACGTTTTTACAACAGCCTTAATTACAAGGGGAAATATGAAGAGAACCACACCACCGCTGACACCGGAGCTGCTTTCCGGAATGGATGCCTACTGGCGCGCCGCCAACTATCTGTCGGTCGGCCAGATCTACCTGTACGACAATCCTTTGCTGCGCGAGCCGCTCAAGGCATCGCAGATTAAAACGACCCTGCTCGGCCATTGGGGCACCACACCGGGACAAAATTTTATCTATGTGCACCTCAACCGGGTCATTAAAAAATTTGACTTGGATATGATCTATATTTCCGGTCCCGGCCATGGCGGCCCGGCCCTGGTGAGCAACACCTATCTCGAAGGCACCTACAGCGAGGTCTATCCTGCCATCACCCAGGATGAGGCCGGACTGAAAAAACTGTTCACCCAATTTTCCTTCCCCGGCGGCATACCGAGCCACGTCTCGCCGGAATGTCCGGGTTCGATTCATGAGGGCGGCGAGCTGGGGTATTCGCTCAGCCATGCCTTTGGGGCGGTGTTCGACAATCCGCAGCTGGTCGTCGCCTGTGTCATCGGTGACGGCGAGGCAGAAACAGGGCCGCTGGCCACCGCCTGGCACTCCAACAAATTCCTCAGCCCGATCACCGATGGCGCCGTGCTCCCGATTCTCCATCTTAACGGCTATAAGATCGCCAACCCTGCGGTGCTGGCGCGGATCAGCCATGAGGAACTGGATCAGCTGCTCCGTGGCTATGGCTGGACGCCGTATTATGTCGAAGGCGATGACCCGGCTGCCATGCATCAATTGATGGCTGCCACTCTGGATACGGTCATTGCCGAAATCCGGCAGATGCAAGGCCAGGCCCGGGATCAAAACGATGCTACCCGGCCGCGCTGGCCGATGATCGTGCTCAAATCACCCAAGGGCTGGACCGGACCGAAAAGGGTTGATGGCCGTCAAATTGAAGGAACCTTTCGCGCCCATCAGGTGCCGATTCTTATCGATGCCGAACATCCTGAACATCTGGGCCAGTTGGACACCTGGCTGCGCAGTTATCGGCCGGAGGAACTCTTTGATGCCAATGGCCGTCTCCTCCCAGAACTCGCCGAACTTGCCCCCAAAGGCGACCGGCGCATGGGGGCCAATCCGCACGCCAATGGCGGCTTGCTGCTGCGCGATCTGATCATGCCCGATTTCAGGGATCTGGCGGTTACAGTACCCGCACCCGGAGCAACCCTGGCTGCCGACACCCAGGTGCTCGGCGAATTTCTGCGCGAGGTGATCATCCTCAACCGGGAGCAGCGTAACTTCCGCATCTTCGGCCCTGACGAGACCCTTTCCAACCGATTGAACGCCGTCTTTGCGGCCACCAATCGGCAGTGGGAAGCGGAGACCGAGGCCAATGATGAGTTTCTGGCAGCCGATGGCCGAGTGATGGAGATGCTCTCCGAACATCAGTGTGAGGGTTGGCTTGAAGGGTATCTGCTCACCGGACGGCACGGCTTGTTCAATAGTTACGAGGCCTTTGTCCACATCATTGATTCGATGTTCAACCAGCACGCCAAGTGGCTGAAGGTGACGGCGGAATTGCCATGGCGGCGAAAAATCGCTTCGCTCAATTACCTGTTGGCCTCCCACGTCTGGCAGCAGGCCCATAACGGCTTTACCCATCAAGACCCCGGCTTCATTGATCATGTGGTCAATAAAAAGGCCTCGGTGGTGCGCGTCTACCTGCCGCCGGATGCCAACTGCCTGCTGTCGGTCTGGGATCATTGCCTGAGAAGCCGCCATTACGTAAATGTGGTGATTGCCGGTAAGTATCAGGCCCCCCAATGGCTGACCATGGATGAGGCGGTGGCGCACTGCGCGCAAGGGATCAGCGTCTGGCCATGGGCCGGTTGCGACCAGAGCGTGGAACCCGATGTGGTCATGGCCTGCTGCGGCGACGTGCCCACCCTTGAGACCCTGGCCGCGGTTTCGATCCTGCGCCAGCACCTGCCTGATTTGAAAATCCGGGTGGTCAATGTGGTTGATCTGATGAAGCTGCAGCCGCAGATTGAACACCCGCATGGGCTGAGCGATAGCGATTTTGATGCGCTCTTCACCACGGACAAGCCCATCGTCTTCGCCTTCCACGGCTATCCCTGGCTGGTCCACCGCCTGACCTACCGCCGTACCAACCATAAAAACCTGCACGTTCGCGGTTACAAGGAGGAAGGCACCATCACCACCACCTTTGACATGACGGTGCTCAACGATCTGGACCGGTTCCATCTGGTGCAGGATGTGATCAATCGCCTGCCGCAGTTGGGTGCCAGGGGCGCTGCGCTTGTGAAAAGAGTTCAGGACAAACTCGTCGAGCATGGGCGCTACATCGACGCCAACGGCCAGGATATGCCGGAAATTCGCAACTGGCAGTGGGGCCGGTCCGAAGCGGCGGGTAGTCCAGAATGCAAGTGATCGCTCCGGCAAAAATCGTCAGCCTCACCTGTCTTCCATTTCTTTGCACAAAAAGAAAAAATGGAAGTATCTGTTTTGAGGAAAGAGTTGCACGTTCTCCTGTTCTGAAATCAGAATAGCAAACCTGAACAATAGAGGGTAAAATGAAAAAAATCATAATGTTGGCAATAGCGTTGGTGACCATGCTGGTATCTCTGAGCGGATGTTATTGGGGCTATCCTTATGATGGCAGGGGCGGGCATGACCGTGACAGGGGTGATCGACATGATCGTGACAGAGGTGATCGATATGACGATCACAGAGACGGAGGGCAGTACGAACGAAGATAAAGCCTTGTGCCTCCCAGAAGCAGCTGGTCAAGCCATGCGCTCAGTCGGAACCGCAGGGTAACACTGTGTTGACGCAAGATGAAGTTTTGTAAAGCTATCAGAAGAGACGTGCAACTTGAAAAAACATCCTCTATATGAGGGGCTGCGTTCATCCTCAAAAAGCGGTCGAAGAAAGGGTTAGGGCCTGGACGCAATCAACCTGGACCAAGATGGTCCGCAGGTGAAATGCGCGCACTCTATCGACAAACACGGCCAGGGCATGCCGGAAATCAGGAACTTGGACGTGGAGTCCCCCAAAATGAAAAAGCAAGCGCGCAGTGAAACCTGCAATGCTGCGATAGAAAGGACATGAGCAGGGAAATATCGAATCACGACGGGGTATTGGTGCGCGGCAGCGTCTTCAGCGGGCTTCTTGTCCTGGGCTTGCTGGTGCTGGCGCAGTGCGGCTGCGTGTCGGTGATGCCGCAATCTCCGCCACCCGTCGCCGTCACTGTGCCGACCGCGTGGTCGGCGGCCGATGGTGTCGTCAGGACCGGCAACGCTTCGCTGGCCCAGTGGTGGTCACGCTTCAACGACCCGATGCTTGCGCATCTCGTCACCCGGGCCTTAGAGGCCAACACCAGCGTTCAAAGTGCGCAGGCCGCGCTGCGTCAGGCCCGTGCCCTACGAGATGTCTCGGCAGCGGCGCTGTGGCCGGGGCTCGACGGATCAGCTGCGGTGCAACGGAGCAAATCCGGAAGCGACAGCGCGGTCAACAAGTTCACAACCGGGCTCGATGCCACCTGGGAGCTTGACATTTTCGGCGCCAATCGCAGCGCCCTGGCCACCAGCGAAGCCACCGCCCGAGCGAGCGCCGCAAGCCTGGGAGACATGCAGGTGTCGATTGCCGCCGAGGTGGCGCTCGACTACATCACCTTGCGCGATGCCCAGGCGCGTCTGGTCATTGCCAAGAACAACCTGACCAGCCAGCAAGAAACCCTGCAGATCACCCAGTGGCGACTCCAGGCCGGGCTGGTTACTTCCATTGAGGCCGAGCAGGCACGGACCGCGACGGAACAGACCAGTGCCCTGCTGCCGGTCTTGCAGACCACCATTGACCAGACTTCCCATGCCCTGGCAGTGCTGATCGGGCAACCGCCGGCGGCCTTGGTGACCCAGCTGGCAGCAGCCAGACCGGTACCGCAGCCGGCAGACGACCTGGCCTTGAGCCTCCCCGCCGAAACCCTGCGTCAGCGCCCCGACCTGCGCGCGAGCGAACATGAGGTGGCCGCGGCAATGGGCCGTGTGCAGCAGGCCGAGGCCGCCCGATTGCCCAATTTCGCCCTCAGCGGTTCACTGGGCCTCAATGCCTTGACCCTGGGCACCTTGACCGATGGTGCGTCGGTTGTCAGTGCGATGCTCGCCGACGTCTCACTGCCGCTCTTTGACGGCGGTTCCAGGCGCGCCCAGGTGCGCGCTCAGCAGGCAGCGCTGGATCAAGCCCTCATGACCTACAAGGCCACGATGCTGACAGCCTTGCAGGAGGTGGAAGACGCTTTGGTGGCCCTGCGGGGCGACCGCGAGCGTCTCCTGCGCCTGGAGGACGCCGCCGAGGCAGCCGGTAACGCCGCCTTGCTGGCACGGCAGCGCTTCAGCAGCGGCCTGGTCGATTTCCAGATCGTGCTCGAAACCCAACGCGCCCAGCTCACCACCCAAGCCAGCGTGGCCAGCACCCGCGCCGAGGTCAGTGCCGACCATGTGCGCCTCTACAAGGCCCTAGGCGGCGGCTGGAATCCCGATGGCAATGATACGCCGCCCAACCCAACCGATTCCCCCTCCCGGAGTTCCCGTTCATGAGTGCAGCAAATCCTTCTCCTGCCGATACACCGCCACCTGCGGCGGCTGCCGAATCCGACCTCGCCACCTTGCTCGCCGAGCCCGGACCGCGCATCTGGTACCGTAGCCCCCTGTTGTGGGGTACTGTCGTCCTGGTCCTGCTGGCGGCTGGCGTCCTATGGTACTGGCAGGCCCGCCGAACCGCCGATGGGGCGCCGAGTTACACCACCCAGACTGTGGGGCGCGGCAACCTGACTCTAACCGTCACCGCCAACGGCACCTTACAGCCGACACGCACGATCAGCATCGGCAGCGAACTCTCGGGCACGGTGCAGAAGGTCAATGTCGATGTCAATGACCGCCTCGAAAAGGGCCAGGTGCTGGTGGAGCTCGATCCCTCGAAGTTGAACGGCCAGATCCTGCGCTCGCGCGCTTCTGTGGCTGCAGCCAAAGCCCTGGTCGAACAGACTGTCGCAACCGTGGTCGAGGCCAAGGCCAATCTGGTGCGTCTTGAGGAAGTAGCACGTCTGTCGGGGGGCAAGGTGCCTTCCAGGACCGAACTCGATGTCGGCCGCGCCACTTTGAAGCGCGCAGAGGCCAGCGAAGCCAGTGCCCGTGCCGGCGTCAATGATGCCCAAGCTGCCCTGTCCACCGATGAGATCAACCTGTCCAAGGCCTCGATCCGGGCACCGTCCAACGCTGTGGTGCTGACCCGCACCGTCGAACCCGGCAACGCGGTTGCAGCCTCGCTGCAGGCGGTAACCCTGTTCACCCTTGCCGAAGACCTGACCCAACTGCGCCTGCAGGTTTATGTTGATGAGGCGGATGTGGGTTCGGTCAAGGTGGGCCAAAATGCCAATTTCACGGTCAGCGCCTACCCCAACCGCAAGTACCCGGCCCAGATCACCCGGGTGGCATACGGCTCAACCATCACCGACAATGTCGTCACCTACCTGACCTACCTCGGGGTGGACAATACCGATCTGAGCCTGCGGCCCGGCATGACCGCCACCGCAACCATCACCGCCGACCAGCGCAACGACGTCCTCTTGGTGCCCAATACGGCCCTGCGTTTCACGCCGACAGCCACTGTTGCCGACACGACCGCAGCCAAGGGCGGTATCGTCTCCAGCTTAACGCCGCGCATGCCCAGAAGAAACATCACTCGCAAATCAGCGGCGGAAGGGGCCAGCACAGCAGCGGCACGGCAGGTCTGGGTGCTGCGCGAGGGTGCCGCCGTTGCCGTTTCGGTGACCCCGGGCATCAGCGACGGCCGCATGACCGAGATCACCGGCGGCGAGCTGCAAGCCGGGATGCAGGTGATTACCGACCAGAAAACCATGAGTGCGAAATGAACAATTCCGGTGCCATCCCTCTGATCCGGTTGCAGGGAGTGACCAAGAAATACGGTGTCGGCCAGGCCGAATTGATGGCGCTCAAGGGGATCGATCTTGATATCCATGCCGGTGAGTTTGTCGCCATCATGGGCCCCAGCGGCTCAGGCAAGTCGACCGCGATGAACATCCTCGGCTGCCTGGATACGCCCAGCTCAGGGCAGTACCTGTTCCTCGGGGCCCATGTCGAAGCACTGTCGCGCGATCAGCGGGCACGGCTGCGCCGCCGGTATCTGGGCTTTGTCTTTCAAGGGTTCAACCTGCTGGCGCGTACCTCGGCCCAGGAAAACGTCGAGCTGCCTCTGCTCTACCGTGGCGAAAGCTCGGCGGTACGGCGTGCCGCCTCGGCCAGGGCGCTCCAATCGGTGGGTCTGGGCGGCTGGGAGCAGCATACACCGGCCGAGCTGTCCGGCGGGCAGCAGCAGCGGGTGGCGATTGCCCGCGCCATTGTCACGGAACCGGCGGTGCTGCTTGCCGACGAGCCCACTGGCAATCTCGACAGCCAGCGCAGCCAGGAAATCATGGAACTGCTGCGCGGTCTGAACACGGAGCACGGCATCACCGTGCTGATGGTCACCCATGAGCCTGACATGGCCGCCTATGCCCACCGCATGGTGCGCTTTGTCGACGGCCGCCTTGAAAGCGATATACCAAATCCCAATCCCATCGTCTCGCCGCCATCGGTCCCGGCCGAGCCCACCCCTACCGGGAGGCCCTGATGCTGCTCAACACCCTGTTTCTCGCCCTGCGCTCGATCCGCCGCAATCTGTTACGCTCCTTTCTCACTATTCTGGGTATTGTCATCGGTGTCAGCGCGGTCATCACCATGGTCACCCTGGGCAATGGCGCCACCCAGGCGGTACAGATGCAGATCTCCAGCCTGGGCACCAACCTGCTGATGGTGCGCCCGGGACAGCGCCAGGGACCCGGAGGCGGCGGTGGCGGTGCGGGCATCCCTTCCTTCAAGGAGGCCGATGCTGAAGCTATCCTGGCGCAGATCGGCGGGGTCGCTGCTGTCGCGCCGGAAGGCCGCGCCAGCGTCACCGTGGTTGCCAATGGGCGCAACTGGGCCACCAGCGTCACGGGCAGCAGCAATGCCTGGTTCGACACCGGCAACTGGAAGCTGGCCGCCGGACGCAAGTTTGAGGATGACGAGCAGCGTGCCGGGGGTGCGGTCTGCATCATCGGCGAGACAGTACGGCGCGAAATTTACGGCGGGGCAGCGGGAATGAACGGTCTGGGCGAGCAGCTGCGCATCAAGCAATTCTCCTGCGAGGTGATCGGTGTGCTGGCCTCCAAGGGTCAGGCGGCGATGGGCAATGACCAGGACGACTCGGTGCTGGTGCCGCTGCACACCCTGCAGCGTCGGGTCACCGGCAACCAGAAAGTGGCCACCCTGCTGGTCTCGATGGAGGACGGTAGCGACAGCACCAGATTGAAGGCCAGTCTGCGGCAGTTGCTGCGCGAGCGCCGCAAATTGGCCGAGGGCGACGACGACAACTTCAACATCCTCGACACCCAGCAGTTGGCTGAGACGCTGTCAGGCACCACCAAGGTGATGACCACCCTGTTGGGAGCCGTGGCCGCGGTCAGCCTGCTGGTGGGCGGCATCGGCATTATGAATATCATGCTGGTCAGCGTCACCGAACGCACCCGCGAGATCGGCCTGCGCCTGGCCATTGGTGCGCTGGAGCGCGAGGTGCTGCTGCAGTTCCTAATCGAGGCGGTGGCCCTAGCGGCGCTCGGTGGACTGATCGGCATTGTCATCGCCACCGGTGCCTCCATGGTCCTGGCGGGTGTGATGGAGGTTCCCTATCTGTTTAATCCGACCATCAACCTGCTCTCCTTTGTGTTCTCAGCGGCCATCGGCGTGGTGTTCGGCTTCTTCCCGGCACGCCGCGCTGCCCGCATGGATCCGATCGAGGCGCTGCGCCACGAATAATGGACGGCCCCGGCACAGACCACCTACGATTGCTGCCGATCGTGCTCAACGGCACCGTTGCCGACCCGCTTGTTTCCCTTTCGCCTGAAAATTCCGTTTATGAACCCCCTTTGCCGGTCACAAGAATTTTCCCCATCACTTGCAAGAAGTTATTGACTGGACCCCTGGTTTTTTATAGGAACTGACCCTGTGATTTTGGCAGTGGGATATATTCGCCCCACTCGTCCATGTCCCAGCAATCGCCTTTCTCTGACCGTACTGATTCAACCCGTCGCCTTGCCGTGCCGGCGAAGAATCCATCGCCGCTGTTTGGCGTCACTCCACTCATTGAACCCTGATTCCTGATGCCTCAATCCCGCCATTTTTTTATCGAATTTTTTCAGCTGACGAAACAATTTTGGTGCTCGAATCGAAAAGTAAAGATTCGGAGCACCGCCCTCCTCCTGGCAGTCCTGACCATGCTGCAAATGGCCATGGCTGTGTTGTTTACTCAGTGGAGCGCGGGCCTGTTCAACGCCCTCGAGCAGCACTCCATGAGCGGCCTCATGACCCAGGTCGGCATGCTGGCGATCCTCCTGGTCGCCGACATGGTCCTGACCGGATCGCATCTGGTCGTCAAACGCAATCTGCAGATTTATTGGCGCGACTGGATGACAGAACATGTCTTCTCCCGGTGGATGACGGCCGGCCGCCACTATTTGATTTCCCATCTGCCGGGCGAACACGACAACCCGGATGGCCGCATCGCCGAGGATTGCCGGGTCGCCACCGAGTCGGCGGTAGTCCTGGGCCACTCGCTGTTTTACAGCATTTTGCTGCTGATCGGCTTCACGCAGGTGCTCTGGTCCCGCTCGGGAATGGTGACACTCGACCTGGGCTTTGCCCAAATCCCCATCTACGGGCATCTGGTCTGGATCGCGATCATCTACTCGGCGCTGGCCTCCTGGCTGGGCTGGCTGGTGAGCCGGCCCCTGACCGGCGCCACCAATGCCCGGCAGTCGGCGGAGGCAAACTTTCGTGCCAGCCTGTTGGAGGCGCGCGAAAACAGCCAGGCCATCGCGTTGATCCATGCCGAGAGCTGTGAACGGCATCAATTTCATGAGTTGTTTCGAAAGCTTCGGGTGGTATGGGACGTGCAGACCACGGCATGGCGGAATATCGTGATGTTCGGCGATGGCTATTCCGTGCTGAACATGGCCGTTCCGATTCTGATTTCCGCCCCCCGCTACATCCTGGGAAAAATCAACCTGGGCACCCTGATGCAATCCGCCCAGGCCTTCCAGCACATGACCGGCGCCCTCTCCTGGCCGGTCAACAGCGCGGGCGCGATCGCCGAATGGCGCGCCTCGGTGGAACGCGTCTTGAGTCTTCTAAAGGCGCTGGAAAATGTAGACGAAGAGATGGCCAAACCGGACCATTTGATCCAGGTGAAGAGCTTTGATCGACCGGTCTTGGCCTTCCGCGATCTCAGTATCGTTAAATACGACGGGCAGGTTTTAGCCCAGGATATCAATATGGAGATCGGCAAGGGCGAACGGGTCCTGATCACCGGCAACGCCTTCACCGGAGCCAAGCTGTTCCGCGCCATCGCCGGGATACGGCCCTGGGGCAGCGGCGTCATCGAACTCCCCAGCCAGGGCCGCCTCTTCTTCATGCCGCCCCGGCCGCATCTGCCCACCGGCACCCTGCGCGACTCCATCTGCTACCCCTCTTCCCGCCGGGTCTTTACCCAGGAACAAATTGAGCAAGCGCTGCGTTTAGCAGGCCTTGAAAACCTGATCAATCAGCTCGACGAGAGGGGGAATTGGGGCAACATCCTGGCCAGGGGGGAACAACAGCGATTGGGCATGGTGCGTCTGCTGCTCAACCGGCCCCAGTGGATATTCCTCCAGGAGGCCTTTGATTCCCTGGACCCCCAGGACGAGGAACGGATGTTGCAACTGATTTGTGAACAACTCCCCGATTCAACACTGCTCACGATTTCCCATTTGGCCAACGGCGTCTCGTTCTACTCACGCCGTTTGCCCCTGTGAAACCCTCCTCAGGAGACCCCCTATGGCTACCCCAACGGTGCACGAAAGCGGCGGCAAACTACGCGGCGTCAATCTCGGCGGCTGGCTGGTGCTGGAGAAATGGATCACCCCCAGTCTGTTTACGGGGCTGCAGGCCACCGACGAGACCGCCTACTGCGTCGAGCTAGGCGAGGCCGAGGCGACGCGGCGCCTGCACCATCACTGGAACACCTTTATCACCCGCGACGACTTCGCCTGGCTGCAACGTGCCGGCATCGATGCCGTGCGCCTGCCGTTCGGCCACTGGCTGTTCGGCAAGGACTATCCCTATCACCGCAGCTACCACGAGGTGCGCTATCCCTACGTGGTGGGGGGACTGGAGATCGTTGACAAAGTCTTCCAGTGGGCCGGAGAGTTCGGCCTGCGGGTGGTCCTTGACCTCCATGCCGCGCCCGGCTGCCAGAACGGCTTCGACAACGGCGGTATCCTCGGTGTGTGCGAATGGCATACCCGCGACGAATACATCCAGCATTCCTTGGATGTGCTGGAGCGCCTGGCAGAACGCTACGCCGAGCACCCGGCGCTGCACGGCATCCAGGCGATCAACGAGCCGAGCTGGGATATCCCGACTGACCTGCTGAAGCGTTACACCCTGGATGCCTATCACCGCATCCGCCGCCACTGCCCGCCCGAGCGGGTGACGGTGGTGTTCCACGATGGCTTTCGCAGCTTCCGGGAGTATGCAGGATTTCTCCAGGAGCCGGAGTTCCGCAATGTGGCCATCGATATCCACCGCTATCAATGCTTTGCCGGCGACGACATCAATCTGGACATTTTCGGCCACATCCGCAAGAGCGCCGTGGATTTGCGCCTTGAGGCGGACGAGATCATCCGTGATTCGGGCTATCAGGTCTATTGCGGCGAATGGAGCCTGGGTCTGGATCTGAAGATGGTCTCCCTCTGGGCGGAGGAGCCCTTCAACCATGCCTTGAAGGCCATGGACGAATTCCAGATGTCGGCGGCCTACCGCGGCTATGCCTCAGCCCAGCTGCTGACGTTTGAGAAATACGCCGGCTGGTTTTTCTGGACCTACCGCACCGAAACGTCGCCGGAGTGGTCCTATCGGGATTGCGTGGAGCAGGGTTTCTTTCCCGACCCAGGCAGGCCTGAGCAGATGGAGCGGATACACGCGACCCTGGAACGGGCCAAGAATCAGGCGGCATGACCGAGGGGAATCCCAGCCATGATCAAGGTAATGAGCTTCAACATCCGTTATGGCCTGGCCGACGACGGCGAAAATCACTGGAACAATCGCAAGGCCTTGGCCCTAGCCAGGGTCCAAGCCTTCGGGCCCGACCTGCTCGGTCTCCAGGAGTGCCGCGACGATGGCCAGGCCGATTTCGTCCGCGCCAACCTGCCGGACTACCATTTCCTGGGCATGCATCGAGAAGGCCCCGGAGATACGGCCCTGGAGATGGCGCCCCTGCTGTTTCGCCGGTCGGCCTTCAGGCTGCTGGACACGGGATGCTTCTGGCTGAGTGAGACCCCGGAGGTGCCCGGCAGCATGAGTTGGGGCAGCGTCTATCCCAGAACGGTGAGCTGGGCCAGGCTCGCCTGCCAGCCCACGGGAACGGTGCTGACCTACGTCAACACCCATTTTGACTATGAACCGACGGCCATCGAAGGGAATGCCCAGTGCTTGCGGGGGTGGCTCAATCAAATCCGCCAGTCGACCCCGCTGATTGTGACCGGCGACTTCAATGCCGACAAGGATTCCAATGCCTACCGCCTCCTCACCGGCGATGGCATGTTGATCGACACCTTCCGCGCAGTTCATCCGCACGACGATGAGGCCACCTTTCACGACTTTGGCAGGCCCGAGACCATGGAGGCGATCGACTGGATCCTGGTCTCCGGCCATTTCCGCATCCGGGATGCCCAGATCGACCGTTCACGCCAAGGGAACCTCTTCCCCTCGGACCATTACCCCATAACGGCCGTGCTCGACTGGAAGGCGTAGCAAGAGCTGGCTGTAATCCTCCGATAGCGTTACCCTCTTGCAAGGCAACAAACCGGTCTGGAAACAAGCCCGTTGTTACAATCGGTTCAACCTCTGTCAGCTGGATCTCCGCACCTTGGGTCACTCAAGAGCGTGGCCGCCTGACCAGCACATCAAAACATAGAAGGTAAAAATGGCGCTCATTCACTGTCATTTCTTTTCGCAGATCCTGGGCCAGATGTCGACCATGAGTGTGATTATTCCCGATCCCGGACCACGGGTGGCCGGGGTCACACCCAACACCCGACCAGCACGATATCCGACCTTATACCTTCTCCATGGCCTGTCCGATGATCACACCACCTGGCAACGCCGTACCGCTATCGAACGCTATGTGGAAGGCCTGAACCTGGCTGTTGTCATGCCTGCGGTGCAGCGGAGTTTTTACACGGATATGGTGACCGGCCCGCGCTATTGGACCTTTATCAGCGAAGAAGTACCCGCCGTTGCCCGTCATTTTTTCCCGCTTTCCGAGGATCGCAACGAGAACTATGTGGCCGGTCTGTCGATGGGGGGCTATGGGGCCTTCAAATTGGCCTTAACCTATCCGGAGCGTTATGCGGCAGCGGCGAGTTTGTCGGGCGCCTTGGATGTGGTGCGTCTGGCACAGGCTGGACACGATGCAGGCCAGCGTGAACTGCAACATATTTTTGGTGAAGCGGGCGCTCTGGGGGACAGTCCGAATGATTTATTCTCTCTGGCGGCGCAGGCAGTCGCACCGGGGAGGTCACGGCCCCGTCTGTACCAGTGGTGCGGAACGGAGGATTTCCTGTACGCAGACAATGTCCATTTTCGTGAACATGCGGAATCGTTGGGCTTGGCGGTGACCTACGAAGAAGGCCCAGGTGGCCATGAGTGGTCATGTTGGGATGCGCAAATACAACAGGTACTAGCCTGGTTACCGGGAGAGGGTTAGCGATTGGGGGTTTCCCTTTATTGCCTCGTTATTGTACTCGCCCCGAGATTGTAAGGAGTTGTTTCCATCAGTATTCCCGCATATAAATACCCGCCCCTCCCCGTTGCAGAGCGCAGCAAAGATCTCTTAAGCCGTCTGCCCCTTGAGGGAAAGCAGGGCAACTCAATCAGTGGTACAACCTCGGTCCGGATCAGTATGACCAGGTACGCAACGGCGAGTCCGGTTCCGGTCTGCTGGCCAACAGTTCCACGGCAGGCAATAATCGCAGGAACGGGTCTTTGCCAAGGGTATCAACGAAATCCAGGAAATAACCGCCTTTTCATTTCGAGTATAACGATAACTTTCTAAAATTATTGAGATATTCCTCATCGCCTGGCTCCTCAACATGAATAGCTCTGCCCCATTTTTCTCTGTGATATTAACGACCAGTATCTATCGCCTGACGGACGGCATGGGCCAACTCCGCATAAATCACAGGTTTCATGAGTATGGCACTTATGCCGAGCGCATCTATTGTTTGCGCGTGGATCCGATTGCTAAACCCACTGCATAGAATAATAGGTATGTCAGGCCGAATAACCTTCATTTGTCGCGCCATCTCGTCACCAGTCATTTTCGGCATGGTTACGTCGCTGATAACCAGATCGTATTTTGGGGGATTGGTCCGGAAGGCCTCGATGGCATCAAGAGAGCTTGCCCTGGTTTCCACACGGTAGCCCAGCCGTTCCAACAGATCCCGGCCGAGGTCGATTAGCGCTTTTTCATCGTCCACCAAGAGAATGCACTCATTGCCAGTGGGGAGTTTCTCGTCTTTTGGGGCTACTGATTCAGCTTCTGTATCTGCGGCCTGAAGAAATATGTTGAACGTTGTGCCAACCCCCACCTCACTATAAACTTTAAGATAGCCGCCATGGTCTTTGATGATGCCGTGCACAGTCGATAGCCCCAGGCCGGTACCTTCGCCGGTGGGCCTGGTGGTGAAATAAGGTTCAAATATTCGATTGATCATTTCCGGTGAAATGCCGCAGCCATTGTCGCTAATAGAAAGCTTGACGTAATGACCCGGATTCATACCAGGATGGCTCTTGGCATCTTGATCCAGAATGGTTACTGACGTCAGGCTCACGTCTAGCAGACCACCTGTTGATTTCATGGCATGGTAGGCATTGGTACACAGATTCATGACAATCTGGTGTATTTGGATTTCATTGGCGAATATTGGTGTAAGATTCGGAGAAAAATTTCTGAGGATTTCAATATTTGCTGGAAAGGTCGCTTTGATGAGTTTTAAGGCTTCATTGACGACCTTGGTGACATCCATCGGACCTTTTTCTGAAACACCCTGGCGGCTGAACAAAAGAATTTGTTGCACCAATTCTTTTGCTCGATGACCAGCTTTGAAGATTTGCGAGAGATAGTTTTTAAGCTTGGAATCCTCCGGGTATTTGAGTTGCGCCAATTCGGCATATCCTAAGATGGCGCCCAAAATATTGTTGAAATCGTGGGCAATCCCTCCTGCCAGGGTACCCAACGCCTCCATTTTCTGGGACTCACGCATTTGAGTTTCCATTTTGAGACGTTGTTTTTCCACCTCTTTTCTCTCGGAAATGTCCTTGCAAAAACAAACACTATACGGATCGTTGTTGAATTCCAATAGGATTCCGTTGATTTCTACGGGAAATTCGGTGCCGTCCTTTTTACGGTGAACGGTTTCAAAAGTTTCTAAACTTTTTGTTTGCTTCTGCCTGAGCCATATCTTTTCGATTTCCTCTGGATGATAGCCACAATCGATATCTACGACATTCATCAGGCTGATCTCTTCTTTGGTGTACCCGAGATAGCGGTAGGCATGTTCGTTGACGTAGGCGATATGCCCACCTTCTTTAATTAAGTAAATACCAAGTGGAGCTTTATCGAAAATGAACTGAAAAATTCGTAATGAATCATAAAGATGCTTACGTTCCGCTATATCTTTTGTGATAGCAGTGGCATAGCGAATGCCTTCAAATTCGATTAGCGTTACAGTCACTTCAATCGGAAAAACCGAGCCGTCCTTTCGTAGATGCTGGCTTTCAAAAGTACTAGACCCGTGGTCACATAACTCTTGCCACAGCAAGGGCCATCTTTCACTATTTACAACAGAATCAATATCAAAGACCGAGATCTTCAAAAATTCTGCCTGTGAATACCCGAGGGAATCACAAGCTTTGCGGTTAGCGTAAACGATACGACCTTTTTGGTTCACCCTGAAAACGCAGACCGATGCGTGTTCCAGGCAAGATCTGGCTAGTTTGCCTTCCTGGTATTCGTCTAATACCTCACCGTCGCTGTTTTTGCCCACACAGCCTCCCTTTTAAGCAAATCGATATCGGTTAAAAAATTGTATTATCAATCTGTTAGGCGTTTTTCTTTCTCTCAAAAATTAAGTTTTACTAATAATTACAATCAAGAGGGGCGCACCACGTTTTCTGCTTCGGGTCAGCATACCTCTAAATTATCTTTACCGCCGACCAAGAAAAAGAAGCACCAAATCACACTCCAAATTGTCAGTCCTTCGTTACTTCGGTCTGAATAGGGTGGAGGAAGTGATGGAAAACTGTTTAGGGACGATCTGCGGGAATTAACTGCCCCCTTCTTTCCCATACAGACTATCTCTCCGCTTGATTGCTTCAATGTCGAACATCTTGCTGTTCTGTCATTCCAACTCAATCCGTTCCTATTCCTGCTCTAACTCCCGCCACTATTTCGAAAATCGTTCGGTGAAGTTCCTACAAGTTTTCTAAACATGGCGATAAAAGCCGTTGAACTGCCATACCCTAAATCAATAGCGATGGATGCGACCGTATGACCAGCCTCTAACAACTTGAGGGCTGTGATGATGCGCAGGCGCTGCCTCCACTCACTGAAAGGCATACCTAGATCATGCTGACAACGCCTGGCAAGGGTGCGCTCGGTGGTATTGGCAACGGCAGCCAAATCCGCCAGGGAACGGGGATCACCAGGTTGCTTGTAAAGCTCCATCAACACCGGTTTGAGCAACGGATCATCGGAAGCAGGCAGATAGTTGCCTTGTTGCGGTGCCTGTTTGAGCAGATCCAACAGTACCAGAAAAAGCCGGTTTTCGGCCTCGTTTTTCGGGTAAGCCATGTGTGCATCCCTGATATGAATGAGGATTGCTCTGATAAGGGGGCTGATCTCAATCGTACGGGCCTCGACGGGAAAATCACCGCACAATTCTTCGCAGATATATAGGCAGCAATGATTGGCTTCATAACGGGCCTGAGACTGGTGCTCGACATTGGGCGGCACCCAGATTCCATTAGGCGGTGGCGACAGGAAGATCTGCTGTGTCAGTTTCATGCTCATGACACCGCTGAAGGAATAGTTGAGTTCACCCCAACTATGGCGGTGCCAGGGATAGGAGGTCTCAGCAACAAGAGAGGTTGACCAGAAACAAATAGGTTGCGGTAATTGATCACTATATGGAGGCAGTTGAGTGCGCTTCTCAGGCATGGCAGATTCTCTTCATGTTTTGTCTTATTTTCACCATATCAATGAAATGTGACATTTGCTATATATTTGCACGACAGAGGAAGCAATAAACAAATCTCCCAATTTTGGGAACATACTACTCATGGAGGTGTACTATGCAAAATCGTGTTCAAACACCCGACGTGTCATTTACTGAGATTGAAGCCGCTACCGTACCGGATAATGATGTCCGATCATGCACGAAGGGATTATCGTGTTCTTTAGGGAAGTGCGTCCAGAAAATGGCCGCTCCAGTTGAACAGCTTGATATGCTCAACAAATCGAAAAAATCATTTTGTTTCGACCTGGTAATTTCCTGTAATGGATACGATTACTTGGGGCCGTGAATCTTTGGGGCCTTCCGCTGCATCATTGGTTATTCCGTAGAGGCTTTTTATGCGCGAACCATGCAATACCGGTCACATATCAATTGGATTTACTTCGACGTGTGGGGTTCGACCAGGTAGAGCTATTGCATAAAAATTCATGCGTGCGGCATTCGGGGCTATCAAAAATTGCTAAACAGGGCAAGCTGTCGAAAGTTACAACCAGGCCATGCGAACAAAATCGTTATTCGTTGGTTAGGGCCTGTTCGCAAATATCTAGGACATCTTGCATCTCATCTTCGGGCCATTTTTGGCTGCGGCTCAAGCGCAAAATCCTCGACGTAGCACGGCTACGCCTGCGGTTTGGCGCTGGTCGCCACAACCCAATCTGGCCCAAGTCTGAGCGCAATTTTGTCCAAGTTATTTGTGAACAAGCCCTTCGCCTTCAATCATAAACACAACAACCGATGCTTATACCTTCTAAACTCATATTTTTGCCTGGTGCCGGTGGAAGCCCTGCTTTCTGGCAGCCGGTCTCCGATCTGCTGATTCATCCCGCATCCAGGAAGTTACTAGGTTGGCCGGGCTTCGGAATCGTGGCCAGCGACCCCAAGGTGAATGGAATTCAAGACGTGGTTACACTGGTGATTGATCAAATTGACCAGCCTTCCGCGTTGATTGCCCAATCCATGGGAGGCATCATTGCCATTCAGGCTGCGCTGAAGCGACCAGATCTGGTCACTCACCTGGTTCTTACCGTTACATCAGGCGGATTGGATATCTCTGACCTGCAGGTCGAGGATTGGCGGCCCGGTTTCTTCGCAGCAAATCCCACGTTTCCTCAATGGTTTGCGGATTACCACGATGACTTATCCCGCACCATAGCTTCCGTGCATACACCGACACTGCTCCTCTGGGGCGATACTGACCCAATAAGTCCAGTAGCCGTCGGCACACGGTTGCAAGGACTGCTGCCCAAAAGTAAAATGCACGTATTTTCGGGTGGTGAGCACGACCTGGCCAATAAACTCGCAGCAAAAGTTGCTCCGCTGATTGATGCGCATCTTATCAATGGGTACTAACCCTTCGTTCCGGTGACTTGTCTTCGACGACGCCTGAGCTCAAAAATTCAACCGGCAGGTTACTGATGGGTTTCACACTCGACAAAGTCGTACCATGGGGGCGCTCCTATGAGGAGTACGTCGATATGTTCGACCTCTCGGACGGCGATCTTCAACGGCTGCTTCTCGGCTGCGGCGATGGCCCTGCTGGATTTAATTCGATGCTGACCGAACGGGGCGGGAGCATCGTCTCGGTCGATCCAATCTATGCGTTCGACTCTTCGCAAATTCGAGACCGTATTTTGGAGACATACGAAGATGTGATGCCCCAGATGCGCAGCAACCAAGCCGACTACATCTGGAGCACTATTGCATCCCTTGAGGATCTTGGGCGTATTCGAATGTCTGCGATGAACTCCTTTTTGTCGGATTTCGAGGCGGGGAAACACCAGGGTCGGTATATCGCCGGGGAACTGCCATCGCTACCTTTTGATAATAAAAAATTCGACATCGCCTTGTCGTCTCATTTTTTATTCCTGTACAGTGCCCAACTGTCAGCCGAATTTCACCTCCAGGCACTTCGAGAAATGCTGCGCGTAGCAGACGAAGTGCGCGTATTTCCTACGGTTACGCTTGCAGGAAAACCTTCGCCGCATTTCAACTTCGTTACCGAGCATCTTACAAGTGACGGTTTCAGTGTCGAGTCCAAACGCGTATCGTATGAATTCCAGCGTGGTGGCAATGAAATGTTGCTCATCAAGTCCGGCTGTCCCGGTAAGGCTCAGGGGCTTGAGTATCGCTCAGAGTCGATCCTCTAAGGACGAATGCGAACCGGCAATGGAACCGGCAATAATTTTGATATTTGCGTGAGCAACGTATTGATATATTGTGCGCATATTCAACATTCATTCCGGCAAAGAGAGGAAGGAAGCGACATGGCAACCACGGAAAGCACAGAATTGATGGAGCCCATGCTCCCGCCAAAGGGAGAGCGCAAACTCGAAGACCTGGCCATGGATCTGGCAACGAAGGCCTCCGCTTTGGCAAGCCAACTTGGCACGGAACGTCCAAGAGTACAAAGCCCTGCTCATGGCTGCCGATGCCCCAAAACGCGACGACTTTGATGGACGCAGGACACTATCGACACAAGCCCTGACGGCTTTTTGTGAATTTTTCCTGACCGTCTGCATCGACCAGGTCGATTTCATGGCTGCTCTGCTTGAGCCTAACGACCTTCTCCGCCGAATGCGGCTGCATATTGAAGAGGAAATGCAGGCCGGAAACCTGCCCAAAGGCTCCTTCCTCATCCTTCGCGAGGCCCTGCTGGCCGGCGAGGTGCCGCGTGGACGTGCAGGCGAGATCACCGGCTACGGTGAACGCATGGCCCGAAACGTGGTCTCTGGCCTCCAGAAAAAAGGCTATCTGAAATCCGAAAGCACCCGTGCTCCGCTCGTGCTCACCTTTCCGATTGATGCGGTTGAACGGTGGTTTCCAAGGCTCTATCCAGCAACCTAGCCATATAGAGCCTCCGCTGCTCGCCGCTTTTCAACGGTTGATCGATTTGCTTGCCGAACCCAAAGACATTCCGATCCCTGCGCCTCTCCTCCAGCGGGAAATTTTCTATCGTTTGCTGGTCGGCGACCAGGGCGCGCGTCTAGGCCAGATCGCCTCGGCGGGCAGCCCGAGCCATCAGAGAGCACGGGCCATCGACTGGCTGCAGCGCAACACCACTTAGCCGTTGCGGATCGATGATCTCGCCGTGCAGGTCACCATGAGTGCATCAACCTTCTCTCGCCATTTTCGGTCACTGACGGCCATGAGCCCACTCCAGTATCAAAAATAACTGCGGTTGAACGAAGCGCTGCGGTTGATGCTGGTCGAGCCGGTGGAGGCCACCAACGCCGCATTCCAGGTCGGCTACGAGAGCCCCTCTCAATTCAACCGCAAATACAATCGGTAATTGGGTGCCCCACCCTTGCGGGACATCACAAACCACGGCTAACGGCTCTTGGTGAGAATGCAGAGAAGGTGCCGGGATTGGCGGGCAGAGAGGCGGTGCGGGAGATTTGGACAAGCTGCCGATTTCTGTTGGGGTATTAGGGCCGTCTTGAGGAGGCAATATTTTCTGTGCCCCTCAATCAGGTTGTTCAAATACCGGATGATCATTTTGCTGTTAACAGGTAAGGGATGATGAGGGGATCTTTACATGGTTCCGTTTCATCGCATCAAAGTGGTGTGTCGTAATGGCGAGCTTATCTGGAAACGGGGACATTAGTTTCCAGATATTGAAAATACCTTGACTACTGGAGAAGGTTTGTAAAAATATGTTTTTCTTTGTAGACGAAAGCGGGCACACAGGGACCAATCTTTTTGACGAGAATCAACCGATTCTTCACTATGGAATTCTAAGTGCCAAGACAAATCTCGACCTTCTCGCAGTTCAAGAAATAAATCGAGCCAGAAAACGTTGTGGAGTTGAACGTCTTCATGCTGCAGAACTTGGCCTTGGTGGATTGGTAGAGATCAGCGAACATTTGGTCAATATACAGAAAAAATATCGCCCATCTTTTGATATCTGTAGTGTTGCGAAGGCTGACCATGCTGTAATCTGCTTTTTTGATCAAGTCTTCGATCAGGGTATGAATCCAGCAATGTCATGGACAGGATACTGGACTCCTCTTCGTTTTATAATTCTTGTGAAACTAGCATCTCTCTTTGATGAAGATCTGGCGAAACGCGCGTGGAAAGCGAGAATAGATACAAACGATTCAACTGCAGAAGCAGAACTCGTTTCTATATGCAAAGAACTCATTCCACGAGTTGATGAACTTCCTGACGCCCGATCCAAGCAACTCATTAGGGATTCGCTATGTTGGGCAATCCAAAACCCAAATAAATTGTACTACAATTGCCAATCACGTAAGGAAACACTTACGGTAACACCAAACATCATAGGCTTCCAGGCTGTCATGCATGGGATTGCTTCCAGGCTTGAGAGTCCCAAAGCATTCGCACGCATAACCGTTGATCAGCAGTCGCAGTTTAACAAAGCCCAACGTAATCTAGCCGAATTCTATGCTAGTGCCAGGGACGTGCCATGGATTTCAGGCCCGGGACTTCCCAAAATGGACCTTTCAAAGATCCCAACCACGCCGATTATGTTTAAGTCGAGTAAAAATAGTGTCGGCTTAGAACTTGTTGACTGTTATCTCTGGATTTTCAAGCGACTCATGGAGGGAAAAGGATTGGCTGAAGAGCTAAACCCGATCATCAACGCACAAATAAAACGCGGCAGATTTGATGAGATTTCAATCAATGCAATAACTGAACGATGGTCAAAATGGTTTGAAGCATTACCCGACCCCACCGATGAACAGCTCCAAGTAGCCAAGAAAATGATAGCTAGGGATGAAGAAAGAAGGAAACAGGCAACCTGACTAATCTAATTTCAGGTTTCATATGACAGTTAGGCTCCAACCGTTGATCAGATAAGTGATGCCCCTATCCCGACCAGGGTATCTACGAAAAGCGAATCGTTGCTGCAGCAGAAGTTCGCCGAGAATAATGTCATCAGAGCAAGTAATTAGGGGACGCATCACGTTTTCTGCTCCGAGGTCGAGTAGACTGGCTTCTCCAATGAAAACGAATCGCAACCGCGAGCCCTTTATTGACGCCTCGCCGCACGCAGCTACTACGTGTTCTGCCGTTTTAACTTGTTTTCACCATTGTCACCGGCCCCTCTCAGAACCGTGCTTGCGCTATTTACGCACACGGCTCCTCACATGGTATTC
>JBBRBT010000060.1:0-21123 GCA_038205495.1 Desulfobulbales bacterium
GATCATGGGCAGCAGAATCCGATTGGCGATGAAACCCGGATAGTCGTTGGAGCGGGCAGGGGTCTTGTCCATACTCTTGGCCAATTCCCAGGTCGTTGCCAGGGTCTCGGGAGAGGTGGCCAGGCCACAGATGATTTCCACCAGCTTCATCACCGGCACCGGGTTCATGAAATGCATGCCGATAACTTTGTCAGGCCGCTTGGTGTTGGCGGCAATCCGGCCGATGGGGATGGATGAGGTGTTTGAGGCCAGGATCACATGGGCGGCGCAGACCTCATCAAGGGTCTGAAACAACTTGAATTTGATGGCTTCATTTTCAGAGGCGGCCTCGACCACAAAATCAGCGGCGGCCATGTCTTTCAGGTCGGTGCTGGTCTTGATTCGGGCGAGAATACGGTCCTTTTCTTCAGCCGCCAATTTGCCTTTATCAACATTGCGCTGCAGATTCTTGGTGATATTGGCTAGGCCACGGTCAACGAATTCCTGCTTGATGTCATTCATGATGACGGCCAGACCGCTGGCCGCAGCTACTTGGGCAATGCCGCTGCCCATCTGACCGGCGCCAATGACGCCAAATGTTTTCACTTCCATTGTTCCACTCCTTTACCTTGCTCAGTGTTGAATTGGACGGCTGCGCCATCCCGGAGGATTGTTACTTGTTGCTGATGACCATGGCCATGCCCATGCCGCCGCCGATACACATGCTGATCAGGCCGGTGGCATACTGCTTGCGTTGCATCTGGTACATGGCGGTGACCATCTGCCGGGCGCCGGTACAACCGACCGGATGTCCCATGGAAATACCGCTGCCCAATTGGTTGGGCTTTTCGATATCGATCCCCAACTCAAGCATGCAACCAATGGCCTGGGAGGCAAAGGCCTCGTTGAGTTCAATCAGTTCAATATCCTTTAAATTCTTGCCGGACTGCACCAAAGCCTTCTGGATAGCAGGAACCGGGCCCAGGCCCATATACGCGGGATCCAAGCCGCCGGAGGCGAAACCTTCGATGGTGACCAGGGGTTTGAGCCCCAACTGTTTGGCCTTGGCGGCACTCATCAGCAGGACCGCTGCCGCGCCGTCATTGATACCTGAGGCGTTACCCGCAGTGACCGTGCCCTCTTTGGCAAAGGCCGGTCTCAGTTTTCCCAGTTTTTCGATGGAGGTTTCCATGGGGCGTTCGTCCCGGTCAAAGAGCACTTCTTCTCTGCCAACACGTACCGGTATGGGCACAATCTCTTCGGTGAACAGGCCCTCTTTAATACCCTGCATCGCCCTAGCGTGGCTGAGCGCGGCGAGCCGGTCCTGGTCCGCGCGGCTGATATTGTAGAGTTTGGCAATGGCTTCTGCCGTGACTCCCATATGGTAGCCGTAGAAGATCTCGTAGAGGGCATCGTAGACCATCAGGTCATAGATTTCACCGACCCCGTTCAGTTCCATGCGATAGCCCCAGCGGGCCTTGGGCAGGGCCATGGGAACCATGCTCATGTTTTCCTGACCGCCGGCCAAAACGACCTCAGCCTGGCCGGTCATGATCGACTGGGCGCCGAGGGCAATGGCCTTGAGACCGGAACCGCAGACCTTATTGATGGTAAAGGCTGGTGTTTCCTTGGAGATACCGGCCTGGACCATGGCTTGGCGTGCGGTGTTTTGACCTTGACCCGCCTGGAGGACATTGCCCATGATCACTTCGTCAAGGGTGATCGCGGTGGCTGCGCTATCCCAGGCCGCATATTTTTTTTCCAGGTCGATCTGGCCCTGTTCTTTGAGTTTGTTGGGAGCAACCGCCAGCATCCCCGAACTTGCAACCGGCCGGAGGCCTGCCTTGCGCAAGGTTTCGCGCATGACGCTTGCGCCCAGGGTAACCACAGAGGTGTTTTTCAGGCTGCCGCCAAAAGCACCTACCGCAGTCCGGCATCCGCTCACAATCACAACTTCGTTCATAAATCTCTCGCTCCTCTGTTCCAATATTTGAAATTTGCTGTTAGCTGTTCAAATTGCCTGTGAAAACGGGCTTGCGTTTCTCCAGAAAAGCAGTTGTGCCCTCTAGCGCATCCGGGTTGGCTAGGCACAGGGCAAAGGCATCGCGTTCGATACCCAGGCCGGTTACGAGGTCGGTATTCAATCCTTGGTTCACGGTTTGTTTGGCTGCGCAGAGCGAGGCTTTGCCTTTGGTGGCAATAAGTCGCGCGACGTCATCCACTGCGGCCCGTAGTTCTTCCGGGGCGAAGATCTTGTTAACCAGACCAATGGCCTTGGCTTCGTTTGCGGTCAGGTGTTTGCCGGTGAAGATCATTTCTTTGGCGAGATTGGCTCCAATCAATCGAGGCAATCGTTGCGTGCCGCCGAATCCGGGGATGATGCCGAGGGTAATTTCCGGCAGGCCGAAAAGGGCCTTGTCCGAGGCATAGATAAAATCGCAGGCCAGCGCCATTTCGCAGCCGCCGCCGAGGGCGTAACCGTTGACCGCAGCAATAACGGGAATGGCCAGCCCCTGCAGTTTACTGATAATATCTTGGCCGAATTGAGCGAATTTTTTAGCGGCCAATGGGGTCAGGGTGGCAATCTCGGTAATATCGGCGCCGGCAATGAAGGCTTTTTCTCCGGCTCCGGTCAGGATGAGTACTCGAATTCCTTCGTCTTTTTTAATGCTGTCAAGGGCATCGGCAAGTTCCTCAATGAGAGAGGTGTTGAGGGCATTGAGGGCCTTGGGGCGATTAAAGATGAGCGTTGCAATTCCGTCGGTGTTGGTAAGTTCAATGGATGAATAGGTCACCGTTTTCTCCTTATTTCAGGGTAATAAGAAATCGCTTTTCAGGGCTGGACAAGACATCGAAAAAAAAAGGGCAAAAGGGGATGTGTATCAAGCTCAAACCCCTCCTTACCCATGTACAAATCAACAGGCTTATGAATTTTCGCCTGACCGCAGCAGCATAGCACCCGGTATTGCGGACAAAATCGGATAGGTGCAAAGTGCGTATTATCTATTTCAAAAGAGCCGGGCTGTCAAACATTTTTTACGAGTTGGTTAGGGGTGCAAAAGGCCCGTCAGGCATGCAGATATCGAGTTGTCCGGCCCGTGCAGAGGGCCGCAAGGTAAGCGATACCTGCTACTCTTCGTGGTGCTGGAACGGCTGCCGCCTGAACGGCGTCAACGGATGGTGACACATTGTGACACCTGATGTTTTCTTTCTCACCCGTTCTTCTTATTCCTTCTGGCCGTTGTGTTGCTGATCTTGCCGGCAGCTGGTTCAGCCTGAATCAGCCTAAGGGTGAGAGGGGCTGCCACCTCGGCCTTCAGCGCGACTGGTTGTTGTCGAGGGTTATACTGTGCGGGTCGCTTGCCGTGAGGAGTTTGCTGTGGTCGTGGCAAGAAGGGGTGACGTTTTTTATCCCGGCTGCAGGGCGATAACCGCCTCAACTTCAATGGGCGCTCCCAGGGGCAGGGCCGCGACCTGCACCACGCTCCGGGCCGGATAGGGTTCGCTGAAATACTGGGCGTAAACCGTGTTGACCCGTTGAAAATTGGCTATATCAGCCAGGAAGATCGTCACCTTGACCGTGTTGGCAAGGCTGGTGCCGCCCGCCTCGGCCAGGGCGCTGAGGTTGCGGAAGACCAGATGGGCATGCTCCTCGATGCTGCCCTCGGGTATCTTACCGATTTGGCGGTCAATGGGCAGGGTGCCCGAGGTGAACAGCAGGGAATCGGTAGCAATGGCCTGGGAATAGGGGCCGATGGCAGCCGGGGCCTTGTCGGTGTGGATGGGTGTTCGGGTCATGAAGAGGCTCCTTTTTGGTTTCTGCGGATAATTTCTTTGGCCGAGATCAGGGCGGTGGCAGCAGCGGAAACAATATTGCCCGCCACCCCTGGACCGTCGCCGGCAACGAAGAGGCCCTTGATTGCGGTTTCCAGATGGTTGTCCGTGTCCACCTGGGTGGCAAAGAACTTGATCTCCGGGGCGTACAACAGGGTCTCGTCATTGGAAACACCGGGGATGATCTGGTTGAGCTGTTCCAGGCCGTCGACCAGGTTGGTGAGGATGCGTTCCGGCAGGGCCATGGCGATATCGCCGCAGACCACGTTCTTCAGGGTCGGCTCGATATAGCTGTTGTGAATCCGGTTCCAGGTCGAGCGTCGGCCACGTTTGAGATCGCCGTAGCGCTGAAGGATCGGTTTGCCGCCGCCGATCAGGGTGGCCAGTTTGCCGATGGATTCGCCGTAGGCCTGGTTGTCCTCCACCGGATCGGTCAGCACCACCTTGGAGAGAAAAGCGAAATTCGAGTTGTCAGATTTTTGGTCCATGAGGGCATGACCGTTGACGCAGATAAAATCCTGGTAGTTTTCCAGGGCGACGTAGCCGCCGAAGTTGGTGCAGAAGGTGCGGGTTTGATCGTCGTATTTGGAAGTGCGGATGAAAAAGGTCGGGTCATAGATGATTGCACAGAGATCCTGCATGATCTCGTTGTGAACCTCGACCCGTACGCCGACTTCAATGCCGCGTTGCGAGACATGGATGCCGTTGGCAGCAGCGATCCCGGCCACCCACTCGGCCCCGACCCGTCCTGGTGCGAGGATAACATGAGGGGCCCGGTACGTACCCTGCTCAGTGACCACGCCCGTCACCCGGCCCTCCTCCACTTGGATATCCCTGACCACCTCGGAGTGGTGGATGGTTACGCCCTTGTTTGCAATGTGTTGGGCCATGGCGGCAATATGGCGGGGCAGGTTGTCACTGCCCAGGTGTTTTTGTTTGATGAGGAGAAGGTCGATTCCGCTTTTTCGAGCCTCCTTGCGGATGTTGCGGGCCGCCTCCATATCGGTGGGGAAGACCTGGCCGTCCATGCCAAAGCGGTTGAAGATGGCCTCGGTTTCTTCGATTAATTGGCAGGCCTCGGCCGTGCTGAGGAACTGGGTGAGGTCGGTCTTGCCCAGTTTGTGGATGAAGTTGAGTTTGCCATCGGAAAACAAACCGGCGCCGCCAATGCCGCAGAGGATGTTGCACGGTCGGCAGTGGATGCAGCCGTTATCGCTGATCGGGCATTTGCGTTTGAGCGGTGGTTTGCCCATTTCGATCAGGAGAATTCTCAGCGGGGAATGTTCACTGAGATAGTGGGCGGCAAAAAGACCGGCAGGCCCGCCGCCGACGATAATGACATCAAAGACCGGTAGTTGTACGGTGTTGGTCATGGTACTCCGTCAGGCAAATGCCGGCAACGGCTGGCAACCGGCAGGGCGATCTAGGGTAACAAAATGATTTCATGAGAAAACTCTGCTGTTTGTCTCTCGTTCCTTCGCTTTGTTCTGCCATATTTTCCGGGGAATGACCAGTCTATTTTCGTCACGGGGAACGATGGTTGCGGGAACCGGCAGGGCGGCTGTCCGGGGCTGCGAAGAAGGTCTGGATGATTTTTACGGTATCAGCGCCAGATAATGAATAATTTTCATCAACCATTACCTCGATTTGGTGTATCTTAGAACTATCGTTCGCGGTTCTACGGCTTCGGCGGCTAGTCTATTGAAAGGATAATTGCAAAGATTCCTTCTATCTTCTGGAGAAAATCAGTATGAAAAAATATCATTATTCCGAACTCGGCCTGGTTAACACCAAGGCCATGTTTCGGCAGGCGATGCAGGAGCAGTTTGCAGTCCCTGCATACAATTTCAATAACATGGAGCAGCTGCAGGCCATCGTCATCGGCTGCGCCCGTTCCGCCTCGCCGGTGATTCTTCAGGTATCGGGCAGCGCCCGCAGCTATATCGGCACTTCTTTTTTACCGCACATGGCGGCGGCCGCAGTTGAACTGGCACAGGAAACCGGCTTGGCTGTGCCCATGAGCCTTCACCTCGATCACGGCTCCAGTTTCGAGCTGGCCAAGGACTGCATTGATTCGGGTTTTTCCTCGGTGATGATCGATGCCTCCCACCATAGCTTTGCCGATAACGTCGCCCTGACCAAGCAGGTAGTGGAATATGCTCATGCCCATGAAGTGACGGTTGAGGCCGAGCTTGGGGTGCTTGCCGGCATCGAGGACGAGGTGGTTGCCGAAAAATCCTCGTACACCCGGCCCGAGGAAGTTGAACGGTTTCTGCGCGAGACCGGAGTCGACAGCCTGGCCATCTCGATTGGTACCTCGCACGGGGCCTTTAAGTTCAAATTGCAGCCCGGCCAGGAACCGCCGCCGCTGCGTTTTGATATCCTCGAAGCCATTGAGAAGCTCGTGCCCGGTTTCCCTATCGTCCTCCACGGTGCTTCCTCGGTGACCCGTGCGCATGTGGAGATGATCAATCAGTACGGCGGCCGCATGGACAACACCGCCGGTATTCCGGAAGAACAGCTGCGGCGGGCTGCGGCCTCGGCGGTCTGCAAGGTCAATATCGACAGTGACGGCCGTCTGGCGATGACTGCCATTATTCGTAAAATTTTCGCCGAGAAACCAGGGGAATTTGATCCGAGGAAATATCTCGGACCGGCCCGTGACGAACTGATTGCCATGGTCATCCACAAAAACACCACGGTTTTGGGCAGCGCCGGACGAATTAAGTAACCTTTTCATCCGTTGTGGACAGCGCCTTGCCTGCTGCCTGAGCTTGGGTGGCCGAGACTGGGAAAAGGTTGCTCTCACCAAAAAGATGTGGTCCAGTGACACAAAAGCTGGGCCGACTCCTCGCCTGGAAAGCGGTGCTGGAGTCGTGGCAAAAGGATGTTGGCGGGCAGGGTAGGGGGCAAGGAACGTTGAAGCAGGCTGAAAGGATCGGATCTCTATGAAAGACAACGGCAATCTGATATGGATCGACCTGGAAATGACCGGGTTGAATCCTTTTACCGATCAGATTCTGGAAGTGGCGACGGTCGTAACCGATTCCCAGTTGCAGATTCTTGCCGATGGTCCTGTCCTCGCCATCCACCAGCCTGAAGAGGTGCTGGCCGCCATGGACAAATGGAACACCCAGCAGCATGGGTGTTCCGGTCTGGTCGAGAGGGTCCGGCGGAGTACGTATACGTACCGGCAGGCAGAACTGGAAACCTTGGTCTTTATCCAGCAGTGGGTCGGGGCTCGGGTTTCACCGATGTGCGGCAATTCTGTGTGGCACGACCGGCGCTTCCTTGCGCAGTTCATGCCGGAGTTGGAAAATTACTTTCATTACCGCAATATCGATGTCAGCACCCTTAAGGAACTGGCACGGCGCTGGGCACCGGGCCTTGCGAGGTTCACCAAGAACAATAAACATTTGGCCCTGGACGATATCAGGGAATCCATTGCCGAGCTCAAGCATTACGGCGATTATTTCATTAAAAAATAGTCTGTAGTCAGTCAGGCCAAGCCAACAGGCAAAACAGCTACAGACTCTCCCTTTACAATTCCTGCCCTGCCTTTAGTCTCCGACCTTCACGCCCCAAATTTCTTCCGCATATTCCTTGATAGTCCGGTCGCTGGAGAATTTGCCCATCCGCGCTACATTGAGAATCGATCGTTGCACCCAGGTGGTTTGATCGGCATAGACCTGGCCGACCAGCTGCTGACATTGCAGGTAGGATTCGAGATCCAACAGCAGCAGGTAGGGGTCGTTTTCGCTCAACAGGTCATTGACCAGCGGCCGGAAGAGTTCGGTGTCGCCATTGCTGAAGGCACCGCTCGCAATCGAATCGATAATGTCGCGAACCTCCGGATTGTTTTCGTAGATCTGGTACGGTTTGCGCGATTTGCATTTCTTCTCGAATTCGGCTTCTTCGGCGGTCATGCCGAAAATAAAGATGTTCTCCGCCCCCACCTCTTCCCGAATCTCGATATTGGCGCCGTCCAGGGTGCCGATGGTCAGGGCGCCGTTGAGGGCGAATTTCATGTTACCGGTGCCGGAGGCCTCGGTGCCTGCGGTCGAGATCTGCTCAGAGAGATCGGCGGCCGGGATGATCCGTTCCGCCAGCGACACGCAGTAATTGGGAATAAAGACCACCTTGAGGCGGTCGCCGACCCGGGGATCCTTGTTAACCACCTCGCCCACCGAGTTGATCAGCTTGATGATCAGTTTGGCCCGATGGTACGAGGGCGCGGCCTTGCCCGCGAAAATGATGGTACGCGGCGTCACCGGGAGATCGGGGCGGGTGATCAGCCGGTGGTAGAGGTTGATAACGTGGAGCACATTGAGCAGCTGTCGTTTATACTCATGGATTCTCTTGACATGGATATCGAACAAAGAGGTCGGATCCACGGTAATGCCGCAGGTTGATGCAATGATTTTAGCCAGCAGTTTCTTGTTGCCCAGTTTGACGGAACGCCAATCTTCCTGAAAGACCGGATCGTTGCTGAACTGCTCGATGCCGCGGAGTTTGTCGAGGGCAACAACCCAGTCATAGCCGATTTTTTCACCGATGAGATGGGCCAGGCCGCGGTTGCACTTGAGCAGCCAGCGGCGGGGTGTAATGCCGTTGGTCTTGGAGTTGATTTTGTTCGGGTACATCTCGTGGAAATTGCGGAACAGATAGGTTTTCAGCAGCTCCGAATGAAGGGCCGCGACCCCGTTGACCGAGTGGCTGCCGATAATGGCGAGATTGGCCATGCGCACCCGGCGGCCCGAACCTTCGTCAATGATGGACATCTCCTGCAGTTTGCGGGTGTTGCCCGGATAGAGAATGGCAACTTCTTCCAGAAAACGTCGGTTAATCTCGTAGATGATCTCCAGGTGGCGCGGCAGCACATCGCCGAGCATGGCCACCGGCCAGGTCTCAAGGGCCTCGGGCATCAGGGTGTGGTTGGTATAGGCAAAGGTGCGGACACAGAGATTCCAGGCCATCTCCCAGCCCAGGCCTTCGAAATCCAGGAAGATACGCATCAGTTCCGGGATGGCGATGGCCGGATGGGTATCATTGAGTTGCACCGCCACCTGGTTGGGGAAATCGTCAAAGGTCTCGTTTTCCTTGCGGTAGCGACGGAGGATATCCTGAAAAGTGGCGGCGACGAAGAAATACTGCTGTTTGAGGCGCAGTTCCTGACCGACGCTGATATCGTCGCTGGGATAGAGTACCTTGGAGATGGTTTCCGACTTGACCTTGTTCTGTACGGCATTGATATAATCGCCCGCGTTGAAGGAATGCAGGTCGAGTTCGCGCGAGGCCTTGGCCCGCCACAGACGCATGTTGATGACATGATCGTTGTTGAACCCCGGCACCAGCATGTCGCAGGCCATGGCCATGACGATCTGGGTATCGGTCCAGCGGGCCCGGTAGTGGCCATCTTTGTCGGCGGTGGTGGTGACATGGCCGTAAAAATGGACCGGATACATGAACGAGGTCCGCTCATACATCCAGGGAGAGCCGAGCCGCAGCCAACTGTCCGGGGTTTCGACCTGATAGCCGTCGACGATTCTTTGATTGAACAGGCCGAAATCATAGCGAATGCCGTAACCGTAGGCCGGGATCTTCATGGTGGCGATGGAATCCATGAAGCAGGAGGCCAGTCGGCCGAGGCCGCCATTGCCCAGGGCTGCGTCTTCCTCGCACTCCCGCAGGGCTTCGAGGTCGTAGCCTAATTGCTCCAGGGCCTGGGTGACCTCATCCATTAGGCCCATGTTGATAATGGCGTTGCCCAGCGAGCGGCCGACTAGAAATTCCAGGGAGAGGTAGTAGACCCGTTTCATTTTGCCGGCATAGAAGGTCTTCTGGGTCTTGATCCATTTTTCCATAAGGACGTCGCGCAGGGCATAGGAAAGGGCCCGGTAGACATCCGGGTTACCGGCCCGGTCGGGGTCGCGGCCTTGAAAGCTGATCAGGTGATGTCGGATGCACTGTTTAAATTGCTCAACCCCGGTGCTCTGGAAAATGGAGTTATAGGCGTTGATAGTCGAGGTTGCTACTTGCTGATCCATAAAAAAAACCTCCGAAGAGTTTTGCTCAATCTAGGTGATTCTAAAAAAGATAATAATATTATAACGTATAATAACTATGCGAGCAAAGGAGCTTTTACGCAAAGACGAAAAATGCGGGTCCAGGAGCGATAGAGTCGGTCGGGGCAGGTCGAGGAGGGCACAAACCGGCGTTCTCCCCCTCCTTGCCCCAAGAGCAGCTCAAGACAGCCAGATTGCCTGAGCAGCGGCTTGGATCGGCTGCACCTGGCCCGACTGCGGTGGCAGGCCAATCTCTGTTGGCCGGCAACTTCGCTGGCGTGGTGGGTGTGCGCCTTGCTTATGGAGGCAAGACGGTTTGTTCCCAGGAGCCGTACAGGGAAAAGGGTGATTCGTCAGCTAGAACGTGTCGTTATGCCCCGTTTGGCGCTCTGGTTTGGGACGTAATGACACATTTTGTTCTGGAGAGAGGACCGCTCCGGGGCGCTTCCGGAGAGAAACCAGCGCGCTGGTGCCCCTCTATGTGCAAGCGAAAGGGTCATTTGTACCCAATCGGCGGTTGCGGTGGGGCTCATCCTGCAGCGGGCACGATAATTCGGCATGATAGATGCAGTCTTTTCCTTGCTCTCTAGAGAGAAAAAAACGGGCCGAAACACCTGCCAAGACCTCACGGGACTGTTTGCTGACCATTTTCAGCAATGGCCCTCTGTTGTCTGACCTTCTCGTTGCGATCTCTTTTTGGGCAACGACACAACAGAAACCTTTACGCGGAGTCGGATGCATGGAGATCACCAAATTTGCCATTCCTGAGATCATCTTTGGCCGGGGAAGTCTCAACTATGCCGGGCAGTGCGCCCTTCGCCTTGGCGCCAAAAAAGTTTTTCTGGTGAGCGATGCCGGTATTGAGGAAGCGGGATGGCTGCAGCGTCTCATGGATATCCTGGAAAAAGAGGGTATTGAGTGGGTCTACTATCCCGGCGTCACCTCGAATCCGCGAGATTTTCAGGTGGAACAGGGCGCTGAGTTCTATCTGAAAAACGGCACGGATGTGATCATCGCCATCGGTGGCGGCAGTGCCCTCGATACCGCCAAAGGGATTGCCATCATCGCCAGCAATGGCGGCAAGATCAGGGACTACGAGGGGGCCAACCGGGTGCAGCGGCCTCTGCCGCCGATGATGCTGATCACCACCACCGCCGGCAGCGGTTCCGATATCAGCCAGTTTTGTATCATCACCGATATGAAACGCGGGGTCAAAATGTCCATCATCACCCGGACCCTGGTGCCCAACATCTCCATTGTCGACCCCCTGATCCTGCGGACCAAAAGTGAATCCCTGATCATCCAGTCCGCCGTCGATGCCCTGGCCCATGCGATTGAGGCCTATATGTCGCGCATCGCCTCTCCTTTTACTGAGATGCATTCGCTCAAGGCCATCGACCTGATCCTCGCCCATCTGCAGCCTGCGGTCGCCACCCGCTCGCTTGACTCGCTGGAACAGTTGAGCATCGCCGCGGTCTCCGCCTCCATGGCCTTCAGCAATGCCGGACTTGGGGCTGAGCATGCCCTGGCTCATTCCCTAGGCGGCCATTTCGACATGCGGCACGGGGTGGTGCATCCGATCCTGCTCACCAGCGTCATGCGATTCAATCTGGCCATCAATCCTAAAAAGATGGCGGATATAGGACGGGTGATCCTCAAGGGGCAATTGGGATCGGATGAAGAGACGGCGCGGGCCGGGATCGAAACGCTCGATGCATTTTTTGCCTCCTTTGACGTGGCGCTCCGCCTCAGTCAGTTGATCCCGGCAAGTGAACGGCACCACCTGGAACCGATCTGTAAAATGGCGGTCCATGATGCCTGCAATCTGACCAACCCCCGGCCTGCAACCTGGGAGGAATTTTTGCGGATCTGCGAGGAGGTGTGGTGATGCCCCGGCCGACAACGCTTGAGGACCTGGTCGGCATTGAACACTGCAAGCTCGGCTTTTATCAGGAGTTGCAGCAGAAGGTCGAGCAGCTGAAAGGCTCCAACCTGGAGCTGGTGAAAAAACGCAAGGAGATCCAGGCGCTCTTGGACGGCATCACCGATCTCATGGTGGTCCTCTCGGAAGATTTGCGCATCCAGCGGGTCAACCATGTGTTCAACGACTGGTTCCCGGGGATTGATCCGGTCGGTCGCCATTGCTTTACCATCTTTCGCGGCCGGGAGACCCGCTGTGAGGACTGCCCGGGCCTGCGTTCGTTGGATCGCGACGAGATTGTCAAGGATCTCTGCATCTATAAGGTCCACGACAATTTCAAACACTACGAGATCATCGCCTCGCCGCTCAAGACCAGCCTCACCGGTGAACGCCAGATCCTGCTGTTTAAAAGGGACGTCACCCTGGAAAAGGAATTTCAGGCCCAGTTTTACCAGGCGGAAAAAATGGCCACAGTCGGTGCCCTGGCCGCCGGTGTCGCCCATGAAATCAACAACCCTCTCACCGCCATCCTTGGTTTTGCGCAGGGGCTGAAGCGCAGAAATGTGCATCTGCAGGGAAAAATCGACGAAGATCTGTATGGCGATTTCACGGAATACACCGAGACCATCATCAAGGAATGCCTCCGTTGCCGCGATATCGTCCAGACCCTGCTCACCTTCAGCCGCCCCAACGCCTCCAGCCTCGGCTACGTCGATCTCAACCAGTGTGTCACCGATACGCTGTTTATCCTCAAACACCACTTCAAGGAACAACATAACCTGACCGTGACCACGGAACTTCAGGAGGATGTGTTGGGAATTCTCGGTGATGAATCACAACTGAAGCAGGTGATCATCAACCTTCTCACCAATGCCCTCGATGCCACCAGCATCGGCGGTACTATTCTCATCAAAACCCTCATCAATGAAAACAACGGGGTTGAACTGCTTGTAAAGGATAGCGGCTGCGGCATTCCCCTGGAGTTCCAGGACAAATTGTTTGAACCTTTTTTCACCACCAAACCGGTCGGCAAAGGGATAGGCATTGGGCTTTCGACCTGTTATTCCATCGTCAAAAACCATAGCGGAGAAATCAGTGTCACCAGTGCCGTGGGCAAGGGCTCGACATTTCGTGTTTCTCTTCCGGGCATAGAAAAAGAATGGACAAAGAAAAATACTCCATCCTGGTAGTCGATGACGAGGAATCGATCAGAAGACTGCTGCAAAAGGAACTGGCCAACAGTCGTCGCGAAATCCATACTGCTGCTGACGGCGCCGAGGCCATGGCCATGGTGCGCAACCACTGGTTTGATGTCGTCATCATGGACCTGTGGCTGCCGGATGTCTCTGATCTTGACCTGCTGATTCGGATTCGGGAATCGATTCCCCACATCGAGGTGATCATGATCACCGGGCATGGCGATGTCGATATTGCGGTGGAGGCCATGAAACTGGGGGCCTGCGATTTCATCCGCAAACCGTTCAACCTGGATCGGCTCGACCTGGTCGTGGAAAAGGCGCACCAACGGGTCCTGCTGTCGCGGGAGAACGCCATGCTCCGCCATAGCACCAACCAGGAACAGAACAAGGTCCGGTTTATCGGCAATTCCCAGGCGATTCGCGATATCCAGTTTCTGATCGACAAGGTGGCCCCGGCCAAGATACCGGTGCTGATCACAGGAGAATCAGGGGTTGGCAAGGATGTGGTCGCCCGGCTGATTCATCAGCGCTCGACCCTGGCCGCCAATCCCATGGTTATCAAAAACTGCGCCTCCCTGCAGAAGGAACTGGCGCGCAGTGAGTTGTTCGGCCACATCAAGGGCTCGTTCACCGGCGCCAATGAATCGCGGGAGGGTTTGCTCTCCTTTGCCCACGACAGCACCCTGTTTCTTGATGAGATCGGTGAATTGCCGCTAGAGGTTCAAGCCTCGCTGCTCAGGGTGCTTGAGACCGGGTTCTACCGCCGGGTAGGGGAGAAGGAGGAGCGCAAGGTCAATATCCGCTTTCTTTTTGCCACCAACCGCCATCTGGCCGAAGAGGTCGAAAGGGGGCAGTTCAACGAGGCTTTTTTTCACCGCATCAACGCCTTCAGTATCGAGATTCCCTCGCTCAAACAGCGCAAGGAGGATCTCCCCCTGCTGGTGGATTATTTTCTCACCGCGCTCAGCCCGGACAGCACCCAGTATTGTATCGTCGAACGGGCCATGGCCTGCATCCTCCGCTACAATTGGCCGGGCAATATCCGGGAACTGCGCAATGTCATCGAGCGTTCCATTATCCTGGCGGAAAACGGCATCATCACCGAACGCTGCCTGCCGCGGGAATTGGTGGAATCCGCCGAGACTGTTGAGGCCAATCTCACCCTCGAATCCGTGGAAAAACAGCATATCCTCAAGCTGCTCGACTTCCACGGCGGCAACCGTCAGAAAACCGCCGACACCTTGGGGATCAGCCGGAAAACTCTCTATCGCAAACTGACCCAATACGCCATTGATTGATTGTACCTTGATGCGGTAAACTTCCTCTATCGATTCATGAAGGCGCTGGCGGGAATCCAGCGGCTGGCGGCGGTCGGACTGGAATTTGTGAAGGTAACGTAGCAATCTTTTAAGGAGGGTAACGCATGCTGAGTTTCAAGAACATGAAGATCCACAACAAATTGATCGCGACTTTCTCCCTGATTCTGCTGTTCATGGTCGGCGTCGGTTGGGTTGCCTACCAGGGGATGACGCAGATCGAAAAGAACCTCAACGACATCTTTTCGATCAGTCTACCCAGCATCGACAAGCTCATCGAAGCAGACCGCGACATGCAGCAGATGCTGGTTGCTGAACGCTCGATAATCACCGCGGATCCCAAAGCGCCGATTTTTGCCACCCTGCAAAAGGAATACGACAATAATCTCAAGCAGGTTCATGAACGGTTCGCGATCTATAAGGCGTTGGTCGACTCCCCGGAAGAGAAGGAGCTGATTGCCAAGTTCGAGCGGGATCAAGCAGCCTGGGAGCCGATCTCGCGTCAGGTTGTCGATACCAGTAAATCCGGTGACGTTGAGGCCAGGCGCCAAGCGCTCGAGCTGTCTCTGGGCAAGGCGAACGAGTTGTTTGAAGTGACTCGGAAGAACCTGGATAAACTGACCGATATCAGTTTGAAAAATGCCGAGAAGGAGCAGCAGGCCTCGAAGACGATCTCTTCTAACGCACTGATTACCCTCTTGGTGATTCTAATTGCCGCCACTGTTATCGCGGCTTGCATGGCCTTTGTCCTCGGATTGGCCATTGCCAAACCCATCAATGCGGCTGTTGCGGGATTGCAGGATATTGCCCAGGGTGAGGGCGACCTGACCAAACGGCTCGCGGTTCGTTCTCGCGACGAAATCGGCGAATTGGCCCGCTGGTTGAATGTCTTCATGGAAAAACTGCACGGGATCATCGGCAAGCTCAGCACCAACAGCCAGACCCTGGACCGGTCATCCCATGACCTTCTCCTTTTAGCCGACACTTTGGCGGGCAGTGCCAGCGACAGCTCACGGCAGACTGAAAGTATTGCGGTTGCCGCTGAACAGATGACCACCAACTTGAGCAATGTCGCCGCCGCCATGGAGGAGTCGACCACCAATGTCAGCATGGTGGCAAGTGCCGCCGAGGAGATGACCGCAACCATCGGTGAAATCGCGCAAAATGTTCAACAGGCCAACCATATCGCCGGCGAAGCTGTCATTCAGGCAGCCAAGGCCGCTACCAAGATGGATGCCCTCGGTGATGCGGCCCAAGCCATCGGAAAGGTTACCGAGACCATCACCGAGATCTCGGAGCAAACCAATCTGCTGGCGCTCAACGCCACCATAGAGGCGGCACGGGCCGGTGAGGCGGGTAAAGGCTTTGCGGTGGTTGCCAACGAAATCAAGGTGCTGGCAAAACAGACTGCCGAGGCCACCCTCAACATTAAGGCGCAGATCACCGGTGTGCAGCAGACCACCGCCGAGACCGTGGCCGACATCGGCGCCATCACCAAGGTCATCAACCGGGTGAGCGAGATCGTCGGAACGATAGCCTTGGCGGTCAGCGAGCAGGCCCAGGCCACCCAGGAGATCGCCACCAACATCTCCCAGGCTTCGCAAGGGCTGCAGGAGGTCAACGAGAACGTTAACCAGAGTTCGGTCGTTGCCAACTCCATATCCCGTGATATCGCAGGCGTTGACAACACCTCCCGTGAAATCGCCGACAGCAGTAGAAAGGTGAAGTCCAGCGCCGGCTCGCTGCAAGATCAGGCCACCGAGCTTAAAGGGATTGTCGAACAATTCAAGATTTGAGCACAAAAGAGAGGCGAAAGCGGCAAAAAATGGTGGGGAAGTGCTGAGAAGGTACTTCCCCTGTTTTTTTATACTAAATTGTCCTGGGAAACCACACCGGGCCAGCCTTACCCGTTCTGCGGCCCCTTCGTTGTTTTTCCTTCCTTGACAGGGTATGGTTCTCCAGCCATCGCCATGAGCCATTCCATTCACGAGCCACTCCAGTCTTTTCAAACCGCAACCCTTGCGCCCTCAGGGCAGAAGGAGGTGTCCATGAACCGACGTCAATTCATCCGCGAGGTTTTTCTTTGGTCGGCCGGGGCGACTCTGGCCATTCCCCGGTTCAACATCCTTCCGGAAGCCCTGGCTGCGGAAAAGGCGTCGGCCGTGCTCAGTGTGGCCAAGGGCGAGGAGTATTACGCGCTGACCATGCGCTTGCTGGCTCCGCTGGGCGGGATGGCGCAGTTTGTCCGGCCGGGCGACCGGGTGGTGGTCAAGCCGAATATCGGCTGGGACCGCAGCCCGGACCAGGCCGCCACAACCCACCCCCTGGTGGTGAAGGCCCTTGTTGCCCAGGCCCTTGAGGCCGGAGCCAAAAAGGTGCTGGTCTTTGACCGGACCTGCAACGAGCAGCGGCGCTGCTATGCCAACAGCGGCATTGAGCAGGCCATCCTGGATCTCAACGATCCGCGCGCGGTGATCGAGCACATCGACCAGCGCAAGTTCGTGCCGGTGCACATCGCCAAGGGCAAGACCCTCACCCGCTGGGAGATCTATAAGGATGCGCTGGAGTGCGACTGCTACATCAACGTGCCGGTGGCCAAGCACCATGGTCTGTCCCGGCTCACCCTCGGGCTCAAGAACAGTATGGGGGTGATCGGCGGCAACCGGGGCTCATTGCACCATGATCTGGGCCAGAGTCTGGCGGATCTGGCTACAGTGATCAGGCCGAAGCTGACGGTCATCGACGCCACCCGCATTCTTCTGCGCAACGGCCCGCAGGGGGGCGATCTCAAGGATGTGAGCAAGACCGACACCTTGATTGCCTCGGCGGACCCGGTGGCTGCGGATGCCTATGCGACCAGCACTCTGTTTGCGCTCGCCCCCGATGCCATTGACTCCACGGTGGCGGCTTATAAAATGGGGCTCGGGGAAATGGCCCTGGACCGGATCCAGGTAGTAACCGCCTGATGCGTCGCCCCGGCTTTCGCTTCTCGCCGTCTGCCTGGCGGCGGATCGGTCAGTCCCTGTTTTTTCTTCTTTTTCTCTTTCTGTTTATCAAAACCGACTACGCAGGCTTTGATGAACTGACCTGGGCCGTCAATCTCCTCTTCCGCATCGACCCCTTCCTCGCCCTTGCCGCCATGCTGGCAGCCAAGACGGTGATCGTGCTCATGCTCCCGGCCCTGATCACCCTCGGCCTGACCCTGGTGTTCGGGCGATTTTTCTGCGGCTGGGTCTGTCCCCTGGGAACCCTGATCGATGCCAGTCGGCGTCTGTGCGGTACGATCGGCATCACTCCTGAGCCGGGCCAACGGCAATGGAAATATTATCTGTTGTTCTTTCTCCTCGCCGCCGCCTGCTTCGGCCTGCCCCTGGCCGGGTATCTGGATCCCTTCTCCCTGCTGGTGCGGGGCCTCACCTTTGCAGTGCACCCGGCTCTTGACCATGCGACCACCACCCTCTTTACCTGGACCTACCAGCAGGCACCGGAGTGGGTGAACGCGCTGACCGAACCGGTCTATGCGCTGCTGAAGAAATATCTGCTGCCCTTTGGCGCCAAGGTATACGCCCTCTCTGTTTTCTCCCTGCTCCTGCTGCTGGTGGTATTGGCACTCAGCTGGGTGGAGAGCCGGTTTTTTTGCCGCAAGGTCTGTCCGTTGGGGGCGCTGCTCGCCCTTGTTGCCCGTTTTTCCCTGCTCCGCCTGACCGGAGGGTCGACAGACTGTGGCCCATGCCGGCAGTGCCGCACCGTCTGCCCCATGGCGGCCATTGGCGAGGACAGGGATATTGTCACGGCGGAATGCATCCTTTGCCTTGATTGCCTGACCCAGTGCCCCCGCTCCCGTTTTGTCTATAGCCTGAGGAGTGGTGATGCCGGTGCGCAGCCCTTTGATCTGTCGCGCAGGGCCCTGGTCACCTCCCTGGCTGTTGGTGCCTTGGCGCCGCTGGCCCTGCCGTCACGACCGCTGGCCCGTCATGCCGAGCCACGCCTCGTCCGGCCGCCGGGGGCACTGGCAGAGGAGGAGTTCCTCGGTCAATGCGTGCGCTGCGGCGAGTGCATGAAGGTCTGTATCGGCAATGCCCTTCATGCCACCTGGCTTGATGCGGGCTTGGAGGGCCTCTTCACTCCACGGCTGGTCAGCCGTATCGGCTACTGCGAATACAACTGCACCCTCTGTGGCCAGGTCTGCCCCACCGGCGCCATCCGCAAACTCGGCAAAAGCGAAAAGCAGGCCGTCGTTATCGGCCGGGCTTATTTTGATAAAAACCGCTGTCTCCCCTATGCTGACGGGGTGCCGTGCATCGTCTGCGAGGAGCATTGCCCGACGCCGGACAAGGCGATCAAATTCCGTGAGGTCGAGGTCGAAAACAGCAAGAGGGAACGGGTCCGGGTGCGGCAGCCCTATGTGGTTGATAGCCTCTGCATCGGTTGCGGCATCTGCGAGAATCGCTGCCCGCTCAGTGGCGAGGCAGCGGTACTGGTCACGGCTGCAGGTGAAAGCCGCCATGCGGGAAGGGCAGCGAGGGATGGGTATTAGTGAGGGACGGTGAGATTATTGGGCTGATAGTGGCGTAATTTTCTGAAGTTACTACACTTGTTTGGGGATGAATGTGATGGCGCCGTGATTCCCTGTTGTGAACGATAACCTAGGGTGGTAACAAGCTTTCTGTGAAACTTTCCAATTTGGATGATATCAAGAAACTGCATAATAACTTGTTCGGCAGCATAAAACATGAAATACACATCGCCATATAAGCCCCACGAAATAAGTAACATTCTGCAGGAACAGATTGACTTAATGCCAAATACAATGAGGTGCTTGATCTCTCTTAATTCTCACTACTTTGTAGGTACATCTCCTGTATGCGGAGTCGTAAATAAATCAAAATTTGAATTAAGAAATAGGAAAGGCCCATATTGGTCTCTCAGGGTAAATGGACTGCTGACTGAGAGTGATGCGGGGGCCGTGATAAATATTAGTTTTTCAAAACCGTTTATTCCTGATCTGTTGGGATTGCTATTCAATCGATACAAGTATGATAAACAAATTGTTTTCAGCTTTCTTCGGGAATGGATAAAAATCAAGAGGAATGCCGAACCAGGTGGTTCACTTGACGCCGAGAACGTCTGCGGTTTTGACGGAAAGGTTGATGGCTGAGAACAAAAGGGGTCAGAACACAATTAAACTTGCAAAGTTAAATTTACTCTGACCCTTTTTGTAGACCCTTTTTGTACAATATCAAGAAACTGCATAATAACTTGTTGGGCTAAGAAACCACAATGATACATTTCATCGTTAAAGTGCTTGAAAAATTGCAACCATACATACCGTTGTTTCAGTCGCTGGTTTGGCCCCTTTTCATTGCTCTTTTGCTGTTGATTTTTCGCAAGCAGGTCGGAGAAATTGTTAAGGCTATTCACCATCGGATTGAAAAGGGTAGTTCCGTCAAAGCTGGCCCATTTGAAATTGGAGAAGACCTTAAAAATTTGGAATACGCCCAGCCAGTAAATAAAACGCCACAATTAAATAAGGATGCATCAGCTCAAGACTGGGATCAAGAACGGAATAAAATCTACGAAAAAAATCGTGGTCTTTTCCTTACCCACGTTATTGCTCCTTCAGGGAAACCTAACCAGAAATATGATATTTACATCTATTTGATTAAACACAAGACGACCGACTTATCTGATGTCGAATTCGCAGAGTTTTTCTTTGGCCATATGTGGGGAAGCAAAGTTTATAAAGAATACCCGAAACGAGGGATAATAGGTATATCAACGTCTGCTTATGGTCCGTTTCTCTGTACGTGTCGTGTCCATATGAAAGACAAATCGGCTATTTCTCTAAGCAGATACATTGACTTCGAAATGGAGAAACTGATTGAAGCCCAACAATAAAATACAGCCGACTCGTTACACTCGCGGCTGATTTCCGCGTTATGTAAACAGGAGAAATATGAATCAACGGTGCGTCGTAGTTCAATATCTTTTAGAACAGCATTTTGATAACGATATCGGAAAAATGGCTAAGACCTCTGGCTATCTCCCGAAAGCTATTAAAGAATGGATAGATGGATTAGTGATCCCAAATCACACAACTATTTCACTTCTTCAAGGTCTTATTTTCACGCCAGAATTTTCAGTAGTAGAAGAATTCTATGAAATTGACTCGAGCAAACAAATATTAACTCAGCTTAAAGAAATGCAACAAAAGGGGTCAGAGCGCAATTAAACGCTTAGCAACAAAAGGGGTCAGAGCGCAATTAAACGCTTTGTCCCCTTTATTCATTGAAAAAACCTTCGTAATCGTTGCCTCCTCTACCGCTCGGAATCACCATGGGACATTTTTACACAAAGGGTCGATTCGTCGGTTCATTCTGACCCGTGCGCCCCAGGGCCGGTTGTTTTCGGTAGCTTTTGGGCGATTCGCCCCCAAAGGTCTTCCCCCTTTTCTGATATCCTCACCCCTCCACGGGACATTTCGACCTGTCCTCCTCATTGCCTTTCATGTAACATTTTGATTTAATTAAATTAATTAGTTGGCACGGAGGTTGCTATAACAAGGTCACGCGTATTTGGATCCAAGAGGCAGGAACGACTACAGGACCCCAAAATCAGAAAAGGATGGTTTCATTATGGCAATTCGAGAAGAAGTATACGGTTATTTCATTCCCAGTGTGACCCTGATCGGCATCGGCGCGGCTAAACAGATCCCGGCCAAGATCAAAGACCTCGGCGGCACCAAACCCTTGATTGTCACCGACAAGGGCATCACCGCTGCCGGCATCACCAAACAGATCACCGATCTG
>JBBRBT010000061.1:0-21075 GCA_038205495.1 Desulfobulbales bacterium
GAATTTCTGGGCAATGATGTTGCCGAGAGCCAGGCCCTCCATGGAGGCGAGCTGCGCGCCGGCCTGCTGGGCGACTTCTGTCTGCTGCTCCTTGTTGAGCAACTGCTCGTAATGGCCGAGCATGCGATTGAAGGCGCTGAAGTCCACCGGTCCTGTTGCCGGGGTCAGGGGATCAGCACCTGATACCGGTCCGGCCTGTGTTGACTGCTGTGCAATAAAATTGGTGATCAGGGCATTGAGCTGCTGCGGCGACAGTTGGTGCAGGGTTGAGTCAAGTATTTCATCGGCCACCGGAGTCGCGGGAAGATGAGCCACCAGCTTGGAGAGTAGAACAGGATCAAGGCCTGATAACGTTGTGGCCGACGTCTGGATATCGTCAGCCCGCTTATTGAAATTGGCTTCCTTGCTCAGGTTCTGAAGGACCTCAATGACGGCTTCAGAGAGGCCTGCTTCGGTTTGATGAGGCCCGGTTGCCTCCGGCAGGCGGTTGATGAGTTCTTTGATGAGTTCCGGTGAGATGGCCTGTATGGAATCATTCACTACGGTTTTCCCCAGAACGAAATTCGCCAGTTCCTCGTCACTGATATTGAGCCCCGATCCAATCAGTTCATCGCGGACGACTTGTTCGCCTTTGTGAACAGCAACATAACGTTTGGTGTCAACGGAGATGGAATCGATTCCGGTACGTTCCAGGAGGACGGACATGGGTTCCGTCAGTTCTTTATTACCCAGGAGATCGGATAGGGTCTGGCTGAATTTAATACAATCCTCCAGGGAGAACGTCGCATGAAAGGTGAAGGAATGAATCTTCAGTCGGCTCAACAGGAGAATCAGTCCTTGTATCTGCGGCCGTGCTTGATCCTTGTCCGGCAGATGTTCGCCGCAGACGAGAATTTTCTGGTCGGAGAGCGCGATGTTGACCGATTCGTCCCCCCCCCTTTGCAAGAGGGCTTGAAAGGCATTGAGGACTAAGTTGTTGCTGCGGTGTACCTGTGGGTTGGAGGCCGGATACAGTCGTATCGTCCGCAGGGCCGTGTATAATCTGACCGGAAAATCAATGAGCAGGTGAGTTCTATCCGGAGATGGAGAACGCGGAGGAGTGGTCATTTTTACCCGCCTTTAACGGGAGCCTTTTTGGAAAAGCACCGTTTTAATTGTCCGGAAGATGATCAGCAGATCGATGAAGATGGATTGGTGTTTGATGTAGTATAAGTCATACTCCAGTTTGCGCAGGGCATCCTCTTCCGAGGCCCCGTACGGGTAACTGACCTGCGCCCAACCGGTAATACCGGGTTTTGCTGAGTGCCGAAGGGCGTAGTAGGGGAGTTTTTGTACCAGCTGATCGACAAAAATCGGTCGCTCCGGTCGAGGGCCGACAAAACTCATTTGCCCCCGGATAACATTCCACATCTGGGGGATTTCATCAATGCGAACTTTTCTGATGAAATTGCCGACTCTGGTCACCCGTGCATCGTTCTGAATCGCCCAGACAGCACCATTTTTTTCCGCATCCTGTCGCATGGAACGGAATTTAAAAATGGAAAAAAACTCGCCTCGTTCTCCGACGCGCTCTTGTCTGTAGAGCACAGGGCCGGGAGATTCGAGCTTGATGAGGATGGCTGTGATCAGGGTAACCGGCAACGTGAGGAGGAGGCCGAAAACGGCAAGGGAAATGTCGAGGAGACGTTTGATAAGGTAGGTCATTCTGCTGTACTCAAACCCGTCGGAGAAGATCAGCCAGGCCGGGTTAACCTTTTCAACGAGAATTTTGCCTGTAATTTCTTCATAGAAAGAGACGCCATCTTCGATGGTCCTTCCTTGCATTTTATTGCGGAGCAGTTCTCCAATGGGCATCGTCCCCCGGCGATCATCAAGGGCCACCACTATATGTTCGATTCTGGCCAGGTGTTGATCCTTGGCAACATCGGCCAAGCTGGCTAACACCGGCATGTCGACATGTGCAAAGGTCGGGGCGGCTGTGCCTATTAAGGCTCTTATGGTAAAACCGGTTTCTTGATTGTTGGAAATTTCCTGAACGATTTTTTCCGCGGTTTCACCTGTACCGACGAGAATAACCTCCCTTGCGAAGAGCTTTTTTTCAAGGATCAGATAATACAAGGAACGCCAGACGAGCAGCGTCAGGCAGATGCTCAGGTAGCAGCCCCAGAAAATGGTTGTGGAGATGATGATGGGGGGGAAAAGGAAATAGAGTATTCCCAGGATGATACAGCCGACGCCAAAGGCTTGCATCATCCGGATGGCAGTTTCGGTGGTGGTCCCAGGTTTGCGCAGGTCGTAGAGATCGTAGAAATATAAAGAGAGTTGGAAGACCACGGTCACAACGATGGCCCTGATGACATGCTCTGCGGGTGCGATAATAAATATTTTCCAACCGGAAAAGAGCGTGAGAATTCCTAAGACACTGGCAAAAATAAGCAATCCCTCTCCCATAAAAAAGAGGATCTTGCGAACAGGGTGATATCTGTTGAACAATGTCGGCATATTTTTTTATTGTGAAAAATTCAGGAAAGAGTGAGGTGCGTGCGGTTTGTTGAAGGATATCATACTGTTTTCCTTTAAGTCAAGGCTGGGCAATCGTTTGGTTTTATTATTACCCCCAACGCTCTCCAGCAGCAGGAAAATCCTTTGGGAGCACCTCAGGGGAGGGCGTGCCTGGTTTCAGCAGCTGATGCCGGAGCAGCACCTGAACAACGGAATTGAGCGGCAAGCCAACCACATTGCTGTAGGAACCGGTGATGGATCGGATGAGAAAAGCTCCTTTACCTTGAATGCCGTAAGCCCCCGCCTTGTCCAAGGGATCTTCTGAATTGACATAGGCTTGGAGAATATCGTCGGTAAAGGTGTCAAAGGTGACCCGGGTGGTGCGGGTACTCACCTCTTCAATGGCCCGTTGTGGCATGAGTACGGCAAAGCCGGTGATGACCTGATGGGTGTGTCCCTGAAGGGTTTTGAGGGTTGCCAGTGCCTCGTGACGGTCGCGGGGTTTACCGAAAATGGTCCGATCAAGGGCAACTACGGTATCGGCCCCTATGACACAGGAATCAGGGTGGGCTGTGGCTATTTGCATGGCCTTGGCCCATGCCATGCGCCGGGCAAAGTCTACAGGTGATTCATCAGGCTCCGGAGTCTCGTCGATGGCAGCAGGAACCGTCCGGTACTGCAGGCCAAGCAGGGAGAGAAATTCCTGCCTGCGTGGTGAGGATGAGGCGAGGATGAGAGGGCAACAGGCGATGAACATAGCAGGGCAAGGCATTACGAGTTAAAAAAGAGAGTATGGTAATACAATCTTTCAAGAAACAGCCCACAGGCCGGTGCCGTGGGGCCGGCCTTGCTTCGATCTTGAGCAGCCAGGATCGCGGCGAACCCCTCAGGCGGGCGTTTTCCCTGACCAAGTTCGATCAGCGTTCCGGCCAGAATCCGCACCATCTGGCGGAGAAAACCATCGCCGGTAAGGCGGAGGGACCAACAATCGGCAGCTCCTAACTGCGGGAAGCAACTGACTTGGAAGAGGGTGCGCACCGCACCGCGTCCAGCGATGATGTTTTTATTACGGGAACCGGTGCACTCAAAACTGGAGAAATCGTGGGTGCCAATGAGGAGTTCCAGGCCAGCAGCCACGCGGGCGGGATCAAAGGTGCCGGGGAGATGCGCTCTGTACAGACGGGTAGAAGGCAACTGCACCGGTCCGGTGAAGAAATCATATCGATAGGTTTTACCCAGAGCGCTGTAGCGGCTATGAAAATCGTCCGCAGCCTCTTCGGCGTCCAGAATGCGGATGTCGTGGGGGAGCATCGAGTTGAGCCCCTTGAAAAAAGCTACCACCGGAAAGGCGGTTGTGGTGTGGAAATGGGCGACCATTCCGAGGGCATGTACCCCGGCATCGGTTCGTCCTGCACCGTGCAGGGAGATGGGCTCGCCGCAGAACAGGGTCAACTTTTTCTCCAGTTCACCCTGGACGGTCTCGCCCTGAGGCTGACGTTGCCAGCCTCGGTAGTTGCCGCCGTCATAGGCGATCAGCAGCCGGATATTGCGGGACATCAGGGGAAAAGCGGCGCACCCATCAAGCCGGTGGTCTCCGGGAAGCCGTTCATAAGGTTCATGTTCTGCACGGCCTGACCGGATGCCCCTTTGACGATGTTGTCAATGGCCGACATAACGATCAGTCGCCCGGTGCGCGGATCTTTCTGCAGCGAAATATCACAGCAGTTGGAGCCGCGGACATGTTGGGTTGCTGGCGTGACACCGGCGGGCAGCAACCTGACAAACGGTTCGTCGGCATAGATTTTTTCATAGAGCGCTTGAAGATCGGTAGTGTTCCCTTTGCCGGTGAGGGAGGCATACATGGTGCTTAAAATTCCACGGGAGATAGGGAGAAGATGGGGCGTAAAGGAAACCGTTACCGGTGTGCCCGCAGCTGCTGTCAGCTCCTGCTCGATTTCCGGAATATGGCGATGGGTACCGCCCACTTTGTAAGGCTTGAACCCGTCGGCGACTTCGCAGAACAGGGTGCCTACGCTGGCCGCCCTTCCGGCCCCCGAGGTCCCGGATTTCGAATCGATGATCAGGGTTTCCGGATCGATTAAGCCATGGCGTAACAATGGGGTAAGGGCCAGGATAACTGAGGTCGGATAGCATCCTGGATTGGCGGTCAGCCGCGCGGCCTTGATGTGATCGCGATACAGTTCCGGGAGGCCATAGGCGGCCTCGGCGAGCAACTGGGGGCTGGTGTGTTCCTGGTACCAGGCCTCGTACACCGCAGGGTCATGGATGCGGTAATCGGCACTCAGGTCGACCACCTTTTTCCCCGCAGCGAGCAGTCCTGGGACAATATCCATGGCGGTCTTGTGAGGCACAGCGGTGAAGAAAAAGTCCGCTCGGTCGATAAGTTCAGCAACTGTCAGGTTCTCGCAGCAGATATCCACCCGTTTCCGTAGGTTGGGAAAAACTTCGGCGAGCGGTTTACCCGCGTATTGGCGAGACGTGGCAACGGTGAGATGAATCTCAGGATGGCCGGCCAGGAGCCTTGCCAATTCGACTCCGGTATAACCGGAGGCACCCACAATACCAACACGCAACATGATACGTTTCCTCTTTTAAGCACCAGGGGAGAAGGGCGTACTGTTAAAAGAAAAAGGGAATAACGAAGTATTCGTTATTCCCTGGGTTTGAAAAAGGCTGAAAAAAATTGGAACGACCCGTTCCGCTCCCTGCGAAATTATCGCTTGGAGAACTGGAAGCGGGCGCGAGCGCCACGTTGGCCGTATTTTTTTCGCTCTTTGGCACGAGGATCACGGGTGAGCAGGCCAGCCCTTTTCAGTGGCAGGCGCATTTCCGGATTGAGTTCCTGCAATGCCCTGGCGATACCATGTACTAAAGCATCGATCTGTGCTGATTTCCCGCCGCCTTTCACCGAGGCCATAACGTCATATTGGTCGGTGGTTTCAGTAACAACAAAGGGTTTGGCGACCTTGGGCTCGAAAAAAATGTTGCCGAAGTACTCATTCAGCGGCATCTTGTTGATTGCGAGCTTACCGCTGCCGGGCGTAATCCAGACTCTGGCTATAGCTGTCTTTCGTCTGCCGGTAGCGTATGTTTTCTCCTGGGCCATAATCATGTACTCCGTTGTCAAATCTCAAGATTTTCAGGTTTCTGCGCCTGATGGGGATGATCCTTACCGGTGTAGACCTTCAATTTTTTCAATTGGGCCCGGCCGAGTTTGTTTTTCGGTAACATGCCTCTCACGGCCATGCGGATCAGCTCTTCGGGTTTTTTCGTCAGAATTTCGCGGGCGGTCTGGGTTTTAATACCACCGGGGTATCCTGTATGATGATGATACAGCTTGCCGTCCAGCTTGTTTCCAGTGAGATGAATTTTCTCGGCATTAACAACGATAACAAAATCACCGTTATCCTGGAAATTGCAGAACGTCGGTTTATGCTTGCCACGCAGACGAAGGGCTATTTCCGTGGCGATGCGCCCAAGAACCCTGCCGTCAACATCGGCTACAAACCATTTGCGATCAATTTCATTTACCGGCGTGTAATAGGTTTTCATTCTCTGCGCCTCAGCACTTAAAAAAAAAGGCTCGAACAGAGGTCCGAACCCTGGAATCTCTTTTGGAGCGGGAAACGAGATTCGAACTCGCGACTTCAACCTTGGCAAGGTTGCACTCTACCACTGAGTTATTCCCGCTTGTTTATTTCCGTAACAGCAGCCGACTCTAAAAGATTGTCGGTTCCGTGTCAATAATAAATTTGCATCATGAATGATTTCTTTGTGGGCAAAGGCCATGGAATTCAGCAGGACTGCGGTGGAGAACTGTTGCCAACCCATGTAAAGAAGAATAGTATGTTCTCTAACTTTTTTAATAATTTGATATTCTTGTCGTGTTGAGGCTGTGCGGGTCGTGGACATAATTCTTCACCTCCTCTTCGTTTTTAGAAAAATGAGCCAGGCTTTCCTGCATCAGGTATTGAGTCTGTTGATAAAATTGACTACAATCAACAGTTATTTTGTGGTGAGTGAGAGTGGAAAAAGAGTGTTGAAGCGGCTTCCAGAATAATAATTTGGCCGCAGAACCAGTGAGGTGCAGGTCAATGGCAGAGAAAGCCACCCGAAGAGCGTCGATTCATCGTAAAACCCGAGAAACCGATATTCAGCTTGTCCTTGCCCTTGATGGAATGGGCAGGGCGACCATTCGTACTGGGGTCGGATTTATGGATCATATGCTGACCCTGTTTGCCGTGCACGGTTTCTTTGATTTGGAAATCGCTGCTCAAGGGGATACCGAGGTCGATGATCATCATACCGTTGAGGATTTGGGGATCTGTCTGGGAATGGCTTTTCAGCAGGCGCTTGGTGATAAATCGGGTATTTGTCGCTACGGTCACGCCTATGTTCCCATGGATGAAACCCTGGCACGGGTCTGTGCCGATCTCTCCAATCGCCCTTACCTCCACTATTCGGTACACCTGACCGAGGAAAAGATCGGATCTTTTGATACCCCTTTGGCAAAAGAGTTTCTTCGGGCCTTTATTCTTCATGCTGGACTGACCCTGCATGTCGATCTGCTCCATGGCGAAAATGGTCATCATATCCTTGAGGCCATCTTCAAGGCGCTTGGCCGGGCGCTGGCGATTGCCGCGGGTCCACATCCGTTGGTGCACGGTCAACTCTCGTCCAAGGGAGTGCTGTAAAAATCTTTAATTCATGCAGGTCGGCCTTTGAATACGGAAATGAAAAGAAGAAAGAGTTGAGCTGGCAGGCGTATTATTAGCAGTGTTTTGTTAGGCTTTGGGCCGACAATGACCAAAATTACCAAAAAAAGACGCATAAGGAGGATCATGGTGACGGCAAAATTAAAAGTACGGGTTGGGTTGGCTGTGTGTTGTTTCATCGTCGCTACAGGTTGTTCTCAGAAAGGAAGTGTTGCTCCTGTTGCCACGGATCCTGGTATGGCGGTTTCATGTATTGCCGTCATGCCGGTACTGCCCGCCGTTGATTTTGAGGAGCTTGCTTCCCCGGCTGAGGCCAAGACACTAAAAGACGGCAGTCAGGTTATGGATGGCATGCTCAAGCAACTTCTAACGGCCAAGGCAAACGTCCGGTTTGTTGCCCCAGGGCAGGTTCATGCCAGTAAGAATGAAGGAGCCAACGCTCTGGTCAATGCACGGCGTATCGCCGAACAATCGCACTGTAATACGGTATTGGAGACCACGCTCAGTCAATATACTGAAAGAGTGGGCAGTGAGTACGGGGTCAAACAACCAGCTGCGGTGACCTTCACCTACAAACTCTATGAGGTGGGTGAGGGCAAGGCGCTCTGTCACGGACGGTTTGATGAAAAACAGCAGTCGGTCATGGAAAATCTGCTTACTCTGCCGAAGGCAAAAACTCGTGGGTTGACTTGGCTCACTGCCGAGGAACTGTTGCGTGATGGTTTACGGGAAAGGCTAGGGCAGTGCTCCTATCTTGAAATCAAATAAGTGGTGTGATTCTTTTTGGCGGCCTCGGTGCAGCTGACGCGTGATGTCAACCGGCGTATCGGCCGGGCCATGCACGATTACTCCATGCTGGCCAACGGCGATCGGGTACTGATTGCCGTTTCCGGTGGTATAGATTCCCTTGTCCTTGCCTGGCTGCTGGTTATTTGGGGGAGAAAAGCCCCCATCGGCTATGAGTTGCGGGCTGCGCATGTCGATATGGAGGCGGAGGTTGATGCGCCGGGCGCTGCCGCCCTTCGTGTTGCCGAGATCGTGCACGGTTTCGGCTTGAACCTCCGTATCCTTCCCGCCCTCTGGCGACCGGAGCTGCGAGAGGCATCGTCTGTCGCCTCGGATCATGATCTCTGCTTCCAGTGTGCCCGCTCCCGGCGGACCCAGTTATTTGCCTATGCACGCCAGTGCGGTTGCAACAAAATTGCCTTCGGCCATCACCGCGACGATATCATTGAAACTTTTTTGCTCAATCTGACCTGTGCCGGTAATATCAGCACGATGGTGCCCCGACAGGATCTTTTTTCCGGACGGTTGGCTCTGATTCGTCCGCTCGCATATCTCGACAAGGCAGAGATCGAACAGGTCGGATGCGATCTCGGCCTGGAATCTGTCCGTTCCACCTGCCCCCTCTCGGAAAAAACCCGGCGTCAGGATATTCATCATCTGGCGGAACATATCTATCAGCATATTCCGGGCTCCAGGGAACATATCTTCGCCGCTCTCGGGAATGTCCGCCAGGCGTATCTGCTGAAGCAGACCGGTGCCGGGAAATCCTGATGCGAACGGCAAACGATTGTCTCGTCTGTTTTCTCCGTCAGGCCCTGGCTACAGTCCGCCGCAGCACCAACGATCCCCTTGAGCACTGGCAGTTGACCGGAGAGGTCGGGGCCATGCTCACCGGTTTTGATGCCCGGCTCCCGCCTCCGGAAAACGCCGTCCACTATTACCGGCTGATTGCCCGACGGACTGGTGTGGCTGATCCCTACGCCGCCGAGAAACAGGAGAGCAATACCTTTGCCCTGGCTCTGGAGTCCCGGACCAGGGAGATGATCCAGGGAGAGGCCGACCCCCTGCTGGCGGCGATACAATTCGCCATCAACGCCAATGTCCTCGATAACGGCGCACAGTACCAGATGGACCGGGAAGTGGCGCTGGCCTCCTGCCGGCAACCCTTGGCTATCAACCACTATTCGTCCCTGCAGCAACAGCTTGTCACTACACCCAATATTCTCTATCTGGCCGATAACTGCGGTGAAATCGTCTTTGACAAACTGCTGATCGAACACCTCTTGGCCAGGGGCTGCAAGGTGACCTTGGCGGTGCGGCACGCTCCCATTATTAACGACGCCACTCGAGACGATGCCATAGTCTGCGGTCTGGACCGCATCTGCCCGGTCATCACCAATGGGGCCGACGTTCCCGGCACCTCCTTGGCAATGTGCAGCGAAGATTTCCGGCGGCACTTCGCAGGCGCCGACTGCATTATCAGTAAGGGTATGGGCAACTTTGAATGTCTGTCCGAGGTTGTTGCGCCGCTCTTTTTCCTGTTCATGGTCAAGTGCACCACAGTGCTTGCCCATCTCACCCATCAATTTCCCGAGGCTGGGCTGCGGATCGGATCACCGGTTCTGCTGCAAGGTCGGCAGGGCGACCAGTAGCGGGCGCATCATGCGGTTGGCGATCATTGCCGATATTCATGGCAATTACCGGGCCTTGCAGGCGGTCTTGACAGATAGTACCTTGATGGGCGCTGATCGGATTGTTTCCTTGGGCGACAATATCGGCTACGGACCCGAGCCCGAGGAAGTGGTACAGGCCCTGCTGGAGCATGGGGTGGTTTCAGTCATGGGCAACCATGAACTAGGCCTGGTCAGCCGGAGCTACTACAACCGCCTGCATGCCACGGTCCGCGAATCACTGGCTCGCACCCGTACTCTGCTGAGTGCCGGTTCCCTTGCCTGGCTAGAGGGGCTGCCCGCCGCACATATCTGCTGCGGTGCCCGTTTTGTCCATGGGTGCCCACCCCAATCGATCACGGTGTATCTGCATGCGCCTACAGACAATCGGCTGCAAAGACTGTTTACCACCTATCCGGAACGCATCTGTTTTGCCGGACACACCCATGAATTCGGTTTTTTTCAGAAGGCAGGGGCCGTTATCATCCGCCGTGCATTGACGGTGGAGCAGGTGCGGCTTGATTCGGAGAGCCGGTATCTTCTCCTGCCCGGCAGTGTCGGCCAGCCGCGCGATAGCCACAGTTGGTACGCTAAGTATATGCTTTGGGATCTAGGAGCGCAGACCCTGGAGCTACGGGCGGTACTTTATGATGTCCAGACAACGATGCGGCTTCTCGGCGAGCGTCATTTTCCCGCCTCCAACGCGCAGCGACTCTATTGGTAAAGCGATGAAACAGATTGGGAGATATCAGATTATCCGTCGCCTCGGTAAGGGCGGCATGGGCTCGGTGTACAAGGGGCTGGTGCCGGTGATCGACAAGGTGGTGGCCATCAAACTGCTGGACCCCAATGAGCTCATGGTGGACATTCTTGGTGAAGAGCGATTGCGGGAGATCTTTACCTTCGAGGCCCGGACCATGGCTGCTTTTAACCAGCCTTTCCTGGTTACAGCCCATGACTTTGACCATGATGAGCGAGGGCGGCCTTTTTTTGTCATGGAATATATCTGCAACAACCTTGGCGACATGATCGGGGAGACCTTTCGCATCGAACAGGACTCGCGGGTCATCGGGGCGACCAAGGTCCTCCACTATGGACGTCAGCTCCTCGAAGCACTTGATTTTCTCCACCATAACGACATCATCCATCGGGATATCAAACCGCAGAATATCCTGGTCACCGATGAGGATACGGTGAAAATTTGTGATTTTGGCATGGCTCTGGTGAACGGGGTCGCCTTTTCCGGCCCGGGCACTCTGCAGATCGGCTCACCCTGCTACTCCCCGCCGGAACAACGGAAAGATCCTCATGGCGTTGATGGCCGGGCGGATCTCTACTCCGTTGCGGTGCTGCTCTACCGCATGCTCACTGGTAAATTGCCCGGTATGCAGAGTTTTTCCCTGTCGCTGGTCAATCCCCTGTACGACCATTCTTGGGATGCTTTTTTTGCAAAGGCACTGCGCTGGAATCGGGACGAACGGTTTCAGTCGGCCGGCGAGATGCTGGCTGCCTTTGAGCAACTCAGGCTGCAGCAGCCGGACCGGGCCGGGCACTGTCCGATTTTGGTCACGGAACCGCAGCCGTTGCCGCTGCGGCACGAGCCGGTTAATGTGTGCAAATCCAAGGCTCATGCCTTGTTTGCGGTCAACGAGTTGTACCGTCCCGTCACGCAGGTCTGTAATCAGCTGGAGGTGTTTGCGGAGACGGTGGTCGACCGGGCCACGGGACTTGTCTGGCAGCGACAGGCGAGCCGATACCCCGTCACCTTTGTCGGTTCCTTCCAGTATATCGGGCAGCTCAACGACCAGAACTTCAACGGTTGCGGGCGTTGGCGGGTGCCGACCGTCAATGAGCTGCTGAGTCTCCTGCCGGACGGTGGCCCCGGCACCTTTGCCGATTCCCCGGCCCGGCCGGTGAAATGGGTGTGGAGTTGCGACCGTCATGGACATCATGAAAGCTGGTATGTTAACATGGACATGGGATTTGCTGGCATTCAGGATGCCAATTGTCTCAACCATGTCCGGGCCGTCGCCAGTGTTGCCCCTTGAGGGCACGACCCTGGAGTCGCTGTTCCATCCCCTGCCATCATAAAGAAACAACCCATGGACTATCCCGTATCACATTATTTTCTTGTTCATTCCCAGTCCTTACAGTTGGCAGGTCAGCATGTGGGGCGCTACCTTGCAGGCAACCAACTGGTTAGCTATGCCGAATTCTTTGTCCGGGAGGAAGAAATCCTGAACGGGACGGATCTCAGGTTCTGGCCCACCCTGGAACAGGGCTTGGCGGCTAACACAGCCTTTGCCCGGCGGATGCTCGATCATCTCAAGGAGGAGGGGCTCACGACCCTTGATCAGCTGCTGGAACTGAAGCAGGGCTACGCCACCAAGATCCTCCATACCCTGACCCATCTGTTGGACGGGTTTATCGGCATCGACTCGGTCTTGTATAATCTGGTGGAAGATTCTCACCGGGTGAGCGAGGAGCTGGTGGAGGCCATCCATACCAGCCCGGCCACATATTGGCTGGTCCCGGTGCGGACAGGCAAAGTGGAGTCTTCGGTGCTGCACGCGGTGGATTGAAGTCCGAGCTTGCCTATTCCCTTTCTGCGAACGCTCATTTGGTGCTCCCCTTCGGAGGCTGTCCCCAGGCCCGGAGGTGCAAATTGAGACAATGAAGTGCACATCTTGCAAAAATTTGCTAGGATAGGTCGGTGTCAAACAGGCAATGAACAACGCTGACCTGCCGTTGTCACCCACCGGCAAAATGACTGCAGTGTTGATCAGAAAAACGAATCCGTTCGCCGCTATCTGGCCTTTCTTCTGAGCTTTAAGGGGTGCGATGCGACTTTTTCTTTTTAGCTCCATCCGCAAGAGTTTGATTGTCCTTGTCTTACTGGCCGTCCTGCCGGCATTGGCGATTATGCTCTATACGGGACACGAGCTTCGCGGCAAGGTCGTCGACGATGCGCAAAGCTATGCCCTGCGCCAGGTTCAGGCCATGGCAGCCCATCACCAACGGGTGGTGGATAACGCCCGCCTGCTGCTTGTCACCCTGGCCAAGTCCTCTGAAGTTCGGAGTCTTGATGCTCCTGCCTGTCAAGAACTGCTCGCCGATATCCTTGCCCGCAATTCCGCTTACGTTTCGCTGTTTCTGGCCGATGCCCGCGGTCAGGTTCTGGTTGCGGCCCCGGAAGCACCCACCTTAAACATACAAAAAAATAGCTATTTCCAGGACGCCATGCGCACCGGGAACTTTACCGTGGGCGACTACACCCTGCTTAAAACTGAGCGCCGGGTAGTTGTCCAGTTTGCCCAGCCCATCCTCGGCAGCGCAGGCAATACGGTGGGGGTTTTGGTGGCAGCCTTTGATCTGAGCTATTTTGGCCGTATTTTTTTCGACACCCATTTGCCGGAGCGGTCGGTATTTACTCTGACCGATGCCCAGGGGATGCGTCTCACCCGTTTTCCGGAATCGGAAAAATACACTTGGGTAGCTGACCTGCCGCAGATGGTAGCGCGGATGTCCGGTCGTGAGGAGGAAGGCACGTTCCTCGAAACCGGGGTGGATGGGGTCAGTCGGCTCTACAGCTTCAAGCGGCTCCATTTCCAGGGAGCATCCTCCCCCTATCTGATGATCCGCTTGGGCATTCCGGTGGATCAGGCCCTGGGCAAGGCCCGATTCGTCGTGATCCGCAATGTCGCCCTTCTGGTTCTGGCCACGATTCTGGCCTTGGTTACCGCCTGGTTTGTGGCTGAGTTTACCCTCCTGCGCCGTCTCAATCAGCTGATGGCTGCCACCAGCAGGCTTGAGGCCGGCGATCTGTCCACCCGGACCGGCATGGTCCCTGAGCAGGGGGAGCTGGGGCAGCTGGCTGCGGCCTTCGATAGTATGGCGGAGGGCTTGGAGCGCAAGGAGGGGGAACGATGTGTGGCTGAAGAACAGTTGCTGCGCCTCAATGAGCAACTGGAAGAGCGGGTGGCGCAGCGTACCGAGCAGTTGGCCGGTGCTAATCAGGAACTGCAAAAAACCCTGGAAGATCTGCAGCGGACACAAGGCCAACTGGTCCTTTCCGAAAAGCTGGCGGCCTTGGGTGAACTGGTAGCCGGAATAGCCCACGAGATTAACACGCCTGTGGGAGTGGCCTTGTCCGCCGGTTCGACTTTAGCCGAAAAAACCCGCACCCTGGCTGAACTCTTTGCGCAAGGCGAGATGAAACGTTCCGACTTGACACTGTATCTGGACGATTCACGGGAAGGCACTGAAATGATCTTTGCCAACCTCCATCGGGCCTCGGAACTCATCCGCAGTTTCAAGATGGTCGCCGCTGATCAGGTTTCCGGCACCCGCAGGACCTTTAAGGTGAAAGACTACATCGACGAGGTCCTCCTCAGCCTGCGGCCCAAACTCAAGAAAACCGGCCATCGGATCGAGGTCCTGTGTGATGAGCATCTGGTGATAGAAAGCTATCCAGGGGCTTTTTCCCAAATCCTGACCAATTTTATTATCAATTCCCTCCTCCATGCCTTTGATCCCGACCAAGCTGGCGTGATCCGCATTGCTGTGGCCAGAACTAACGGCACCCTTGAGCTCAGCTATAGCGATGATGGTCGAGGCATGGCTCCGGACGTCCGAGACAGGATTTTTGAGCCGTTTTTCACCACTGCCCGGAGCCAGGGTTCGACGGGTTTGGGTTTGCATATCGTCTTTAATATTGTCACTCGGACCCTGGGGGGAACCCTTGTGTGTGAGAGCACGCCAGGGCAGGGGACACGTTTTCATGTTGTCATGCCCGTGGAAGGTTGAGGTACTATGTCTGATTCTGATGAAATCCTGTTTAAAGACGAGCCACCGGAGCCCACCCGGAGTCACCTTGTTGAGGTGTCTGCCTACAGTGAGCCGTGGAAGATTCTCATTGTTGATGACGAAGCGGATGTGCATAGCGTCACCACCTATATGATCAAAGGGACGGAGTACCTGGGACGAAAGTTTCAGTTCCTCCATGCCTACAGCGGCCAGGAGGCCCGGCAAATCTTGGCGCAGCACCAGGACATAGCGGTTATCCTCCTGGATGTGGTCATGGAGACCGAAGACAGCGGTCTCCACCTGGTACGGTTCATCCGCGAAGAACTGCAGAACCGCACGGTGCGTATCGTCCTGCGCACCGGACAACCCGGTAAAGCTCCGGCCGCCCACGTCATCCTTGAATACGATATTAACGACTATAAGGAGAAAACCGAGCTCACCCTGGAAAAGATGCTGGTCACGGTCATCTCGGCCCTGCGCAGTTATAATTTCATCACCACCATCGAGAATAACCGCAAAGGGTTAAAAAAGATCATTGAGGCCTCGTCGGATATTTTTGAACGGCAATCGCTGCAGAAGCTGGGCAGTGGAGTCCTGGGGCAGCTCACCTCCATTCTGCAGCTGCGGGAAGACGCCATGTACAGCCATGCCTCGGGCCTGACCGCTTCCGGAATCAAGGGGCAGTCCGTGGTGCTAGCGGCCACGGGCCAGTTTTGCCAGTATGTCGATCGCCCGATTAGCGAAGTCGATGCCACGTTGATGCATACCGCCCTTGATCTGGCGCAGATCCAGCCCCATGGTTTTTATTGTGAAGGTAGTAAATGTGCTTGGTATTTCAGGAGCCAAACCGGCTCGGAGAATTTTCTCTATTTTGAGATTGCCAAGGAACTCGACGAAAACGACCATGATCTGCTGGAGCTGTTTTTCACCAATGTTTCTCTGGCCTTTGACAATCTTTTTCTTAATAAGGGGATTGAAGATACACAGAAGGAAATCATTTTCCAGATCGCCGAGACCATGGAATGCCGGTCCGCCGAAACCGGCAGTCATGTCCGTCGGGTGGCTGAATATGCCAAACTCCTGGCGGTCAAATACGGACTGGGTGAAGAGGAGGCGGAAATGCTCAAGCTTGCCTCCACCCCCCATGATCTGGGCAAAATTGGTATTCCGGATTCCATTCTCAATAAACCGGGAGCGCTGACAGCAGAAGAATACGCCACCATCAAGACCCATGTCTACCGCGGCCATGATTTACTCATGAGTTCGTCCAGCCCGATCATCCAGGCAGCGGCACTTATCGTTCTCCTCCATCATGAACGCTGGGATGGTTTGGGCTATCCGCAGGGGCTCAAGGGTGAGGAAATACACATCCATGGTCGCATTATCGGTGTGGCCGATGTCTTTGATGCCCTATCCAACAAACGTGTCTATCATGAGGCCTGGACCTGGGAGGCGGTTTTTACCCATTTCAGGGAACAGCGCGGCAAACATTTTGATCCGAAACTGGTTGATATCCTGATGGAAAACCAGGAGGCGTTCAAGGCGATCTGGTCGCGGTACAATGCTGTTGGTTTGCAGCTCTCTTGAACAGGAGCAAAGTGGTGCGGCAATTGTGCGTGTTGCTCTCTCCGCCCCAACCCGACGGGGAAGACGTAACGACTCTAGGCCTGCTGGGTCTGTAACTGCAGCAGCTGGGTCGATAAAGCGGTCATCTCCGCCTGTTTGGCGGTGAGTTCAGTCTTGGCCGCTTCATCGCCTACGGCCTTGGCGGCCAGGGCGGTGATTTCTTTTTGCAGGGCGCTGATTTTTTCCTCCAGTTCTGCGATGGCTTCTGCGCTGGAGGAACTGCTCGACGCACCCGAGGCAGCGGCAGCTCCACCTGTTCCTCCGGTTGCTCTCGCACCGCTGTTTTCTGTGTCCGTGGATTCGGTTTCGGTACCGGCCTGTATGGAAAGGCTACGGCTCTCTTCGGAAATATCCACTGTATCGCCGGAGGCCAGGAGCGTCGTCGTGGCCTGGGTCTCTTCCACCGTGTCTTTCTGGCTGCTGGTTTTTGCAACCGCCTGAGTCGTTGTCAGTGCGCTGCTGCTCATTGCCGTGACATCCATTTTTTTCTCCTTGTGAGCACATAACGTTTCGCCGTGTTCGCATCAAAGATGGTGTAACGGCTTTTGTTTTCGGGCTTACCTTCTCGTTAAGACTGTATCGTTTCGGTCCGGGCGATTCAAGCCGACTTGCATCTTCCGGGTAAATCTTTACCTTTCTAGACAGATGCGGGTCAATCGCTGGCTCAGCGACGTAACAGGATATTTTTGACCAGGCTTCCTTCTGAGCTACGATTTGCCGGCTGATTGTGAGCCTGAAGATGGAAGAACGTGCGCTTTTCCTTGAATTTTTTGCGTAATCCAGGGTATGAAAAGAGGTTGAAAAACTATAGGCGGGTACAGGCTTTCCACTTAACCAGCAACAAAGGAACGGACGGTATGGGAAAAATCGGCAGAAATCAATCCTGCCCCTGCGGCTCGGGGAAAAAATATAAACATTGCTGTCTTCCCGCCCAGCAGGCGGGGAAAAGCGTCAATCCGACCAACCAGATGAAGGTCTCGTTGATGGCGGCGATCGAAAAAATTCAGGGGGCGGCGGTCGAGAAGAAGGCCACCTTCCATGAGCTCGGGGTCTTTCTCTTCTATAGTGATGTTGCGGGTGATGCCTGGCTGCTGGAGATCACCGATTCCGATGCGGTTCAGGTGGCCAGGGGGGGAGTGGCGTTGGAGGCACCCATTGATGAAAATCCGGAGACCATAGAAATCAACTTTAGCCACACCTTTGCCATCCGAGACCGGCAGCTTTTCCTCACTGCCTATGCCGACAAGGCCGAAATGCTGCTGGATACAGCACCCGCGCAGCAGATCCATGCGGCCATCCGACGTTTGCGCAAGCGTTATCCCGCCGAGATGCTGGAGAAGATGCATGTGGCAGGTGCCGCAAGTACGGAGGCTTGACGGAATTTCGGATGTATCCACGGAAATATTGGTTTCGATTGGTTCCTCTGATCCTGGTCATGGGAACCATTTTTTTCCTGTCGCACCAGTCGGGTACCAGTTTTTCACTGCCCCAAATCACCAATATCGACAAGGTGCTGCATTGCTTATTGTACACCGTGCTCGGTTTGGCTGCACTCATCGCCCTACCACCACCATTTTGGCAACAGCGGCCTGTGTTGGCGAGCTGCGCGGTCATGCTGTTCTGCGTGTTCTACGGCATCACCGACGAGTTCCATCAATCCTTTGTCCCTGGTCGGAGTAGTGATATTTTTGATGTTGTAGCTGATGGCACGGGTGGATTGTTGGCGGTGGCCTGCGGCTGGTGCTGGCGGCAATGGGGCATGCCGGGGAGGGGATGAAAAATTTTCAATGAGCCTCCTCATCCTCGATGAACAGTCTCACCTCTATTACGAAGAACATGACGGCGAGGCGGGCCGTCCCACTCTCATCTTTCTCCATGAAGGATTGGGATGCACCGCTCTGTGGCGCGATTTTCCAGAACTGCTTTGTCAGCGCACCGGTTGTCCGGGGTTGGTCTATGACCGGCTCGGCTATGGCAGATCTTCACCGCTCCACCGTCGCCGCACCATCCACTATCTCCACGAATACGCACTTTCTGAACTGCCCCAGGTAATCGAGGCCGTGTTGCCCGGCAGGCCTTTCATTTTGATTGGCCATTCCGACGGTGGCAGCATCAGCCTCATCTTTGCAGCGGAACAGTCGCCTTGTCTCCAGGGTATTATCACCGAAGCAGCCCATGTTTTTGTCGATCAGGCAGCCCTTGCGGGTATCCGCACAACCGATGCGGCCTTTGCACGCGGCAAGCTGTCGGGATTACATCGATATCACGGTGAAAAAACCGGGGAGCTGTACCAGGCCTGGTCCGCGACCTGGCAGAGTCCATGGTTTGCTTCCTGGAATATAGAATATCTCCTACCCGCGATTGCGGTACCCATGCTGGTGCTGCAGGGGCGTGACGATCAGTATGGCACCGAGTCCCAGGTGCAGGCCATTGTCGCGGGCTCGGGGGGTACGGCCACCCCCTTGCTGTTGGAAGACTGCGCCCACGCCCCCCATTCGGAATTTCCCGAGCTCACTCTCGACCTGATGGCCTGCTATATCAACCGCATCAGCGGCCACCGTAGCCGGTAAGTTGTTTTGTAACCGAGGAGGTCGCCCGGTGGTTGTTCAGCATAGCAGGACGGGGCGAGGCCTTTTCGTTTTTCCACCCCGCCCCTTGCCGAGATGTACCTGTCAAAGGTAGACCTCGGCTCTCCCTGCTACTTGTATCCAGCAAGCAAGCGGGCCATATCCTTGGCAAAATAGGTGAGGATGATATCAGCGCCAGCTCGGCGGATGGCAATCAGGGTCTCGGCCATCACCTGCTCACCGTCGATCCAGCCCTTTTCAGCAGCGGCCTTGATCATGGCGTACTCACCGCTGACCTGGTAGGCGGCGATCGGAAGATCAAACTCATCGTGCAGACGGCTGATGATGTCCAGGTAGGCCAGCGCCGGTTTGACCATGAGGATATCGGCGCCCTCATCGACATCCATGGTAGCTTCCCGCAGGGCTTCCTTGCTGTTGGCCGGGTCCATCTGGTAGCTGCGCCGGTCGCCGAATTGGGGCGCACAGTCGGCGGCGTCACGGAAGGGACCGTAAAAGGCCGAGGCATATTTGACTGCATAGGACATGATCGGGATCATGTGATACGAGCTTTCATCAAGGGCGCTGCGGATTTCGCTGACTCGGCCGTCCATCATGTCCGAGGGCGCCACCATATCCGCTCCGGCCTGGGCATGCGACAGGGCGGTCTTGGCCAGCAGCTCCAAGGTGGCATCGTTGTCAACCACCTGACCGGCCAGACAGCCGCAATGGCCATGATCGGTGTATTCACACAGGCAGACATCGGTGATCACGGTCATCTCCGGCACCCGGTTCTTCAATTCGCGGATGGCTTGCTGGATGATGCCGTTTTTGGCGTAAGCCCCGGAGCCGAGACCGTCTTTCTTTTCCGGTAGGCCAAAGAGAATAACGGAGCGGATGCCCAGGGCCAGACAGTCCCTCGCTTCCTTGGCCAGTTGATCAACCGAAAAGCGGAAGACCCCTGGCATGGAAGGGATTTCCTGGCGGATGCCCTTGCCGGGCAGGACAAAGAGCGGGTAGATCATCTGATCCGGCACCAGCCGGGTTTCGCGGATCATGGAGCGGAAGGTTTCGGACTGCCGCATTCTGCGGGGGCGAAATTCGGGGAAAACCATGGAATACCTCTGATTACTGGGAGTTAGGGAAAAAACGATATGAATCCGGGCAGGTGGAGCGGCGCAGTCCTTATTTGACCGCGATGCCCAGGGCCTTGACCTTTTTGTGCAGGTGGCTGCGCTCCATGCCGATCAGCTCGGCGGTTTTCGAGACATTGCCGTCGTTCTCCTGGAGTTTGGCCTGGAGATAGTCCATTTCGAATTGACGTCGGGCAGCCTTGAAGGAGGACAGATGCTGATATCCCTGGCCGACGGGTGGGGACGGTGGCGGCAGCAGGGGGGCATTGCCGAGAAAAAGGGCCACATCCTCCACCCCGATCTGGTCACCGGGGCTCATGATCACCAGTCGTTCGACCAGATTGCGCAGTTCGCGGATATTGCCCGGCCAGCTGTGGCGTTGGAGCAGCTGCAGTGCCTCAGCGGCAAACTGTTTTCTGTCTATCCCTTTCCTGCTGAACTGGTTGATGAAATCCTCCACCAACAAGGGGATATCCTCGCGTCGTTCCACCAGATCGGGAACCCCAATAGGTACCACATTGAGCCGGTAGAAGAGATCGGCTCGGAAGTTGCCTTTTTCGATCTCCTCCTCCAGGTTCTTGTTGGTCGCCGCCAAGACCCGGACATCAATCTCAATGGTGCGCGAGCCGCCGACCCGCTCGAATTTCTGCTCCTGGAGAATGCGCAGCACCTTGGCTTGGCTCTTCAGGCTCATGTCGCCGATCTCATCCAAGAAAAGGGTGGAGCCGTTGGCCTGGTCAAATTTCCCTTTTTTGTTCTCTGTCGCCCCGGTGAAGGCGCCCTTGGTATGACCAAACAGCACGGACTCGATCAGTTCCTCGGGGATGGCGGCACAGTTGACCGCGATCATCGGGTGTTTGCCCCGTAGCGAGTGGCGGTGAATGGTCTGGGCCACCAGTTCCTTGCCGGTGCCGTGACCACCCCGGATCAGGACCCAGGCGTCGGTGGGTGCGACTCGTTCGATCTGTTCGCGTAGCCGTGTAATGGGAAGGCTGTTTCCGGTTATGTGGATTCTGGCCGGGCCACTCTCCCGCAATAATCGGTTTTCCCGTTCCAGCCGGGAGAGTTGGATGCCCTTGTTGATTGAGAGAATGATTTTGTCATAGGAAAGTGGTTTTTCGATAAAATCGTAGGCGCCGCTGCGGGTGGCCTGTACCGCAGTTTCAATGGTGCCGTGGCCGGAAATCATGATAACCGGAAGGTCGAAACGCTGTTTGATCAGTTTGAGTGCTTCGAGACCATCCATGCCCGG
>JBBRBT010000062.1:0-20264 GCA_038205495.1 Desulfobulbales bacterium
ATTCTCGCCGCAGAATAAAACTCAGCTCACTTGGTTGCTAGATTCAAATTCAGAGAAGGCAATGGACTTCTTTTTTTTGGCTTTCGGGGGGTCATTTTTCGACGCTGAAAGGGGGTCAATATTCAACGCTGATTGACAGGCATATTCATCCGCATTACGAAAAATACCATTGGTGCAGTCAAAATTCCCACCAATAGTTGAGTGGGATAGATCTACATAACCACCATTAACTTCAATATTTTTCAAGTATACTGATCCTTGCACCCTTATGCCTTCGCCGTAAAAAACGTGCTTATTAGGTGAGTTATTCAGTTTACTCTCGCAAAAACTGAGGTCTGCGCCAACTATCGCTCGCGGGAGGCGAACGATTCCTTCGGCCTGGAATCCATCACAGAAAAAAATATTGCCTTTAACATTCAACCGGTCACCACAGATGGCGTTGGCACCTTTGTTGTTGTACTTTCCACCTGCGGAATCTAGATCTCCTTCAATAAGTGCACCGGTCAGCCGAGTCTCTCCCTTGACTTTAATCCCGTTCATTAAAATGTTCCGTTTGACGTGCAACCCTTCACCGTTAAAAGCACAGGCGCAATGGCGATCACTTTCCGAATTGCAAGTAAGACGACGGCCATTCCTTGCTTCCCCCTGATGCTCTCCATCAGGTTTTTTATTGAATCTACCATTTGTACAGTTGAGATTGACTCCAATGGTAGCGTCCCCGAGATGCACCCCTCCCCAAGCGGCAAACTCGTCGCAGAGATAGAGACTGCCGTCAATTCGTGCTTTTTCAAGAACCAAAGCGTAGGCGTATAAAGTGTTTTTTCGGCAGTCTCCACAATTGGTTAAGGTACTATTTGGGCACTGTTCGCACCGAGTCTTCTTAAAGATATCTTTCTGGTTGTTTTGATTATCAAAACATCCTCTGGTGCATACAAGATCCCCTAGGATTTTTGCTCCCATGAGGCAAACAGATCCATCAGTTGAGAAACCGTCGGCTAGCCGCATATCACCTGAAACGGTTAACTGGTCGGCATCTATACCGATTGTCTGGGATCCTGATAGATCCAATGATCTGACAGTTGCATGTCGAAGATCAAGTGCATTTGGAATGGAACATTCGTTAAGAAAAATATTGAAAGGGATACTGAGTGAATTGAGGTCGATATTGCCCACGATTCGTGCACCGCGAATACGAATGCCATGAGGCTGAATCTTTGGAGCCAGATCGGGCTCGGTGCATAGCTTCCTAATGAAGCTAGCGTTGACGATGTATTCAGGGCCCCAACTCGAGGTATTGTTGAAATCTATTTTTTCCCCGAGATGGAGATCAGCTATTTCGCCGATGGAGAGGTAATCCCAGACTCTGCTTTCTGTTTTTGTACAAGCTATAACATGATTTATCATTTGCCCAAGTACCTCCGATTCAAACAACACAATGAGGATCGGGGACAACATCAGAACATCTCTGCATTCTACAGATTCATTAATATGCAATGATTGTTGTATTTATATAATTAATAATATTGACGGTTTCGTAAAAAGTCGATTCCTGTCATTTCGATGAGTACAGCGAGGAGAAATCTCGTAATAATTCTAGAGATTTCTCGCTACGCTCGAAATGACAAAAGGGAGAGTTTCCCTTTTTACGAGTTCATCAATATTCACAGATATAAAGAAAATTTCAATATGAAAAAACTAACCATGCAATGGATATACAACATATACATTATCGGTAATTAATAGGAGTATCGTGCACAACGTCATTTTTCTTATCGAAGATATGAATTTGAGACTTTTGCTGTTTTGCTAATGTTCATGATGACGTCGTGCTTCACCCCAGAGGATGAAAAACCGGACACACAAAATTAGTAATCGAAATGTTTCAGTTGCTATTTGTGGCGATATTGACGGATTCACAAAAGATGAGGCGGTTAAAGCGGGCAGAAACCTGCCATATGAAGTGCTCATAAATCCCACTCATACGACGAGAGGAAGGTGGAGTCATTTGGGACCGAAATTAGAAAACCTTTCGAGAGACACAGCTGTAGTTTGTGTAGCAAACAACGACTATGATCATTGGGGTGGGCTAACCACCAACGTTTGCATATACGTCAATGGCAAGATAATGAAACAAAATGAGACAGGAAAAATCACATGGTCAATGTGCGAGATAGAATCGGGGACGGGCGGGATTTCTTTCTGTCCTCCCCGCACCACCTGGCATGCGGGTTTGCACCAGGCGGTTCGAGCGACCCTTTTGCCCAAGAGCAAATGAAGTCGAGAGAGGTTGGGGGCGGTTCCGTATATCGTTTGCAAGAATGCTGCTGGTAGCGGTCCGGTTTCTTAATGCCCCGATACCGGCAGTTGGTTGAGGTTCAGAGCAATTTCCCCAGCACATACCCGATGATGATGCCAATGATGAGGGCGATCGTCATCCCGCGATACGTCAACACATCCTTTGAGTAGCCTCGCCGGATCGCCACGAAGGCCACCAGGTAACCAATCGCATTGAGCAACCAGATGAGGCCAAGAGAAAGGACCCTCACGATCAGCGGTCCCACAAAAGGTATCATCGCGATGACGCCTACCAGCCAGGTGAAGGCATTCGATAACAGGCCAAAGACAAAAACACTGCCGGCGATCACCTTTGCGTCTATGTTAAAATGGATACCAACCCAGATAAAAACGACCATTGCCCCCCACAGTGGCAGCTGGATCTTCCAGTTTTTCCACCAAGGCGATTCCAATGCAGTCGATTTTCTCTCTTCTTCTGGTGTCGTATGCGTCGATTGGTCTTGGTCCATTGCTAGATTAATCACCTCAACCGTGATGCTCAGTCCGCTGCGTTACGAAAATTTAGGCTTTTTTGATATTGAGTTTACTCATGCGGGCGCGCAAGGTGCTGCGGTCCAGGCCGAGGATTTCCGCCGCGCTGTTTTTGCCGCTGATCTTCCATTGGGTCTGCTCCAGCACCTGGAGAATATACTCGCGCTCAACCACGGCCAGGGTTTTAACGCCGGGACAAAGATTCTTGGCAGGTTGCCTGAATTCATCAACCAAACGTAATTTAGGGCCCGACGAGTTGATCACCGCCCGTTCCAGCACATTTTCCAGTTCGCGCACATTGCCGGGCCAGTGATACTGCTGCAGGGCCTCCATGGTGGCCACCGGGATGACCTCAATGGTCTTGCCCATCCGTTTGGCAATCTTCTTAACGTAAAAATCGACCAGGAGCGGAATATCGTCACGGCGATCCCGGAGCGGCGGCGAGGTGATCGGAAAGACGTTGAGCCGGTACCAGAGATCCTCACGGAAGCGGCCCTGGCGGACTTCCTCTTCCAGGTTGCGATTGGTGGCGGCAATAATGCGCGTGTCGACCTTGAGGGTCTGGGTGCCGCCCAACCGTTCAAACTCGCCATCCTGGAGCACCCGCAGCAGTCTCCCTTGCAGTTCGAGCGGCAACTCCCCTATTTCATCAAGGAAAAAAGTACTTCCGTTGGCAATCTCAAAGCGTCCATGGTGCCTGGAAAGCGATCCGGTGAAGGCCCCTTTTTCATGGCCGAACAGTTCGCTCTCAATGAGGTTTGCAGGCAGAGCGGCGCAATTGACTTTGACCAGGGTGCGGTCTTTACGCAGACTCAGATCGTGCACCGCCCGGGCGATCAATTCCTTGCCCGTCCCGGTTTCGCCCAGAATCAACACCGTGGTGTCGCTGCTGGCAATTTGCTGGATTTTATAGAGGACGTATTTAAGGCCATCACTCTGACCGATAATTTTGGTATGGTTGAGCTCCAGTTTAATCTCTTCCTGAAGATAGCCTCGTTCCGCCTCCAGTTGCTCTTGTAAGGTTTTGATTTCCAGCAGGCTGTTTTCGGCAATCTGTCTTCGTGCTTCCGCCTCTTCCTTGGCAGCGACAAACTCGACCGTTCGCTTGGCAACCATCTCCTCAAGCCCTCTTTTATAATACTCCCGATCCGTAACATCCTCAAACACCGTGAAAACTTCCGAGGGCCGGATATCTCCCGGAGAAAATACGGGGACGGCATCGATACGGATCCAACGATACCCGCCAAGCTTTGGATTAAACACGCCCATAATCACACCACGCACGGGCAGGCCGGTCCGCAAGGCCACGAGCGAGGGATGCTCCTCACCGGGGAAGGGTTCCTGGTTTTCACGCAGGACAGGGTGCTGCTCCAGCACTGAACTGCTGCCCAGGCACTGCTCACGGTCCTTGCCGAGAATGTGTTCTGCCGCCGGATTCATGGCAATGATCGTACCCTCGGCATCCTTATGAATCACCCCTTGCAACATTGTCTCCGCCAGCACGCGATACCGCTCAGTGCTTTTGTACAGCGCCTCCTCAATCCTTTTACGCTCGGAGATGTCGGTGAGTACGAGGTGAAAGAAGAAGGAACCGTCTTGGCTCGGGGAGGTTGTTCCGTGCAGATGTCCCCAAAATGTTGCTTTGCCCCTGCTCAAGCACCGCAGTTCGCATCGGTGCAGCCCCCTGCTCTCCAGGAGCTGTTTGCGGAAGAAAGCGTAGCTGTCCTGGTCCTCGGAGAGGAGGAAGTCGGAAAAGAGCTGATTGATCAGTTGAGCCCGGTTCACGCCCAACAAGATGGAGCCGGTAATGTTGACCTCCAGGATCAGGCCTTGCGCGTTCAAGATAAAATAGCCGACCGGGGCCAGACTGTAGTGATTGAAGTATTGGTGCCGCGAGGTTTCCAGTGCCGTTTGGGTGCGGCGGAGTTCCTCATTCTGCAACTCTAATTCGACCTGATGTATCTGCAGGTCGTAGAATATCCGTTGGCTTTCTTCGAGCGACAGCCCTTCGATGGGTTCCGGCGCCCGGGGCACTTTTTCCGGGCTATTTTTTTCTGTCTGCTGCCACAGCGATGGCCCGGACGGCGCCGAGCCACCTCCTGAGGTGTCTGCTGGTGAGCTCTCAGTCGTGTCCGCCAAAGAGACGGTCTGTTCGGGTCGGTTATTCTTGCTGGTGATCATAGTGTGGATCTCCATCAGTTTTTGAATCTTGTTCCGGTGCAGAGCCTTCTCAAGGCATATCTCATGTTTTGCTGCAGGTTACCTGGTTAACGATATACGTGTTCATGGTTTTTCGATATTGAGCTTACTCATGCGGGCGCGCAGGGTGCTGCGGTCAAGGCCGAGAATTTCTGCGGCGCTGCTTTTGCCGCTGATCTTCCATTGGGTCTGCTCCAGCACCTGCAAAATATAGTCGCGCTCAACCGCAGCCAGGGTTTTAGCGCTGAAAGATACCTCCTGGGACGGCTGTTTGAGTTCATCAAGCAAGCGCAGCTTGGGACCCGACGAGTTGATCACCGCCCGTTCCAGCACATTTTCCAGTTCGCGCACATTGCCGGGCCAGTAATACTGCTGCAGGGCCTCCATGGTCGCCACCGGGATGACATCAATGGTCTTGCCCATCCGCTTGGCAATATTTTTGACGTAAAAATCGACCAGCAGCGGGATATCGTCGCGGCGGTCCCGGAGGGGCGGCGAGGTGATCGGAAAGACATTGAGCCGATACCAGAGATCCTCGCGAAAACGGCCCATGCGGACCTCCTCTTCCAGGTTGCGATTGGTGGCGGCAATAATGCGCGTGTCGACCTTGAGGGTCTGGGTGCCGCCCAACCGTTCAAACTCGCCATCCTGGAGTACCCGCAGCAGTTTCCCTTGCAGTTCAAGCGGCAGCTCCCCTATTTCATCGAGGAAAAAAGTACCGCCGTTGGCAATCTCAAAACGCCCCTGGTGCCTGGAAAGCGAACCGGTGAAGGCCCCTTTCTCATGGCCGAACAGTTCGCTCTCAATCAGGTTTGCAGGCAGGGCGGCGCAATTGACTTTGACCAGGGTGCGATTTTTACGCAGACTCAGATCGTGCACCGCCCGGGCGATCAATTCCTTGCCCGTCCCGGTTTCGCCCAGAATCAACACCGTGGTGTCGCTGCTGGCAATTTGCTGGATCTTATAGAGAACGTACTTGAAAACATCACTTTGGCCGATCATTTTCGTGTAGTTATATTCCAGCTTAATCTCTTCCTGAAGATAGGCGCGTTCCGCCTCCAGTTGCTCTTGGAGCTTTTTTATTTCCAAAAGGCTTTTTTCAGCAGTCTGCTTTCCCCCTTCCGCTTCTTCCTTGGCGATGATGAGCTGGCTGGTGCGCCTGGCCACCTCGAATTCAAGCAGGTTATTCTGATCGCGCAGTGAGTCGGCCATGGCCTTGAGCGCCAGATGATTTTTGACCCGTGCCAGGACAATGGCGGGGCTGATCGGTTTGGTGATATAGTCGACCGCGCCGAGTTCCAGCCCTTTTTGCTCATCCTTCACCTCCGACCGGCCGGTGAGAAAGATCACCGGGATGTCCCTGGTCTTGGGGTTGAGCTTCAGTCGTCGGCACACCTCGTAACCGTCCAGGCCCGGCATCATGATGTCAAGCAGAATCAGGTTCGGCGGCGAGTCCGAGGCCGCGATCTCCAGCGCCTTGTCGCCCCCGTTGGCAACCTTTACCTTGTAGGTATTCTTGAGCAGGCCACTGATCAGCGCCAGGTTTTCCGGAGTATCGTCAACCACCAGTATTGTGGACCGTTCAATGCAATCTAGTTCGTCCATGGGGTTTCCTTTCAGGCCGATGTGCCGATAGCGGCCTTCAACGCGGTGAGCGCCGCCTCAAAGTTGAAAGAGCGGATGCCGTCGTCGATCAGGCGATAGTGGTTGGCAAAGGCAGCGTGGAGAAGGTCCGCATGGGCATCCAGCACATCGTAGGCCTCGGCATCGTCATCGGCCAGCATTGCCGCCAGCCGGTCACAGACCTCTTTGAGTTGTTCGGGGGTACCGCTGACCGCCGCCTTGATCCGTTCCTCGGGCAGTTGCTGTTCCAATTGCGCGATCAGTGCGGCCAGCGGCGTGCTCACCTCGTCGAGCAGGGCATCGATCTCCGGGCGCGGGAGGCCTTGCCGAATCGCGTTCTCCAGGAGTTCCGCCCGCTGCTGCAGATCAGTAGCGCCGATGGTGCCGCAAACCCCCTTGAGGGTATGGGCGAGCCGCTCCGCCTTATCCCGGATATCAGCCTCCAGCGCTTGGGTGATTTCCGCCACCACCGATCTCTGCCCGGCGACGAACTTGCGCAGCATCATGAGGTAGAGCGGTTTTTTGCCCAGTACCCGGTTGAGGCCGGTGACTGTGTCGAGCCCTTCGATGCCCAACGGCAGATCCCCCTCAGACACCGCCGCCTGCTGTTGCACCGGGGCGACTGCGGGTATTGCATGCTGCGGCTTGATCCATCGAAGCAGCGCCCTCCAGAGGTTTTCGGGTTCGATCGGCTTGGCGACATGATCGTTCATGCCCGCCGCCAGGCAGCGGTTCCGGTCCGCCTGCATGGCGTTGGCGGTCATCGCCACCACTGGCAGCTCCTTGAAACGCTCGTCCTTGCGAATTTCCAGGGTCGCGGTCAGGCCATCCATCACCGGCATCTGCATGTCCATCAAAACAAGGGCGTATTCAACCTCCCAGATCCGCTCCAGGGCGATGCGGCCGTTCTCAGCGAGATCGACCAGAAAACCGGCATCGCGCAGCAATTCAGTGGCCACTTCCTGGTTGAGATCATTGTCCTCCACCAGCAGGATGCGAGCTCCTGCAATGGTGGCCAATTGCTCGAAGGTTGGGGTCGGCGCATCAGGGGCGGTGCGCTCGTCCTCATCGCTGCTGCCCAGGATGCGGATGACGCTTTCAAAGAGCACCGAAGGATTGAGCGGTTTAATCAGCACCTCCTCAATGCCCGAGGTATCAGCGTTCTTCATCACTTCCTCCCGGCCGAAAGCGGTCACCATCATCAGGTGCGGATGGTGATGGCAGGGAAGTTGGCGCAGTTGCCGGGCTGTTTCATTGCCATCCATGCCCGGCATCTGCCAGTCGAGAAAGACGATCTCGTAGGGTTTACCCTCGGTCTCGGCACTATCGACCGCGGCGATGGCAGCACGGCCCGAATCAACCTGGTCCACCTCAAAGCTCATACCATTGAGCAGGCCGTCGAGCACCTGGCGGGCATTTTCGTTGTCGTCGACCACCAAAACCCGTTTGCCCTGCAGGTCAGCCGAAAGCGCCAGTTTGCGGGGCTGTCCGAGGCCCTTGCCAAGGCGGGCCGTGAACCAGAAGGTGCTGCCCTTGCCGGGTTCGCTTTCCACGCCCACCTCGCCGTCCATCAATTCGGCCAGCCGCTTGGAAATGGCCAGGCCCAGACCGCTGCCGCCAAATTCGCGGGTGGTCGTGGTGTCGGCCTGCGAAAATCTCTGGAATAACCGCCCGATCTGCTCCTCGCTCAGGCCGATGCCGGTATCGCGGACCGCGCAGTAAATCAGCACATCCGTGTCAGTCTGCTCCATGAGGCGGATGAGGATGTCGATCTCACCCTCCTCAGTGAAGGTGATGGCATTGTTGCTGTAGTTGATCAGAATCTGGCCGAGGCGGAGCGGATCGCCGATCAGGTTGGGCGGCACGTCCTTGTCAACGTCGAAGACCAGTTCCAGCCCCTTGGTGGCGCTCTTTTCGGCAATCAGGTTGGCCACATTGTCCAACACCTTCTCCAGTTCAAACTCGGTGCGCTCGATGGTCAGCTTGCCCACCTCGATCTTCGAGAAATCGAGAATATCATTAATGATGTTGAGCAGATGCCGGCTCGAAGCCATAATCTTCTTGATGTAGTCGCGCTGGCGCGGCGTCAGCTTGGTCTTCAACGCCAGATGGGACATGCCGATGATGGCGTTCATCGGGGTGCGGATCTCGTGGCTCATGTTGGAGAGGAAATCGGATTTGGCGAGGTTGGCATTTTCCGCCGCTGCCTTGGCGTACTCCAGCTCAGCGGTCCGTTCCTCCAGGACCTGATCGAGCAGATTGCGCTCGGTGATGTCGCGGGCTGCGGCAAACACGCCCTGCAAGCGCCTGTCCCGATCGTAGAAGGTGGTGGCATTGAAGGACACCACCGTTTCCTTGCCGTCCCTGGTGCGCACGGTGAGCTCGTAGTTGAGCAGCTTCTTTTCCGTCAGCACCAGTTTGATGCTGGCCTCGGCCCGCTCCGGATCGGTAAAGTAATTCTTGAACGGCGCCCCGATCAGCTCGTCACGGGTGCAATCGGTGAGCGCCTCCATCTGTTTGTTGACATCGGTGATGATCCCGGCCGGATCAGTGGTCATCAGGGCATCGATGTTGGATTCGAACAGGGAACGGGTGTAGAACTGATGGTCGCGCAGCCGCTGCCCCAACTGTTTCTGCTCTTCCTCGATCTGCTTGCGGGCCGTGTTGTCCGTGCCGATCAGCAGATAGCCGATAATACCATCCTGCTCGTCGCGCAGGGCCGTGACCGACACCACTGCCGGAAAGCGGCTGCCGTCCTTGCGGATATAGGTCAGCTCGTAGATGTCCTCGATGCCGCGCGAGGCCTTGAATACCAGGGCCTCGAAACCGGGAGTGATCGGGGTGCCCAACTCGATGCTCAGCGCTTCGGCGCGGGCAATCATCTCCTGCGGATCGGAAATATCGGCAGGGGTGATGGTGTCTATCACTTCGGCGGCGGTGTAGCCGAGCATGCGTTCCGCGCCCACATTGAAAATCTGAATAACGCCCTTGGTATCGGTGGCAATGCTGGAGAAGTTGGCACTGTTGAAAATCGCGTTTTTCAAGGCCCCGGCTTGATACAGCGCCTCTTCCGCCTGCTTGCGCGTGGTGATGTCGCGGAGAATACCGGTGAAATAGCGCTGCCCGCCCAGCCACATTTCGCTGACCGCCAGCTCCATCGGAAAGAGGCTGCCATCCTTGCGACGGCCCATGACCTCCCGGCCTAGGCCGATGGCGCGCGCCTCATCGCTGGCACTGTAATAGTCGAGGGAAGCATTGTCCTGATCGCGGTCAAGCTCGGGTATCAGTCCGCTGAAGGATTGGCCAACGAGTTCCGCAGCCGGGTAGCCAAACATCTGCTCCGCCGCCCGGTTGGCGGTCTCGATGACGCCGTTGTAGGCATGGAAGGTGAGGATGCCATTCGCCACGGTGCTGAGAAAAGTCTGCACCCGGGTAACGCTGTCGCGCAGGGCCTGCTGGGCCGCATATTCGCCGGTGACATCGCGGAACACCAGCACCGCTCCCACCACCTGATCAGCGCGGTCACGAATCGGGGCGCAACTGTCGGCGATATCGCACTCGCTGCCGTCCCGGGCAATGAGTACGGTATGGTTGGCCAGGCCCTGAATGGTCCCCTTTTCCAAGGTTTCTATGACCGGAACCATGGCGGGATGACGGGTTTCCTTGTTGATGATCCGAAAGATCTCATCCACCGAACGACCGGCGGCCTGTGCTTGGGTCCAGCCGGTGAGCGTTTCCGCGATGGGATTGAGGAGGGTGACGCGGGCCTGGGTATCAGTGGCGATGACGGCATCACCAATGGAATCAAGGGTCACCGCCAGCTTTTCCTCGCTTTCACTTAAGGTGATGTTGGCCTGCTGCAGCTGACTGTTGATCGCCTCCTGCATCGCAAGCCAATGGTGGCGTTCTTCTTCGATCTGCTTGCGCGCCGTGTTGTCGGTGCCGATGAGCAGATAGCCGATAATGGCGTTCTGCTCGTCGCGCAGGGCCGTGACCGAGACCACTGCCGGAAAGCGGCTGCCGTCCTTGCGGATATAGGTCAGCTCGTAGATGTCCTCGATGCCGCGCGAGGCCTTGAACACCAAGGCCTCAAAGCCAGGCGTGATCGGGGTTTCCAACTCAAGGCTCAGCGCCGCGGCGCGGGCAATCACTTCCTGCGGATCAGAAATATCGGCAGGGGTTATCGTGTTGAGCACCTCGGCTGCCGTGTAGCCGAGCATCCGCTCGGCGCCGACGTTGAAGATCTGGATCACGCCCTTGGCATCGGTGGCAATACTGGAAAAATTGGCGCTGTTGAAAATCGCATTCTGCAGGGCGCCCGCCTTGAGCAACGCTTCTTCCGCCTGTTTGCGCGCCGTGTTGTCGGTGCCGATCAGCAGATAGCCGATGATGGCGTTCTGCTCGTCGCGCAGGGCGGTGACCGAGACCACGGCCGGAAAGCGACTGCCGTCCTTGCGGATATAGGTCAGCTCGTAGATGTCCTCGATGCCGCGCGAGGCCTTGAACACCAGGGCCTCAAAACCAGGGGTGATCGGGGTTTCCAACTCAAGGCTCAGCGCCTCGGCACGGGCAATGACTTCCTGCGGATCGGAGATGTCGGCAGGTGTGATCGTGTTCAGCACCTCGGCTGCCGTGTAGCCCAGCATCCGCTCGGCGCCGACGTTGAAGATCTGAATCACGCCCTTGGCATCGGTGGCGATACTGGAAAAATTGGCACTGTTGAAAATCGCGCTCTGCAGGGCGCCCGCCTTGAGCAGCACTTCTTCCGCCTGTTTACTCGCCGTATGGGTGGTACCTTGGTTCATGTCACGCTCCTGGGGGCGAACAACAGTTTGCTCCGATGGACCCATTCTCCGCTTGTCGGGGAATGCCGCACATCGAAATCCGCACCACGCTTGCAGGGCACGGACTTGGTCTTGATTTGTTCAGGTCAGCAATCCCGACGAAATTCACAGGTGCTGCCCGGTGTAGTCTGCGCATCGTTGCCGCAGGAAACGAGTCTTCGCGGTGGTGCGCCTCACTGCCCCTTTACGGGCTCCTTCTTGCGCTGGACCTTGACGCCTTTGGGCCGTTCCGTTGTTGCCAACGCATACATCTGCCCCGCCTCATTGACCAAGACAGAAGAGGTCATCCAGATCTCCACGACAGTGCCGTCTTTGGCAAGCCGTTGGGTGCGATAGGACTTCAGGGTTCCCGCCCGGCTCAGCTGTTCCATCTTGGCCAGCGATTCCTCCTGCAGCCCTTGCGGAATAAAGTCGCGGATGTTCATGGTCAGGGCCTCTGCCTCGGTCCAACCGTACATCCGCTCCGCCGCCGGATTCCAGGCAAGAATATTGCCCTCCAAATCCTGGACCGTCATGCCGTCGTTGGTATCATGCACCACAACAGCTAACCGGCTGAGCACATTGTTTTTACGCAGAATCTCCTGCATGTTCCTCATTTGAGTGATGTCAACAAAGGTGATCACCGCCCCTTCAATCACATCTTCGATGGTGCGGTACGGCTGGATGCGCATGGTGTACCACCTGCCCTCAATGGTCTGGACATCAACCTCCCGGGGAATCAGGGTGTTGAGCACGGCCTGCACATCCGCCACCAGGCTCGTATAGCCCACTACATTGGTGACGGTGTGACCAACGGGTCGTCCGACGTCGCTCTGAATCAGGTTGATGATCGTGGTGGCGCTGGGGGTAAAACGCAGGATGCGCAAGCCGCGATCGACAAAGACGGTGGCAATGCCGGTACCGGCCAGCAGGTTGTTCATGTCGTTGTTGGCCCGCGACAGATCCACCACCTTGGTTTGCAGCTCGGTATTGACCGTGGCCAGCTCCTCGTTGATCGATTGCAGCTCTTCTTTGGAGGTCTCCAATTCCTCATTGGTGGACTGCAGCTCCTCGTTGACCGACTGCATTTCCTCGTTGGAGGTCTCCAGCTCCTCATTGGCGGCCTGGAGGTATTCTTCCTTGGCCCGCAGTTCCTGCCTGAGTGCGGCGATGCGCACGCTGGCGCTGAGCGATGTCGACAAGTCGGGACCCGCACCTTCATGGGCGACCTGCGGTGTCTGGGGAAGTGCACAGGGAGCCACTTCTTCCAGGATCACCAGGAAAAGCGGCATCTCAGAGGTCGGAGCAGGACCGGCCACAACCGGGTGGATGGTCAGGTTGACCGTGGCGAAATCGCCATTGGTTTCAACCCGCAGGCCGGTGCAGCTCACCATATTTTTGGTCTCTGCCGCCTTGTGCAGCGCCGTGGTCAGGTCGTGCCGCAATCCTTCCCGGGCCATTTCTAAAATGTTGTACACCCCGACCTCACCAGTGGCGGGTTCCAGATACATCCCGGTACGACCGTGCAGATAGAGGATATCGCCTTTTGCGTTGACCAGGGCACCGGTGGGAGCGAGCTTCTGCAAAAACAAGCGTTCGGTCAGCTCACGCAGCGACAGTTTCCCGGTGTTGGTTTTCTTGCCCGACGCTACGGCAGCGGTCCTGTGCACGGCAGTCGGGGACGGCACAAACCGGCCCCAGGCCACATGCTGGGGACTGTGGACATTGCCCGTGCGCTGATACAATTTCAATTTCCGATCAAGGGTGGCAAACAGATCGTGAAACTCCCCAACCGTCTCGGAGGTGCCCAAAAAGAGAAAACCGTCCGGGTTCAAGGCGTAGTGGCAGAGGGGGATCAGTTTTTTCTGCAGATCCCTGCCCATATAAATGAGGATGTTGCGGCAACTGATGAGATCGAGCCTGGAAAAGGGAGGATCTTTGATCGCATTGTGCTCGGAGAAAACCAGCATGTCGCGAATGCTTTTGTGGATGCGATACGAGCTGCCGTCATGTTCCACCGTGAAAAAACGAGCCAGCCGCTCCGGCGAAAGGGCGTCGACGATGCTGGCGGAATACAAACCGGCCCGGGCCGTGGCAATGGCCTGGCGGTCAATGTCGGAGGCAAAGATCTGCACATTGTAGCTCTGCTTGAGGGTGGCCATGCGTTCCTGGAGGAGGATGGCAATACTATAGGCCTCTTCGCCGGTGGAGCAGCCGATGGACCAAATGCGGATGGCGGCACCTGCGGGTTTATTGGCAAAGAGCTGGGGGATGACTTGAGTCTCGAGCTCTTTAAACGCAGCGGGATCACGAAAGAAACTGGTGACGCCGATCAACAGGTCGTGCAGCAGGGCATCAACCTCCGTTGGCTTCTGTTGTAAATACTGCAGATAGCCGTCTATCGTTTTGAACTGATGAGCAGCCATCCGTCGTTCGATACGGCGATGAATCGTATTGGGCTTGTACTGGGAAAAATCGTGCCCGGTCTGGGTGCGCAGGAGGATGAAAATTTCCTGGAGCACATTTTCGGCCTGAGACTGGGGCATGGGGGGTTCCTTGGGGGCCTTGTCAGAGGCATGGGCGACATGGGCGATCAATTGGGCGGGCATTTCCGCTGGTGGCAGTTGGTAGTCGACCAGACCGGTGGCCATGGCGCTGCGCGGCATGCCGTCGTATTCGGTGGATTCCAGGGTCTGGGCCATGACCAGGCCGCCCGCGGCTTTGATGGCCTGCACCCCCAGGGTGCCGTCGCTGCCCGTGCCCGAGAGGACGATACAGATGGCCCGTTCGCCCAGGTTCTGGGCGAGCGACCGGAAGAAAAAGTCAATGGGCATGCGCCTGCCATGGGGTGCTGAGGGGTTCAGCAGTTGCAGGGTGCCGTTGCAGAGACCCATGTCACGGCCCGGGGCGATGGTGTAGACACAGTTGGGCCTGACCACCATACCATCCTCGACCTCAAAGACCTGCATGCGGGTGTAGCGCTGAACGAGGTCGGTGAGCAGGCTCTTGTGATCCGGGGCCAAGTGCTGCACCAGGACAAAGGCCATGCCGGGGTCGGCTTCGCTCGGCATGCCGGAAAAGAATGCTTCAAAGGCCGCCAATCCTCCGGCGGACGCACCGATGCCGACGATGGGGAAATCGGGGGTGGGGGTTGCGAGGGTCTCTTGCCCTTCCCCGGCGTCAGGGGCGACGTCCAGAATTTCGCTCGCCTGGGGAGCAGGTGTCGCTGCCGACACCTTCGTTTTGGTCGCTTTTTTTGCTTTCATGATGGCCTCCGATGCCAAAACGATGGGTGTCTCTCTATTGCGTATCCGTGTGGATCGTCAGGGGATGGAGTGCTGAAAAATCTGGACCTTTTTGATGTCGGTCGGCAGGAGATCAAGGCTCTATATAGGGGCGCTAGCGTAACAATCATCCGTGCGGATCATTGTCTCCCCTGCATCGTACCCTGAATCAAGTGTGTGTTGCTCAAAAACGACAGTGACATCCCGATCCAAAGAGTGAATGCAGATAAGCTCTCTTCTTAAGTAACCGTAAGGCATAAACAATAATCGCGCTATCAAAAATATCCTTTTGACGGGATGATACAATCCAGTTCCTCCCCGAGGGCTACCGGCGAGGTCCGTCGGCCCAGCCTGATTCAAGACCGGATTGCCACCATCAGGACCACATCAATCATTTGAAATAATTGTATATTATTAAACATGCATTCTGCCGTGAACAGGGAAAGATTGCCCCTTTCCCCTGCTTACCGCCTTGACCACATGCTGCCTCAAGAGCACGGACACGAGGTCATATTTGACCATCGGTTATATATGACCTCGACTCCGGGGCGGTTCATGGCGACCCCGGCATTGCCCTACCAGCTCATTATTCCAAAAAAATCAGCATGATATGTCGAATAACGCTGAGTGCTCAAAACCTGGCGTAATAATTGAAACAGAAAAGGTACTGAAGAAAAAAGGATCTATCAAGGTGAATGATTTTTCACCACAAACCCATAGAGAGGATTTATCACCATGAAAAAGAAAACTCTAGTTGTCTCCTGTTTAGCCTTGTGCATGCTGTGTGCTCCCCTTGTCGGCTGCTCCTCCAAAAACGAAACCTCGGGAGAAGTGATTGAAAAAAGCACCACCACCACCATCGAACGGCCGGTTACCCAAGAGAGACGGACCACCACCACCACCACCGAAAGTCGGTAAGCAGCCCAGCATCAGCTCTCTAGCGAACAGCAACGAGCTGCCATACCGAGGGTTTTCTACCGGAATCCAGCCGCTCACCCGAGCTGGACAAATGGCATTGCCATGGAAGGCCTCCGGGGACGACAAGTCCCTTGTCGGCCTATCAAATTAAATCATTTCATTAAAAAGGAAACAGCATGAAAACATTAAAACCTTTCGTCTTTGCATTGACCGTTATGGCTCTACCTTGCGCTGCCTTTGCCCAACAGGAGACCATCTCTTCTTCCATCAATACCGTGACCACAGAGAGTGTGGGTACGGTCAGCGAGACGAGCCCCGATTCCATCGTGATTCGATCGGAAACCAGCTCAACGCCAACCAATTACAGCTACACCAAAAAGACTACCTATGTTGACGAAAACGGTGCCCCCGTCTCCATGGAGACTGTGAAATCCGGCCAGCCCGTAACCGTGTACTACACCCGCGAAGGCGATCGCATGGTCGCTGACAAGGTCATGGTGCGGAAAACCACCACAACCACAACCGACCGGCCTGGCGTGCAAGAGAAACGCACCAGCACCTCAACCACCACCGAAACCAAATATTAACTAATAAGGCTATTACAAGATGTTAGTTATGGAGGAGAAGAGAAGGTCATGCGCCGGAAGGGTCCTTCTTTTCTTCTACCCGAGACTCTCGGCAAAAATGTGGCAAACCAAACAATCACATCAAATCAGCACTTCTTCCGTGCAGCCTGACCTGCCCGAAGGGCGTTGTGAGAATTTTGCATGAGGCTCAGCCCACTCAACAAAGGAGAACACCGTATGAAAAAATTTGGAAAGATTTTGGTCTTGAGCACAGTGGCATTGGGTTGTTTTGCATCGTTCGCCTTGGCCGAGGAAATCATGGGCAGATGCGTTGCCTTTGACCAAGCCAAAAACACGATCACTGTCATCAAGGACGTAAACAACAACAAAGCAAATCCCAATTTTCAGCTGCCCCCCGTAACCTACATGCTTCCGGGTGGCGCGGAACCCGTCAAGTTCGGCAAGCGTATCAATCTCGATACTAAAGAAAACAAGATGAAATATTTTGATGATGCTTCCAACTCTTTCAAAATTATAGATTTCACCCTCATCGAAAAAAAGGAAGCTGTTGAACCCAACGATGTTCTCGTCGCAAACAGCAAGTTTCCTGTGATCAACAAAGAAAAGAAGACTGTCAGTATCTACTCCAAGCGCCAGAAAGTTCTGACCGTCATTTCGGTTTCCGCCGATGCCGCTGGCCTGTCTGAAAATATTTATGACAGTGGGGACGATCTCAAACTCACCGTCGATGGCAGCAAAATTACAAAGATAGAAAAATAAGGTGGCAAGATTTCTCTTTGAGACAGACATCTCTGTCTGTCTCAAAGGTATTCCCTGACCGTACACCACAACAACGCCCGAGGGCAGGAAGTTGACCAAGATCGAAGGTTCAATATCCCGCAGGAATAACCTCTGCGGGATATTGCTTGCAGGAAAGGGGAAACGATTGGTTGGCTGAATCATACGCTTCAAGAGCGAGAAGCAAACCAGATGTTCACCCCGTACAACTATTTTCAAATAGCTTTAACACCGCCTGCGGGAAATCCGCATCGCTGGAGACCGAAAAATCATGATCAAAGTTGTGACGGTGGATGCCGATAACAAGCAGGGCACGATCAACAATGGCCTGCAGAAACATATAGGGCAATTACAAGGCGCGGACATCGATATCCTCTGCTGTCAAAGCATCTGGCGCTCCAAGGACGGCAGCGAGGACGAAACCCGTGTCCTCTCGGATGCACTCCACATGCCCTATAGTTGTTTCATTGCCAACCACCACAGGCAAAGCCAACTCGGGGACAAGGTCGAGGGTGTCAGCGGGCTTGCCATCTTGGCCGGAGCCCAGATGTGGATGCTCAATAGCGGCTGCTTTCAAGTGATCGGCGAGCCGGATGGAACCAAAGGGGTGGTTCAGTATGCCCTGGTCCGTAAAAACGACATCTCCATGCTGGTGCTCAATCTCCAATTGTGCGGCTCAGGGCCATCGCAACTGCTGCAGTTGCGTGCTCTTTTCTCACATCCGATGCTCAAGGAACGTTATGGCGCGGTGCTGCTGTGCGGTGATCGGCACACTAAATTGTCTGCTAAAAAGCTGCAGCAGGCCATAACAGGCAAAGCAAATGATTGCCCCCATCGCCATCTGGACTCCTCGACCGTGTCGCCAGGAATGGGCCTACTTTGCCTGCTCACCGCCAAGGAACATCCGGTCGCCACGGTGACCCTCTGCCACACAGAGTTGGGGCAGGAAAGCACGCCGGACCGCCCGACTCTCAAATCCCAGCCGACACGTTTATCCCTTGATTTCGAGTTGAATAAGATCCCGCCGAGCATGAATATCAAGCCGTGCCTCCCTCTGTCTTTCGATGAAAAATGGTCGGGCTACAAGGGCAAGGTCCCGGTCTACGCTGCGTAATTCCATTTCTATTTCAAAAGCAAAGCACTTCTGTTTGTCATTTCGACGAGCACAGCGAGGAGAAATCTCGCAAAGATCATAAGATCAGATCTCTCCCTGCGTTCGAGATGACACACCTTCGTCGACGAGGTTCTGCTCTGTGCATTATGCTTCGCTTGATTTAGAAACGGAATAAGACCGCAGCAGTGACCGGCTCTCAGGGATAAGGGACAGAAAAATACGACAGCGAAGTGACCTCCCCGGACGATGAACGCTGGTTGACACTGCTGGTTTCGAGCATGGTTTTCGTTCTGGCGGTTGTTGCCCAAACCTCTGAGCGCCCCGAGGACAACGCCGGTACCAGCAATGGAACGGCTCGGACAAGGGCCGACATGCGCCAAGGCCTTCCTCCCCGCTGTACGCCCATCCAAGGCGTCTGATCTCAGCTCCCCGCGCCTCTCCTTGAGAATGCTCTCGCTCTCCCCTGCCCTGTTTCAACGCCCCCCATTGCAATTGCTGTTTATCGATCGCGCCGCCCTCCCCAGCCCGGATGGTTACCTCGCATTAATGGAAACATATATCTAGACACCACGAGACCTCGGCTGCCAAAATCCCAGTCTTTGCAACCCTCTCAGCCCCTGCCCGGATTTTTTTCAGAGATCCCTCTGGCCCGTCCCACCCGCACCGACCAGGAGACAGTGGTCATATACCACCACTGGTTTATATGTAACCAGCCCTTCAGAGAAGGACAAATCACCATTACAAATTTTCCATCGTATAATTGTTAGTTAAATTGGGATGATAAAAAATATCAGGTTCAAAATTGAGACATGGCTCAATAATTGAACTGTTAAAGGTTCAATGCCTGGAGCGATGATTGCTCTTCGCCGTATTGATATAATTTTTCCTGGCTGTGGAATGGGGCCTGACACCTCATCTGATACACCTCCGGTAAAAATACAATGATTGTGCAGTTAAATATCAACACGATATGGAGGAAATTATCAAAATAATGACATGATTAATCATTAAATTTTTCAACATATTAACAATTTTTCTTTTAGTATCATTTGATTACCTTCAGGAGGGCATCATGAAAAAACAATTTTTAAAAACTGCGTTACTTTCCATTACCGTTTTAGGTGTTTTTGCAGGGAGTGCATTGGCGGCATCAATGCTAGGGGGGATAAGTATGTCGGGAAGTTGGACTCCTGTTCTGGGTGATGGTGTAACGGCTGCTCCATCAATAACAGAGGCAACGGGGCTTGATTTTGGTGGATGGTTTGCTGGCGCCACTGACAACACCTTCCTGGTAGTGACTTCAACTGACAGTTTTGCAGGTTTAAATGGCACCACCACTGGAACTATCAATAATTTCCAGCTGGCTTCTTCGTCTACGCCTGTAGCACTTTGGTCTGTTGGCGGATTTTCGTTTACAATGACTTCTTTTACCTACGAAAAGGGCATTAACGCTCAAGGCAACACGGATCTTCTTGTTTCAGGAGCGGGCATGCTGTCTGGAAACGGTTTTGACCCTACCCCGGGAGTTTGGAATTTTACCGGACAAGGGGTCGAGGATGCAAACTTCTCATGGTCTGCGTCAACGGGTTCTGAACAAGCCGTTCCTGAGCCTGCAACCATGCTGCTCTTCGGCACCGGCTTGATGGGCCTGGCCTTTATCGGCAGAAAAATGCGCAACTAAATCAAAGTGGCACATCGTAAAAGAACGCGATGGCTGGTGAGGGTCATCAACCAAACCGCCTAGTTGGCACTGCGTTCGATTTGGAATTGGAATACGTCGTAGTTCCGGTTCAGTCTCAAAAAGAGGAGCCGGAAAACCACGGCTCCTCTTTTTATTTATGGCACATCCCACACTGCCTTCCGGCCAAGAACTTGCATGTCAATCAGGGAGTACAGATGGCCAAGGTGGGCACCACGATTTTATCAGAAGATCCAAAAAAGGTCCCTCAACTGCAAAAGTTGATGCCTTCGCAAAAAGTCTGAAGCTTGGGTACCCCAGCGTCGTGGGGAGTCCAGACTTGTTGCGAGACCATCAAATTCAAATAACGCCATGATCGAAAACACTGAAGAAGAGACCAAGGGGGTTCAGTGTACCCTCCGTTCCCTTCCCTCA
>JBBRBT010000063.1:0-19826 GCA_038205495.1 Desulfobulbales bacterium
TGTGTTGCATTGCTTTTTTGGGCGCGCTCCCCGGCTTGCACCACCTTTGCTCGTCGGCATCTATAAGCAGGCAGGGGCACCCTGTCGTGACAAATCAAGACAGGTGACTGACGACACTAATTTTTGAAAATCTCACCCAAAACCATGTCAAGTACTTTTTGTCAAAAAAGACGATAAGTTATTCTGAATAGTTACATAACTTTATTAATTTACTTCAAGTCTTGGTACCGCAGTGACAAATTGACCGCCCCATTGACGAATATATACCAGTTGGTTCATCACTTCATCGCGTAGATTCCAAGGCAGGATCAGCACCAAATCGGGCCGATTGCTTTGCAGATGCACTTCATCAACAATCGGGATACGGCTGCCGGGCATGAACTTGCCCTGTTTGGCCGGGTTTCGGTCGACCACATAGCTCAACAGATCAGGCCTGACCCCCGCGAAATTAAGGAGTGTATTGCCTTTGGCTGCCGCGCCATAGGCGGCAACGGATAATCCCTTGCGCTGGGCCTCTATCAAAAAGGCGAGCAGGTCGTTTTTTACCTGTTCAGCCCTGCCCTGCATGTCGGCATAAAAGGCCAGGTCAGTCATGCCGGCAGCATTTTCTTCAAGGAGCAATTCGGTCACCCGCCCCGCGCGATTTTGTTTTCCCTGGTCGACCCGCTGCGCATAGACCCGCAGGCTGCCGCCATGGGTAGATAATTTTTCCACATTAAAGATATGCAATCCCTTGTCGGCGAAAATGGTTTCGACCGCCAGGAGAGATAAGTAGGAATAATGTTCGTGGTAGACCGTATCAAATTGATTTTCCTGAACTAGGCGTAACAGGTGCGGGAATTCAAAGGTAGCCACGCCCTGGGGCTTCAGCAACACGGCGAATCCTTCGACAAAATCATTGATATCAGGGACATGGGCGAGAACATTGTTGGCTGTCATCAGATCGGCGGTATGGCCTTCCGCCGCCAGGGTCTGTGCCAGTTGTGCACCAAAAAATTCTTCGATGATCGACAGCCCTTTTGCACGGGCGGCCTGGGCCGTGCCGAAGGTGGGTTCAATGCCCAGACAGGGGATGCCGGCTTCCTGCACATATTGGAGGAGATATCCGTCATTGGCTGCGATTTCCACCACTTTGCTGTGAGGTCCCAGGGCGAATCGGTCAATCATCAATTGCACATATTGCCTGGCATGATCGAGCCAAGTACTTGAAAAAGAACTGAAATATGCGTAGTCAGCAGAAAAGAGGGCGTCTGCTCGGGAGAAATCCTCGGTCTGCACCAACCAGCATTGTTTGCATGCCATTACTCGGAGTGGAAACCACAGTTCCGGGGCATGCAGGGCATCCGGGGTGAGATAGGCGTTTGAGGGCGGGGCAGAGCCTAGATCTAGAAAGGGCAGCTGCAGCGCCGCCCCACAATGGCGACAGTTCACGGACGGACTCCTTTGAAATCGTTAGGAACAAGCGGGTGCGCAATATCCCGATCCGATATCCCTGTAACGGGGAGCGGCCAGTTAATAGCCAATATCGGATCCTGGGGATTCAAGCCTCCTTCAGCCCCGGCAAAATAGGCTGCCGAATGGCAGTACAGCAGTTCAACCGTGTCCGTCAGTGTCTGGAAACCGTGGGCAAAACCTTCAGGTATCATCAGGGCTCGACAGTTCGCAGCGGACAAGAATGCCCCATACCAGTGGAGAAAGGTTGGAGATCCGGATCTGATATCGACCGCCACATCCCATACCTCACCCTGTAAACAACTGACCAGCTTCATCTCGGAATGGGGGGGATGTTGAAAATGCATGCCGCGGATCGTGCCTTTGCATGTGGTGGCGGTCTCGTTGATCTGGGCGATAGGCTTGTTCCAGCCGATGGCGGCAAACTCATCGCTGCAAAACAATCGGACCAGAAAACCTCTTGCATCCTTCAGCGGTTGGCGTTCAATCAATTTCAATCCGGCCAGCGGAGTTTCGGAGATCATGAACCGATTCATGACAGGGCCTCAAACTCGGCAATCTCGGCGCAGCAGAGGTCACATGCATCGGCTCCGTGCGTTTGTCGGCGGTACCAGTGCATCGTCCGCCCAATCGCCTCGCGGAGAGACCACCTTGACACTATTCCTAACATTGTCCTGGCCTTGGCTATTTCGAGTGTCAGCAAGCCTGCCTCATGAGGACCGTCACTGCCGTCGCCCCAGATCACCTGGCCCTGGCCATAGCTTTTGTTTGCAAATTCGATGACTTCTCGGACGGTTGCGGCTGTTCCTGTTTCCGGGCCAAAATTATAGGCGTCGGCCAAATCTGGTCTGCTCCAGAGTTTTTCGGCAAGCCTCAAGTAGCCCGCCAGGGGTTCAAGTACGTGCTGCCAAGGACGGATAGCCTGGGGATGACGAATCACCAGAGGGCTGCCGGATTCCCAGGCCCGAACGGCATCGGGAAGCAGGCGATCTTCCGACCAGTCGCCACCCCCAATAACATTACCGGCCCGGGCTGTTGCGACCGCCACCCCTTGTGCAGCGAGAAAGGCATCGCGGTAGCTGGCCGCCACAATTTCCGCGGCGGCCTTGCTGGCACTGTACGGATCATGGCCGCCCAGGGGGTCATTCTCCCGATAGGGATACGGCCATTCCTGGTTCCGATATACCTTGTCGGTGGTTACGAGAACGGCCACTCTGGCGGTATTGATCCCCCGCAGGGACTCGAGCAGATGGGCGGTGCCCATGACGTTGGTGGCGAATGTTTCCAGCGGTTGGCGATAACTGGCGCGGACAAGAGGCTGGGCCGCGAGATGAAAGATAATGTCTGGTGAGGCTTGTCGTGCAACCTCTGTGAGGTTTTCCGCATCACGGATATCGCCAAATCGGCTATCCATTACCCCTGCGACACCGGCTAACGAAAACAGGTTGGGTTGCGTGTTTGGTGGCAAGGAAATGCCGACTACTTTGGCACCTAATCGATGAAGCCACAAGGCCAGCCAGCTGCCTTTGAAACCAGTGTGGCCAGTGAGAAAGACTCGCTTGCCCTGCCAAAATTTGGGATTGGGTAGCATCACCACACCTTCCAGGGGGCTTTGCCGGACAGCCATAGATCTTCCAGCATATTTTTCTCACGCAAGGTATCCATCGGCTGCCAGAATCCGTTATGCTCATAGGCCATCAATTGCCCATCAGCTGCAAGGCCTGCCAGAGGCTCCAGCTCCCAACTCGTTGTATCTCCAGATATACGATCGATGCAGCGCGGCGAAAGGATGAAGAATCCACCATTGATCAGGCCACCATCGCCACGCGGTTTTTCAGTGAATCCCTGCACACGATCGCCAGTGATGGTAAGCGCCCCATAGCGTCCGGGGGGCTGCACTGCCGTCACGGTTGCCAGCTTTCGATGGGCTAGATGAAAGGCGATCGCAGCGGAAATGTCGACATCTGCCACCCCGTCACCGTAGGTAAAGCAGAAGGCTTCTTCATCCTTCACATATTGGGCCACCCTTTTCAATCTTCCGCCGGTCATGGTGTCCTCGCCGGTGTCGACCAGCGTCACCCGCCAGGGTTCCGCGTGCCGCTGGTGCACCTCCATGATATTCTTTGCCATATCAAAGGTGACATCCGACATGTGGAGGAAGTAATTGGCAAAATATTCCTTGACGACATACCCTTTGTAGCCGCAGCAGATCACAAATTCATTGACGCCGTGCGCTGAATACATCTTCATGATATGCCAGAGAATGGGCTTGCCGCCGATTTCGATCATGGGTTTAGGCTTGAGATGGGTTTCCTCACTGATTCTGGTTCCCAGGCCACCCGCAAGAATAACAGCCTTCATTATTGTTCCTCGCACCATTTCATAAACATTTCTCGGTATGCCGTCTCTACCTTGCGGGCAAAGGCGGGTTCATCCATCAGTGAGCTCTGTTCCATTTCCTGTCTGAGGCCGGCGCGAAGGGTGGCCAGTTCGGGTAGATTATCAGCCAGAGCAATCGCCTTTTTAATGTATTCTTCTTCAGTTTGTGCGATCCATTCCGGATGACCGATTCCTTCGAGAATGGAGCTGCCAAGGCGGCCGACGCTGGGACGGTCTGCCAGGGTAATGAAGGGTGCGCCCATGTAGAGGGTTTCAATAAGAGTTGTCCCCGAATTATGGGGAAAGCAGTCTAGACCGATGTCTATGCCGCGCAGGAGATCCCAGGGTGGGCTGGTGTAACCAATCTCCAATTGTTCGGGATTAATGCCATGGGCGATAAATTTTTCCGTTAAAGCCCGCTGGGTGGCTGGGTCTTTGTAATTGCTGCTGTCAATAACCAGATGAGCGTCTTTGGTGTTTTTGAGTATTTCAGACCAAACTCTTATTGTCCGGTTGTTAATGCGCAGAGCTCTGGTCAGGGTGCCAAAGGTGATATGCTTTCGCTGTAATGCCGGTAACGAGCTCACTTCTCCCATCCCTTCGGCTGGACGATAAACTAAACAAGGGGTTGTTACCCGCCATGGGGCTTCTGCGAATAATCCTTCACTGCCTTCGGGAACATTGGAATGGTCGGTTAAATAATAATCAATAGCCGTCAGTCCTGTGGTGTATCCGAAATCGAGCCAGTGAAGGGAGACCGGTGCAGGCTTACGGGCAAAAACTCCTAAACGGTTTCCTCCTGTATGGCCCGCCAAGTCCACAAGGATATCAATTTGATCTGCACGAATACGCTCAGAAAGTTTGGCATCACTGAGTCCCGTAGATTGTAACCAGTGGTCGGTATATAATTTGTAACGACCCGTTACTTCATCTTCATTGCATAGATCGGTATAGACATAAATCTCTATTTGCGTTTTATCGTGATGAGCGAGCAGAGGCTCAAGAAAATGCCGCGTTGAATGCTTGCTGAACTTTGAAGAAACATAACCGACCTTTAAACGACGATTCGTCTTTCTACTGTTACTAAATGGCTGCCATTCTTTTTGGAATGGGCGACCAAACAGACTGTTATATTTTTCATATTCTGTGTAGATTTCTTCAGCTGTTTTGTCGGAATGATTGTTAAGAAGAAAGAGCAGGTTGCTGTGTATCGCCGCAGAATCAGGGCGCAGTGTTAACGCCTGAAGATAACTTCCCTCTGCTTTTGCCAACATTCCCTGTTCTTTGTGAAGATTGCCCAAATTGCTGTATCCTTCCGCGTAATTTGGTTTGAGCTGCAATGCGAGGTGGAAATTGACTTCCGCCTGAGAATATAATCCTTGTGTCAGCAATGAATTGCCAAGATTGTTGTATGCCTCAGCATAGTGAGGGTTATATTCTATTGCTTTTGTATAATTGATTTCAGCTTCTTTGTAAAAATCTCTGTCGGTGAGTGCGATCCCCAGGCAATTGTAGGCCTCTGCAAAAGTCGGCTTGATCTGTATTGCATTTTTACAAGAGTCTTCGGCCTCAGCGGATCGTCCTTGTTTTATGAATGATTTTGCCAAATTGCAATAGGCCTCGGCGTAGTCTTTTTTGACCCGTATAGCCTGTTTGTAGTTGAAGTCAGCGTCGGAATATTGACCTTTATGTTGCAGTAGATCTCCTAGATTCAAATATGCTTCAGCATAACGGGGGTTAAGCTTTAATGCTCTCTTGAATTCAATTTCTGCTTCATTGTGTAGACCTTTCTGGTAAACAATAATGGCATAATTGTTATGACATTCAGCATCGGTTTCTAATAGTTTTGATGCCTGCTGCATCACTGTCAGGGCTTCGTCCAATTGGCCCTGTTGTTGGAGTACTGTACCCAAAACCTTCCAGGCAAAGCCATCGCTTGGAAACCGTTCAATCAGAGAGCGAGCAAGTGTTGCGGCTCCGGCAAGGTTACCCTGGTGGAACAGGGATACCATCTTCTTGATTTCATCGGGATGCGGTTTGGTTGGGTGCCGAGTCGTGCTATCCCTTCGAGGTGGTTTTTTACCGGAAGTCGTGGCAGTGCTTTGGAACTTTTTTTCTGTAGAGCTACTGTTTTCTATCTGCAAGGGTGTCGTTTGTTCAGTATGGCACCATTTTTTAAACATTTCTTTGTATGCTGTTTCCACTTTGGATGCAAAAAATGGTTCATCCATCAGCGGACTCTGTTCCATTTCCTGCCTGAGACCCTCGCGTAAGGCGGCCAGTTTGGGCAGGTCGGAGGCCAGTGCCACTGCCTTTTCAATATATTCATCTTCCGATTCGGCTATCCATTCTGGATGTCCGAGTCCTTCCAAAATCGCGCTACCCAGACGGCCTGTGCAGGGGCGGTCTGCCAAGGTGATGAAAGGGATACCCAGGTAGAGTTTTTCAAATAAAGTCGTGCCTGAATTGTGAGGAAAACAGTCGAAACCGATATCCAGGTCGCGGAGCAGATCCCAAGGTGGACTGTGGTAGCCGATTTCCAGGCGGTTACGGTCGATGCCAAGAGCGACAAACTTATTGACTAAGGCTAGTTGTACGGATTCGTCTTTGAAATTGCTGCTGTCGATCACCAGATGCGAACCTTCAACCCGTTGGAGGATTTTAGACCAGACAGTTATTGTGCGGTGATTGACACGAAGAGCCCTGGTAAGGGTACCAAAAGTAATATAACCGCGTTGCGATGCAGGTAAGGAAGTAACCTCACCCATGCCCTCTGCCGGACGGTAGGCGAGGCAGGGTGTTTTGATTCGCCAGGGGGTTTCTCCAAACAGGTCATCACTTCCCTCGGGAACAGTTGTCTTGTCGGTCAGGTAATAATCGATTGCCGTTAGCCCTGTAGTATAACCAAAATCGAGCCAATGTAAGGATACCGGTGCAGGTTTTCTGGAAAAAACGCCAAGACGATTGCCTCCCGTATGCCCAGCCAGATCAACTAGTATGTCAATGCCGTCGGAACGAATCTGGTCGGTGAGGGTGCCATCGTTGACTCCTGTACATTTCAGCCAATGGTCAACGTAGGATTTGTAGCGAACTGTTACTTCATCTTCATGGATTTGATCGGTATAGACATATATCTCAAATTTCTTTTTATTATGATGTGCAAGCAATGGTTCGAGAAAATGTCGCATCGAATGTTTGCCAAAATTTGAAGATATATATCCGACTTTTAATCGGCGGTTTGTTTTGTGACTGTTGGTGAAAGATTTCCATTCTGATTGGAGTGGAATGCCAAAGCGGGAATTGAATATCCGGTATTCCTCGTATATTTCTTCGCTGCTTTTATCTGGATGGTTGTTTAAGAGAAAGAGGAGGTCGCTGTAAATATTTGCAGAATTTGGCAGCAGCTCAATTGCTTTGCGCAAGGAGTTTTCTGCTTCGGCAAGCTTGCCTTGTTTAATAAAGGTGTTGCCAAGATTGTTATAGGCAATGGCGTAGTGGGGATGAGCTTCCAGGGCTCGATGATACCATGCTTGTGCCTCTGTTAATCTTCCCTGGTCTTGGTAAATAAGTCCCAAGTTGTTGTTTGCTTCCGGTAAATCGGGGTTGAGTTTCAGGGCCTGTTTACACGCAGTCTCGGCTTCTGGGAACAAGCCCTGCGTTCTCAGGGTAAGGCCTAAATTGTTGAAAGTTTCCGCCGAATCCGGTTTGATCTTTAATGCCGATTGATAGCTGGAAACCGACTCGCTCAGTTTTCCTTGCGCTCGCAAGGTGTTCCCAAGGTTGCAGTATACTTCGAAGAAATCCGGTTTGAGTTTCAGGATATCACGATAATAATTTTCCGCTTTTGCCAGTTGACCTTGTTCTTTCAGAATGTTTCCAAGGTTGTACTTGGCCTGAATATGATTTTTGTTGAGAGAGAGGGTTCTTTCATAGCTGGTTGCGGCTTCTGTCAGAAGTCCGGCCTGTTGCAGAGCGATTCCAAGGTTGTAGTGTGTGTCCGCATCGTCGGGGAGACAAATTGCTGCCCGCTCCATGGCCACGAGGGCCTCTTTCTGGAAACCTTGCTGGTGAAGCAGCGGTCCCAGTACTTTCCAGCCGAATCCGTGGTGGGGGAAGCGAGTCGTTAATGAACGGGCAAGGAGGCTGGCTTCAGGCAAGTGTCCTTGATTGAATAATTGAGCAAGTTCATTGAGCTCAGTGTCAAGTGGTGCCGCTTGCTGGAATGCATTGCCAACTCTTTGCTTCGGGGTATTTTTTTTAGATTTGCCTGTTGCCTTCCTGGAATTTTTTTTATCGTTGATCATGATCGGTACAGGTTTTGATTTATACCAGTGAGTAAACATTTTCTGGTAGGCATGCTCTATTTTATTGGCGAATCCAGGTCCATCCATCAACGGGCTCTGTTCCATTTCCCGTCTGAATCCAGCGCGAAGGGCCGCCAATTTTCCCTGATCCGCTGCCAGAATGAGAGCCTTGCGGATGTATTCATCCTCGGTTGCGGCTATCCATTCCGGATGACTGATCCCTTCCAGGATTGAGCTACCCAGCCTGCCAACACTGGGTCGGTCCGCCAGGGTAATGTAAGGGACCCCCATGTAGAGGCTTTCAACCAGGGTGGTGCCGGAATTGTGGGGAAAGCAGTCGAGTCCGATGTCTATCGTCCGCAGAACACCCCAAGGCGGGCTGTCGCACCCGATAGCCAGACGCTCCTTTTCGATACCATGGGTCTGGAAACGGGCGGCCAGCGCATCCCGCATGCCTGGTTCCCGGAAACTGCCGCTGTTGATGATGAGCCGGGAACCTGGGCAACCCTTGAGGATTGCTGACCAAACTCGGACAGTCCGGTGGTTGATGCGCACGGCCCTGGTGAGGGACCCAAAGGTGATGAAACCGTTTTCCAGTGATGGCAGTGTGTTGACCAAACCTGCTTCTTCCGGTGGCTGATAGGCCAGGGCCGGGGGTGCCAGGCGCCAGGGCTTCTCGGAAAACAGATGGTCGCTGCCGACAGGCACCGAGATCCCGTCCGTAAGGTAGTAATCAATGGCGGTCAGTCCGGTGGTATAGCCAAAATCGAGCCAGTGCAGGGAGACAGGAGCCGGTTTCCTGGCAAAAACACCCAGGCGGTTGTTGGCGGTATGGCCAGCCAGATCGATGAGGATATCGATGCCGTCAAGGCGGATGCGTTCGCTGAGTTCCTCGTCGGTCTGTCCGCGGGTGGCGTGCCAGTGCTCGGCATATCCGGAAAACAGGTCACCGGCCGCTTCCTTTGCGGAGACCTCAACATAGGCGAAGATCTCTACAAGATGATGATCATGATGGGTCAAAAGGGGGGCCAGGAAGTAACGGGCTGGATGGTTTCGATAATCCGGCGACACATAACCGATTTTCAGCCGCCTGTTTTCCGGGGAGGTGTTGGTATGTGGCTGCCAGGCTTCCTGGAAGGGCAGAAAGAACCGGCGGTTGAATTCCTTATAGGACTGAAAGATCTCTTGCGGGTCTTTGTCCGGAGAATAGTTCAGGGTGAAAAGCAGGGTGCTGAAAGCATCCATATGGCTGGGGGCAAGGTCTATAGCCTGGCGAAGGCAGAGTTCCGCTTCTTCCGGGCGCCCCTGCTCCTGGAGAATGTTGCCCAGATTATAGAGGGCGTTGACATGATTTGGCTGGTTTGCCAGGGTTTGACGGTAGGTGCGTTCTGCATCCAGAAGCAGGTGTTGCAGCTTTCTGGTATTGCCCAGATTATAGCAGGCATCGGTATAATCGGGTTTCAGGGCGAGGGTGCGGAGAAAACATGCTGCCGCGTCCTCGTATTTTCCTTCTTGCTGACAGATGACTCCCAGGTTGTTGCTGGCCAGAACAAAATCATTTTGCAAATTAATAGCTTGGATATATTGCGTTTTTGCTTCACTTATGCGGTTCTCGACCTGGAGTTCGACTCCGCGGTTGTAGAAAGCAATCGCCAGGTTCTTTCCGTTGCTCGGGGCTGGCTGGAGACTGTCATTGGAATCCTTACTCATTGACGGGTGCAGGTGACACCACCGCTGAAACATTTGCCGATAAGCGTCCTCAATCTGTCTAGTAAAGCCCTGCTCATCCATCAGCGGGGATTGCTCCAGTTCCCGGCGCAGGTTGTTTCGGATGGTTGCCAGTCTGGGAAGATCGGCAGCTAGGGCCACCGCTTTTTCAATATATTCCTCTTCACTGCGGGCAACCCATTCCGGATGTCCGGCACCCTCGAGAATGGAGCAGCCCATTCTGCCGATGGCCGGCCGGTCGGCCAGGGAAACGAAGGGAACCCCCATGTACAGACTCTCGAAGAGGGTAGTGCCGGAATTGTGGGGGAAACAGTCGAGGCTGATGTCCATCCCACGCAGCACATCCCAGGGCGGACTGTGATAGCCGATGATCAGGCGGTTTTTCGCAATCCCGTGTTTGGCGAATTGTTCGCGCAGAACGTCTTGTGTTGCCTGATCTTTGAAGTTACCGCTGTTAATCACCAGCCGGGCATTGTCGACCCGGTGGAGGATTTCTGACCAGACCCGGATAGTCCGGTGGTTGATGCGGATGGCCCGGCTCAGGGTACCGAAGGTAATATAACCCTGCCGGTCAGCGGGCAATGGGCTCACCGCTCCCATAGTTGATTCTGGACGATAGGCAAAAGGGGGGCCGGGCAGTCTCCATAACTGTTCCGAGAACAGGTGTTCGCTTCCCAGTGGAGCGGTGCTCAGGTCCGTCAGGTAATAATCAATGGAGGTCAGACCTGTGGTATAACCGAAATCGAGCCAATGGAGGGACACCGGTGCCGGTTTTTGGGCAAAGACCATCAGTCGGTTTCGACCGGTGTGTCCAGCGAGATCAATAAGGATGTCAATCTGATCCTGGCGGATACGCGTCGTCAGTTCCTCATTGGTGAGACCGATAGTGGAGATCCAATGATCACAGTACTGTTTGTAGCAGATTGTTGTTTGATCTTCTCGGAGTGTCTCGGAATAGGCATAAATCTCGAAATAGTTTTTATCGTGATGGGCCAGCAGGGGCTCAAGAAAGTGAAAAACGGGATGTTGATAGAAGGCGGGAGAGACATAACCGATTTTTAGGCGGCGGTGCGTGTCGCGGGTGTTGAGGTGTGGCTGTTGCTGTTTTATTAGGGGAAGGCCGTACCTCTCATCATAGCCGCGATAGAGCCGGAAGAGTTCTTCGCTGCTCCTGTCCGGGTGGTAGTTTGCAGCAAAGAGTAGACCGTCATACGCATCAGTGTAGTCTGGTTGGATGCTCAGAGCTTGGTGATAACACTGCTCCGATTCGGCAGAGTTTCCCTGGCACTGAAGAATGTCACCCAGGTTGTTCCAGGCAATAGCAAAGTTTAATTGCAGTTTCAATGCGTTGCGGATGCAGGATTCCGCCTCTATCAGCCTGCTCATATCCTTGAGAAGGTTGCCGAGGTTATTCCACGCCTCGGCATAAGCCGGTTTGAGTTGCAGGGCGTGACGAAAACTGGTTTCAGCTTCGGCAAGTCGGCCCTGGTTTTTAAGGCAGATTCCAAGATTGCAAAGAGCCTCAATGTAATCCGGAAGAAGATTGAGGGCTCGGCGATAGCACTTCTCGGATTCAGTAAAACGGCCCTGTGCCATGAGGGTGACCCCCAGATTGTTATGGGCCTCGGCAAAATCTTCGCTGAGGGCTATGGCCTGACGCAGGATCGATTCGGATTCCGCGAGATTCCCTGTGTTTTTAAGGGTAATCCCGAGATTGTTCAAGGCTTCATAGTCTTGAGGAAGCAAGGATGTGGCCAGACGCATGGCTGTAATCGCTTCTTCCATCCTGTGCTCTTGATAAAGGACGGCCCCTAAAACCTTCCAGATTATACCATGATTGGGGAAATGGCTCAGAAGGAAGTGTGCGTGGTTTTCGCAGTCGATCGTTTTGTTTTGCTGGTACAAGGAAAAAAGGGTGTCGAGGTCCCGTTGGTCGGGAGTCGACGCATCTGGAGAATCGATGTCAGTTCGGGAAGTATCGTCAGTTGCTGTTGTCTGCGGTTCCGGGAGATTGTGTTGAATCTCGAAACGTGCGGCCAGAATGTCCGATTCCGTTCCCGTCAGCCCTGCCTGTCGTGCCATCTCCAGCACCTGGCGAGCTGTCTCCGTTTGGCCAGTCTGATCCAGGATGTCGATATAGGCCAGCCAGTAGGGGCCGTGTTCCGGATTTTTATCAATGGCTGCCTCAAAATGGGCGAGCCCTTCCGTCATCTCTCTGTTGCGGACATTCAGCAGGCCAAGAAGGTAATGGGCCTCGGAATGGTCGGATTGAAATTTGAGGATGGTGCGGCAGAGCGCTTCTGCGTCCTTGTCTTGGCCTTGGCGAAAGAATTGGAATGCCTGTTCCAGCATCTGGTCGGGAGATGAGCCAAGCGGCGGGTTTGAGGAAGGATGCTGGGTCATGGGGCTGGAAAATCCTAGGGTCTGAGAGGATCCCCGGCTATGTCCGGAGGTGCTGGGTAACAAAATGGATAATGCTCTAATTTCAGCATATTGAGGGGGCAGATGTCAAGTCATATCTAGTCCCATGACTACAGTCGACCATGTTGTTGTTTTCTATGTCCGGGGCGGGGCGGGTGAAAACCGGTAGCTCATTGCGTACTGTAAAGATAAGGAAATAGGGGGTGCGTTGCCATTTGTTATAGCAACTTCGTCCTCTGGTGTCTCACCTGTATTAGACAGCGGTGCTGCTGGGGAGGTGTTCCCATGCGACGCATGGGAACACCAGGTGAACCGGGTAACCCGTAAGGGGTACGGTATGAGGTCCGTTTATTGCCAGTTGCCAGGTATGAGATATACCTCCTGTTTTTTGGGCTTGAGGGAGGCAGCCTCTTCCCAAAGAAAGCGATCTTCATAACCATTTTCCAGAAATCGATTCTTAACAAGCTGGTCCCTGTTTGTTGCCGTGGCTAGGGTATTTTCCTGGATGATAGCAGACACACCTTTATTATACTGAAACATGATAATTTTCATTATTTCTACCTGTGCACAAAGAGGGACCGGAGGGCGATTATTTCCCTCCGGCCTTGATGATTAAGGAGTGTTGTTACCCTTGTAGCAGCTTCAGGGCCAACTGTGGAGTCGTGTTGGCTTGGGTGAGGATAGCCACTCCAGCCTGTTGCAGGATGTTGTTTTTCGTCATCGCCGAGGTCTCTTGGGCAATATCCGCATCCAGAATCCGACTACGGGCAGCGGAGAGATTCTCCGATACATTTTGCAGATTGGCAATGGTGGATTCAAACCTGTTTTGCAAGGCACCAAGGTCACCGCGCATGCGGTCAATTTGCCCGACAGCCCCGTCGATGGACCTGATGGCATCGGATGCACCTGCCACCGTACTTATGTCTACGTGTTCAATGGATTGCAGGGTGCTACCGTTGGCGGCACTGGCCGCAGTACTGAAGAGCGATCCACCTGCTGCGGCAACATTGCTGGTCACGTTGAAGGAACCATTGCTGAAGAAATCGATCTGGCCGCCAATAACGGTGGAATCACCTCCAGTGCCGCTTGTCAGTGTAATTTGAGTTGGCGTCGCGGATTCATTGCCTTCGACAATCATCGTGTCAGCGGCGACACTATGCGTATAGTCGCTGATTTTGATATCATACCCTGTCGCCTGGGTTAAGGTGATTTCGCTTTTGTCGCCACTGAGAGTGGCGTTGATGCCGGTATTGCCTGCCTGGTCGTTAATGGCTTGGGCCAAGGAGGTGAGGTCTCCGGCTCCCACCAAGGCGCTGATCGGGGTTTCAGCACCGGCGGTGGTGTTGGTGCCGGCCAGGTTGAAAGAGACTATTCCGGCTGTACCTATCCCGGAGAGGGTAGCAGTCGTCGTAGCGTGGGCGGTAACGCCGGTTTCCACGGAGACAATGTTGATTTTGTCGACAATTTGTTTGGCGCTGTCAGCGATATTAACAGTCACAGGTGATGCGGCAGCGCTTTCCGGGCCAAAGATGTCCAGCGTTTGGGTCTTCACATTGTTGCCGCCGGTAGTATCAGCAGCAGCAGTTGTTGCTGCCTCGATACCCGCAGCAGTATTATTGGTTGATGTTAGGGCATGGTTTCCAAGTTCTGCGGCCTTGGCCGAAGGGATGGAAAAAGAAATTGTCTCGTTGGCGTTGGCGCCCACCTGAAATTGGGCATTGTTCAGGGTACCGTCCAGTATGTTTTTACCGTTGAAAGATGTGCTGGAGGCGATCCGGGTCATCTCTTGTTGGAGCTGATTGACTTCGGCCTGAAGCGAGGCACGATCCGAGGCGCTGTTGGTGTCGTTAGCCGACTGGATGGCCAATTCGCGCATACGCTGCAGGATATTGGTGGTCTCCTGGAGTGCACCTTCAGCAGTTTGGGCAAGGGATATGCCGTCGTTGGAGTTTCGTGTGGCCTGGTTTAAGCCCCGAATTTGGGAGGTCATCCGGTCGGAGATGGCAAGACCTGCGGCGTCGTCTTTGGCGGAGTTAATTCTTAAGCCGGAAGAAAGACGCTGCATGGATCGGGAGAGGTCTCCCTGTGATTTACTCAGATTTCTTTGGGCGTTCAATGATGATACGTTTGTATTGATTGTAAGTGCCATTGTAAATATCCTCCTTGAAGGGGTGCTTAGGCGTCTTTTGCAATCTTTTACAAACGTAAAGTCTCTTTTTTGTGTACCTCGCAGGTATGTTACATTTCGTCATTTTGCGAGAAATAGTTTAGGGGGAAAATAAGAAAATGTGTAATGACTCAGATTGCTGGTCGGAAGGGGACAACGGGAAAAAGGAGATGTGTTATCAAGCGTTGCTCAAGTGCGAAGCAGGTCCTCTCTCAGCATAGAGTCTGCAACGAACCAATCTGCGGAGCGATTTATGTTGGATGGAGATTTAAGGCAGAAGGGGCGGGGGCCAATGTTGGCAAGTGAGAGGCCTTGAACAAAAAAACAGCCGCCGGACAACAAAGGGTCAGGCGGCTGGTAACGGCAGGAGTGGGGCTACTCTTGGTTTTTTTCTATCTTCGGTAGCGGGGTCTGGGTGCTATAGCGGGTGTCTTCAAGAATAACTTGTAGCCCTTTGTTAGTCTCCGGGGCGTACAGGATGGGGCCGGAAAGGTTGAGGGTGATATCCTTCTCCGGGGAGATAGAAACGATGGCAAGAACAAAACAGGCACCAGTTTCATCAATACCGAGTTTCTTGCGTTCATTCTCGTCGGGGACAACCAGGTAATCAACGAAGAAACTAGTTGGGTCGGTGACCACAAAGGCAAAGGCAGGGTCATCAATACTTTGAATCCAGAAGAGAGGCCCCTCTTTTTTATTGGGCATCACCAGAAAGTGTTTCAGCTGGTCAAGGCCGATTAATCCTTCCGGAAAGTTGATGACATGGGACGGATCGTACTCAACCTCGCCAAAACGGGTGTTTATTGTTTTCATTTTTTCAACGTCCTGTCTGCAAGCTTATCACTGAGGGTATCCAGGTCGGTCATATCCCAACCGGCCGCTGCTTCAATGTTTTCCTGACGGATGCGATCGTAGACCTCCTGGCGGTAGATCTTGGTGTCTTTAGGCGCATCAATACCTATGCGAATTCCGCCACTCTTCATTTCTATGAACTTGATTATAATATTATCCCCGATAATAATTCCTTCACCGGGTTTTCTGGTGAGCACCAGCATAATTGCACCTGTATAAAACTCGGGCTACAGCCCGTAAGGAGTAGAAGAGAAAAAAGAACGCGCGTTTTGCTAACGCGGATCGGCGAACACGCCGAAATAATCCGACGTCGGCAAAACGTCTCCACTGCCAGTATTCTGTAAACCAATTAAAAAGGCAAGCGTTTTAATCGGTTGACGAACTTAGATGAAATCGAGGATGGAAAGACTCGAGACCTTGGCAGTGACGCTGAGGGCAGCCTGAAAAGCTGTTTCCTGTTGGGAGATATTAGCAAAGGCTTCGATGGCGTCGGCATCCTCGTAGCGGGAGAGAATCTGTTTGAGATCGGTATTCACTCCTTGCTGGTCATCTATGGTTGTTTGCACCAAGCTGGCTCTGTTGCCGAGTTGGGAACGCAGGCGCCGGTTTTGTTCGGCAGCCCCTTCAAGACCATCTAGGCTGACCTGCATGGCCGTTGCATCATTGGCACGGATAGCCTCCTCCGCTTGCGTGAGTTGAGCAAAGAGATCGTACCGTCCGGAATCAACATCGTTGGGATTGGCCGGATCCCAGGTTGCGGTGCCGAGGAAGAGATCATTACCGGTTAGATTCACTTGAATCTGTTTTCCGGTGGTGATCTCTAAAGAAGTGGCATTTTTATCACCCTTATATAAAACGGGCCAGGTGTCTGAATTGTTGGGGTCATAACCCGCTGCTGTGTAGAGTGGATTTTCGACAAAGGGTTGGGTGTCGACATTGTATCCGGCGAATAAATATTTGCCATTTACCACGCCATTGGAGGTGTCGATCAATTGTTTACGGAGTTGGGCTACCTCGTCAGCCAGGACAGCGCGGTCTTCAGTGTTCAATGAACCGTTGACAGCATTGGTCATGATTTCTTTAGCCCGCTGCATGACATTTTCAACACTGTCAAGATATCCGTCCGTTGCCTGCATGGTGTCAAGGGCTTGACCCATGGTATTCAGGTTACGATCGACATTGCTGATCTGCTTCCGGGTATTGAAAACGGGTCGGATGGCTGCCGGATCGTCGGACGGCTTGTTGAGTTTTTTCCCGGTCGCCGCGATGTTGCGAAGGTTTTCCAGCTGCTGGGAGATATCATTAAGGCGCGTACCAAGCAGATTATAGGTCGTTCCCTGTGTGGCTTTCATCGCTTAACTCCTAAGCTGTAAGAGTGAATTCATCATTTCGTCAACGGTGGAGAGAAATTTTGCCGATGATTGAAAACCTCTTTGGTACTGCATGAGACTAATCATCTCTTCTTCCAGTGAAACACCGGAGTAGCCGTCTCGAAGATTTTGCAGCTGCGTCATTGCATCGTTGGCTCCGGAAAGCGTCAACTTGTTGCGGGCTGCTTCTAACCCGACGTTTGAAACCATCTGGCTATAATACCCATCGAAAGTATCGGTGGTGCCGGTGACCTGATGGGTCGTTTCCAGTTGGGCGATGAGCAGGGCATTTTGGTTGTCGCCGGGAGCTGCAGTACTCAGCCCGGCAGCAGCTACGAGTCGTGCATCAGTGAAAGCAACCTCCACATGTCGGCTGGCGTTGACAGCCACCGGATTAAAAAAATCCTGACCGTTTGTCGCCAGGCCGGTGGCCGGGTCAATGAAATAACCCGCACTGTGGATATCGTTGACAGCGCTCGTCAGATCGGTTGCCAGGGTGTCGAGGTTAGTGCGGAGACTGCTGATGAAATTGTCGCGCACATCAAAGTACCCTTTGAATTCACCGCCGAGATTTTCATTTTCTATATTGATCGTGGTTCCTGCGACGTCGAGCTGGAGCGTTACATCTGTGCCGCTGGTCACTGTCTTGATAGTCATTGCCTGGTTGCCCTGAACCAGCGGCAATCCCCCCGGCAACTGAACATTCAACATCCCGCGGTTGTCAGAATAAGTTTGCACTCCAAGTTTTTGCGAAAGGTCATTGACGAGGAGATCCCGCTGGTCCCGGCCTGCGTTGTCAGTCTGTCCCGAGATTTCAACCAGGTTGATGCGGTCATTAAGTCTTGCAATCTGGGCTATTTTTTCATTGAGATCCCCAACCCCTGCGATAATCTCGGTATTCATGTTCGTAGTAAGAGTATCCAGTTGATCGTTAATGTCACTAAAGGCACTGCCGAGCAATTGTCCTTGTTGAATGACCGAATCTCTTTCCACCTGACCGCTGGGATTGACTGAGAGCTGCTGCCAGGCATCAAAAAAGGTATTGATTTTGGCAGCAAGATTATCTTCTGAGACGCTGAAAATCCGTTCCAGTTCGGTCATCGGCCCGGAACGGCCCGTCTCTTCACCATATTCCACCGATTTATCTTGGAGTTGCCGAGAGATAAAGACGCTGTAGTCGCGAGTGACGTCAGAAACCGTCACCCCTTGGCCGACAAAAAAATCCCCAAAAGTAACTGCAGGGATTTGCGTCAGTTCGGCGCGTTGGCGGGAATAGCCTTTGGTATTGACATTGGCGATATTATTGCCGACGATTTCTATGGATTTCTGATTGGTCAGCAGGCTTGTTTTGCCAGCATTCAATGCGTTGAGAAGACTCGTCATGGCTGCGTTCGTATTCCTTGTAGGCCAGGTTCGTCGTCTGCAGGTCAGTAGATTGTGCGATCCTGCGTTCCCATGGTCGCGTTAACCATAGTGACGAATTGTTACGTTAGTATACTATCGGCAGAACTGTTGCTTGAGTTTAGCCCAACTTGGCAAATTATAGAGTCGATGCAGAAGTGACGATGGAACAAGAGGAAAAGAAACAGGAGATGTCGCGAAGAGCAGGGATGGAGTGGTGGCTCAAATGCTGCCGGAAATCAGGCGGCCGTTGACCGTGTTATTTTTTGAGAGTCCATATGGGCTATAGGTGATCGGTACGGTTTTTCGGCCAAAAAACTCCATGGTGTCCTGGATCCAATGCAAGGTCGCTCGGAAAAGAAAGGCGTTACGCCGATTTTCCTGCCGAATCTCTCTCGCGTATTGCTGATCATCGGGATGAAGACTCTCAACAGAGTTGAGTGCGCGAATAATCACCTCTTTGCGCTGGGCATCGGCCATCATGGCCTCCAGATCCAGAGCCTTGGCATGTTCACGTTCGGCACGGATAATATCGCGTAACTGGAGCAATAATTCGCGGACGGTTTCACGGTCCATAATGCATCAACCTTCTACCAAGAACTTCAGCAGGCTGGAAGCCACTTTGTTCAGATCCGGTTCATACTGACCACTGGCGACCTGTGCCTTTAACTCCTGTACACGGGCGGCGCGCTCGGCATCTTCTGTCTTGCCGGCAGTTTGCGCTGCGGTTGCTCCCTGGAGAGCAGACGAGAATGATGTTGCTTCCTTGCCGTCGGTTTTTGCAGATTTCTGCGTTTCACCGGATCGGTTTAATTTATTGAGACCACCTATCTGCCCCATGCCTCGTACTCCAAAAAATTCTACAGTCATCACGTCCACCTAAAAGAGAGTTTGTCAGGCCACAGTCTTTGATTCCGCCACCCAGTCATCCAGCTTTTTCATCACCGCATCGTAGGTCTCGTAGGAAATGTCCGGCAACCAGTCGCCAAAGGCTTTTTTCGCCTCGGCAAATCCCTTGTCGATACCTTCCTTGATTGCGTCGATGCGTGATGTGTCACCCCCGGCAATTCCTACAGCAAATTGAAAAATCCGGTCGGATGTCTGTTTCACACCAAAGTAGCCGTCGTCACTGACGAGCACCTGAGCTTCCTCAGGGGTGATGGCAGCGATGTCGATATTACTGTCGCCGGTGGCTATCTTTGTGTCTACGCCTTGTTCTTTCAGCAGGTTGGTTACCAGATTCTGTAACATCCCGTACCGTGCCTCATCGTTTGCACTTAACTTCATAGTGCTGGAGTAGGTAACGGTCAGGGTGGAATCGCTTCGCAGACTAATAGTATCCGATGAACTCGTCTGTGTTCCGTTCTCATTGCTGCTGGAAACTTTGGAAGTATCCTGGCTGTAACTTTGAGACGTGGAAAGCGTACTGTGAATCTGGTTGTGACTGATGGTGTTTACCATTATTTTTCTGCCTCCCTGCAGGGTTTGCGGGCCATCCTGGCCCGGCTTGGACAGAAGATTTTACTTTCTGTTATTTCTTTATCGGTTTGGGAGGGAAAAATCTTTACCAAAAAAAGTATTTTTTTTAAAAAATTATTACTCGGGGGAATGGGCTGGAGGTGTTAGGGCTTGTTCACAAATAACTTGGACAAAATTGCGCTCAGACTTGGGTCAGATTTGGTTGTGGCGACCAGCGCCAAACCGCAGGCGTAGCAGTGCTACGTCGAGGATTTTGCGCTTGAGCCGCAGCCA
>JBBRBT010000064.1:0-19534 GCA_038205495.1 Desulfobulbales bacterium
GGTGCTCTCCGGGCAGCACCGGCCTGGAGCGCTGCGCCTTAAGCGGTTGTGATTTCAATTTGTTTCGGCTTGGCGGCTTCTGATTTTGGCAGGTGGAGACGCAGGATTCCGTCTTTCACCTGGGCAGTGACCTTTTCGATATCGATGGACTGGGGCACGGCAAAAATTCTGCGGAATTCAGCATTGGCAAACTCCTTCCAGGCGGTTGTCCCGGGCATGTTCAGCCGTCGGATGCCGGAAAGCGACAGTTTGCCGTTATCGATATTGACCGAGATGTCGTCCTTCATGACTCCCGGCATATCGGCATGAAGCAAAATTTCATTCTCGTTCTCAAAAATATCCACCGCCGGAATCAGGATCGGCAACGGGTCGGCGAGTTGAGTAGAAACAGGCTTGTCATCGCGGGTCATCACTTCGGTTTGTTCACTCATAATGATACCTCCTGGTGGTGATATATTTGGGCGCAGCGGGTTGGGATCAATTGATGCTGATTTGTTTGGGCTTGGCTGCTTCCGATTTGGGCAGCACCATACGAAGAAGGCCGTCTTTGAGCACAGCCTCGATATGGCTGGAGTCAACATCATAAGGCAGGGTAAAGCTGCGCGAGAAAGTGGTGAGCTCCCTTTCGATTCTCTGCACTGCATATCCCTCCGGAATGTCCGACTGACGTTTACCGCTGATTTCGAGATAATTGCCTTGAATTTTCACGGCAAGATCTTCTTTGCCTACCCCTGGCACCTCGGCTGTGAATTCCAGATTATCGCCGGTATCGCACAAGTTGGTCAAAGGAAAGGTTGACCTGGGCAGCCAACCCTGGCCGTAATTGGATGACCGGTCGAATTCATCAAACACGCTGTTCATCCGGTTGCGGAAGAGATCCATCGCCCCAAGTATCTGACCCAAATCATTCCATCGTGTCGTCATATGTTTTCCTCCTTGGCTGTATTTTTAGACGGTTTGTCCCTACAATTTTCGCTCACGCATGTCATCAGGCTCAGCGACACCCATCCTCTGCCGCCAACCTTCTGGGCAGGAGAGTCTCGTAACAATTCAGGAAGCAGGACGTATTGGAATTACATTTAGGCGCAAACAAAGGAAAACTCAATGGAGGTAAATTAAGTTTAAAATGGATAGTAAATATATTTACTTGCAGTGATGATGGGGCACAAAAGAGGCGACAGCAAGTATCTCCAGGAATCCTGCGAGACGGTTTGGCCGAGAGGAGGCTGTTGTACCGTGATGATGAGGAGCAAAAAATGGGGCTGGGTAAAGGGGAAGAGGGTTGCAGCGCAGCGAGTTTTGCCTCGCCTGGTCTGAAAATTGACGACCGGGAGTCGTCTCTACCTCAGGCGCGGCTGCATGTATTTAGGCTGTGGCGCAGTCCACACGGCGCTTCTCCTCCTAAGCCAGAGTCATTCAATTGATTCTGCCTTTTTTGTATTTTGCGAGTGGTTCGGAACTTGAATTGGTGGCACGTTAGTTTTTTCGGAATGGGTTAAATTCCGAGTAGGGAAATCGAATCGTATGGCGTTTTGGTGATGCGTCTACTTGATCATGAATTTCCAGGTTCCGACCTCCGGCACCACACATTCCGACGCTGACCCTTGTCATTTCCAAAACCTCGATTATTGGAAAAAAGGGTCAAAGCTGTAGCCCGGATTACGTTGCACTGCATCCGGGCTAAACGCTGACCAACATCTCGTCCCTTGCTCTCGGCCCTCTCTTATCTTCCCCTTTTACTCTTATTATCATCCCCTTTTACTAATAAACTCGCCTTGGTCTTCCTCCCACTCCGTTCGCGGAAGAGCAAGCGAACTGGTACCCGGTCCAGCCCCAAGCCATCCCGGAAAAAGTTGGTCAGATAACGCTCATAGGAAAAATGAATACCTTTGGGGGCGTTGGTCACCACGGCAAACAGGGGCGGGGCGGTGCCCAACTGGGCGGTGTAGTAAAATTTGAGGCGGCGGCCATGGTAGAGAGGTGGTTCATGGTGAGCGACCGCATCGGCCAGCAACCGATTGAGGGCAGCGGTGGGGAAGCGCTGATGAAACTGGCGATGGACCTGCCCGATCTCGGGAAACAAGCGCTTGATCCCCGTGCCGGTCAGGGCTGAGACCTTAAGCACGGGCGCATAGGGGATGAATTTGACCGCCTCTTGCAGATCCGACAACAAACGCTCCTGGCGTTTTTTATCATCTTTGACCAGATCCCATTTGTTGACGAGAATGATCAGTGCCTTGTTCTGGTCCTGGGTATAGCCAATCACCTTGGTGTCCTGCTCGGTGACCCCTTCCTCGGCATCAATCAGCACCATGGCGATATCGCAGCGCCCCAGGGCCTTGAGGGCCTTGAGGATCGAGAATTTCTCCAGCTTTTCCGTGGTTTTGCCCTTGCGCCTGATACCGGCGGTATCAATCAGCAGATAGTTGTACTGGTCACGGCTGAGCAGGGTGTCGACGGAATCGCGGGTCGTGCCGGAGACCTCGGAAACCACCATCCGCTCCTGACCGACAATGGCGTTGACCATCGAGGATTTGCCGACATTGGGGCGGCCGAGGAAGGCTACGCGCATGGTATTTTCCGGCAGCTCGATCGCCAGGTCGGTGGATTCGAGATGCGGCAGCAGGGCCTCTATCAGCGTACGAAACCCATAACCATGATCGGCGGAAAGCGCCCACAGTTGGTCGACCCCGAGTTCCCAGAAGGGGAGGAGCAGATCATCTTCCATGTCCGGACTGTCGATCTTGTTGACGATATAAAAGACCTGCTTCTCGGTGCGGCGCAACAGGTCGACAATCTCGATGTCGCTTGGCGTCAGGCCCTCGCGCCCATCCATCAGGAAAAATATAATATCCGCCTCCTCGATGGCCATCAGGGCCTGGTGACGAATATGGTTGGTGATGGTGTCGTCCTCGTCGTCGATACCGCCCGTATCCACCAGGATGAAGGGATGCTCCTCCCAGCTGACCCGGGCGTAGTGACGGTCGCGGGTAACCCCTGGGGTCGGATCGACCAGGGCGTCGCGGCGCCTGACCATGCGGTTGAACAGGGTGGATTTACCCACATTGGGACGGCCTATAAGGGCAACCAGGGTTGCGTTTTCTGTAGTCATGATCGTTTTTCAAGCTCCTGGCGGCATTGGTGGGTTAAGTATCTTAGGCCAACATACCCGGCTGCCTCGGGTTTGGCAAGAAGGCCGCTGAGCGAGACCAGCGCCGGCCGGATAAATTGCGCAAAAAAAGGCTTTTGCCGCACCCGGCTCAAGAAAGCAAAGGCCCCCAGAATCTGCAGATTGCGCTGCAGGGCAAGGAAGACATATTCGCGGCGGAACTGGTCAGGATCGTAGGGAATCTCCTGCTGGAGGGCCGCAAGGTAGACCGTTGTCAAATGTTGCTGCACGGCCTCAGACAGGGCGGCATAGGGGTCGAGCAGCAGCGAGGCCAGGTCATAGGCCAGGGGACCGAAGCGGCCGCCCTGAAAATCGATGAACCGGACTTCCTGCCCCTGCAGCATGATGTTGCGGCATTGAAAATCGCGATGCAGGAAAAAATCAGCGGGAGCTTGAGAGGCCTGAGCAGCCAGTTGCGCACACTCCGCCTCCACCGTCTCATGGTCAAAGTCTAGATGGAGGAGTTCCACACAGCAGGCCCTGAGGAAATAGCCGGATTCCCGCTCCTGCATCAATTGACGATCATAACACTCCGTATCCCAGCACCAGGCGGCATCAAAACCCTGGACCGCCCGCACCTGCATCCGAGCCAGATGGCGCACCGTCTGCTCGTAGAGACCGAGGGTTTCACCATTCCAAGCCTTGACCACCTGCTCGTACAGGCGTTGATCACCGAGGTCCTCGCAGAGGGCGAGACCGCTGGCTGCGTCAAAGGCATAGATTTCCGGACTGGGGACGCCGCACCGGCGAAGATGACGGCCGATCTGAGCAAAGGCGGTGGCCTCGTCCCGACCCCGTGCATCGTTTTCCGGGGGCAGGATGGCGATGATCGCCGGGGAGTCCGGCCCCTGCAACTGAAAGAAACGACGCGAGGAGCCGTCCGGGACCAGGACGCGAATCTGCACGGTCCCCGGGTTCCAGAAATGCTTTTTATGGCCGAGAAGGCTGCAGGCAGCGGCAATGAGTTCTCCAGTGTTCATGCTTGCTTCTCAGATAAAGGATCACAGAGGACATCGATTTCCGGATTCCCGGTGATAAGGGTATCGCTCCAGGAGCTGCCTGCGGCAAGTTCCGCACCATCCCAGACCACGGAGCGGCAAAGTCGCACCCCGTTGCCGATTCTGGCGCCGGGACCAATGCAGCCCCACCCTTCCAGCTCCAAATCGGTGCCGAGCTCTGCTGTGGCATCGATCACCCAACCCGATTCCTTGCTCAGCAGCTCGCCGTGGAGCTGGAGATAATCCGCTGGTGTGCCGATATCCCGCCATGGAGCGCCGTCGATCCGGCAATACCCCACCCTGCCCTGCTCTGCCAGTTGCTGATAGAGATCGATGATATGATGAAAACCGTTTTCGGGAATCATCTCGATCACCTCCGGATCAACCACATGGATGCCGGTGAAGGCAAGCCGCTCACCAACGTTGGCTGCAAAGGTGCGGACCCGGTCATCCGCCACGCCCACCGTATTGAACCGGGGATAATCGTGCATCGCCAGGGTGATATCGTTTTTAGAGAGAAGGTGCTGGTGGTATACCTTTTCCAGATCAATACGGTGGTAGATATCAGCGTTCATCACCAGCACCGGGTCATTGTCCAGCCGATTTAAGGCCTTACGCAGACTGCCGCCGGTGCCGAGGATCTCGGGTTCATACTGGACGAGCACCTCGGGCCAGGCCCTCAAGGCCGCCTCAATCTGTGCAGCCAAATGGTGGCAGTTGACCAGGATGGGTGAGCAGTCGCAGCTGCGCAGCTGATTAAGTAACAGATGGAGCAGGGGTCGATTGACCACCGGAAACAGGGGTTTGGGCCGGAGGTTGGTATAGGGCCGCAAACGGGTGCCGTACCCGGCGGCGAGGAGAATAGCCTGCATAGTATTGAAAACGGAATTGAACTTGACTTGAACCGGAAACTGCTCTACTAATCACTTTTTCCGGTCGATTGATAAAAACTAGTAACTGCTCAAATGGATAGTCTGTAGATGGTGAGTCTGTGAGTGATTGCGAAGTGCCCGACAAGGCCGATGGCATCTCTTTCTTTCGTCCTTATAAGGCCCAACAGACTGCAGCCTCATCGACTAACCAACCTGAGTCATGACAAACATCATAACCGACCGGCAAGCGCGGGGCAAAAACGATATATGAACCGTTTACCGCCGACACGCCTGACCTTGTACTGTTTCTCTCCCTTCCTTGCAAGCATCTGAACAGAAAAAACCATGATTACTCTCCTTGATTACGGCGCCGGCAATGTCCGCTCGGTTATCAATGCCATAGAACGCCTCGGCGAAACCGTGGTGCTCGTCAACAGCGGTGCCGATATTGACCGCGCCGAACGCCTTGTTTTTCCGGGTGTCGGCAACTTCGGCGCCCTGATGCAGACCCTGCGCCAGAAACAGCTGCGGGAGCCGTTGATCCGCTATCTGCACTCGGGCAAACCCTTTTTCGGCATCTGCGTCGCCCTTCAGGCCCTGTTCGAATCGAGCGAAGAGGCGCCGGAGGAACCGGGCCTGGGAATCCTCCCCGGCCGGGTGCAGCGCTTCACCACAGATCTGGCCATTCCGCACATCGGCTGGAATGGCCTGAAAATGCAGCAGGCCTCCCCGCTGTTCAACGGTTTAGAGGGCAATGAAAAATTCTATTTCGTCCATTCCTACCATGTGGCACCGGCAAGCAAGGACGAAATTCTGACTACCACGGATTACGGCTACGAGTTTGTCAGTGCCATTCAGAAAGGCGCCTTGGTGGCCACCCAATTCCATCCCGAAAAGAGCGGCCGGGCAGGATTGCAGGTCCTGGAGAATTTCCTTGCTGGCAACCGCGAGGCCATCTGTCCCGTCGCCTGCCCACAAACTACGACCCTGGCCAAACGGATCATCGCCTGCCTGGATGTGCGCACCAACGACCGGGGCGACCTGGTGGTCACCAAGGGTGATCAGTACGATGTTCGCGAGGAGGGTACGGTCCGTAATTTGGGCAAACCGGTGGAGTTGGCCGAGGACTACTACAAACAGGGGGCTGATGAGATCACCTTTCTCAACATCACTGGCTTCCGCGATTTTCCGCTCCAGGACATGCCGATGCTCGCTGTCCTCCAAGAGACCTCGAAAAATGTCTTTGTCCCCCTGACCATCGGCGGCGGCATCCGCGATTTCACCGACCGGGACGGTCGCTTCTACAGCGCCCTGGAAGTGGCCTCGCAGTACTTCCGCTCCGGTGCCGACAAGATATCCATCGGTTCGGATGCGGTGCTGATTGTCGAGGAAGTACTCAAAACTGGCAAGGCCACGGGGCTCAGTTCCATCGAACAGATCGCAAGGGTGTATGGCAACCAGGCGGTGGTCATCTCCATTGATCCGCGCCGGGTCTATGTCGCTAGCCCCGATGCGGTTAAGCACAAGGTGATCGAGACCGCCCTTGCCGGTCCCAAAGGGGAGAAGTATTGCTGGTACCAGTGCACCATTAAAGGCGGTCGCGAGGGCCGCGAGCTGGATGCGGTCACTCTGGCGGTGATCTGCGAACAACTCGGGGCTGGGGAAATCCTGCTCAACTGCATTGACCGCGACGGCACCAACTCGGGCTTTGACCTGGAACTGATCAATGCGGTGCGCTCGGCAGTCACCATCCCGGTGATTGCCTCAAGCGGCGCCGGTAGCAGCGAACATTTCCTTGCGGTCTTCACCCATACCAAGGCAGAAGCGGCCCTGGCCGCCGGCATCTTCCACCGCAAGGAGATCCCGATCGGTACGGTGAAGGACTTTTTGAAAGATAAAGTTGAAATCCGCCCGGCCTGAAAACCGGTTGCGAGGGAGGCTGAAAGCCAATGTGGTCTCGATTGCAGAAGCGGATGGAGTTGGGGGGCGATGGATTATTAAGGTGCCATCAGGATAAAATGGATTCTTAACCCATCCCCCTTCCCCCACAAAGCCCTAAGCTTGTTACAAGTCGAGGGCTCCTTCTAGTGCATCAGATTGAAAGGTAATCCCTAAAATATCGGCAGTCGTTTTTGTTTGTACCCTCGTTATAAAGACATACCGCCTGAGATACGGATTTTGTATCCAGTTTATCCTTGAACCAATCCTTCACCGCTTCCCTGTCCATTCCCTTTTGAAAGCATTTATAGTTTTTCCCGGAAATTCCAAATCCGTACTCATTGAACAAACCCTTCGATTTACATTTTGAAAAATTGCGCTTTCCCTGAGAGCTTTCAAGGATGTGAATTTTTGAAACAATTGTTTCAATGTCGTCCTTTTTGTTTGATAATTTCGTATCTTTATAACTTGCTGTCTTTGCCTGACTACTTGAGACTACCGACAAGGTAATCATCAATGATATTAGTAATATTTTCATGCCTGCAACATAACCAGAAACACTTTATATTGCAAAATATTTCTTATTATTATAATAATGACAAACAGTTACATAACGACTGATTGCCACTTTCAGCACTACAGTAATTTAAGTTTCAATGATAAATATCTATGCAACTGCGCTCGTTTTCTAGTACTCAGGCAAGGAGAGGAAAGGAAAGGACTCCTGAGGTTATGCTGGTCAACTCGGCAAGGGGACTCAGATTCAAGGAAATTTTTCGATGAAATTTTGGAGTGAGGGGGGGGAAGGGGTTACTCAGCTTCTGAAATTAACCATTTTTCAGCATTGTAGAGCACAATGTCTTGCGCAGGTGCAGAGACATATCGTTTCTTTTCCACATCCTGCCAACAGGTGGATTGAGGTATCTGAAAAAGAAACGATATTGGGACGCTAGGCGTCAAGATTGGCAGCTAAGAAGAGGACAATTTCCACAGCTGATTGACATGTACAGCAAAGAGAAATCCCAAATTGTTTGGATCCTGATTGCGGAAATAACCTGTCTACGTCGGACTGGAGATCCAAACAACACCGCGAGTCCTTTTGCCGACCCTTGACTTTAACATGGACTCACATCATTCAGTCTCATAACAGGCCAAAATTTCCCCGAAATAGAGTGTGTGGTAATCTTTTTGAGGGTAGAGATTTTCCAGGTCACTATCGAGAAAAGCTTGATCCATTGCCGATTTATAGAGAATTTTGCACTCATAATGAATGCCGGGAATGTCAATAATGGGAGATTCCGTACATCTTGCTTGTTTCTGCAGCAGATTACATTGTGTAAACTTATCAAAATCTCGACCTGATTTCGTCCCACAAAACGCAACAGCTTTGTTCTGTTGGTCACCGGCAGGGATCGTAACGGTGAAATTGTCTGTTTTTTCAAGCAAAGTAAACGTATATCTCGAATCTCTAACGGCTATCATAAAAACAGGCTTTTGCCATATATATCCTATTGTTGCCCATCCGATTGTCATGGTATTGACAATGTCGTCGGCCTTAACGGTAAGGAATGCCCCTTGTTTAATCCGTTCCATTAATTTGCCGGTCTCTTCCAGGTAGTCCCTATCTTTCATATTCGTTTTCCTTAAAGTAAATGAGCTTGCTTGATAACGCGATTCTTCGCATTTCCAATCTGCAGGGTTGCATAACTTGATCAGGTGCGACAATAAGCACCCGGAAGAACAAATGCCAGCAATGCAATCTGGTCGCCAACCGTTATCTGCAACCGATACCCGGACGAGGAAATTCCTCCTGATTCAAATCAGAACAGCAAGGCCGGGTCTCGCTAACACCGATTCACTTCATGCCCTTGTCGTGCAAACCCAACATCGAGTTTGCTTGCTCCGCTTGGACCACGGCTGCCGCCACGCACAGAACGACGAGGGATGCAGTGGCTGTCGCACGGAACAAATTCGTATTCTTCCTTGGCGGTATCCGTCTTTACAAAGGGCAGCTTTTTCCGCAATTCCAGCATTCTGTAAATTGCCCCTCGATTTCTTCGCCACATGAAGCACATTTCCAAACGGACATATCTTTATCTGCAAGGGCTTCGTCGACAATTCGTTTTGCTTCCGCAAAATCATCCGCGCTAACGCATAAGAGCGGCCAACATTCGATAGGCGGGATTTCACCGATTCCAGCAAAGAGAAATTCGTTTTTAATCCAGCACCTGATCCCGTAGCCTTCCAAGATGTTCTGGAAAATGCTTACCAGCGCGATGTTTGGGGCACTATAAACCGTCTTCATTATCTCTTAGGTTATTGATATCTTGTGTTCATCCAACGTTAAAAGCGATTTGTCCCCTCATTTCATACTCGCCCAAACCCCCATGAAAAAGAAGCTTTCATCCATTCACCTCCACCAACTCTAACACCAGCAAACATTATTTCCGCCATTTTTGTTGACCCCATAGCCTGAGCTACTTCGATCATCAATTCGGCATCGGCAATCAACCGTTCTACTTCCTCGCCGGGATAGCCTGACCAGTATTTTAAATCGTGGATGAAACACGCTGAATAGAGGTCAAATTCTTTCCATTTGTTGAACCAGAGCGAACAGCCATCAGAACAAAATGGTTTATGGGGAGGATCGTTTGCAATTTTTCCCCATAGTTTCATCAAAGAGAAGGACAGGCAAATTTCTTTTATTTGCAACAAGGAGACCTGTTCCCCTGGCTTTGGAAGTTTCATAATCACTCTTTTCCCATAGAGAGCGGGCCATGATGAAGCCCCTTTTGCTCAGCATTGATAGAACCAGCTGGCCGAGTTGCAGCCCTTAAAAGAAACCTTTTGGGTAGCGACCACTTCCGGTGAGTTTTTCATTCATGCATCTCCTGCAGGTTGATACGACCACTGTGGGGGCCCCTTCTTTTCAACCAACCTCAACGCCTGCGGTTTCGCTCCATTGCCACAACCAAACCTGACCCAAATCGATGCGCTGTTGTCCAATTATTTGCCAACAGGACCTTGGTATCAATTCTCCATTTTTCCTTTGCCTTAAAAAGCCCCAGTCCTTTATAGTAGATGGAGAACGATTGGCTCAATCAGAGGCCATTGCCTTCAAACTCCCGACATTGACAAGGGAATACCATGGTGTTTCCTCCCACAACAAGTCTATCGCGCCGCCCCACACCCGAGCCGCCTCTCCAACGGCTGTTTCGGACTATCAGGCTGCGATTGACACAACTCACCGCGGCCCTTTCTCCCTGGTTTAACCCGGCCCGTCTCGAAGAGGGATCGAGCAGCCAGCGGATGACGGCAACTGACAAACGCCGACATCCCCGCATCCAACTCGCCGACACCACGGTCCAGGTTACCGATGGCTGCCTCTGCGCCACCGCATTGATCGAAAACATTTCTCCCTGCGGAATCTGCCTGCGCAATCTTCCGGAACAGCTCTATCGGAGCGCCGGAAATCTGACGGTTTTCTCTAGCGATAATCCAGGGATACCTGTCCTCCATGTTCAACCTCGATGGGAAAATACAGGCTGGGACGGCAAAACCATCGGTGCGGCAATTCTCAACGCCACGGATACCTGGAAACTCTTTTTCGTGCATGCCGCCGGACAGACGGAAGCCTGAACCGCCCACCGGATCTTTGGGTCAAAAAAGCCTGGCACCAGGGAGGGACCTGTTGTTTTCACCACCAAAAATATTTATTGTTACAACACCTTGATCGAATGCCCACTGCCGGGCACTCTCCATCATCCCACGGATACCACGGAGGCTCCACATGAGTGACTGGAAACGGATCATCATTGCCATCGACGAATCCCCACGATCAATCAACGCGATTGAGTATGTAGGCAGTATCGCCGGTCATCTTGCGGAGGTGCAACTCTGCCTGCTCCATGTCTACCCCGAACCGCCGCCCGATTACTACCAGTCCGGAGCGCCCCTGGATGAGTACAAGACAGAGCAGGAAGAAAAGGCCAAGATGCTCTTCGCCCAGGCCAAGAAAATTCTCCAAGGCCACGGTATTGCTGCTCAATCCATCACGTCCCGCTGCCAGATCGCGGGGCAACAGTCCATCAGTGCCGCCATCCTTGACCTGCAGGTGCGGGAGAATTACGGTACCATTGTCGTTGGCAAACGCGGCATCTCCAAGGCTGAGGAATTCCTCTTCGGCTCCATCTCCAACGCCCTGATCCATAATGGCAGGGACATCGCCGTGTGGGTGATCGGCTGATGGCTGCCTATACCTCCATCGCCTCGTTACCGGAGCCCGTCGCCCGCAACCTGAAAGAACACCGGGTCACCCGCAGCCTGCGGCGGCCTTCGCGGGTCTACACCGATACCACGGATTTCACGTCCATCGATTACGGCGATATCATTGCCGTAGAAGGCCGCTATTTCCTGATCACCTCCTACACCAAGGAAGGACGGTTCGGGGTGGACGAACAGATCAAGCCCTGGGTGCCCAAGGTCGAGGATCTGGCGACAGGGAAGAATTATATCGTCAAACTGGTCTTCAAAGAAACCTTTGACATGCGTCTCGGCCAATTCGCGATCACCTGCTACCGCAGCCCGGAAAAAGAGGCAAGAATTCTCGAACTGGTGCAGGGGCAGCCCCATTTCATGCAGGGCGAAACGCTGCTGGATGCCGTCGGCAATCTGGTACGGGTACTGATTCCGGTCAGCGGTCTCCGCCTGGACAAGGTCATCCACAGCGACAGCACCCATCGGGACTATTTTTCCAACCAACTGCCCCTGATCCTCGAACAGTTCCTTGGCTGCCTAAGGGCCATCGGCTTTCTCCACAGCAACGGCTTCCGCCACGGCGACATCCGACGGGATCATATCTTTGTCGACCGCAACACCGGCCTCTATTACTGGATCGATTTTGACTATGATTTCTATCTGCCGGAAAAACCCTTTGCCCTGGACCTGTTCGAGCTGGGCAACATCCTGATTTATCTCACCGCCCGGGGGGATTATCACCCACGGGAGATTCTTGCCGATCCGACCATGGGGGAAGCCGTGGTGCGGACGCTCACGCCTTCTGACTTTTCCCTGCTCGCCCGCAATCGAGTGGTCAACCTAAAAAAGATCTTCCCGTATATTCCTGATTCGCTCAACAACATCCTGCTCCATTTTTCCGCGGGCACCGAGGTCTTTTATGAAACCGTGGCGGAACTGCATACCGATCTCAGCGCCGCCCTGCTTGAGTTGCACAGCTGACAGCATCCGGAGAGAACCGACACCATTGCAGGGTTTGCATGCGGCCCGGTGTCGGTTCTTCCCATCCTCCGAAAAGCCTATTGTATTGTGTATTGAAAGGTGAACTGGCGCTTCTTGCCGTCAGCCAGTTTGCTGCCCACCTCAAAGCGATACTCGCCCTTGACCGGCAGGATAACATCGGCCCCGAAATGGCCGCCCATCCCCATCAGGGGAATCGCCTCGCCCGTTTTCCCTGTTTTGGGATCCGTGATCTTCACCGCCACCGCCCCTTGTTCAACCGCAGCACCTGTGGTTGCATCGTTCAACATGACCATGAAGTGATAATTCTCTTTCATTCCCATCTGGGCCATCATGGCACCGACATCATTGAGGTGAACCATGGCCTTGACACCCTCCACTGTCTGCTCGCCCACCATGATGCTCTTGGTGCGCGGCTTGGTCATAGAACCATGATCGTCCTGCTGCTCCTTCATGGCATGACCACCGTGGTCGCCGGTGTTCTGGGCCAGCGTGGCGCCCACCGGCAGGGTCAAAATGGAAAGGATGGCGCAAATACTCAGTCCGCGTTTCATAATTGATGCTCCTTAGGTGATTCCTCAAGGTGAGGAGGGTTGATAACACGGTTGTCTTCATGCACAGGTGCCTCTGCACTGGCGACCAGGCTGGAATCGAGCCGCCGGGCTCGCCAGAGATAAAAGAGAACCGGATAGACCAGCAGTTCCATCAGGCCGGAGGTGACCACGCCGCCGACCATGGGGGCAGCAATACGCTTCATCACATCCGCTCCAGCCCCGTGGCTCCACATGATGGGAAGAAGACCGGCAATGATCACTGCAATAGTCATGACCTTGGGCCGAATACGCTTGACCGCGCCGTGATGGATGGCCTGAACAAGATCGCCGCGCGTGCGCATCCTGCCCTGATCGCCCCAGAGTTTATGGGCCAAATCGAGATAGAGCAGCATCACAACCCCGGTTTCCGCATCCAAACCGGCCAGGGCGATGATCCCCACCCAGACAGCGATTGAGGTGTTGTAGTCGAGCAGATAGAGCAGCCAGAAAGCACCCACCAGGGAAAAAGGCACGGCAAGAAAAACAATGCCGGTCTTGATCAGGCTTTTGGTGCTCAAATAAATAATAACGAAGATAATCAGCACGGTCAGCGGGATGATGACCATGAGCCGCGCCCTTGCCTTTTCCATGTACTCGAACTGGCCGCTCCAGACGATATTGTAGCCGGCGGGCAGTTTGATATGTGCCGCCACCGCCTTGCGGGCATTCTCGACGTAAGTGCCGATGTCCCTGCCTTGTATGTCGACATACACCCAGGCAGTACGGCGGCCGTTCTCGCTCTTGATGCTGTCCGGTCCATGGCTAATACTGATCTCGGCCAGCTGCGCCAGAGGAATCTGCCTGCCGCCAAGCCCCGGTACCAGCACTCTTTGCAACGCTTCGGGATCGCTGCGGAAATCGCGATCATAGCGAACATTGACCGAATAGCGCTCCAACCCCTCGACCGTTTCGGTGACTGCCATGCCGCCCACCGCAGTCTGGATGATCTCCTGAATCACGCCGACATTGATACCGTAGCGGGCCGACTTGGCGCGATCGATCTTGATATCGAGATAGTTGCCGCCCAAAGTCCGCTCAGAAATGGCGCTGAGCGTCCCCGGCAGGGCACGGACCAGGGCCTCGATCTCCGAACCTATCCGGCTGAGCGTCGCCAGATCATTGCCCATGACCTTAATGCCTACCGGAGTTTTGATGCCGGTGGAGAGCATGTCGATCCGGGTTTTGATCGGCATGGTCCAGGCGTTGGTCAAGCCGGGAAACTGGATGGCGCTGTTGAGCCGGTCAATCAACTGATCGACGGTCAGGGTCTGTTCTTCCGGCCAAAGGCGGCGCAGAAGGCTCTTGACCCACTCCATTTTCCCTGGCCAGGTGGAGTAAAAGCGCATGGTCGGCACCCGTCGCCACTCACCCTCAGGCTTGAGCATAATTGTGGTCTCGAGCATCATCATCGGCGCCGGGTCGGTGGCGGTTTCGGCTCGCCCGACCTTGCCGAAGACATGGTCCACCTCGGGAAATTGACGAATAATCCGGTCGGTCTGTTGCAGGATTTCCTTGGCCTTGGTCACCGACAATCCCGGCAAAGTGGTCGGCATGTAGAGGAGATCGCCCTCGTAGAGCGGCGGCATGAATTCCGATCCCATTTTGGACAGCGGCCAGACAAGGGAGAGCATGGCAGATAGAGCCAGCAGCAGGGTCAGTTTGCGCCACCGGAGGACCCAATCGACCACCGGATGGTAGAGGCGAATCAAGATCCGGTTGAGGGGATTGGCGGACTCCGGCTTGATCCGGCCACGGATGAACCAGCCCATGAGCACCGGCACCAGGGTGATCGAGAGCAGCGCTGCGGCCGCCATGGCATAGGTCTTGGTAAAGGCCAGCGGCTTAAACATGCGGCCGGACTGTTCGGTGAGGGTGAAAACCGGCGCAAAAGAAACAGTGATCACCAGGAGCGAATAAAAAAGGGTCGGCCCGACCTCGCTGGCGGCGTCCAAGATGATCTGCCAATGGGGCTTACGATCGCGATCGCGCTCCAGATGCTTGTGGGCATTTTCAATCATGATAATGGCGGCGTCGATCATGGCGCCGATGGCAATGGCAATCCCCCCCAGACTCATGATATTGGCGTTGATCCCCTGGGCGTGCATGATCACAAAGGCCAGCAAAACAGCCACCGGCAGGGTGCAGATCGCGACCAGCGCACTGGATAGATGACCAAGAAAAAGCAGGGTCACCACGGCAACGACCAGGGATTCCTCCAACAGCTTTTCTTGCAGATTGGCCACGGCCCGCTCAATCAACCCGGACCGGTCATAAGCGGTTTTGATGGTGACCCCTTCCGGCAGGCCTGCTTTCAGAGTTTCCAGCTTGGCCTTGACTCGCTCGATGGTTTGGAGCGCATTTTCGCCAAAACGCATGACAATGATGCCGCCGACCGTCTCCCCCTGCCCGTCCCACTCGGCAACGCCGCGCCGCATCTCCGGACCGAGCCGGACCTCGGCCAAGTCTTTCACCAAAACCGGCGTGCCCTCGCCGGTGGCCATGACCACGATATTACCGAGATCGGCAAGGGTTTGAATATATCCCTGACTGCGAACCATAAACTCGGTCTCGCCCATTTCGAGGGCTCCGCCGCCGACATCGAGGTTGGCCCGTTTGATGGCCATCATCACCTCGGTGATCGGTATTTTGTAGGCTGAGAGCTTGTTGGGATCAACCGCCACCTGGTACTGCTTGACAAAGCCGCCGAGACTCGCGACTTCCGAGACCCCCTGGACGGAGGTCAGTTCGTAGCGCAGGAACCAATCCTGGAGGGAACGCAATTCCTGGAGGTTATGCCGATTACTCTCCAGGGTGTATTCATAAATCCAGCCAACCCCGGTGGCATCGGGGCCAAGCGTCGGGGTCACCCCTTGAGGCAGACTGGCCGAGGTGGCGCTCAGGTATTCGAGCACCCGGGAACGCGCCCAATAGATGTCGGTGCCGTCCTCAAAAATAACATAGACAAAGGAGGTGCCAAAAAAGGAGTAGCCGCGTACCACCTTGGCGCCCGGAACCGAGAGCATGCGGGTGGTCAGGGGGTAGGTCACCTGGTCTTCCACCACCTGGGGCGCCTGACCGGGATACTCGGTAAAGACGATCACTTGGACATCCGACAGGTCGGGGATGGCGTCCACCGCTGTTTGCCGCAGGGAATAGACGCCTGAGATCACCACAAACAGGGTCGCCAGAACCACCAAAAACTTGTTGCGAATCGACCAGGCGATGATGGTTTCAAGCATATCTGCTCCCAGGGCTCAGCAGGGTTGTTCCGCTCATTTAAACAAATCGTCCAAGGCCTTGGTAGCGGCCTTGTTCCCGGGAGACACCTCTCCGTATTCGTCCTGCTTTGTCGTGGAGCCGTGCTCCGAGTGAGGGGCGGCGGCCTCCTCCGTAGTCGGGCCGATCATTTTGTCCAGAGCCTCGCGCAGCCTGCTTTCCGAGTCAAGCATGAACTGGGCGGAGACCACCACCGCCTCGCCCTCACTGAGGCCGGAGAGAATCTGGATGAAGCCGTCATCGTCGCGCACACCGCTTTTCACTGCGCGCGGCGCAAACCGACCTGCCCCCAAAGCCACAAAGACCGTCTGCCCCTTGCCGGAACTGAGCACTGCGTTCAGGGGGATGGTCAGCGTCTCCTCCCCTGCCCCGGCGATGATGCTGACATTGGCGTACATGGCCGGCTTCAGCTCCCCTCCGGGATTGGCCACCTCGATCCGGGCCTTGACGGTCCTGGTTTCGTTGTCCATGGTGGGATAGAGATAGGCGATCGTGCCGTCAATCACTTTGCCGGTGAGAGAGGGCAATTCCACCTGCACCGCCTGCCCAGCCTTGACCCAGGGGAGTTCATATTCATAAATATCGGCGTTGATCCAGACCTTGGAGAGATCGGCGATCTGAAGCAGTTCCTCGCCAGCCATGATCCGCGCCCCCGCCACCACCTTCTTGCTGGTCACAACACCTGCCTGTTCGCTAAAAAGTGTCAGCGTTTTCGACACCTGGCCGGATCGTTCCAGGGTGCGGATCTGCTCAGGACTGATGTCCCAGTAGCGCAGACGAGTGCGAGCGGCTTCAAGCAAACGGCCAGCGCCGTCAGCTATCTCGAGATAGGGGCTGGCAGCCAGCCGCCGCCTGTTTGCCACAGCCAGCAGATATTCCTGCTGCGCGGCCACCAGTTCGGGGCTGTAGATCTCCAGTAACGGTTGCCCCTTTCGCACCGGTTGGCCCTGCTGGTTAACATGGAGCCGCTCAACCCAGCCCTCAATCTTGGCGTTGATGGAGAATTGCCGATCATCGGCAATCGTCACCAAGCCAACGGTACGAATGGTGCGCTGCATCCTGCGTTTGACAACCTTCTCAGTCCGCACTCCCATGTTTTGGAGGGTCACCGGATCGATCCGAATCCCCTCTAAGGCCGCTCCTTCTTTCTGCACCGCCACCAGAGCATGTCCCTGGGGGTCCTTTCCCGGCGCATCCCGCACATAGGTCGGATCCATCGGCGAGCGCCATTGCTGCGCCTGGGAAGTGGAAGCGCTACCGCTGTTTGCCGCCTTAATCGGGGTCAAGGCCATGCCGCATATTGGGCAGGCACCGGGGGCATCCCGGATGATAAACGGATGCATGCTGCAGGTATACTGGACCTTGACGGCCACCTGACCAGTTACGGGAATCGCAGTGCCATGTTCATGACGATTAAGACCGACAAGATACCCGCCGCTAAGGGCCAGGGCCAATCCGATGATCACCACTATCGCCTTCACACTCATTGTTGCTCTCATCAATGATCCTTAAGAAAAACGGGGGTGGCCATGATTCTGGTTGCCCTTTAGGGTGCTGGCAGCAAGGGGGTGCCGACAGTGTTTTCAAGCACCGCCAGCTGCATCTGGTGCTCGGCCATGGCTCCATGGTATTCCCGTTCGAAATTGAACAGGGCCATACGACTGGAGAGTACCTCGGAAAATTTACCTTTGTCGGTCCGGTACGCGGCCATGGCCGACTCGATTGCTCCGTTTGCCTGAACCAGAATACCCTTGTCGTAGAGCCTGGTCAGTTTGCGGCTGCGTTCAAGTTGAGCCAAGCCGTCACTGATGGCCAAACGGATTTGGTTCTGCAGGACCGCTAATTCCTGGACGGCCATCCGTTTGGAAGCCTGCATTTCGGCAATTTTAGCATGCCGTCGGTCCGATTGAATCGGCAGATTAAAGGACAATTGCGCCCCGTACATGTCATCGCCCGGGGTATCCATGGCCGGGTCACGCTGCATGTATTCCAGAGAAACGGTGAAATCGGGATAGAGTTCTTTCTCGGCCAGCTTGGAGCCGCTCTCGGCCTTGTCAATTTTTGCCTTCAGGGACCTCAGTGCTGGACGATGGGCCAGAGCCAGACTCTCAAGCTCGGCGGCCGAAAAAGAAAACGGGGGCAGGGATGTTTTGGGGATCAGGGGGATGGCGATTTCCGGCGGGCGGTACGCCAAAGTATTGATGGTGGCGACCAGGGAGCGCCGTTTTTGTTCCAGGCCGATGCGCATCTCTTCCATCTTTGAACGTTCCAACTGGGCCTGAAAAATCTCCTGTTGTTCGGTTTTGCCCACCCCGTACATGGATTCAGCCAGACGGGTGAGATCGTCCAACAACCTGATGGTGGCGGCAACCGTCTCCAGGGAACGATCAATCAGGTAGATCTGGTACCAAGTCTCTTTAACCATCCGCCGCAGTTCGAGCCGCCGCTCCTCAACCACCCAGCGTTCCGCTTCAGCCTCGAATCCGGCCTCTTCCGTCATCAGGGCGCGCTTGCCGTAAAAGGGCAGCTTCTGGCTGATACCGATCACCTTGGCAGTCATGGCGTCACGCTTAAAATCAAGCGGATCGCGAATCAAGGCATTCTGAACGCGAAGCATTATCATCGGATCTTCAAGCGCCCCTGCCTGCCGAGCCCGTTCCACGCTCATCTGCCAGCGTTCCGCAGAGGCCCTGACCTCGGGATTGTTGGTCACCGCCAAAACAACGAGTGATTCGAGGCGCTCCGCTACGGGAGCAAAATCAGCCCCTAGGGCCAGCACTCCGGAGATCGACGAGAAAAAAAACAGAAGAAAGGAAATGACACGAGTGACTGACATAGCAGCAAAATCCTCTTCAGGTAAGAAGGTTGCGTGTACATCACCTTCGGAAAAGAAGAAACAGGAAAAATAATTCCATCGTCTCCAACTCTTGTTGGTAACAAATTATGTAAAAATATAAGATTTATTTTAAGAATTGTCAGATTTTCTTTATAAACGCCGCCATTCCTCCCGGTATAGATTTCATAACGAGACCCGTTCCTCCTCCAAGTTTTCACATACAGACTCACCTGATCGAGTCGCTGATAGTGCTCATATAGTTGGCGCTAATAAAGCATGTTTTCCTGTGGGTTGCGGTTCACTGCGTATCAATTGTTTCTTGAAAAACGAGCGGCGCCCCCAAAAGAGTTACCAGGGCAAGGAAAGGTGATTGCCTGAAAATTAATACTGCAGGAGGGGCAGACGAGACAATAAATGCGCTAAAAAAAGTGAACCTAGTGTTTAATTGCATTAAATAACGATATTAATTACTATACCTCCACTACCCACACGCCAATGGAGGTCAAGATGTCACGAGTAGCCATAGCTATCACCTGTACAGCGAAGGACAGGCATGAATTGGAGCGACTGAGCAAAAGCCGCACGGATGAAGCACG
>JBBRBT010000065.1:0-19526 GCA_038205495.1 Desulfobulbales bacterium
AATCGGCGGGATGGGTGGGGGCACAGGAGGAACAGAATTCCCGCCAAAGCCACCGGCACCTCCCTTAAATAGATTGGCCCCAAAAGGCGTTTGAGAGCCGGAGCCCGACGGCGCAGCCGGTCGATTGGCAAAACGCTTGTAGAGAAAATAGCCGGCACCCCCAAGAAGCAGCAGAGGCAGAATGCCCATGCCGCTGCCACTCGCCCCAAAAAGGCTCCCTAACAGCATACCACCTAAGGCTCCGCCGACAAGACCACCCATCAGCCCCCTACCAAAACCACCGGGTTGCCCTTGCGATTGTCCTTGGTTCATTTGGCTAGGTGCCGGTCGGCTGGTGGGCCGACTGCTGAAGGACCTTCCACCGGACATGGAGCGTGCTTCGCTGTAATCAGTGGTAATCCCGGCCTCCATAAAAGATAGCGCGAAAAAAATCAGCAGGAAGGGAGTACATCGTTTCATTAATGCAAGCATAATCAATTTTCCATAAGTACATTGTCAAAAGGCAGCAGGAGTAGCCCCAGCTGGATATTACAGGGCCGGATCAACACCCGCACAACCCTGTCAACAGTAAATCTTAGTAACTTTAATAACAATATATCCATTGTCAAGATTTTACGTTCAGAGCACCTCCGTCCATTTTCGCCACGACTGCCTCGATTTACTATCCCTACAAAAAACCGGAGCCGGAGACGATGATTCCCAAAAAGGGTGGAGAACAGTACCTCGTGCAGATTGCCGGCCCGGAAGCAGGCCGACTCGAATCCCTTGCACTGGTATTGTCCGCCGTCGGGATTGAGCATATGCTTGATGAGCGGACCCATGAATTACTGGTCGCTGATCAGGACGCAGAATCGGCCCTCTTCCATCTGAACGAGTACCGTACGGAAAACCTCGATTGGCCTCCGCCGCCACCACCCCGCCCGATTGTTCATCCACAGCCCCCGCTCACCTTGCTGATGATGGGGCTCTTTGCCCTTTTTTCCCTCCATACCGGTTCCTGGTCGACCAGTAGCCGATGGTTTGCGCGAGGAGCGATCGACAGCATTGCCATTCTTGACCATGGAGAATGGTGGCGTCTCGTGACGGCCCTCACCCTGCATGCCGACCTGGTCCACCTCCTCGGCAACTGCCTCATTGGCGGTGCCATGATTCACTTTCTCAGCAAAACAGTGGGATACGGATGGGCCTGGCTGCTCCTGCTCCTCAATGGATTTACCGGTAACCTCTTGAATATTCTCCTGCGCCAGCACCACCATATTTCAGTGGGATTTTCCACCTCGGTCTTTGCCGCCATCGGCATATTCACAGGTTTGCAACTTATCCGCCTTAAGGGGAACCCAGTCAAAGGATTCATATTGCCGCTCGGTGCAGGTGCAGGTCTCTTGGCCTTTCTCGGTAGCGAAGGGGTGCAGACCGATTTGGGCGCTCATTTCTTCGGTTTTATCTGCGGCATCATCAGCGGCATTCTCCTGTGCTGCACGGATGTGTTTGCAAAAAAATCAAACACGTCACTCCAACCCCTCCTCTTTTCGATTTCCTTGGCGGGCTTCCTCTTTTGCTGGATCCTCGCCTTGAGTTGATCCCCATTCGGTGATCTCCCAGTAAAATAATGGGCAACAACAAGAAATCCCCACGCCCGGTTCGATCTTATTTGACGTAGTGGTTCGGAGTGCATAAGATAAGGGTTGCTTGCAAGTTCCTGTACCGAGGACCAGGCCAAACCGCCTCCCCCAAGCAGGCTTCTGTTATTACCAGTCCGCTGGTTTCCCTTTCAATCTATTGCCAAGTTCAACAACTGGAGTTGTATCCATGCCGATGAATGAACAACCTCCCTGGGGCCAGAAAAAGAAGCCCACCGGGCCTGAAGATCTGCTTGCCGTTCTTATCCAAAAAATCAGAGATTCCTTCGCCGGGAAGGAACAAAAGCCTTCGCAAGACAAGCAGGGCAGTTCTCCCCCCGAAGAGCAACCTAATTTCCTCTCAGGTGCAGGGAAAATCACCGCCATTGTTGCGGCGCTTTTTGTCGTGCAAGCCATCTTTTCCAGCTTTTACACCATCAAGCCCGGCGAGGTCGGAATTGTGCTCCGTTTAGGGAAATATAGCCGGACCGCTCAATCCGGTTTGCATTTCAAAATCCCCTACATTGAAGAATTGGCCAAGGTAGATGTCGAAAGCGTCCGCAAAGAGGAATTCGGATTCCGAACCCGTGCGCCGGGAGTGAACAGTTCCTTTGACCGGAAAGGGTTTGGCATGGAGGCCCTCATGCTCACTGGTAACAAGGATGTGATCGAGGTTGCCTGGATCGTGCAGTACAAGGTCAACGACCCTGTCAATTATCTCTTCAAGGTGCGCGATGTCTCCCAGATGGTCCGCGATGCTTCAGAAACCGTCACCCGACGGATTGTCGGCAACATGGATTTCGACTATGTCCTGAGTAACCGTGAGGTGCTGGCCGCCAATGCCAAACGGGAGTTGCAGAGCCAGATGGATAGGCTGCAATGCGGCGTCACCCTCGTTACCCTTCAACTCCTGGATATCAACCCGCCCGAGCAAGTCAAACCGGCATTCAACGAGGTCAATGAAGCGGACCAGGATATGAAGCGATTGATCAACGAGGCGGAAGAGACCTATAACAAAGTAATCCCCAAGGCAGGGGGCAGCGCCAAGCAAATCATTGAAGAAGCGCGTGGGTATGCGGCGGAGCGAATCAATCGGGCCAACGGCGAGACCAATCGTTTCAAAGCTATTGTCGAGGAATACGAGGGAGCCGAGGAGGTCACCAGGCAACGGATGTATCTCGAGGCAATGCAGGATATCCTCCCCCGGGTCGAGCATGTCTATGTCATGGACAAGAACCAGCAGAACATCCTCCCTTTACTCGACCTCAGCAGGAAAACAGACAAAGAACCACCAGCGGCCGACACAAAATAACACACATCCCTTGCGGGGTGGACTGCTCTTATAACTCTTCTAATTCTTCAAACGACACGATTATATGCAAAAAATACTTCGTTTCATCCTCCTGGTCATCATCACCGCTGTAGCCATCACCCTCTGGGATGGCTTCTTTATTCTCCCGGAAGGCCAACAGGCTGTTATCACGCAGTTCGGTGCTCCGGTTGGCGCCTCGGTTACCGAGGCTGGCCTTAAATTCAAGACCCCCTTCATCCAGCAGGTGCAATATTTTGACAAGAGGGTTCTCACCTGGAATGGTGATCCCAACCAAATCCCCACCAATGACAAGACCTTCATCTACATGGAGAATACCGCACGCTGGCGCATTGCCGACCCCCTTCGCTTCCTCCAGGCTGTGGGTACGGAAAAGAGAGCGATGACCCTGCTGGATGATATTCTTGATGGTACGGTGCGCGACCTGGTTAATAAAAATAATCTGATCGAGATCATCCGCAGTTCCGATTGGTCACCGGACTTCATGGCAGCAGTGGTTGAGTCGCGAGACATGGTCCTTCCCCCCAAGGTGGGAAGAGACAAAATCAGCCAGATGGTGCTTGACGACGCCGCGAAAATAACACCGCAATACGGCATTGAGCTGATGGATATCATGTTCAAGCGGGTGCTCTATATTGAGTCTGTCCGCCTGAAAGTCTATGATCGGATGATTTCCGAACGGAAACGAATTGCAGCGGAAAAACGCTCCACCGGTGAAGGCCGAAAAGCCGAGATTCTGGGCAGGGTGGACCGCGAACTCCAAGAAATAACCTCAACCGCACAGCGCGAGGCCACTGAGATCCGCGGTAAGGCGGATGCGGAAGCTGCCCGTATTTACGCGCAGGCCTATTCGAGCCATCCCGAATTTTACGCCTTTCAAAAGAGCCTGGAGAGCTACCGGTACATCATCACCAAAAATACCTCTCTGGTTCTTTCCACTGACTCGGACCTCTTTCGCTATTTGGAAAACCAACGGGTAAAAAAATGACAAAAAAAGGGGTGCCCGAGGTACCCCTTGCACTATTATACTGGGTTTCACAGAAAATTCGCAGAGCTCATCCTTTAAAATCACCAGACCACGCAGTCTCGATTTTCTGTCACCAACGGTGCGACACCCTCCACCCGCCTAGTCAAAGACGCTATTCGGACCATCGTTGGCAAAGCTAGGACGTTGTTCCGTAGAATAGGGGAGCCTACCCCGCTCCTCGAGCAGTACTTCAAATTGCAGCAATTCCTCTTCAGACACCATCGCGTCCAGCCCTAATTTTTCATACCGGCAATCACAATGAATAAGCTGCCCCCCGCACCAGGGACAAATCTCTACCGGACAACCCAACTCATGGTACTCACCGACAAGGGCATGGCAAGCCGGGCAGATATCTTCATCAAGTTGCAGCGGCTCATAGATGGGTAAGGTTTCCGCAGCGGCACACACCTCTTTGAAGGCGGCGGCACTGTCATACCCAAAAAAATCAAGCAGTTCATGCTCAAGGAAACCATCGGTCAGCCGACCTTGAAATTCGATCCCCTCGCTTGATACCAGATACTGATACTTTTCCTGAACGGTAACGGCTGCCAGTAAAAAAATACCGTGTTGACGGTTTACCACCCGAATTTCGCGAACCCAATCTTCCCGCGCCTCCGGTAGGTAGCTGTAAAACTCCTGCAAGAGGGTCAGGCCGATCAGATCTTCATTATATAACTCCAGGACATCCTCGGCCTCCGTTCGGTTCTCTTCGGGGACGGCGTGATCCATTGCCTCGATGATTGCTTTTTTCTTTTCGTTTAATTCCTCTATCATCTCATTCCTTCCGTCTTTTCACTTTTATCTGTTATCCACACCCGTACCGGCATCCTCCACCAAGGTACCTGGGGTATTCGTTGCGATACTAAAACAACCTGGGACAATACACCTCTTTCGAGAACAGGGCAAACACCCTTCACCCACTGGATTCTACAGAAGGCTGCCCCCTGTGTTGAATTAAGCCGTCAAATACGATAAGGTGCAAACTATCGTAGCAAGTGCGCCGATATCAAGCAATCGTCCGAGTTCACGGTATCCGCCGCCCGGTCGCTCATTCTCCTAACAATCTTTCCCGAAACGCTGAGGAAGGAACCCGCTGCGATCGTTTGAGCGCACACAAATTCAGGAGTGCGGGTGCCTTAGCAATACCATCTGAGAGTCTGATCATCCCTTTGCAGGAGATACATGCATATGCTTGAAAATAACCACGCCCAGACAGCAGAATTGATCATCGACGGGAAAAAATATCTTTTACCTCTCATTACAGGAATGGAGGGAGACAAGGCCATTGATATTCGCGGCTTGTTGCGAACAACCGGTTACACCGTCTATGACACGGGCTTTAAAAACTCGGCCTCCTGCAACAGCACCATTACCTATCTTGACGGTGACAAAGGTATCCTGCTCTATCGAGGATATGCAATTGAAGATTTAGCCGAGCGATGTCTTTTTATAGAAGTAGCCTACCTGCTCCTCCATAACAAACTGCCAAACCGCGAAGAACTGGAAAGCTTCAGAACGCTGCTTGAACACCACGCCCTGATTCATGAGGATATGATCCATTTCTTCGATCATTTTCCACCCAACGCCTCTCCCATGTCCATCCTTTCGGTGATGGTCAACAGCCTCCATAATTACTACCCGGAAATGAGCGACGATCCGCTGGAGAACATCGACATGACCGCCAGTCGCCTCATCTCAAAAATACGGACTATTGCTGCCTTTTCCTATAAAAAATCCATAGGTCATCCGCTTGTATACCCGCGCAACGACCTTTCCTATTGTGGCAATTTCCTCAATATGATGTTCAACACCCCGGTACGACCTTATATTGTCCGTCCCGAGGTGGTGGCGGCCCTCAACAAACTGCTGATTCTCCACGCCGACCATGAACAGAACTGCTCGACCTCAGCGGTCCGTCTGGTCGGCAGCGCCGGTGGCAACCTGTATTCCTCCATCTCGGCGGGCATCAACGCCCTGTGGGGACCGCTCCATGGCGGGGCCAATGAGGCGGTGATTCAGATGCTTGAAGCAATTCATAAGGATAACAACGATTACAAGAAATACATCGCCAAGGCAAAGGACAAAAATGACCCCTTCCGCCTCTCCGGCTTCGGTCACCGGGTCTACCGGACCTTCGATCCCCGCGGCACGATCATCAAAAAAGCCTGCGACGGTATTCTATCTGTGCTCAACGTCAAGGATCCCTTGCTCGAAATCGCCCGCAATCTCGAAGAGATTGTTCTCCATGACGAGTATTACGTCAGCCGTAATCTCTATCCCAATATCGATTTCTATTCAGGCATCATCTACCGCGCCCTTGGCATTCCCACCAACATGTTCACCGTGATGTTCGCCTTGGGACGGCTTCCCGGATGGATTGCCCAGTGGAAAGAAATGCGGGAGGATCGGGAAACAAAAATCTACCGCCCGCGGCAGATCTATATCGGCTCACCCCCGCGCGAATTCGTTCCGTTGGGGGAACGCAGTTAAAAAAAACCGCTCAACGATCGGGCCAGTCGCCCCCCGCTAGCCTCGACAAAAAAACGGATCGTGCGTCTTCCCGCACGATCCGTTGTCTCGCCTGCCCCGCCCCTTGTTGCCTCTAAACTCTTTTCAGTATTTCACCCTGACACTGTAGGTGAGACTGGCGGTTTCGAGCGGTGGCACCGTCATCTTCCAAGACGCTGCATGGGCGGACTCTTTCGTATGCCCAATCGATTCACCTAATATTTCCCAATCACCGGGAAGCGGTTCCCTAATTTTGACGGTTACCGGCTCCTTCTTGGCATTTTTCAGCGTGATCTCATATTTACTCTCATAAATATAGTTCCGCGGGCTGGATCCGGCAATCTTCTTGAAATCGACTTGGCGCTTGTCGGCGGTGACATCAAAGGCATCGCCAAGATGGAGACGGACAACTTCCTTCTCCGGGGTATGGTCCACCTTGTCCTCGCCCACAAACTGGAGAAAGCCGTTGCCATCTTTTTTATAGACACGAACAATGCCTCCTGGGAGGGGAAGCCCCAGACCGGATTCCTTGTCGTTTTTGAACTCAACAAACACCCCCACCTTCATCTTACGACCAATTTCTCCTGCCTGGGAGTTGTAATAGAATTCCTGCCCCTGAAGCAGGAATTCCTTACGACATTCGACCCCCGTGGCGTGGAGCAACGCCACCTGTTTTTTCTGATTTTCACCAATATTGGTGGGACGCCCGAGGGTATAGAGATGGTATTCGAACATGGACTCTTCTGCCATGGGCTGGGGCGCCGGCGCCATGCTCACGGCCATGGCCTCCTTCCTCATGGAACGGGACTCTATTTCCCTTTGCACGATGTTGACATCGCCGGCAACCAACTGCACTTGTGCCTGCGGATAGCTAGCCCCACTCTCATTGGTCAGGGTGACCCAACCACTCAGATTGAGACGATCATCCGCTGCATTGAGTTCCGCAACATAGTCAGCTTGCCAGGAGAGTCCGCCGGTTAAATAGGATAATTCGACATCCCTGCCCCCTTCCTTTGTACTCTCCACCTGCATGGTCAATGTTGGTCGATCGCGGAGGGTATCGGGGACATCAGGGTATACCAGCCTGCCGCTCACCTCGGTTTCGATGCGACTCCCTACCTGCAGCACCACTCCGTTGCCAGCACTCAACACCTTGGCCTGCTCGATTTGGTCCTCGCCGGTAGTCGGATGGCGCCTGATCATGGTGACTTCGCGGCCGACATACTTCAGCAGCAAGGATTGAGGAGTTAAAAGGTCGTATTCGAAATTCTGCTCAAGAACTGCCAGGTTCCCGCCATTCATCAGGGCCGTCTCCGGTTTGATCTTAGCACTGACCTCACGAAAGGCGAGGGTTTGCAGCCCTTTGGGCACGACGATTTTCCGGCGATCCTTTACCAGAGCAAGGTTTTTGTTATAGATGGTAACACTGACGGATTGCTGATCCCGGGCAGCAACATTGATCTCCTCGCTTGCCTGCACACTGGCACCACAGAGCATGAGGACCATAAGAAAAAAAAGTAACCGTTTCATGGAGTTCTCCCTTGCAAGAAAAATACGAAATACTTCCCCAAAAGCATAGCCTTTCATTTGCGGAAAAAGCAATCCGATCAACTCTCAATAACGGTATTGTGGGTGATTAAATCTTCCAACCGGGCTTGTTGTTCGCTTGACAGGGCGCCAAATTTCATGCTCAGGCGCTTAACCCGGAGAAAATTAAAAATCGAGTGGGGAAGGGTTTGTACCTCATGAACGAGAGATACGGGGAGATCGGGGAGATAATAATGCGATTGCGAAAGAAAAATATCAAGATGTTGAGGAATTGGCGGTTGTTCGTCAAAGACGGCATAGTGAAAAGAGAGCCCGCCTTGGCTGATATCCAGGATAGTACCCGTATCCCGGCCAAGAAAGACCAAGGCATCCTCTTTGACTCTGAATCGTTTATGGTGACGGCGCTCAGCACCGTCAAATGCATCCGGTTTATTCTCAATCATGCCGGATTGCCCTCTCGCCTGCCGTTAAGGTTTGCTGGCATTGAAACGCTGGCAATATTCTTGCACCAGTTGCCATCGCTGCGGCGGTCTCAAACGAAAATAGATAGGGCTGAGCATCAGGATTCGAATGGCTTCACGTGGGCTCATCATCTCACCTCCAGGTTTTCCTTTGCTTACTCTATGCAAAAAATAAACCTGTTATATAAAAGATAAAATGCTGCGCAGTTGCACCGTTTGCAAAGGAAACGCGGCCCCGTAGGCTCAGAAAGATCCTCTACATTCCGGAATGGCGAGAAAAAAGTGATTTTCCTCCGTTTTCCTGAAACAATTTTGTGCTTGCCGTTACTTATCCAGTACGCATCAGGGTTGTGTATACCCCGCCAAGACGAAAAAGAAAATGAAAAATCACAACTCTTCTTTGTCGAGACTTAGACCATGCCTGAGGTGCACGACCAAAGGGACCCGCAGCGACATGGCCGCTTCCATATGGTTCTTGAGCAACGAGGAAACTGCCTCGAGCTCCTGCTCCGGAACTTCCAATACCAGTTCATCATGGATTTGCAGCAACATACGAGCCCGCATCTTCCGTTGCCCGAGTTCTTGGTGGACTCGGAGCATAGCCAACTTGATGATGTCAGCGGCGGTCCCCTGAATAGGGGTGTTGATGGCGGTCCGTTCGGCGAATTCGCGCTGGATGCGGTTGGCACTGTTAATCTCCGGCAGAGGCCGTCGCCGCCCTAGCAGGGTGGTGACAAAGCCATCTTGTTTCGCCTGCTGGACCACAGTTTCCATAAAATTCTTTATTCCGGAAAAATGAGTCAAATAGCGATCAATAAAGGTCTGCGCGTCTTTGCGGCTGACATGCAGTTGACTGGCCAGACCAAAACTGGACATGCCGTAGACAATGCCAAAATTGATGGTCTTGGCCACCCGCCGCATCTCGGAAGTCACAAATTCGGGAGCGACAAAAAAAATCTCGGCCGCAGTCCTGCGATGAATATCCTGACCAGCGAGGAAGGCGGCAACCAGTTCAGGATCCTGGGAATAATGGGCCAGGACCCGCAGATCGATCTGGGAATAATCCGCTGCCAGCAGGCAACACCCCTTGTCGGCAATAAAAGCGGAACGGATGCGCCGCCCTTCTTCGGTGCGGATCGGGATATTCTGCAGGTTCGGATTACTCGAACTGAGGCGGCCGGTTGCCGTGCCGCACTGATTGAACGAGGTATGCACCCGGTCGCTGTGCGGATTGCGCAGGCTGGCCAATTTGTCGACATAGGTGGATTTGAGTTTGGCGAGATTACGATACTGAAGGATAAGCGCCGGCAGTTCATGGTTCAGACTTAGGCTTTCCAGCACTTTGACATCAGTGGACCAGCCGGTCTTAGTTTTACGGCCCGTAGGGAGCTGCAGTTTTTCAAACAAAATTTCGCCGAGCTGCTTGGGCGAGTTGATGTTGAAGGTCATTCCGGCCGTTCGGTAAATCGTCTGTTCATACTCATCCAACCGGTGCCCGAACTCGGCGGAGAGCGCCATAAGTTTATCGGCGTCGACCAGAATACCGGCATGTTCCATGGCTGCCAACACAGGGATCAGCGGCGCTTCCACCTCTTGCAACAAAGGCAGCAGAGCCATCTGCGCGAGTCTCGGCAGCTGGTCCCGGTACAGTTCAAGTGCCCCATAGACATCCTCACAGCTGTAATTTTTGGCTTCCTCCAGGGCCACTCTACAAAAAGCGTCACCACTTTTGTCAATACCGGTCACCTCGGCAAAGGTTGTCATCCGCAACTCTATCTCGCGGCAGAGATCGTCAAGTTTATAGGACCGTCGATCCGGGTCGAGCAGCCAGGCACCGACCATGGTATCGTAGAGCGGTCCGTTGAGCCGCAGGCTGCCGTTCTGGGGTGCGGCCAGGATGGCAAGGTCAAACTTGAGATTGTGCCCGACTTTGGTAATTGTAGGATTTTCAAGCAGAGGCTGTAACATTTCACCTATATCCCTCAGCGGCAACTGCCCCGCGACCAGATCACCACTTGCGTCACGATGGCCACAGGGAAGATACCACGCCTCCCCATCCTCTGCGCAGAGCGACACACCGACCAGGTGCGCAGTGAGCGTGTCGAGGGAATCTGTCTCCGTATCGACAGCAAGCAGCCCGGCCTTGCCGAGACGCTGACCCAGGGCAGCCAATTGTTCTGGTTGCCGCACCAGGTGAAATCGGGATGTCTCAATTTTAACTGCCCGGATTTCCTCTTTGAGCAGGGAATAAAACTCCAGTTCGGTGAGCACCGTGCGCAGACTCTCACTGTCCGGCTCGACCCGTCGGTATCGTTCGATATCTATGGGGACCTCAGCGGCACTGTTGAGGCGGACCAGATCTCGAGAGAGAAAGGCCTCGGCCCTGTGGCCGCTGACCAATTGAGTCATTCGCGAGGGTTTCATCCCGCCGACCGCCTCATAGAGTTGTTCCAGATTGCCATGTTCACTGATCAGCTTTTGTGCCGATTTGGGACCAATCCCTGGGACCCCTGGAATATTGTCGGAGGCATCACCGGTCAGGGCAAAATAATCGAGCAACTGCGAGGGGCTGACACCGTATTTCTCCAAGACAGCCTCTTCATCCATCACCCGATCGTTCATGGGATCCCAGAGAGTGACCGCTGTCGACACCAGTTGCAACAGGTCCTTGTCACCGGAGACGACCACCACCCGGTATCCTTGCGCCACCATCTTTTGAGTGGCCGAGGCGATGAGGTCATCGGCTTCTTGATCATCCTGTTCCAGAGGCAGGATCCGGTAGGCGGCAACCATTTTGCGGATATAGGGAATCTGCGGCACCAAATCCTCGGGCATCGGTGGCCTGTTGGCCTTATACTTCTCATAGAGTTGATGGCGGAAAACGGGTCCTTTGGTATCAAAGGCCACGGCCAGAAATTGCGGATTACGCTCCTTGATCAGGCGACGGAGGATAGCGATGAACCCAAACACAGCATGGGTCGGCAACCCCTGTGAATTCGAAAGTGGCTTAATGGCATGATAGGCACGATAAATATAGGCACTGCCGTCAATCAGATACAATTCCGGGGTTGTCATAGTTTCACTTGTTCAAAAAGAGGGTGCTCTCTGCCCGAGAGAAGCGGCTCTTGCATTTTTTTGTTAATTATCTCTTTTCCACATCCGCGAGCCATCGCTTCCGTGACACAGAAACACAGTAGCCCCAATAGGTACACGGCAACCGATTGACCACCAAGCAATTTTTTCAGCAACCCCTCATCCAAAAGAGAAAGCAGGGCTTTCGGTAATAAAAAAAACCCTGCCTTTAGGCAGGGTTTGTCAGGAAATCGACTTGCAGCGGAGCATCAATGCCCTGCAAGCCAGGGAGAACAACGAAAAGGCTTAGGCGTTTCCTATTTTTACCCAGGTCGCCTGTGGCCCCTTGTCACCCTCTTCTATGGCAAACATGACCTCGTCGCCTTCGGCAAGGTCGTTCATAGCGACATCCCGGAGGGCATTGGCATGAAAGAAGACATCGAGTTTATCATCGGTAATAATGAAGCCATAGGCCTCCTCCGGAAAAATCTTGCGAATAACTCCTGAAGACTTGCCATCAACGGAAGCTCCCTGAAGTTTCACTGTTTTATGATTCTGCTTTTTCTTGACAATTTCTTTGAGTTGTGCCCCTAAAACATCAAAGGCCTCAACCAGCAGGGGTCGGACACTCTCTCCCCAGCGCTTGACTGCAACCGTATCGTTGGGGACGGAGGCCACCAGGCGAACCTCATACCCCCCTTCTTTATACCCAGGGGTAGCTTCAATGGTGACGCGAAGATGCAGGACAAAATTAGCATAATGGCGTATGAGCTTATTACGCTCTTCCTCTATTTTTTCCTGCCAGCTCTTCCGAATGTCAAGATTCTTGGCCTCGATTTTCAATTCCATATGCATCCTCCACTAAGAAAGGCGATAACGGCACCATACCGCTACCTTGAGGTCTTACAACGGCACCCTTTACTCAAGAAAATAGGAGTTTTCCCTGCGTACCCCTATGATAGGCAGTACTTAGAAATTTGTGCGATTGGCACACAAAGTGATTGAATCGGGAAGGATACCGCATGACCATGTTTTAATTATAGACACTGACTGGAGGGGAAATCAAGGGGGGCCACCGCATTTTCTTGACGAAAATACAATCTAGACGGTACATTAACGACATGAATACTCAAGATAAAATCGGCATACTGCTCCTGAATCTGGGTGGTCCCGGGCGACTTGAAGATGTGCGCCCGTTTTTGATCAATCTGTTCTCCGACCGCCAGATCATCCGCCTGGGCCCTGCTTTTCTGCAAAAAACCATTGCCCGGATCATTGCCCATCGGCGTGCCCCGCAAAGCATGGCAAATTACCGGCGTATTGGCGGAGGTTCCCCCATACGGGAAAAAACCGAGGAGCAGGCACGGGCACTTGAGCAGCTACTGCTCGAGGACGGCAATTTTGTGGTCCGGCCGTGCATGCGCTACTGGCACCCCTTTGCCAGGGAGGTGCTCCAGGAAATGGCAGCAATGCAGGTCAAAGAGATCATCGCCCTGCCCTTGTACCCCCATTACTCCATCGCCACCACCGGCTCCTCGACCACTGATCTGCATCGGACAAACGAGCAATTGGGTCTAAATATCCGCATTCGAGAGATTCACTCCTGGCCCTCTGAGCCCCTCTATATAGACTGCCTGGCAGCTCGGATCACGGAAGGCATGAGCCGCTTCCACAACGAACCGGTGCAGCTAGTCTACAGTGCTCACAGTCTGCCTGTACAGTTCATTGAGGAAGGCGATCCCTATGCGGACGAGCTTAAGCAGTCAATCCTGGCGATTGAGGCCGTGACCGGAATCCGGGGAAGGCTCTGTTACCAAAGCCGCAGCGGGCCGGTTAAATGGCTGGGTCCGGCGTTGCCGGAGGTGATTGATGAGCTGGCGATACAAGGGTGCACCAATATGCTGGTGCTACCTTTGTCCTTTGTTTCCGATCATGTCGAAACGCTGTTCGAGATCGACATCCAGTACCGGAAAAAGGCAGAGGACCTCGGGATTCGTTTCGAGTCCACCAGAGGACTCAACGCCAACCCCCAGTTCATCGCCGCCCTGCGCAACCTGGTCCTCGAACGCCTCCGAAACTGAGGCCTCGGAAGGCATCTATTGATTGGGCGAAAAACTACGCATCCTGACACTCATGAGAATGCCGATCGCCACCATATTGGTCAACAAGGACGAGCCTCCGTAGCTGAACATCGGCAGCGGGACGCCTACCACCGGCAAGAAGCCCATTACCATAAAGAGATTAATGATTGCCTGCCAGAAGATCAGCATAACACAACCAAAAGCCAAAATGGACCCGTATTTATCCTTGGCTGACATGGCGATGTTGACCCCCCAGATGAGCATGAAAAAATAACAGCTCAAAAAAAACAGCGCCCCGGCAAATCCCCACTCCTCCGCCCATACCGCAAATGCGAAATCCGTATGCCGTTCCGGCAAAAAACGCAGATGCCCCTGTGTTCCCTCTAAAAATCCTTTCCCAAAGATACGCCCGCTGCCGACCGCAATCTTGGACTGCATGATCTGATACCCGTGGTTCATGGGATCACCTTCAGGATTAAGAAAGGTCTCGATCCGTTTCCGCTGGTATTCTTTTAAAAAAAACTTCCACCCGATAAAGATACATGCCAAACCGGTACCTCCGAGGATGCTGAACGTTCCCCACCGTAACCTGACAAACAAGGTCATGGATACAAAAATAATGGCACAGACGAGTGCAGTCCCTAAATCAGGCTGCAGCGCAATCAGGACGAACGGCACTGCGGTCAGAAGGACCGGCTTGATCAGATCCCGCAGCCGATAACCGCCGACCACATCGGTATTGGCATAGCAGGAAGCCAACACCAAGATCAAGGCCAGCTTAGCCGGTTCCGAGGGTTGCAGATTGAAAAAACCGAGATCGATCCACCGCTGAGCCCCGGCGATGGCCTTGACGAACAGGAGAGTATAGACCAACAGACCGAGGATGACGATGTACAGGGCATACCCTAATTTAGCAATTCGGTGATATTCCTGCGAGACCACCAGCATTATCAAGACCAACCCGACCGCAGAAAAAAGAAGCTGCTTGTAAAAGATCGAAGATGCTCCCAATCCCGCAACATGGGTTGAACTGTACAAATTGGTCAGTGCCATCCCGCAAACGAGGAGAAGCATCAACAGCATCACCCAGTCGAAATGTTGCAATAACTGCCTGTCAAATCGTAACATATAGGCTAATCTGTAGTATCTTTCTGTTGAGGAGACAGAACCTCTCCACCATTATCGGTATCATCGACGCGAGTCGAGTCGTCGGCTTCTTCAATCATCTCCGGGGAGAGTAAAACACGGGTATCTCGAGGCTTCGTTTGTCCCGCTTGATCAGGAACGCCCCCCTGTTGCCCCTTGGATTTATCCTCAAAATATTTGTTCAAAATTTTTGCGGCAATGGGAGCAGCAGCAGACCCACCGTGCAGACCGTGCTCCACCAACACGGTAACCACAATCTCCGGGTTGGATGCGGGCGCAAAGCAGGTGAACCAGGCATGATCCCTGTATTCATAGGGGATGTCGGCCTCTTTGAGATGTTTGTACTGGGCTAGGCGGACCACCTGCGCAGTACCGGTTTTGCCGCCGACAATGATTCCTTGAGCATCAATCTGAGCCTCCCGACCGGTTCCCCTCTTACTGTTGACCGCTTCAATCATACCTTCACGGACCAGCTTGAGGTTCTTGCCCTGTCCCGATAATCGGCTCAAAACTTCTGGGGTAAAAGAACTAATCACCTCTCCGCCGGGACCACGCACCTGCTCGACAATTGCCGGTTTGTAGCGCGTCCCACCGTTAGCGATTACCGCGGTCATCACCGCCACCTGCACCGGTGTAGCCAGATCAAACCCCTGACCAATGGCAACGGAAAGAGTTTCCCCTTCCTGCCAGGGTTTACCATAGCGTTTTTTCTTCCATTCCGAGGTTGGAATAAGACCGGGTTTTTCATGCTCCATCTCAATCCCTGTTTTACTGCCCAAGCCAAACATATTGGCATACCTGGCAAGCCGATCAACACCGAGCCGCTGCCCTACCTGATAAAAATAAATATCGCAGGATTCGGCCACCGCCCGCTTGAAACTGATTGGCCCATGGCCGCCTTTTTTCCAACAGTGATATGCCCGGTTGCCAAACTGATGAGTTCCAGAACAGTACAAGGTCGTCTCGGGCGTAATGATGCCTTCGGCGAGACCGGCAAGAGCGGTCACGGTTTTATAGGTGGATGCCGGTGGATAGAGCCCCTGCACCAGTTTGTTCACCAAGGGATGCATAGGATCATCAAGCATTGCCTGCCAGTCCTTCTGAGATATTCCTCCGATAAACTTGTCAAGCTCAAGTATCGGGGAACTGGCGAGTACCAGCATTTTTCCGGTGTTCACCTCCATCGCGACCACAGCGCCAGCTCGTTTCCCCGTGACCATCTCCTCTTCCGCTATTTTTTGCAGCTCCACATCTAAGGTGAGATACAAATCATTGCCGGGAAGCGGGTCGTCACCTTTCAGGTTTTTCTGTTCGAAACCCAGGGCATTGACCTCCATAAAATCATGGCCCTTTTCGCCATGGAGGTCGTTTTCCCGTAAACGCTCCAACCCCATCTTGCCGATGAGATCGCCTCCCCTATATAATTGTTGATCCGCTTGCTCCAATTCTGTCTTGCTGATTTCCCCCAAGTAGCCAATGAGGTGCGAGGACATATTCCCGTAGTGATAGATGCGCAATGGTACCACTTCGATCTTGATATCCGGCAGATACATCCGATTATTCTCGATGCGGGCAACCGTTTCCCAATCGATATCTTCAGCGAGCCGTACAGGGATATGCCCAGGGACACCGGACATTTTACGAATTTTTTCTAGAAGGGCGGAGGCATCCTGCCGGAGGATGCTCGTCAGGGTTTTGAGCCACTCATCATTTATTTTATTATTTTCACGAATCCAGACGACATTAAAGGAAGGCCGGTTGGTGACGATCTCTCGACCCCGACGATCATAAATATTTCCACGAGGGGCGGCTATCTCCAAAGCACGGACCCGATTGGAGTCCGCCAGTTCGTTATAATAATTGCCCTGCTGAATCTGCAGATACCAAAGACGGGTGACGATAACAGCAAAGAAAAAAATGAGGAAAACCAAAGAATAGAGGGCCTTTTTTTTATAACCGCCCAGATCACTGTCGTCCCGATGGGTCAGCTTGGTGACCCCCATATCCTTTTTTCGCTCGGCATCAAGGAGGGGCTCAGATCTTTTCCGGTTTGGTTTCCTAAGATTCTTCATACTGCATTCAAACGGATTCGCCCCACTCACTACAATCAAAGCACCAAAAAGAAAAGTCAGGCCTGCCGCCTGCGCCGGTTATCGGTACGCAAGCGCAACCTGTTCCAGGGAAAAAAATTGCGATGCGAATATTTCAGGACCAGATCAAAAATTGAAAAAAGAGGATAGGCCAAAGCGGCAACCAACAGTGCCCGGACGATCATTCTCCACCATGACCAGGAAACGAGTCCCTCTGGTTCAATGAATTGTAAAAACAGATACACTCCCCACGAGACAACCAGATAACTCAGGCCGACGAGCGGGATCTGGTATAACGATTCATTAACCGGCAATTTCCCCGAGATGAATCTGAGAAGAAAATAGCTGCTGAAACAGAGAATGGCGTACATACCCAGCACCGTCCCGGAAAGAACATCCAGAATGCAGGCCAAGGGAAAGAGCACCATCAGGCTACGCAACAGATCGAGACGATAGGCCAGGTAGGCCACCAGGACATAATAACAATCAGGAGCCAAGAGCCAAACCGGCGAAGGCATGCAAAGAGTTGTTTGCATGATAACCAGCAGCAGGCCTACCAAAATAAAATTTATAACAATCATCACCTGAAATTCCCAATTCCACCGACCATTCATCGCAAAAGGCGCGGAAGATACTTCGTGCCTGCCAATCCGCCGGCGGAGTCACAAGAGACAGGCTACACACGGTCAATGAGAGTTGTTGCCGCCGACACGCTCCACTCTGGTATATAAAACGAGCCTAATGTAGTAGCTCTAGAGGTGTTTGCACGCAGCATCAAGGCCGCTCCATCTGCTTAAGCTCAGAGAGATTCTGCTGTTCGATGATCAACAAATTCTCAAGTGTCTGGTAATCAACAGCAGGTGTTACTTCGATTTCGTGAAACATCCCCCGCGGTTTCTTGATAATTTTAGAAACCACACCAACCGGCAGGCCAGTGGGAAACACCCCGCCATATCCGGCAGTTACCACATGATCGCCTTCTTCAATTTCTGCAGTTTTGAGGATATATTCAAGGCGATAGATCAACGTTCCCGTTCCCTTCAAAATACCGCGAACTCTAGATTTCTGCAGGAGGACATCAATAGCGCTGGATGGCGCAATAGCTAGCAGCACCTTGGAATAGTTGGGTGAAATTGTAAAAATCTGACCAACGACCCCATCGCTGTTTACCACCGGATTCCCCTTCATTATGCCGCTATTGGAACCCTGATTGATAATAACCGAACGAAACCAGGCAGAGGGATCTTTACCGATGATGGTCGCCGCTATACCTGGCTGGGAAAGACTGTTTTTAAATTCCAGCAATTTGCGAAGACTGGCGTTGGTGGCCAAAGCTTCCCGACTCTTATTGAGAATGACTTCATTTTCCTGTAACTGTTGAACCAGCCGTTTGTTCTCCTCGCGAAGCCTGAGAGTGTCCTGCAGAATATCAAAATATTCGCTCTTGAAGCCACCCACATAGGAACTGCCTGCGGCGACCACCTTCTGCAGCGGTCCGACAGCCTCAAGCACCAGCTTATGCAGGGGGCCAAATTTCTGACTCCCCAGAGTAGAAACGAGAAAGATAAGAGCCAGGGTCAACAGAAAGCCGGCGAGAATAACGATACGGAAGAGCCCAAAACGGCTGCTTCGTTTTCTGATGTTCTTTTTTCTCATGGAAGGAGTGGCAATAACCGGCGGCAGCAACAGATAATGACGGATAGCAAAACGAAACCTCGAATACTCTTACCTGACTTAGTCGATGGCAATTTCTCTGAGTATCTCAAGATTATCCAAGGCCTGCCCGGAACCGAGCACCACAGAAGAAAGAGGATCGTCGGCCACGATGATTGGCATTCCGGTCTCGTTTTTCAGGAGTTTATCAAGATTCTTCAGCAACGCACCGCCTCCGGTAAGAACAATCCCCTGGTCGACGATATCGGCAGACAACTCGGGTGGCGTCTGCTCCAGCGCAACGCGGACGGCATTGACAATCACATCCACCTGTTCGGCAATGGCGGATTGAATTTCCTTGGAGGTAATCGTCAGAATTTTGGGAATACCGGAGACCAGATCGCGCCCTTTGATGTCCATGGTTTCGTAAGGTTCTTCAGGCAGAACATTACCGATGGTGGTCTTGATCTCCTCGGCGGTGCGCTCACCGATGGCCAAATTATGCTTTCTTTTTATGTACTGGAGGATGGCCTCGTCCATCTTGTCGCCCGCAACCCGAACCGACTTGGCGTAGACAATGCCGGCCAGGGAGATGACCGCCACCTCAGTGGTACCACCGCCGATATCAACAATCATGTTGGCGGTCGGTTCAGTGATGGGAAGGTCGGCCCCGATGGCAGCCGCCATGGGCTCTTCAATCAGATAGACTTCGCGGGCGCCGGCGGATTCCGCAGTTTCCCGCACGGCCCGCTTTTCGACCTGAGTGATACCCGATGGTACCGAGATGATGATCCGGGGATGCACCAGGGTTCGGCGGTTATGCACCTTGTTGATGAAATAACGCAGCATGGCTTCGGTCACCTCGAAGTCTGCGATAACACCATCTTTCATGGGCCGAATAGCGACGATGTTACCAGGAGTCCTCCCTAGCATCTCTTTGGCCTCCTTACCCACAGCAAGCACCCTGCTTCCCCGACTGTCCTTACGGACC
>JBBRBT010000066.1:0-19257 GCA_038205495.1 Desulfobulbales bacterium
TGCATTTTCTCGTTTAAAATTATGTGTGTAAAATCAACATATTGTATTTATTGACCGCCAGTTGCGGTCGGCAAAGTTTGCGAAATATTGTTCTTGAAACCACGTGACTGCTGAGGTTTCGGATATAGCGGGAATGGCTGGCGCAGCCACGGTCCCTTCCACTTCTTCAGCCGTTTCTTTTGGGGTCGGTTCTGGCTCCACGGTAGGTGGTGAGGGCAGCACTGAGGTCACCGGGCGCGCCGTAACCGCCATGATGTCGTTGAAGAATGCCCTGCAGAGCGCCTGCCGTCGACAGCAGTAACCACACACTTGCCCTCAACCCACTCGCCTTCATATTTCGAGCCGTCGCTGTACTGCATGACGCCTCGACTATGGGGCTGCCCCTTGTCAAATGTACCGGAATAAATCCTTTGTCCGACCAAGTCTGGGATCCTTTGCCAGCCAAGACCCCCTCCTTGAAGGTACCGCTGAGTACCGAACCCGCAGCGGTGGTCAGTTTACCCTGACCATGATAGCTATTATTATGAAATTCTCCTTCATGCGAGACTTGTCCGCCAATTCGAGCACACCCAGGCCCTCGCGATGATTATCAAAAAAATCAACTGAATAGCAGCAGCCGTCAAGATAGCGACGAACCCCTCGATCTGCCGGTTTGCCATTGAAAAATTTTCCTTCAAAAGACGAACCATCGTCATAAAGCTATTCACCCTGTGAATAAATGACATTATTGCGAAAAGCACCAGAATATTCACGACCATCGGGAAAAAATAAAGTCCCTTGACCGCTGTAACGCCCCAAATCAAAATCTCCGGTATATTCCATGCAATTGGCATAGGTTAGAGTGCCCTCACCTTGAATAACTCCATCCGCAAAGCTTCCTACATATTTCCGACCATCTTTACTCACCAAGGTTCCTTGAGGAATTGCCCCTTATATGCTGACCCGTCCGGGTTGATTAACATTCCGGCCCCATGGGGAGAACCACTCTGAAACTGTCCTACATAGACGCCGCCGTCTTTATCTTTCGATTTTCCCGAACCGTTCTGACAATCACCCACTTCGCAGACTGCATATACGGTTCCCTGAAGCACGATAAGACCCAGTAATACGGCAATCAGGCCTTGCATATTTCCTTCCCCAATAATCGAGATTCATCAAAGATTGTTCGGATGCAAGGACGTTGCCGAGATCATCCATCAACGATGGATATCGGCCCCTGCGGAAAGTATTTCACCAAATACTGACCAATTTCAGGAGGTGGCAACTCCGTAGAATCGTACCGGGACAGGACCCACTCAGGCAAGATGATGGAAATGGCGGTTGTTCTTAGTGATCAGGATTCTACCTGTCTGCTCAACACCCGACTACACCGATACGGGATAATCAATAATTTTACCAGGTTCAGAAGAAAAATCTAGTTTGACATAGGGAAAATGAGCCAAACGAAAAAAGGAAGAACCATGCTCAGTCCTCACTCCCGTGGGCATCCATCTTCACGATGGCGAACGAGTCTCAAAAAACTGACACGATACCCCTGAAGTCGACAACACCACCATGGAAGGCAATTCCCGACTCTTGAAGCCGTAGACCCTGCATCCCCGCGGCCGCCGAGGATCATAAGTGATATAATAATTTCTACATTTCAGGCAGTTCGGGCCCTGCCCCTTATCCTTGTTCTTTACAATCACAATAAATGCGTACCATCGCCAGGACCCACGTGAGGGCCTCTCTTTACTGATGCCGCCAGGCTCCTGATCACCGCGAAAAAGAGTGGGACGTTAGGCATTGTTCTTGGGATAATCGAAAAAAAGCAAGGTGCCGTTGCCCGCCGCAAGTTCCTGCCAGCTAGCAAAGGCAAATTCCAGGGCCACAATACCACAGGTTGGTATGTTCTCGATGTGGAGTCCGCCGAGGACATTGGCAAGAGCTGTGCATTCGGGATTATGACCGACCATCATGATGGTGGCGCACCGCGCTTCCTGCTGCTGCAATAAGGCGAGCAACGACGAGACAGTGGCTGCATACAGGCCTGTCTGCACCTGCAACCGCTCCTGCGGATAGCCAAGCTCAATGGCAAGATACACCGCAGTTGCCGTGGCGCGAACCGCAGGACTAGTGAGGATCAAATCCGGCTGCACTCCTCGATCCGCCAGACGACGTCCCATAGCCGGGGCATCCCGCTCACCGCGTTTATTTAAGGGCCGTTCGATATCGCTCAGGGTGGTCTCCAGCCAACTTGATTTGGCATGGCGACAGAGCAGCAGACGTTTTGTGTCAGGAGGCAAGATACGCGCAGATTTCATCCCAGAGTTTCTCATAAGCAAGGGCAGAGGTCGATCCGGGTAGGGCGGCGGCCACCGGTTGCCGATAGACGCCCATCCGTTCGATATCCGCCGAGTAGGGAATAATAGTTTCCATGACCCCGGTCTTCTTCTGCATGGCCTGCATCAGTTCCATATGCATTTTTTTCCTTTTTTCAGCCATGGAAAAAAAAATAAGCACCTTCTCACGACCCTGACCAATCTCATCAAGAAAGGTAAACAGCTGCTTGAGCGACAGCAGGGAAAGGGTGGTGGGGATCACCGGCACCAAAATATGATTTGCGGCATGAAAAATATTCTCCGACAGCAGAGTAATATTAGGAGGGCAATCAAGAAAAATCCGGTCATACTCCTCCTGCAAGGGTTGGAGAACCTTGCTCAGCCGCTGCTGTGAGTTTTTAAAATCATCAAGGGCGATATCAATATTTCGATAGGAGAAATCAGCGGGCAGCATATCAAGACCGGGATAATCGGTTCCCTTGATATTCTCTTCAATATGCCTGCCGCCTTTGAGTAGTTTTTTGGAGCTGAATTTTTTAGGCGAGCGAACGCGGAAATAAAACGAGGCGGCTCCCTGAGGATCCATGTCACAGAGCAGGGTTCTGGTGCCCTGCCGCGAGGAGAGATAGGCGAGATTAACCGCGGTTGCGGTTTTTCCGACTCCTCCCTTAATATTGTACACTGCAATAATACTCATGACGGTTCCTTTTTCCTCTGGAAGAGTCCGTTAAACAATGCCACGTTCACCGGATCACTGAACTGGGTGAAGGCCTCGACGAAATGGTCACGAAGCGCCTGCTGTTCTTGGAAAAGGCTTTGCATCAAGCCCCCCAAGGCCGCTGCCCATTCGAGATTGTGACGTGATCCGCTCCGCAATCCTGCCAGGGAATGGTGGAGCATCTGCTGTTGCACGGAAAGATCGTTAAAAACACCAAGAATATCCTGCAGTTTTTTCAATTGCCGAACCAGTGTCTGGATATCTTCGGCGGGATAGAGCGAGCTGAAAAACTCAAGGGCATACCGCAGTTTCTTACACTGGATCCGTAAACGATGGACCTCAGGATCAGGGGTGGCGGAGTCTAGGGCTTGTCCATCCTTGATCACCTGTTTGAATCGACGAAAAATAATCCGCGCAGCCAGGACATCGACCGCCTTTCCGGCCGCCGAAGCCGGCTCCCGGTCCTCAGAGGTGAGGTAGTGCTTCCAGCCATTGAGGATGGCCCTGCTTTTTTTGGAGCGCAAGGCACGCACCATCTTCTTCTGCTCAACCTGCCGCTGGGCGGCGAGATCAACGAAAAACGAAGTCAGTCCGGGCTGCAAGGCAGCCGGTAACCGGGTAAGATAGTCATCACGTTTCAACAGGTAGACATCGAGATCCCGGGTCGGACCGGTCATGCTTGCCAGGAGACCAAAATCCTTTTTAAAGGAAGCGGCAACCACGGGCGGCAGGACATTCTTGACAAGACTCAATCCGGAACGTGTCCGTCGGATGGCGACCCGGAGATCATGAAGAAACTCGGAATCAAGGTCCTCAAGGACACCGGGAAGGTTCCTGGTAATGGCGGTCAACAATTGCTGATAAATGCGAACCATGGCCTGCCGAGCGGTGCAACCGGCATCGAGTTCCATGACAAATTTCGAGCTGTAATCAAGCGGCAGGCGGCCAACAGCCCTGCACCCTTCTTCAAAGCCGACCAGAGATGAAGCCAACTGGTTGACACCACTTTCTTTAAGGATGCGGCGAACCGAGACCAGTTGCTGATCATAGCCGCGGATACCGAACAATCGAACCAGGCGAAAAACCGAACCCGTGGCGGTCAATTGCTGCTCCTCAAAGACGATGCGGGCCACGGTTTTCTCATCCCGGTTGAGCAGACGAATCTGACGACCGGTCAGGCTCACCGTTGCCAATGGCGACAGGCAACGGAGGGCGAGCAGCGGCTCGAGCAGATCCCTGAGCGCACCCGGAGGAAAGTCCCGGGCAAAGCAGGCACGCTTCAACTCCGGCCCGCCCTGCTGGACGGTTACCTCACCGCTGTTGCCATGATACAAGGTCCAGGCATGATCATGGCAATGGAGGATATAGCCCTGCTGAAACAAACGCCAGTCAAAGGAATCGGTATACACCACGGTAGCCGCATACTCGGGGGCGGCCACAACATCAAACTCCTCGGCAAGAGCGGACAACAGCACCTCTATCGGAAGCGAATCGGGCATGAACCAGGTGTCCGTGCCGGGCTGTTGCATAGTTGGCGCTCCTTAGGACCTGTTAACAAGTAACGTAAACATCTTGCATCTCATCTTCGCTCCATCTCTGGAGGCGGTTCAATCGCAAAATCATCCACGTGGCACTAGACGTCTGTGGTTTTGCTCAATAACCTCAACCCAATCCGACCCAGATCTGAGCACAAACTTGCCCAGATTATTTGAGAATAAGTCCTTAGCTCCGATAGTCGGCATTGATTTTAACGTAGTCGTACGAAAAATCGCAAGTGTAGACCTCGGCGGTCGCACTGCCCTCGTTCAGATTAACCGTGACGGTGAACGCTCTTTGTTTGAGTACCTCGGTGGCGGCAGTCTCCTGCTCAGAGCCAAGAACCATACCGTTTTCGACCAGCATGACCGCATCGAAACTGATTGCCACACGTTCCTGGTCAAAGCTGCAGTCCGACCGGCCCAGGGCGGCAATGATCCGGCCCCAGTTGGCGTCCTCGCCAAAAAAAGCGGTCTTCACCAGGGCAGAATTGGCAATGGTCTGGGCGGCATTCATGGCCTCGTCCTCATCCCTTGCGCCGGTGATTCTGATGGTCACCATTTTGGTGGCGCCCTCACCGTCAGCAACGATTTTCAAGGCAAGTTCTTTGAACACGCCGTGCAAGGCCTTGCCAAAAATATCAGCTGCAGCCGGGCTGTCCTCGTCGATCCAGGTGTTACCGGCAGCGCCATTGGCCATCACCAGCACCATGTCATTGGTGGAGGTATCACCGTCAACGGTGATACGGTTGAAGCTCCGATCGACCCCGGATTTAACCAACCGGTTGAGCACCGGGAAGACGATCTGGGCATCGGTCACCACAAAACAGAGCATGGTGGCCATGTCGGGCATAATCATCCCGGAGCCCTTGGCGACCCCAAGCAGGGAAATCTCGACACCATTGATCGAGACCGTGGCGGTGGCTATTTTCGGCACGGTATCGGTGGTCATCATGGCTTGGGCCAGTTCATCAAAGCCGTCGGCGGACAATTTCGCGGTGAGCGCCGGCATGGCATTGGCAAACGGTTCCGTATGCAAGGGCTGGCCGATCACCCCGGTCGAAGCCACCTGGACCAGCGAGTCCTCGATGCCCAGAGCCTGCGCTGCCATAGCGCTGGTGGCCAAGGCCACCTCCATCCCGTTTTTCCCGGTGCAGGCATTGGCATTGCCGCTGTTGATTAAAACGGCCTGGGCCATGCCCGAACGCAACCGCTCCATATCAAGAAGGATCGGGGCCGCCTTAACTTTATTGGTAGTGAAGGTGCCGGCGGTGACCGCCGGCACCCGGGAATAGATCAAGCCCAAATCAAGCCGGTCAGCATACCGTATCCCGGCCGGGATCGCAGCCGCCGAAAATCCTTTCACCTGCATAGAATATCCTGTAGTTCATTGAAGTTACCAGAACGAAAATGTTTGTCGATACTCTACCAGATACCATGTAAAAGAAAAGGGTGAAGATATATGATGGAGGGATATTTCCCTTGACCATTTATAGAGTTATATGACATTTTATATGGTTACATGGACATCCCTTCAAGACCTTAGCAGATCCATCCCCTCCACAAGGCTCTTCCCAAGAAGTATGGCCCCAACCAATCGAAGTCCTATGCCCCCTGGATTCGGCGGCAACAAACCCTGAAACGCATGGATACCTTCACCTGGGGTTTGACTTCCTCCCTTTTTTTTGCCGACCTGGCCATCCGTATCGGCTTTTCCCTGCGGGTCATTATGCGTAAACGAGCCCCCAGCGTTTCTTTTGCCTGGCTGGTGGTCATTCTCCTACTCCCCTTTGCTGGAGCTGTTATCTACCTGCTTTTTGGTGAAAACAGACTAGGCGAGCGCCGCGCCAACCGACTGCTCAAGGATCGATCAATCATCAAAGAGTGGTCCGCCTCGCTCCGCAGCAAACCGAGTGTCAACTGGGACACGGTCAACCCGGAATGTATTCCACTTGACCGGCAGATCTTCGCCACCACCGGCATCCCGACCATGCCCGGCAATGCGCTCGAACTGATTGAGGCGGCCGAAATTTTTTTCCATCGCCTTATCAATGACATCCGCACGGCGGTTTCCAGCTGTTATCTTGAATTTTACATCTTAAATGAAGGTGGCCTGGTCGATGACCTGATCGACAGCCTCATAGAGGCCCGGCAGCGAGGGGTCGTCTGCCGCGTTTTGATCGACAGCATTGGTTCCAAACAATTTCTCCGGAGCCAGACGGCAATAAGGATGCGACAAGCCGGTATTGATCTGGCCGAGGCCCTGCCGGCGGGTCTCATCCGGGCCCTATTTGTCCGGATCGATTTACGTAATCACAGAAAAATTGCTCTCATCGACGGCGAAATCGCCTATACCGGCAGCCAGAACCTGGCTGACCCACTTTTCTTCCGGCAGTTGGACGGCTTCGGTGAATGGATAGATGCCATGGTCAGAATTACCGGACCAGTGGTAGAAATGCTGACCGCAGCCTTTATGTTTGACTGGCTTCTAGAAAAAAAACAACGGCTGAATGAGTATAGAGGGACTACGGACATCCACCCGGTTACTTCGGCCGGCAACGCCCTGGTGCAACTGGCCCCTTCCGGTCCGGGGTTTGGTGAAGACACCATCCACGACCTCTTGCTGACTACCATCTATGCCGCCCGCAGGGAACTGATTCTCACCACCCCCTATTTCGTACCGGATAATGCCATCCTAGCAGCACTCAAATCAGCAGCCCAACGGGGGGTTGCGGTAACGGTCATCGTCCCTGAAAAAAACGACTCGCGCCTGGTCCATTTTGCCAGCCGGGCGCGTTATGAAGCCCTGACCCTGGCAGGAGTGCAAATCATGAACTTTTCTGGTGGGTTGCTCCACACCAAGACTATCACGGTTGACGGCGACTTCTGCCTTTTCGGTTCGGTCAATCTCGATATGCGCAGCTTCTGGCTCAACTTCGAGATGACCCTTTGCATCTATGACAAGGAATTCACCTGCCGGATCAAAGCATTGCAACAACGCTATCTGCTGAAGGCCACGCAGCATGATCACGAAACATTTCGAACCCGTTCCTACGGCCAACGGTTGTCGGAAAACATTGCCCTGCTGGTCGGGCCGCTCCTCTAAACCGAAAAATACGCTGTTCCGGATCCGTAACTTTGCCATGATGCCCGACAGCCTTTTTCATTATCGATCCTTGCACCATGATCGTACTGCAATCTGACTCCCATGAAAATTCTTCTGCTCAGCGACATCCACGGCAACTATCCGGCCCTTGAGGCTGTCGGCCGTCAGGTGCAAGCACTCGCCTGTGAACAGATCTTCAACTGTGGCGACACCACGGTGTATGCACCCTTTGCCAATGAAACCATCGACTGGCTGCGTCAACAGAAGGCCTTCACCATCAGAGGCAACACCGACGACAAAATCATCAAACTGCTCAAAGGTAAAACTTTCAAAAAACCCTCCAATCCGGAAAAACGGATCATGTACACCAGTACGGCCTCCCTCCTTTCCGCGAAAAACATTGAGTTTCTCCTGGAGCTCAAAAAGAAGAAAATCCTCCGACTCAGCCAGACCTTTGTCGGCCTCTTTCACGGCAGCCCGACTGATCATGAGGAATTTCTCTTTGTCGACACGCCGTGGAAGCGTTTCAAGGAACTGGCCAAAGAGACCTCCTGCCAGGTGGTGATCACCGGTCATTCCCACTCCCCCTATCACAAGTATGTGGACGGGGTCCATTTCATCAATCCGGGTTCGGTCGGTAGAATGTTCGATGGCAACCCCGAGGCCTCCTACGCTATCCTCGAGCTGACCGAGGGAACCGTCACTGTGACCCACTATCGCTGTCCCTACGATGTCGAGGCCGTGGTCAAGGCGCTGCAGCAGCACCAACTCCCGGCCATCTACGGCGAGATGTTCCGCACTGCGACAAAACGTAATTAAAACAGACGGTAGTTATCAGCCTTAATCACCCTGGGCGGCTTGACAGGCCTCTTCAATCCGGGCTGCCACATATCCAACCCCTTCATCGGTATAGGTCTCAAGATCAAAGCAAAGGGCATCCTCGCCCAACAGGCCGCCCGGGACAAAGGCACCCTTCTCTTCCGGATCCTGGACCATGTCACTGAAAAAGCAGACGGACAGCCAGCGCGGCTGATCCTCGATCACATCAATCATGACAAACAAGGGCCGATGCTGCCGGGGGTGGGAAGCCCGTAACGAATAGGTCAGCCCGGGACGTGGTTGAAACTCCAGCTCGACCCCTTCCTTCTGGATCAACAGCTCCTTGAGCCGGATGAACCCTTGCTTATTCTGTTCCGGAGTATCGTCCCAACTCTCAAGAAATGCGTCTATTGCCGCCGTAACCTTTTGCATCCGTTTCCTGCTCCTTATAGAGTCCTGGTTTGTTGATGTCCTGCGCTGGAATTTTCACCAGATTGTCCTTGCCTGACTTTTTTTACAAAATCTGTGCTAAGCTGCAACCTATAAACATTCAATTCCATCCTCAATGACTGCAGCCAGGACTCCTGCACTCTCCAACAGCAGCCGCGGCCGTTGACACCACGCCACCAACCACTATTGCCAACCACAGGGGACACAGATGGGTGACAAAAAAAAGAAACAAGAAGAAGGGAAGGAAAAAAAACTTGAGAACGCCAAAGCCATTGATTTCAGACTCCAGGAAGGAACAGCGTTGCGATTCAAGGATACGAAAAAAGACGACAACCACCTTGCCGTGTGGGTGAGCAAGGAAGCCCTTGCTTATGAAATGGAGCTGAAAACGCTGCAGACGGAATTGATGAAATTACAGCAGGACATGAAAAAAACCGGTGCCCGCGTTCTCGCCATCTTCGAAGGCCGTGACGCCGCAGGCAAAGGCGGCACCATCAAGCGCATCTCGGCCTTTCTCAATCCCCGTAACACCAGAATCGTTGCCCTGACCGCTCCCAGCGACAGAGAGGCTACCCAATGGTTTTTTCAGCGATATGTGCCCCACTTGCCCTCTGCCGGTGAGTTGGTGCTCTTTGACCGTTCCTGGTACAACCGGGCAATGGTCGAGCCGGTGATGGGATTTTGCACCGATGAGCAGCACAAACGTTTCTTAAAAGATGTACCGCTGTTTGAGGAAATGCTGGTCAAAGACGGGATCAAGGTCTTTAAATTCTATTTCTCGGTGTCCAAGGAGGAACAGGCCCGACGCTTCGAATCCCGTAAAACCGACATTCTCAAGCAGTACAAACTCTCACCGGTGGATAACCTGGCACAGACCTACTGGGATCAGTACACGGTGAAAAAATTTCAAATGCTCAACGAGTCGAACCGGACCTTAAGCCCCTGGACCATTATCCGCTCCGACGACAAAAAAGCGGCCCGACTCAACTGCATCAAACACATCCTCTCCCAACTCCATTACGACAACAAACTAGCCGACGAAGCCTTGGCAACGGATCCAAAAATCGTAATCTCGGGCATCGACGAGATCAAGCACATGGAGAAAAATCTGTTTGATCCCCAACGCCTCAGAGGCTGAAATTCGCAGTCGTCAGCACGCTTTCAGGTGAGGGGTGACGATTGTGGATAAACGACCCAGAAGACTGCGGCTGATTCCGACTCGACCTGGGACTGCAGAGGTTCAGGCGGTCAGACCGCAGCATTTCTTGTATTTCTTGCCTGAGCCACAGGGGCAGGAGGCATTGCGACCGATTTTATCCTCGACCCGCTGGAGCGGTTTTCGTTCCATTTCGACGGAGTCGCCGGCACTGATCTGTTTTGCCTGCTTCAGCTCACGTTCACGCTGCTGTCGCTGCTCTTCCTCCATCCGCGCAACCTCATCTTCCTGGACGATCTGAATCCGCATGAGATTGCCGACGGTGTGCTGCTTGACGGCCTCCACCATCCTCAGGAAAAGCTCGTATCCTTCCCGTTTGTACTCGAGGAGCGGGTTCTTCTGACCATAACCCCGCAATCCAATCCCCTCTTTGAGATGATCCATGTGCAGCAGGTGCTCTTTCCACAGGGTATCAACCATCTGCAGAAGAACCATTCGCTCGAGCTGGCGCATCTGTTCTACGCCGTTATGCTCTTCCTGACGGGCATACCCCTGCTGGACGGCTGCCTGCAATTTCTCGGTGAAGGCATCGCGATGCATATCCTGCTTATCTTCGACCGTCCAGTCAAGCTGGAGATTGAAGAATTGTCCGACCCGTTCCTGCAGGCCCTCCCAATCCCAATCCTCGGCGGACGTTTTGCCGGTCGCGAACTCTGCGGCCACTTCTTTGACCAGATCACTGATCATATCATTGATGATGGGACAGACGTTTTCTCCTTCAAGCACCTCGCGGCGCTGGCTGTAGATAACCTCACGCTGCTTGTTCATGACATCGTCGTATTCGAGCAGATGCTTGCGGATATCGAAGTTATGGCCCTCCACCTTACGCTGGGCATTTTCAATCGCCCTGGAAACCATGGAGTGCTCGATGGGTTCGTCCTCTTCCATACCGAGCTTGTCCATGATGCTGCTCAAGCGGTCAGAGCCGAAGATGCGCAACAGGTCATCCTCCAGCGAAAGGAAAAAGCGAGAACTACCAGGATCGCCCTGACGGCCGGAACGACCGCGCAGCTGGTTGTCGATGCGACGGCTCTCGTGACGGCTTGTACCCAGGATATGCAGGCCGCCGAGTTCACGGACGCCCTCGCCCAGCTTGATATCCGTACCCCGACCCGCCATGTTGGTGGCGATGGTCACCCGATCTTTCTGACCGGCCTCTGCAATAATCTCGGCCTCGCGCTCATGCTGTTTGGCATTGAGGACGCTGTGTTCAATGCCTTCCGCAGTGAGCATCTTCGAGATTTTTTCTGAGATGTCGATGGAAATAGTGCCGACAAGAATGGGTTGGCCTTTCTCGTGCAGCTCCTTTATTTCTTTGACGATATTCCGATATTTAGCCTGCTGGTTCTTGTAGATCAGATCTGCAAAGTCCAGCCGGATCATCTTTTGGTGGGTGGGAATGACCACCACGTCGAGGTTGTAGATCTTCTTGAATTCCGGGGCTTCAGTATCCGCGGTTCCGGTCATGCCCGCCAGTTTGTCGTACATGCGGAAATAGTTCTGGAAAGTGATCGAGGCCAGGGTCTGATTTTCCTTTTCGATTTTGACCCCTTCCTTGGCTTCCAGGGCCTGATGCAACCCGTCGGAATAACGCCGCCCTTCCATGGTCCGGCCGGTGAACTCGTCAACAATGACCACCGCCCCATCCTTGACGATGTAATCGACATCGCGCTGGAAAATGACATGGGCCTTGAGGGCCTGGTTGATGTGGTGCAATTGATTGATGTTGCGGGGATCATAGAGATTATCCACTTCCAGCAACTCTTCGCCCAGCGCGACCCCCTCATCGGTGAGCATGACCTGACGGGATTTTTCATCCTTGGTGTAATGTTCATCTGCCTTGAAATGGCGCATGATCCGATCGACCTTGAGGTACATGTCGGTGGACATTTCTGCCGGGCCAGAGATGATCAGCGGGGTCCGAGCCTCGTCAACGAGAATCGAGTCGACCTCATCGACGATGGCATAAAAAAATCCCCGCTGGCAGAAATCCTCCAGGGCAAATTTCATGTTATCGCGGAGGTAGTCGAAACCAAATTCATTATTGGTGCCGTAGGTGACATCGGCCCCATAGGCCTCCCGTCGCTCGACGTCGTTCATTTCATGGAGGATGCAACTGGTGGTCAGACCAAGAAAACGGTAGACCTCCCCCATCCACTTGACATCGCGGCTGGCCAGATAATCGTTGACCGTGACCAGATGCACGCCTTTACCGGCCAGGGCATTGAGGTACACCGGTAAGGTCGAGGTCAGGGTTTTGCCCTCACCGGTCTTCATCTCAGCAATTCTCCCCTCATGGAGAACAATGCCGCCGATAAGTTGGACGTCGTAATGGCGCTCGCCAAGCACCCGCTTGGCTGCCTCACGGACAACGGCGAAGGCCTCCGGCAGCAGGGCATCCAAGGTTGCTCCCTGGGCAATGCGCTCCTTGAACTCGACGGTTTTGCCGGCCAACTCCTCATCGGAAAGCGGTGCCACGGTTGCCTCAAGCTCGTTGATCACCTTGACGATCCGGCGATACTGCTTGATTACCCTGTCGTTCTTACTGCCAAATACCTTAGCAAGCATACTTCCTATCATCATGCATCTCCCTTCAAGGGTGTCGAAGCCCTCAGGATAAATAAAAAATAAGTGTCTGTTGAGCCCCGGATCAACGTCCTGGCGCAAGATCGACGGAGGTGCGGATCAGTGCATCCTCGTCACAATCAGGGAACTTGGGGCAGTGGAGGCAATCGCTCCAGATCTTGTGCGGCAGGTCCTGCTTGTCCCGATCAACAAAACCAAATTTCCGGAAAAAAGCAGCCTGGTAGGTTAAAACAAACACATTCTTGATCTCCAGGCTTTGGGCCTCATCGAGACAGGATTGTACCAGCAGGGCACCGATGCCGGACTTTTGGCGTGCCTCGGCTACAGCAAGGGAGCGAATTTCCGCCAGATCGTCCCAGCTGATATGCAAGGCGCAGATTCCCAGGATCACACCCTCTTCCTCGTAGACAACAAAATCTCGTAAATGGTCATAGAGGGAACTGATGGAACGGGACAGCATCAAGCCCTTGGCGGCAAAGATCGTCAACAGGGCATGGATGGAACGGACATCGCCCATCCGGGCAGGACGTATTCTACCGGTCTTCTGATTTTCTTGAATTTCAACCATGGCAAACCACCTAACATTTGAAAAAAGCGGTTCTACAAAACAACTGCAGACCGCTGGGTATCCATCGGCACGGGTGAGGATCGTTCAACCGTATCCGGAATTATGCGTCACTGCGCACAAGTTTACGATAAAAAAACCAGTTGCCCTGGCCAGCGGCAATACCGATCAGGAGCAGCAAGAGGATACTAAACCCAGAATTCGGATTAAGCAGCAGGACAAGAAATAGACCAATGGCCGCCCCATAGGCTGCCCCGGACGACAGGTTGATAACCGATCCCGACCAGAGAGGAAAGTTGCGCTCCAGGGCACCCGCCACGGGACGGGCAATACAATAAAAAGAAAAATATGAGCAGAGCAGCAAAGGGAAAAATCCATAGACCGCCCAAGTGACCATGGTTTTGCACACAACCTGATCTTTCTGCAGCATCCCCGCCTGCATGAATATGAGGACCAGAAGGGTAAGGATATGAGCCAGCAGAAAAAAAACGATCGGTGACAGGGCAGGCGCATAGGGAGCGCTATTTTTTTTGACATGCTGGACCAAGGCCTTGCGCAGCCCATCAACGATGGAGATTCCCGTCCGTTGTGCCCCCTTGTGATTTCTTTTGCTTCTCATGAGGTACTGTAGTTATGGTCCATGGGATCGTTATTGTTCCTTTGACGGTATGATTTTCGGTACGGCCCTTGCTGCAGGCGATTGTGACGTCCCATCGGATAGAGCAACTCCGTTCTCCCCTAACGGCAAAAGAATGGTTTGCCCTGCCCAGATGCCTAAAAGAAACATCCAGAAAAACAGGCAGCAACAGACGATCACCAAACCAAACATCCCACGCCAGCCCAACTCAAAACGGAAAGGTTTGGCTCGCCCTTCCTTCGGCAATGGGGTCTTTTTTTTAAATATGCCCACAACGCTCAGTGCCGTAGGCAATAGGCAATCAGGCCGGTTGCCGGCAATTGCGATGCGCCACGGGTTGGGTGCAGTGCTCCAAGCAATATGGTGTACGTATTCCGCAGTGGAAAACAAGCACGGGCCCTAGAAAAAACCGTTGTCATGGCAAAACGCTTACATGCTCTCCGGGGCGGAGAGGCCGACGAGGTGCAAACCGTTACGGAACACCCGCTTCAGCGCCCCGCAGAGCGCCAGACGTGCCTGGCTCAACTCCTGGTCGCTGGTCAGCACCTTATGTTTATTGTAAAAGCTGTGAAATTGCCCGGCAAGTTCCATCAGATAGAAGATGACCCGGTGGGGTGCCAGATCAGCAGCAGCGCCGGCCACCAACTGAGGATACTCAGCCATAATCTTGAGCAACGCGTACTCTTCTGGCTCGACCAGACGATGCGCGACCTCTGCCACCGCGCCAACACTACTCCCCTGTTCTCGGGCCTGTCGCTCAATGCTGCACAAGCGGGCATAGGCATACTGCACATAGAACACCGGATTTTCCTGACTCTGCTTTTTGGCCAACTCCAGGTCAAATTCTATCAGGTTGTCCGGTTTGCGCATCAGGAAAAAGAAACGCAGGGCATCGGCACCCACCTCGTCCACCAGTTCATCAACCGTGACAAAGGTAGCCTTGCGGGTAGACATTTTCACCTGTTTGCCCTCGCGCAGCAGGGTGACGAATTGATACAACACCACGGTGATCAGGCTGTCGTCATAGCCCATTGCCCTGATCCCGGCAAGGACGTCGGGCACGGTGGCGATATGGTCCGAGCCAAAGATATTGACCATCCAGTCAAAACCGCGTTTGAACTTATCGCAATGGTAAGCAATGTCGGGCAGCCGGTAGGTGGGTTCGCCGGTGCTCTTGATGATCACCCGGTCCTGCTCTTGGCCGAACTCAGTGGTCTTGAACCAGGTGGCGCCCTCCTGCTCATACACCAGCCCCTTGGCCCGCAGGGTTTCGACGACTTCGTCGATACGGCCGTCCTCATAGAGGGTGTGCTCGTTGAAATAGGTATCGAAACCGATACCGATCCGTTTGAGGGTGGTATCGATATCAGCAAAAATCGCCTGCTGCGCCCTGTCCTTGAATACCGTGACCTCTGCATCTTTAAAGCCATCACCGTCGGAATCGATCATGGTACGGGCGATGTCAAAGATGTAGTCGCCCTGATAGCCGTCCTCGGGAAAGGTGTTGGGGAGGCCGAGCAGTTCCAGGTAGCGCGCCCTGGTGGATTCGCCCAGAATCCGCATCTGCCGACCGGCATCGTTAAAATAGTATTCGCGATGCACAGCATAACCAGCGGCGGCCAGGACCCGGGCAATGGCATCGCCGAGCACGGCATTGCGCCCATGCCCGACACTCAAAGGTCCGGTGGGATTGGCGCTGACAAATTCGACCAAGACCCGACGACCACGACCAATGTCGCAACGACCGAAACGCTCGTCCTGCTCAAGAATCGGGGCCAGTACCGTGGCCCAGACATCCTTATGAAGAAAGAGATTGATGAAGCCGGGTCCGGCGATCTCCACCCTCGCAATGATCTGTTGCTTGCCGAGCAGTTCGGCGAACTGCGCGGCCAGGTCCCGGGGCTTGCGTTTGTCGATCCCGGCAGCCACAAGAGCAAAGTTGGTAGAAAAATCCCCCTGCTCCTCGCGCTTAGGCACCTCAACGGTATACCTGCCGCCTGCCGCATCGCTCCAATAGCCCAGCTGAACCCCTTCTGCAAAACAATGATCGATTAGGTCTTTGACTCGTGATTTTATCATGGCGCAACAGGTTGAAGGAAGAAAACATTCAAAACAATGACAAGGCATGACGCCCTTGCCGGAAATGGTCCTGACGGTAAATAGCCGGAATGCACCGGTGCCGTCAGTCGACCAGCACCCTGTGGTTCAGCTTGCCAAACAGACAGAGCACCTCATAACTGATGGTATTCATCCAATCGGCTATCTCATCGGCGTTGATCTCTTCCCGACCCTGTCTGCCGAGGAGGACGGCCTCGTCGCCGACCTGCACCCCTGCAAAACCGGTGATATCGACCAGGGTCAGATTCATCGAAATCCGGCCAACCACCGGAGCTCGCCGCTTGCCGATCAGCACATCTGCCTTGTTGGAAAGGCAACGCAGGTAGCCGTCATCATAACCCACCGGCAGCACCGCAATGGTTGACGGTCGGGTGGTGGTGAAGAGATGGTTGTAGCCGAGACCGCTGCCGGCAGGAAGCTGTCGCAACTGGATAATCCGCGTCGTGAAACGCATCACCGGCTGAAGCAGTGGCTCTGATGCAGCCGTTCGGCCGGCATGGCCGTCCGGATAGTAGCCATAGAGCGATATCCCCGGCCGGACCATATCAAGCCGGGCTCCGGCAACATAAAATAAACCGCCGGAATTGGCAAGATGCAGACAGCATTTCCCCGGCACCAACCGTGCGAGTTGAGCAGTGGTCGCGACAAAATTGGCCAGAACCTGCGCCGAATTCACCGACTCGCGATCATCTGCCAGGGGGAAATGGGCCATGACCCCCTCAAGCCGCAGGCAGGGAAGGGCCTGGACGGCCTGGACGAGCTGGAGAAAATCGGCAGGCAGGGTTCCCTGGCGCCCCATGCCTGCGTCGAGTTTGAGATGCAGTCCCACGTCGAGGTGTTGCTCCTGGGCCTGGCGTGACAATTCGGGGAGAATCGACTGATCAACCACCACCGGCGTCAAACCGTACCTCAGGATTGCCGGCAGGGTTTGCGGTATCACCCCGGCCAGAACAAGGATCGGCAAGGTTATTCCAGCCTCGCGCAATTGCACCCCTTCCACCGCCTCGGCCACACCGAGCGCCGCCGCGCCCCGCTCGGCAAAGATACGGGCGCAATCGATCATACCGTGGCCATAGGCGTCCGCCTTGACCATGGCCATGACGGGGACACTCCCTGCAACCTTCTGGAATTGATCAAAATTGTTGACCAATGCCGCCCGGCTGATTTCAATACAATTAAGTGATTTCATCATCTCTAAGCAGTCTGAACCACTGCTGCCAGCCCAGCCGGCTGGAAAGACACAGGGACCAACCAATGGCACAGTACAGTGTACCGATCATCGGTCCTGGTTGGGTTAATCTTCGCATGAGTATACCCGAGGCCATCATCAGCGCCACCAGCAACCAGGTTTTCCAGGAGTAGACAGCCCCCAGGCAGGTACCATCCTTAAAAAGGAGAATACGCCGGATAGAGCGTTGGGCCATTTTATCAAGAACCAGCAAGGATTTAAGGGTACCGAGCACAGCGGCGATCAAAATCAGCAACCGCCCAGTCCCCGGATTCAGCCAGCCCCAGCCCCGGTACATGAGGAGGCCACCGACCAAGGTCCACAGAGCCGGTGCCGCAAAAAGATGCATAGCCCGCGGCACTCCGGGTTTATGCAAATGGGCCAAAAATTTCATTCCTCTCACCAAGCATATCCGCTCAAGCCCTGGCCATCCCTCAAAACAAGATAAGCCCATCCCCGAAAAGGGATGGGCTTATTGATCGACCTGAATTGCGGGTTCGATCAGATTTCAGTAACAGTGATGGCACCTTCGGGGCAAACTTCGACACAGGTCTCGCAACCCAGGCACTCATCGGCGTTTACAGGCTCAGCCTTACCGTCCTGCATCTCGAAAACCTGCGCAGGGCAAGCATTGACACACTCTTCATCACCGGAACATTTATTTTTATCAACAATAATTTCCCACATGGCACAACCTCCAAAATGAATGAATTGAGAACAAAAGAAACAATGATATTGCAACCTCGGCTACAAGGCGAAACAATACGCAAGAATCGATTTCCTTTAAAAGACAGGCCCTGCTTTGTCAAGTTAAAAGATTTGCCGGGATGGCTACAGCAGCTTCAAAATACCCCTTAATGCGGCCCGTTACCGGAGAGATGCAGCCGGAGAAATCAGCGGGGTTCCTACACCGACACCCCTTGTTTTTTTGGTTTGATATTGCTCAAAACAAAGGTAAGAAGAGGGCGTCTCATTATTCTACCTATTCAGCGAGAAATACTCCCCATGGCAAAAAAACAACAAAAGAGCAGCGCGGCCGCCTCTTCCCCCGAGAGAGGGGAGCAGGCCATGATCGAAGGAATACTCGAGGGCAGCCCGGACGCAGTAGGCGTGGCGGTTATCAGGCTCGATTGCGGGTGCAGGAAAATGGCCGCCGTCGATCAGTCAGGCGACCCGGCCAGCAAGATCATCATGTACCGGGACCAAGCCGAGTCCATCTGTGCGCTGTGCAAGGAAGATGACGGCGCTTTTTCCCGTGTCATCAAACAGTTTATCAGCTGGAAATCACCGGAACCGGATTTCCATACCAAAAAGATGATTACCACCAAAGTCCTGGGGTCGCAGGAATAAATCCCGTCGGGATTCTTCCCGGGGGTTCACTCTCCACCTCTCCACGGTGTACAGGCTAGCCCTGTTCGTTTTCGCGGCCGTTGCAATGCTCGCCAGCCCCTCCCCTTTTCCGCCGAGCCCCCTCTCTCCTCACCCCTTGTCACAGCCGCCCGCCCAACCGCTATGTTTCGTTTTTCTCCACATCGGTGGCGGCAACCTGTTGAAAAAGAAACAAAAAGGGGTACAGTAACCAGCCGTGACAAAGCAGCCAAGCTCCCCACAGTTTTTCTCAACGAGGCAGCAGGGAAGTTTTCCCCTTCGGTATCTCCTCAAGCAACGGCCTGACATGAAAAAACTCTTATTCGTCCTCATCCTCCTGGCCGCTCTTCCAGGCAACACCCTGCATGCTGTTGTAACCCGGGAAATCAAGCTCGCGGCACTAGCCAAACCGGGCTCCCCGCAGCGCATCGTAGCCGAAAAATTCAAAGAACTGAGCCTCTTGCAAAAGTCTGAGTCACAAATACCCGATGAGCAAATCTCAGTACCCCGTCAACTTGATTAACTGATCGGCAAAGAGGGCAACAACACCAAACATCAAATGCAACATGACTTTGGCAGGCCCGCGCACC
>JBBRBT010000067.1:0-18409 GCA_038205495.1 Desulfobulbales bacterium
GGGTTCTTATCGAGGGTTATTGCCACATCCAAATCATCCACCTTTTTGGTCACCTGATACTCACCGGCCATTGCTATACCGCTCAAAAAGAACAAAATAGCCAAAAATGCTGCTGTTCTTACCTGTTTCATAGGATTCTCCTCATGATTGATGGTTTTTCAAAAAGCTTTTCTCGGTTCATGTTTCAAGACCTCGGGAGCCCTTATCAGGCTTCCTTCCCCTGCGACATCGCGACCCACCGTTGGCCTCTCTTCGATTATGCAGGTTCCATGCCGAAAAACACAAACCACGATATTTCTCGTAAGACCCTGCTAGTCATGGAATTTTTCAGCCTCTATACGCCACAGTATCGGCAAATGTCCTGCTTCTTGCTGCCTAATTTTTAGACAACTTCCACAAATACCCGCCTTATTTCTCGACAATTCCGAGTTTCTCTACCGCACAAAAAGTATATCACCTAAAAAAACAAAAAGACAAGGAGTGATAGGTAAATACGTCCTTGGACTGATAAATTCATTCCTTTTCCGGCAAGAATTATCTAAACGAGCTTGCGAGTTGCCGTCCCCTGCCTCAGAACAAGGCGGTGCTTCTCTCCAATTTCTTTCAGACTGCCCAAATCTTCGACAGTCATTCCAAGCCTCTTCATAATTAATCGCCGCATTTGTTTTTTTGATGTTTTATTTCAGATATTTGAAAATTTTTAACAAAAAATATCCACATGGCCCGTTCTTTGCTTCTATCAAGGAGAAGCTGATACCACGACATCTGCACTTCTGTCATTCATCAAGGAGAAAACCATGATCAAAAAAGGACTGGCCGCACTTATTCTACTGGTAAGTATAAGTTCCGGTTGCAGCATAACCAATTACAACATGACCCATAAAGGTAACGAATACATGGCGAGCGGCGACTATTCTCAGGCTGAGGGGGCCTTTAATGAGGAGGTTCGTAAGGCCCCCAACAATGCACTTGCCCACTATTACCTAGGTCGATTCCTATTAGCTCAGGATAAGACATCCGAGGCCTTGCCCCAATTTAACCAGGCGGTTACCCTCGACCCGAAAAATCCTGATTATTATTTCTGGCTGGGGATGAGCTACGGAGAAAAGGGCGATCTCGCTCTGGAAAAGATGAATTATGAGCAGGCCCTGCGGCTCGACAAAAACCACGCCCAAGCCAAGCTCAACCTCGGGCATTTGCAATTGCGAGAGGGGGAATTGAAACAAGCCCTGCATTCCTATGACGCAGTCTTAAAACAAGTCCCAACCAACGGTGCTGCCCTCTATAATCGCGCCTTTATTCTCGGTCTCCAGGGGCAACAGATCGAAGCCAAAAAGGCTTGGCTGGAATACCTGAATTGGTTTCCCGCCGGCAGGCAGGCAATTTTCGCGGCCGACCACCTCAACGCCTTGGGGGATTTCTCCTACGAGAACCATTATTTCGGGCAAAGGACGGCGACTCTCGCCGAGATTAAACTGCAGGCAGAGACTGAGAAAATCAGCATCTCTGCCTATCCTTCTTTGCGCTTGGCCGGGGCAATCGTCACCAATATGCCGAAGGGGACCCTGCAGATCGTTGTTTACAAGAAGGGTGATGTAAAGCTCGCCCAAAAAGAGGCCCTCGCCATCAAACAGACTCTGCACGAATTTTACTCCACCCTCGGCGATAATCGTATCCAAGCCAGTTGGTTCGGCACCGAGGAACTCAATGAAAAGAACGGAAAAAAATTTGTGAGAGACCATTCGGCACATCTGTTTCTCACCGAATGGCAATAAATTGTGCAAATATTTCGTAACTAAGAACACATCACTTACAAAGGAGCAAATATGAAAACAAAACACTCTGTCATGGGATTGGTTTTGTCCCTCACCTTCGGCATGACCACACAACAAGCCGCCTTGGCGCAGCAGAACGCCCAGACTGAATCACACTATTCGGACCCTAACACGGCACAACACGCATCCCACCTGGCCGCTGCTGAGGCGAATTTCACCGATTCCACCCTCCAGGAAAGTCTGAACCGAATCACCATGGCGCGGCAACAGAACCAAAAGATGAAAAATGTCGGCTCCCAGGGGCAGGCGATGTCAAACAATGCATCCATGAAAAACGCCGAAGACGGGTTCGTCTCCATGACCTCCAGGATGTCTGGGGTCTCGGAGACCGACATCAGGGGAATGCACACATCCGGTATGGACTGGAGTGATATCCCGGGAGAATTGGGGATTCATATGTCGTCCACCAGCACCGGCAAAATGGGGGATATGGGCTCGCAAACGAAGAAAGGAACTGGGATGACCGGTGCAACTGGGAATACCAACTCTCGTTCAACTATGGCCTCCCAGTCCGAAGAAATGATGGGGGCAACGGCCAGGAACACAAAATCCGGATGGTCGCAGGGCCATGGTGCTGGACTTCAGACCAATATGAGCGGCAATAAAACGCATACGCAAGGCAGCAACAAAGACGGGAAGATGATGTCTGGCGCCGGAGGCATGGCTAACGGGATGGGCGGTACCGATACCGCAGGTAATAACAGCGGCATGAGTGGTGGTATGGGTGGTAGTATGGGCGGCAGCGCAGGCTTGGGCGCCGGAAACAGCGGCGGGGCAGGAGGTATGGGCGATAGTGGCAGCGGCAGCAGCTCAGGTGGCATGGGTGGCAGCGGCGGCGGAATGGGGGGCGGGAGCGGTAGCGGCGGAAGTGGCGGCAGTGGCGGCGGCAGTGGCGGAAGTGGTGGCGGCAGTGGCGGCGGTGGTGGCATGCATTAACCCGACAGACACAGCAAAATCAATACTTCTGTAAGCCTTCAACAGAGGTTGGCCGGGGCACTCTACGGTGTTCCGGCCAGCCATTTCGACAAGAGTGAAATAATAAAAATGACATTTCACCCCACAAGCCTTTGGCAACGGACCCTGTTTTTCATACTGGTTCCAACATTTTTGCTGTTGCTCGGCGTATCCGCGGGCGGTTATGTCTTTGTCCGGAACCTACTACTTCATCAATGGGGGGAAACGGCTATAGCCGAGCTGCAACGCACTGCCCACCATATCGACATGCGCCTGCGTCAACCAAAAGACTTACTCAACCTTTTGCAAACCGGCAAGGACGCCTCCAGTGTCGATCAAACGATTATCTCACACATTCTGCAACAAATTGAGGGACTCGAAGGCGTGGTCGGCGTCAATGTAAATAAACCGGAAGTGGGTGACAAAAGCGCTCTTTTCACCCATGACCATCTCTCAACAACGAACGCCTTGCATTTCCATATGACTGGGCAATTGACCACCAAGGAACCCAGGTATAGCCACCAACAGGAAAGCCGAACGGTCTCACTGACCGCGGAACTTCGGGGTTCTGACGATAATAGTCGGAATCGAGTGGAGGTTATCCTCTCGTTTGACCTCCTCATCGATCAGATACTCGAGGCTCCTTGGTGGAAAAACAACAAGGCGTTTTTGATTGACGACTCGGGTAATATCCTGGCCAGCACCTCTTTAAAACCAGACACCAATCAGCCACAGACGGCTCTGGCCTTTGGAAACAACTCTCCCCTCGAACGCGATACTTTGACGGCAATGGCCGGGAAGTCCTTCGGAACGGTGTTCGGGGCAGGCATCCCACCTGAGGAAATCAGTGGCTTTTATCGCCTTGCCGAGGCACCCTGGACCATGGTGATCATCGCGCCAGGACAGGAGGTTTTGCGCCCCATTATTCGGTTTAAGTTTTTCTACATCCTCTCGTTTGCAGTCTGCATCCCGCTCATCCTGCTTTTTATCCTGGGTGTGACGAACAGGATAACGGCAAGAATCAAGGCACTGTCTGCGGCGGCGGACAGTCTTGCCCATGGTTATTTCGGGTTGCCGCTTCCTATCGACACTGTTGACGAGGTAGGCGAACTCACGAGAAGTTTCAATACAATGACCAGCCAACTACGACAACGGTTGGTGCTGCAAGAGGCAATGAACATCGCCGGGGCGGTTCAGCAGAACCTGCTGCCTCTTGAAGTATTTGCCAAAGGACGAATCACCGCCGGAGGGATCTGTCTTTATTGCGATGAAACAGGCGGAGATTACTACGATATCCTTCCTTTGGATGACAATGGCGAAAAGGTCGGAGTTGTGGTCGGAGATGTGGTAGGTCACGGGATCGGCGCGGCCCTCCTGATGACCACGGTTCGTGCTCTGCTTCGTAGCCGTGTCTACCAACCCGGCGATCTTGGCGAAATCTTCGACGATATTAACCGTCTCCTCTGTCAGGATACCGTCAAACATGGCAATTTCGTCACCCTCTTCTATCTGGAAGTGGATTGCTATAAAAATTCCGTCGCCTGGGTTCGATGCGGTCACGAGCCGGCAATCGTCTACTCTCCGGCAACTGGCGGGTTCTCGGAACTGAGAGGCCCAGGAATGCCGCTGGGGGTAATAGCAGAAGGAGGATACCAATACAACGAGATAGCTCTTGCCGCCGATCCACTCTGCATCCTTATCGCAAGCGACGGTACCTGGGAAACCGAAAATGAAGAGGGAAAACCATTCGGCAGGGAGCGGCTCAAGAGATGTCTGGCTGACTGTCATGCGTTAGATCTGCAACAGATGCTCACCTCGATTACCGGGAGCATTACTACGTTCCGAGGCAAGGCACCGCAACTGGATGATATTACCCTTGCCGTGATAAAGATATCGTGAGGCTTGCTCCACAAGCCACACGTTGACAACCCACCTCTGAGGATAGCCGAGATGAAACCGATCCACATCGGCAAAATATCTCTTGGGTGCCCTTGTATTAGGGGTGGCTCTTTGATAGGATTAAGCAACTGTGGGGGGGGGAAGATAAAAGGCAGGTGTTCTGTCAGAATGATTCTGCCCCAAATTTAATAATTTTACGATGGAGTGATGATGATGAAAAAGACAATACTGGCTGCTTCATTTTTACTGTTTTTTTGTAACGACACTACCGGGTTACGCCGTAGAAGAGCACCACCCGGCAACGGACACAAAAGCAACTGTACAGAAAGTCGCAACAAAGGCCACGCCCGCAGCTCAAGCTGACATGAAGAAAATGGATTCTTCGATGATGGACATGCAGATGATGGGTAAAAAAATGCAGGATGCGACCAATCCAACAGAACGGGAAACACTTATGCAACAGCACATGCAACAGATGAAAGACTGCATGAAAATGATGGAAATGATGGGAAAAGACGACATGATGAAGGGGGCAAAAGATGGAATGATGGCGAAAAAAATGCAAATGATGATGCAGATGATGGAACAGATGATGATGCAGCAGGATGCGATGATGAAAAAATAGGATTTGTTTTCAATAGACCGCCCTTGACCTTGTATCTATTAAGGGCGGTTACCGTTCAAAATATCTCAAAATTGTTACTTGTTGACTTTCTATGATCGTAAACCTCAACATATGGTTGCTCAAGAGACTGGCGGTTGTCTGGCTTGCCCTGTCGCTGGTGAGTGGTGGCCTCGTCCATTATCTTGGTCATGCCCAACTGGATGACCATATCGTGCAGATGGCGAAGGCCGAGACCTCGACTTACGCAGCTGAGTTCACTGGATACCTCAAATCTCCTTCTGAACAGGCCCTTACGCTTTTCAAGCAGAGGACGCATGCGGCAATCGTCAAAGACAACTTTGTCGTGGTCAGGTTTTACGATACGGACAAAAATGAGATTTTCGAGGTGGCAAAATCGGGTGCCAAAGAAACAGAGGACAAGCTTCCGCTACAGAATATCGAGTTGTCCCATAATGACCGTATCATTAACGAAAAGCTGGACTTCGATGGCCAGACTTATTTGCGGGTCCATTTTCCGGTAAATGGTGGTACAGATAGTAAAATCGGCTATTTAGTAGGGATATATCAGGTGCCGGGCGAGATCGTAGCCCAAATGCGGCATCAGTCTCTCTGGTCTCTCATCCTTGTTGTGCTGGCCATTTTTATGACGAGTCTGGCACTTTACCCGCTGATCATTCGTCTCAACAACAAACTTAAAAATCACGCGCATATTCTGGCTTTAACCAACATCGGAATGCTGAAGGTGCTGGGAAGTGCAATTGCCAAACGCGATAGCGATACCAACATCCACAACTACCGGGTGACTCTCTATTCAGTGCGCCTCGGGGAAAAATTAGGGCTCGAAAATACTGCAATGCAAGGCTTGATCAAGGGAGCTTTTCTGCATGATATCGGCAAAATAGCCATCACCGATACGATCCTGCTAAAACCAGGAAAACTCACCGGTGGGGAGTTTGAGATCATGAAGACCCATGTCAATCACGGGGTGGATATCATCTGCGGTTATGCCTGGCTGAAAGATGCGGAAGATGTGGTTCGTTGTCACCATGAGCGATTTGATGGCAGTGGTTATCCATATCAGATGATAGGGAAGGATATTCCTCTGAATGCCCGTATTTTCGCAATAGTCGACGTTTTCGACGCAATCACATCCAGCCGCCCCTACAAGGAACCATTCAGCTTTGCAGTCTCTATCAAAATCATTGAGGATTCACAGGGAAGCCACTTCGATCCGGCCGTCGTTCGACTGTTTCTCGAAGATGCCGAGACTCTTTACGAGGAAATCTGCACTGAAGATGAAGCCTTGCTCCTTACAAAACTTGAAGGATGCATAAGTAGTTATTTTAACGAATGACGGGTCTCTATAACCTTTTTGAGATGAATACGATGAACCTTTTTTATTCCCTTATGCAAATGCTGTTGCTTGCCACACTTGTCATCGGCTGTTCGCTACAAGTGGCCCCGCTTCGCAAATATGAGCCCCTGCCCTCTGCGCCGTTGTCCGTAGAATTTGTTCCCGAACAAGGTACGGAAAAAATAAAAGAAATTCTGGGACTCGACGCCGCAATAGCCATCGCTATGACAAATAACCATGCCCTGCGCATTGCCAGGGAGGAAATCAACATTGCCGAAGGCCAATTGCAACAGGCAAAATTGTTAAACAACCCCGAAATCGAGTTCAGCATCAGTTCCTCTTCGGCCGCGGACTCTGTATTGAAAATTGCCGGTTCACTCCTCCAGCCCATTTCGCTGTTCTGGCCAAAACGACAGGTAACCATTGCAATGGCTGAAGCGGCTGTGGACCGGGCAAAAGCTGAAGTTCAAAGGTTTGAATGGGAGATACGCGTTACCATAAAAAGGACCTATCTTCTGACAATTCTGCAGCAAAATGAAAAAGCCTTTTTCAAACAATCACAGAAAATCATCCAGAAGCTCTCGTCAACCACGACCCGGATGAAAGCCGGAGGAGAAGTATCGCGCCTCGGAGAGCTGCTGGTACAGTCTGAGGTCGTTGAGGCAAAAGCGCGGCTGATCGAGACTGAATCGAAGCTGGCAAAGAAAAGGTCGGATTTGGCTATATTGCTGGGTATTCCCTTCCTCCCGCAGTTACCGGAAGGAACACTGGAATTACCAACTTCACTTGAACTAGATGCATTGAAACTCACCCATTCATTTGCCGCCGGCAATCCTGAAATCTATTTGCGGGATGCGGAAATTCGGCTGGCTACACTTTCGCATGCTGCCGCCCAAAAAACCTGGTGGCCAACACCAAAGCTTGGCGCAACTGCTGAACGGGATATCGATAAAAGCAGGTTATTCGGAGGGCTATTTTCTTTAGAACTGCCGATTTTTAACCATAATGAGGGGGAGATTCAATCTCGAACCGCAATGCTTTTAAAAGCGCAAATAGAACGCGAACAGACTCAATTTGTCGGCCAACAGACCCTTGACCGCTTGATGATTGTTCTTCGCCGGACCATGCAATTAATAGCCCTGTATCGGGATGAGGGGTTGCCTGCGGTTGAAGAAAACCTTGTTCTCATACAAAGGGCTATTGAAGCGGGAGAATTATCGGCTTTAGAGCTTATCACCGCCAGGAAACAAGGCATCACGATGCAACTTACATATTTACAGATGCGCTTTGCCGTTGTCGAGGTTTTGCTGGACCTTGAAGCTGTACTGGGTACACCTCTGTTTGAGCTGGTCATGACAAACACAGCAACACAGGAGAATGTAGCACCATGAAAATATCTCTGATCCTATTTCGCCGGCCGGGTTTGATATCCTTTGCCTTGATCGTAATATTATTTTTGGGCAATGCTCATGCCACTCAACCGACTCCAGCCAGTGAACAGACTGGACCGGCAGCACGATCACTCTCCGGAGATGGGGAAAATTATGAAATCATTTTAAAGTATTCGCCATTTACAACGGGAATGGATGTATCCCTTACCGCCTATGTTCTTGACAAGGCTACAAACGAACCCATTCAGGGTGCGAGCCTTGCAGGCAGTGTGTCAACCGGCAGCGAAAACCTTTCCTGTGAGTTCACGGAAACGCCCCAGTCGATTACCGGTGCATACCATGGAACAATCCGCGTTGAAAGCGATGAACCGTATTCCTTGCTGTTTGATATTTCGCATGGTGACAAGAACGATCTGATCGCCATTGACGGCTTCAAAGCGGGAAATGAGAGCAAGGGTATTTCTTTGCCGGTGTTTCTTGAGCGTAAAGCAACCGGCAAAGGAATCAACCTTGCCGTACCCGAGATCATAGCTTTTATCGCAGCCATTATGGTTCTGCAGGTTGTGATATACTTTTTCATGCGAAAGCGTTTTTCTTTAACTGCAACTGCAAAGGACCCGCGATGAAACGATATGTTTTGTGGTTTTATATGGTTGCGACCAGTCTGGCATTTCTTTTGCCGAACATGGCCCTTGCCCATGGGGGAGAGGATCATGGCGGTGCAAGCCAGGAAGGGAACTCCGGACCGACAATCGGAGCACCCATTGTTGTGCCTGTCGAAACGCAGATCCTCATGGGGATAAAAACCGATTTGGTTCGGCAAGAAACTTTGCCCAAACGACTGAAAGCCCTCGGCCGCACCCGTATCCGGCCGGAACTAGAAGCCGTTGTTTCCTCGCCAATCGAAGGCAGGATTGTCGGTACCGATGATTATGCCCCGCCAAAACTTGGCGAACGGGTCAAAAAGGGACAGATCATCGCACTCATAGATCAAACGATTTCAGCACCGGATGCCATCGGCTTAACGATCGAGCGAACCAAGATAGAAACTGAACTTCGTCAAGCAGAGACCGATCTCGCCCTGGCGCAAAAAGAATACACGCGGGTGTCAAAACTCGCAAATGTCTTGCCGGACAAAGAGATTTGGCGCGCAGAGTCGGCTCTGGCTTCCGCTCGGGAAAAACTTGGGGGATTCAAAAACCAGGGAAAAGTGTATGCGACTTCAATGGACCAATCCCGATTTCAATCGAAAAATCCCAAGCGCGTGGCCATGTTGGCCCCTCTTGACGGAATCATTACTGAAATGCATGCCACCCTGGGCGAATATATCCGTCCTGAAAAAGAACTTTACCATATCATCGATCTCTCGGAAGTCTTGGTCGAGGCCCAAGTTTTTGAGAATGCGATTGCGCTGGTTTCCCATGTAACAAGCGCAAAAGTAATTGTCGAGGCCTACCCGGATGAGACCTTTACCGGAGAACTTGTGTCAATCGGTACGGCCATCGATCCGCAAACTCGGACCCTCAAGGTTCTTTTTTCCGTCCCCAATCCGGCCCAGAAACTTGTTGCGGAGATGTTTGCCGACGTCTTTATCGAAACCGGGGAGTCATCCGCAGGGCTGACTCTCCCCAAAAATGCCGTGATCAATCAGGATGGACAGTCGGTGGTGTATGTAAAAGTATCCGGGGAACAGTTTGTTGCTCGCCCGGTGGTGGCTACGGAGCGGTTTAAAGATCGGGTGAAACTTACCCCGGAATCTGTGACATCCTTTAAGGAGGGAGACAGGGTTGTCGTGCAGGGCATGTATCAAATCCGTACTTCCGCCACAAAACCCCGGTAATGCGGTATTCAAGCACAATAAATAAAAGGAGAATCGTAATGAAAACAAAAACGAATATGATGGTGTTTTGCCTTGCATGTGGATTAATGGTTGGCGGTTTTTCTTTAGTCTTCGCCCAACAGGGTCATGAACCACTCGCGGATAAAACGGCAACTGTTCCAGCAACGGTTGAAGATATTCTGGCCAATGTAGACTTGCAGCTTACGGCTCTTAACAAAGTGATCATTGCCAAAGAACTCGACCGTGTGCATGTGATTGCCTTCGAGATCCGCGACATGCTTATGGTTTTGCCGCAAAAACGCAGTGATCTTCAACCTCAGGAGAAAACTGCCCTCATAGCCAGTCTCCACAATATCAAGCAACAGGCAACTCTTCTCGATAAATTTGGCGACTCCAGTAACCTTGTCCAGACCAAGAAGGTCTTTACAAAATTCGAAGATGAAATCGGGAAAATCAAAGAAATATTGAACCGGAATCATTGATACGGCGCCACCATGTTAAAACGAATTATTGCTTTTTCTATCAACTATCGCTTTGTCGTAATCACCCTCGCATTGGTGCTGATGATCCTGGGCGGATATGAAATCAGCAAGCTTCCCGTCGATGTCTTGCCGGATCTCAATCGTCCCCAGATCACTATCATGACGGAGTCGCCGGGGCTTGCCCCGGAAGAAGTTGAAACCATCATAACCTTTCCCATCGAGACCGCAGTCAATGGATCAACCGGGGTAACGCGGGTTCGATCGGTATCAGGCGTTGGACTCTCCATCGTTTTTGTTGAATTCGATTGGGGTACCAACATCTATCTTGCCAGACAATTGATGGGCGAAAAACTCAATACGGTTCGTGAGTCCTTGCCACCGGGAACTGAACCGCAAATGGGTCCGGTATCCTCGATTATGGGCGAGATCATGCTGATCGGCATGAAAAGCAAAACGGTTCCGCCGGTGGAATTGCGAACGATCGCTGACTGGACCCTCCGGCCAAGACTTTTATCCATCCCCGGCGTTTCCAATGTTATTCCTATTGGTGGTGGTCGGTTGCAGTACCAAGTGCAAGTAGATGCGGTGAAGCTGCGAACCTACAATCTAACACTCAAGGAGGTTGAAGAGGCTGTCGCCAACGCCAACCAGAATACCACCGGAGGGTTTCTTGAAAAACAAAGTGAAGAATACCTTGTTCGAAACATTGGTCGGGTAAAAGACTTTTCGGAATTTGCCAGCGCAGTTATCACCAGCCGAAACGGTGTTCCCATTGTGGTCGGAAATGTGGCCCAATTGGTGAGCGGGGTCCAGGTGAAGCGTGGGGATGCCTCGATCAATGGCGAACCGGGTGTCATCTTGATGGTACAAAAGCAGCCCGGCCAAGACACGATAAGCCTTACCAAGCGAATCGAAGAGGCCATGACCGATATCCGGAAATCTCTGCCCGAAGGGGTGGAGCTCGATGACAAGCTTTTCCGCCAGGAACGCTTTATCCATTCCAGTATCGAGAATGTTGTAGTGGCCATCAGTGATGCGGCTATTCTTGTTTTTATAGTCCTCGTGTTGTTTCTTATGAACACCAGGACCACGTTCATCTCGCTTGCGGCAATCCCGCTTTCCTTTATCATCACCGGCTTTGTCTTTAAGTTTGCCGGCATCGGCATCGATACCATGACGTTGGGAGGACTGGCGATTGCCATTGGCGAGTTGGTTGATGATTCGGTTATTGATATCGAGAACGTCTTCCGCAGGCTGCGTGAAAATTCGGCCCTATCGCCTGAGGAACGAAAAAACCCTCTTCGAGTAGTTTACGATGCTTCCAATGAGGTTCGTTCAACAATTATTTATGCAATGCTTTTGATGGTCATCGTTTTCATCCCCCTTTTTCAGTTGAGCGGAATCGAAGGACGCATTTTCAGACCTATGGGTATTGCCTATGTCCTCTCTATTATCTCGTCGTTTGTAGTTTCCCTTACCGTCACACCCGCCCTGGCCGCTGTGCTTTTGATCCCCTATTTCGATAAAATTCGTCTAAAACTTGAGGCCAAACACCTTGCTGGTGAATCATCAGATTCCTGGATAGCCAAACAGTTAAAGGCGATCAATAGATATCAACTCAACTTTACTCTCGACCATAGCCTGACAATCATGGTTTGTTTCTATGGAGCCGCTCTTCTTGCTGGTTATGCGGCAACCAATCTGGGCCAGGAGTTTCTTCCCCCGTTTAATGAGGGAACCTTTACCATCAACCTCGTCGCATCGCCCGGCACCTCTCTTTCTGAAAGCAACCGCATCGGAGCGATCGTTGAAAATGAACTGCTTAAAATCCCGGAAGCCGCTTCCGTCTCAAGACGGACCGGCAGAGGGGAGCTTGATGAACATGCCGAAGGGGTCCATAATTCCGAAATAGAAATAGATTTTAAGAAGGGTGGCCGTTCGCAGCCCGTGGTTCTAGCCGAAATCAGGGCGCTTATGGCAAAATTTCCCGGCATGGTGGTCAATGTCGGCCAGCCTATTTCCCATCGGCTTGATCACATGCTGTCAGGCGTCAATGCCCAGGTGGCGGTGAAGATTTTCGGCGATGATCTTGAAACCCTACGCACCAAAGCAGAGGAAGTTCGGCTTGCTATGGCGGCAGTTCCGGGGGTTGTCGATCTTGCCGTCGAAAAACAAGTCCTTATTCCGCAGCTTCGCATACAAATCAATAGGGAAGCGGCAAAAAAATACGGTATTCAGGTGGGCGATCTGGCGCGCACCCTCGAAAGCGCACTCTATGGTTCCAAGATCACTGAAGTTCTTGATGGGCAGCGACGACACGATGTCGTCGTTAAACTCAACGATGAATATCGCCTCGACGAAGAGGCCATGGCAAATGTCCTCGTCGATACCCAGGCAGGCGCCAAGGTGCCTCTGGCAGCCGTCGCCGATGTTTTTACCTCCAAGGGACCCAATCAGGTGCTTCGCGAAAACGCCAGAAGACGAATTGTTATCCAGTGTAACGTTGCCGGGAGAGACCTCGGCGGTGTCATTGGCGAAATCGAGAAGAGCATTGCAACCAAGGTGGAGCTTCCCACCGGCTATTTCATCACCTACGGCGGTCAGTTTGAAGCGCAACAGCAGGCTACCCGTATCATCGGTTTTCTCTCCATCGTCTCTTTCGCTCTCATGTATTTGATCCTTTTTAACCTGTTCCATGTTCACCGAGTTGTACTGTGCATTCTCATGAACATCCCTCTGGCCATGATCGGGGCCGTCGCCGTGATATGGCTCACCACCCAGACGATGAGCATTGCCAGCCTGATGGGTTTTATCACCTTGACCGGTATTTCCCTGCGAAACGGCATCATGTTGATCAATCACTATATCCACCTGATGAAGTATGAAGGAGAAACGTTTTCAAAGGAAATGGTGGTTCGCGGGTCACTTGAGCGGCTTATTCCGGTTCTGATGACGGCGACGTGCACGACTCTCGGCCTTTTGCCGATTGCCCTGTCCGCGGGCCAACCGGGCAAGGAAATTCTTCAGCCTATGGCTATCGTCATGCTCGCGGGTCTAGTCACCTCGACCTTTTTGGTGTTATTTTATACCCCAGCGTTTTTCTGGCATTGGTGCGGACCCATTGTCCACAAGCTTATTGGGGATTCTTCAAGAGATCAATTGTTATGATCATCGCCAACCAACTTGATATTTATGTCAAAGAACAAAAAGACCGACAGAAATCCGCCTCCCACCCGAAGAAGGGCGGGCTTATGATTTATCTTTACCTTGGCAGAGAGTGACTGATCGCTTGAGACTGTCCGGATTTGCTCCGGTTTTGAGTTCGGAGATAATCAGTACGCTAGATGTCGTCCAAAACCAGCAACACTGAAATTCATGGCAATTTCTTGAAGAGCCATTGTCGTCGACTCAGTCCGTCCTATTCCAAAGAGAAGCCGGCCACTGTCTCAAAACCAGGCGGTCCGCCTCTCCATTTATATTCTAAATGCCCTATTTTTAGACAGCCCGCCCGGCTCAGCCGATAGCTTATCTCGATTATTGGTTTTTAACTTCATATTTTCAGTGTGTTACATTCAATATTTACAAAACGACACATGGCCCGTTTTTTGCTAATATGACAGTAAACCGGTCAAAAACATACAATATCCCATCAACCATTGAGGGGAGACCATGATAAAAAACATAATGGAGGTTTGGCGATGAAAAAATATGCAACTTTATCAATTAAAAAAATAGCTCTTCTGTTCTTCCTTATCTTTGTGCCTCTTAGTTTCTTTGGCTGTGCTAATGTGGGGAGGCTCGCATCGGCTGACAATCGGATACTATTTGCTGAGAAAGTAACAAACCAGGGCGTTTACAGCAATGGAGGGTTAACTGTGAACTACAGCTATAGTTTGGATGGCAAAAATTTAACTCTGGGAGGTAATGTCAATTATCCTGGTAGTTTTGATTCTCTTAATATTTACGTCCGGTCCATCGATACAACCGGAACTGTATTACAACAGAACACTGTCTATTCTTCCGGATATCGTGTCTCTAGAGATTGGGCAACTGATCGTTCATTTAAGGAAAATTTTGTTGTGCCTCCGGGCACGACGGGAATATCCTTTAGCTATTCCGCTCAGCCGCACAACAAGTAGGGATCAGTCTTCTATTCAGGACTGGAACGGCTGGTGGTTGGCCACAGTAGGCCACACCAGCCAATTTTTTTTCTCGCGTCAGCCCTTGTATGCGTTTGCGGTTGACGATGTCGGCCCGGCACTTCTGCCCGTTCTCTATTCGAGGCCGTACTCCTTTAGTTTATTGAGAAGCGTCTGCCGCGCGATTCCCAGTTTCTTGGCGGTGAGGCTTTTGTTGTGGCCGGTGGTTTGCAGAGTGTTTTTGATCGTCAGCCGTTCAATTTCACGCAAGGTGACAGCCTCCTCAACACCTTTATGCCTTGCCATCCGGAGGTCTTCGGCCAGCATATGGGGCGGCAGTTCGTGGGGAGTGATCAGTTCGCCAAGGCAGAGAATCACCGCCCTTTCGATGGTGTTTTCCAGTTCCCGGATATTGCCGGGCCAGTGATAACACATCAACAGGTTCAGGGCCTCCGGGTGAAAGCCTTTCAGATCTTTACGGTTCTTCTTTGCATACCGACCAAGGAAGAAACCCGCCAGCTCCGGGATGTCGACGACCCTCTCGCGCAGGGCCGGCAAGTGGATCGGAACCACCGACAAGCGAAAGAAGAGATCCTGACGAAAGGTGCCCGCTTCGATCATCGCCTTGAGGTCCTTGTGGGTGGCGGCCAGGAGCCGCACGTCGGTCTTCACCGTCTCGCTGCCGCCCAAGCGCTCGAACTCGCCATCCTGCAAAACCCGGAGGACCTTGGCCTGGGTGGTCAGGCTCATATCGCCGATCTCATCGAGAAAAAGGGTCCCCTTGTGGGCGAGCTCGAAACGGCCTTTGCGCCGTCCGGCGGCGCCGGTAAAGGCCCCGGCCTCGTGGCCGAAGAGTTCGCTTTCGAGCAGATTGTCGTTTAAAGCTGCACAATTGAGCTTGATGAACGGCCGGTCCTTCCTCGGGCTGTTGTGATGCAGGGCACCCGCCACCAGCTCCTTGCCGGTCCCCGACTCGCCGGTGATGAGGACCGTGGCGTCGGTGGGCGCCACCATCGCAAGGGTCGCAAACATCTCCTGCATGGCCGGGCTCTTACCGATGATGTCGGTGGCTATCTGCCGCTCGCCGAGCCGCTCCTTCAACTGCCGATTCTCCTCCTGCAGGCCTCGAAAATTCAGGGCGCGGGCGATGGTCAGTTGCAATTCGCCGATATCCACCGGCTTGGTTATATAGTCAAAGGCCCCCTTCTTCATCGCCTCCACCGCACTCTCAACCGACGAAAAGGCGGTGAGCAAAATCACCGGAACGGCATATCCTGCCTGCAGGAGAAGCGAGAGGGTGCCGAGGCCGTCCAACCGGGCCATCTTCATGTCGAGGATTATCAAATCGACCGCAAGCTCGCGCAGCAGCGGCAGAACCTGGTCGCCGTCCGCCACCTCGCGGATGAGATAGCCGTCACCCGCCAGGTTGGCCTTGAGCATGGTCCGGTGCGCCGCATCGTCATCGACCAGCAGTATGGTTTCCCGTCGTTTTTCCATGGTTATTGACATCCCGTCACTTGGGGAGGATAAGAGTAATGGCAGTGCCCGCCCCGGGGGCCGAGCGAATTTCGAAAAGTCCCTTGTGCTGTTCGATGATCCGGTGACTGACGGTCAGGCCAAGGCCGGTGCCGGTATTCTTGGTGGTAAAAAATGGATCGAACATCCGCTCCCGTTCCTGCTCGTTCATGCCCTGGCCGCTGTCGGCCACCGTTATCCGCACCGTCCGGCCGTCGTCCTGCGCCGTTAGCGAGATCTCGCCGCCTTCGGCGGTGGCGGAGATGCTGTTTTTCACCAGGTTCATCAAGACCTGGAGCAGCAGGTCGGGGTCACCGCTGCAAGTAATACCGGTGTCGGTCCGGCATTGGAAACGCAGACCCCGGCCGGCCAGGTCGGAGGCCATCAGAGTTGCGGTCTTGGCCAGCAGCTCATCGAGTTTAACAGGCTGCATTTGCGGCTCGCGCGGCCGGGCAAACTGGAGCAGGCCGGAAATCGTATTGTTCAGCCGGTCGACCTCGCTCACCATAAGGGCGGCGTAGCCCTTGGCCTCCTCGCACGCGCCGGGCTGCCTGCCGAAAAAATGGGCGAAGCCGCGCAGGGTACCGAGCGGATTGCGGATTTCGTGGGCAATACCGGCAGCCATCCGCCCCAGGGCGGCCATGCGACGGGAACGTTCGAGCTGCATCTCCATCTCGCGGATGGCCCGCAGGTCTTTTATAATAAGGACCTTGCCGATCCGCTCGCCATCGTGGTTGACAAGGTTGGAACCGTTGATCGCCACCGGCACACTACCGCCGTCCGCACCGACACACTGGGCGTCATGATCCAGCCCATCGTCGCACAGCTCCGCAAATTTCGGCCCGTCGACCGGAAACATCTCATCAAGGCCCGCGCCGCAGAGTGAATCGGAGGATCGGCCGAGGATCTCTTCACTCTTGCGGTTACAGGAAACCACTCGGTTTTCCCGGTCGAGGGTGACCAGACCGACGGGAATGGAGGCAAAGACGCTGTCGGCATAGAGTTTCATGTCGGCAAGGCTGGCCTTGGTGAGCCACATCCGGTGATACAAAAAGATAAAGTAGATGCCCGCCGAACCCACCAAAGACAGCAGGGCGGCCATGAACAGGGTGTGGTGCTGATCCTGCCGGCGGGCCGCTTCGAACTGCCGGGTGGAGAGTCCGATGGAGATCAGCGCCTCGCCGGTGGCCGGATCGGCCGCTTTCAGGTCCGGCGCCGGTGCCTGCACCATGGGCATAACCGACACCGACGGCCCAAGTTGAATAGCCCTGGTCATCACGTAAAGTCCCGATTCCGAGGAATTTTGAGCATGCGAATGCAGCAATGACATGAGGTGCGAATGCTCCTCCGGCTTCGGCACCGCACTCGAATCGCCGGTCTGGTAGAGGATGGCCCCGTCCAGCCCACTCAAACGGATAAAAACGATCCCCTCCGCCTTACCGTTTTCCATAATGAAGGCATGCAGGGGATTGTCCTCGCCGGTGGGGTGCATCCGGTAGATCCTGCTTCCGGCCTCAAGGGAACGGATGATGGTCTCGCCCTTATCGCGGAGAAAGCCCTCCATCACCGACTGGGCCCGGCTGATATTTTCAAAGGTCGAATATGCGAGGAGCGAGGCGAGCGCAAGGGTTGCTAAAATGAGACCGAACGCCACTCGGGAGGTGCGGAAGGTGGTGGACGATCTCGGCAGTCGAAGCTCTGAACTGGTAATTACCTGCATGAATCTGGTTGGTCGAAGATGATTGCCAAGGCGTCTATTTTTATACACCACCTTATTCGCTAGATAATGCGAGAACGGCATTTAAAAAGACTCTTGAAATTAGACCAAATTTTGCTGACAACCGAAGCAATATAGGTTCTGTCCTCTACGCTCTTGGAAGGAAAGTTGAAGCTGTTGTTGCTATCGATAAGGCTATAGAGATTAACCCAAGATGCTCGAGGCCTGGCTTAATAATGGCTCGGTTCTTTCTTCTCTTGGGAAGAGAAATGATGCAATCAATGCTTTTGAAAAGGCCCTGGAGGTCAATCCTTCTGACACTGATGCTCTTTTCGACATAAGGTAAAGCTCTCGCTGATCTTGGCTGTAGGGATGAGGCTAAGGAGGCTTATGAAAAAACTCTGGCCGTTTTCGAGGCAACCAAATCCCCTCATGCAAATCTTGTCCGCGAAGCATTGTACTACATTGAAGGTCGAAACTGAATCAAAATAGTGAGGTGGACATTATTACAGAGGTTGAGCGAGATTCTGTATATCATTATGACATAGGCGATTTGCTCAGAATAGCTTACTTGCGGCATTTTTCGATAATGGAAATGGGTAAGTGTAAGACCAAATTCCCAGCGTTTAATGAATGGTATCAAACATTAAATGCAGCA
>JBBRBT010000068.1:0-17381 GCA_038205495.1 Desulfobulbales bacterium
GTTCGACCATTGCCGACGTGCTAAGTCTCACTCCCCTCTGATCGGGGCGTTGGTTCCGGTCACAAGTATCAACAATGACTGCAAAGCATTCATGAGTCTCAATCCCCTCTGATCGGGGCGTTCGTTCCGGTTGGTTTGTAAGAATGCTATGGTGAGTTATATCAAAGTCTCAATCCCCTCTGATCGGGGCGTTCGTTCCGGTTAGATTAAAAATAATTGTTGACAGTACCAAACACAAGTCTCAATCCCCTCTGATCGGGGCGTTCGTTCCGGTTATCAACAACAGCTCGGTTGGTATGGTATATAGTGAGTTGTCTCAATCCCCTCTGATCGGGGCGTTCGTTCCGGTTACTCGGTGTCGTATCACTTGCGGTCACGTTGGGTGTGGTCTCAATCCCCTCTGATCGGGGCGTTCGTTCCGGTGTCGACTGTATGAAATATCGAGAATGCGAAGTATATCGGGTCTCAATCCCCTCTGATCGGGGCGTTCGTTCCGGTTACTTGGTGACAGAGGAAAGGAGGTGGAAAGATGAAATGTCTCAATCCCCTCTGATCGGGGCGTTCGTTCCGGTCACGGATGTCTTGCACTGCTTTGGCATAACAAAAAAGTCTCAATCCCCTCTGATCGGGGCGTTCGTTCCGGTAATAGAGTGAGAAGCTACAGACTGGCGTGGTTCGAAGTCTCAATCCCCTCTGATCGGGGCGTTCGTTCCGGTTTTAATGCGTTCACACAGGATGAAGCTGAAGAGATATGTCTCAATCCCCTCTGATCGGGGCGTTCGTTCCGGTCCTTACCCTGAAATCCGTTGTCTTTTCAGGGTGCTACAAGGGCTGATTCGGGCATGTCGGCAATAAAGGCTTCCGGGAAATCCGATCTGTCTGCCCAACCCTTGATCAAGCATGGTAAACTCCTAAAAAAAATAACAAAAGTGGATTCCCGCATCTCCTGACCGTGCGTGGTTCCGGAGGCGTCCCACCGGCAATCTCGGCATGATCCTCGGATGGGTTAACACCATGTCCTATTCAATCAATCTGACCAGCCATTCATTGCCCCATGGCGGAAAAGGTCAACATCCACACACTGAGGTTTCGGCGAGCACGCTCATGGCGCCGGTTCTGGACGGCGGCGTGGCACATCCGGCATTTCAGGGGTGCCCGTTCTCAAGTCAGCCAGACGTTTGGCCGCCTGCAACTGCACAAAGTTTTTCAGAATTTCATGAAAAATCTTTGATTTGGCGATGTCGGCGCCAGTCATTTCCAGGGCGCATCGTCAATGGTAACGGTGGTGCGCATGGGATTCCCCGTCAAATGTGATGATAAATAGTGATGTCATCTCGAATTCAACATCACCATGCTCCATTCCTCGCAAAGATACAAGGTGACGGGAATGGGGGGAAAGGCGATGACTTTGCCCAAAATAAGTAAAGTGCTTGCGGCCATCGTTTTGTTCACGAGGTTCGCGCAACGAATACCCAACCAAACGGTTGCATGTTGTCCATCTGATCTTTGCGGTCAGCGGCGAGCCAGAGGGTCGTCGCTTCTTCAGCGTAATCCGCCGTCTGCCCCTTGCCCTTCATAATTTTGATTGAGCGTGGCGCATTCACCGTGACCGATTCCGCGCCGGAGTGGCGGCCCACACGAAGCAAGAAGCCCCGGCCCTCATCCGCCATTTTTTTCAAGAAGCCTCCCTGTCCCATCGCTTTGCCCATGCCCGCCGCCCATTTGACTGCGTAGTTATGGAGGCCGATTTCCGTCTGTAACCGTTCGCCATAAAAACGGTTGCAGGCGAGGGCGACTGTCTCGAAATCAAGCTGCAAGCCAGGAACCAGCCCACCACGTCCTGCCTTTTGCTCGATTACCCATTGCGCCGCAAACGCCTGGGGCGTATTGGCAGGGATGCATTCCAACAATGTTTCGATCTTTCCGCCAGCATCAAATTTGTTTGGACGTTTCTTGCGGTTGACCTGTAAGCAAACACGCGGCCGTCTCTCCACTTGTTGCACCGAACCATCCTTGCCTTTTTGTTGTATTTTTTGACGAAAAGTTCCGTCTGATATTTTCAAAAACCGGAAGGGATCGGTGGAAAAACGAAGTTTCGATTCATTGCTCAGATCCAACACTTCTTGCGCCATGCGCTGGTTTTGCTGACTGGCATCACGTTTGATTGCGCCTTCTCTCAGGTCGTTACCTTTCGCGTCTTTGGTTGGCACCGGATAACGTCTGCCGCTCAACAGTTCGTTCAACAATGCGGTACGAATTGCCCCTTTGATGCTGGAGCCCGGCAGGATGGGCTGACCGCTGATGGGGTTAAAAGCGGTGCGAGCAATTTCCAATTTGTTCAACTCGCTTTTTCCACCTTGTTCACGCTGCGCCACCTGGCCGATGCGACTGTCGTAGAAGTCCTGCACCGTTTCGGCGACGCTGGCGTTTAATCGTCCAACTTTAAGGGCGCCTTGTTTATGACGGTAAAAAAAACTCTGAATGGTGCGCAGCGAATTACTCCCCTCAACAATCCGGGCAAACTCTTCTTGATTTTTCGTGGGAAGTTCACGCAGCAACAGTACCGGATCAAACGTGTAGAGCCGCTGGCCGTCAATGACGTAATTGGTCGGCTCGTAGTCTTCCCCGCAACCGATATGGAGAGGGGAAAGCGTGGTGATGGAGAGTTTGCATGTTTCCAGAAAGTTCATCGTGATACCTCCATGCGGATGGCCAGCACCGGGGCATACCCCTGACTTACCGCTTCAGGTTGATCGGTAGAGACGCCCCCCATGCCCTGGCCGATGAACAGGCGGTCGTCTTCCACAACGCCATTTGCCGGGACGAAGACGCCACCGGTCGCCGCCAGGAGCACGGGGCGTTTGAAGGGGTTGCCGGAAAGCGCCATGGTGTTCCCATGGCGGCCAAACCGGGTGAGCGGCCGGTAGAAACTTGTTTCGCGGTCAAACCCCAAACCTTGCGGGGCACAAGGGGTAAGGGCAAGCCACGCGTTCGCCTGCTTGATCTTCGGCAGTGCAACGGACGGGAAGACGCCGTCGATCTCAAATTTCCCCAGTCCGATGCTGGCGTCGCGGCCATAACCGCTTTGGCCGATGTCTGCGAGCGTGGTGGTCAGTTCTTCCGCGCTGATCCGCTGTTGGTTAATCACCGCATAAAGATCGAAACGCATGGCCGGGTGAAACCATATCTGCGCCATGCTGTAGGGCGCAAACATCCCATCGCCGGTGGCGCCGGTTTCACGGTTGATGCTGTTATGCGGTTGGGGCATGATTTTTTGCAGTGCCGGTTTGTCGAGGAGAATGCCGTGGTCACGTAGGACGGCGTCCGCCGCTTCCCGGTCAGTGGAGGCACGGCTTTGCCACGTTCGAAAATCCGTTTCAAACTCCGCTGTTGGCAACCATCGCTTTTTCTTCAAAATTTTATGGTCTTCCGTACTGTTCTGAAACAAACGTGACGGTACAGTCGGCAAGGGGAGAAAACCTTGCGGGAAGGCGTCGGAAATCACCAAGAACGGATGGCCTTTGCAATACCCCTGCAACCGTTCGAAGAGCCAGTCATTGCCGAAACGATGTCTGAGCGCCCAGCAGAACTGGCCAAACAAAGTGTCGCCGACAAGCGGCGTGCCGAATGCGGAGCGGGGTTGGATGGTAAAACGCAGTATGTGCATGACGCCCCCGGTTCAGGATTGTTTCAGGTGGGGAAAGGCTTCCACTTTTTTAAATTTCTCGGACTCGTCTTTGCCGTTGATCTTCAGCGCGAAGAACTGCACCTTACCGTACCCCCGTGAGCCGGAGCCGCCCAAGCTGTCGAGTTCGATCAGCTTCAAACCCTGCAGGACGGTCTCTAACAGTGATGGAGTATCGCCTTCGAGCTGTTTCAGCGAGAGGCGGAAGTCAAACTTCGCTCCGGCCGGTACGCGCTCGGTGTTGCGCGGGTGTTCGGCCACGCCGGAAATGCGGTTAATGACGTTTTCACTTTTGACCTCGGTGAGCAACTGATTGTTGTCCCGCACTTCCTGCTCCCAAATCTTTTCCAGCGGGCAATCCCAGAATGAAAGTCGGGTCGGGCCGAGGTCCGCCACTAGTTCTTTGTTGTCCTGCACATCGCCGCCGCCGATGCCAAACAGTTGCAGTACGCGTTTGATTTCCGCCTGTTTGGATGTGTCTATCTCGCTGGTATACTCCTTTGCTCCCAGCGGTTTTTCCTTGACGGCGCCACTGCGCCATTCAAGCAGGCTGCGCATTTTGCCTTTCAGGCTGGAGCCTGGAATGTAGGGCGCACCGGTCAACGGGTGTTTGACGACGGTGTTGTCGACACCGCCGATGTGCATCTCTGAATCGCCGGCGCCAATGCGCAGGCCGGTTATAAGGGTAAGGGTCGCTTCAATGGTGGTGATGTTGGTGAGTTGCGCCATGATTATTTTTCCTCCGCTTTGTAAAAGCCCATGAAGGCTTCAATAAAAAGTTTGGCTTGTTTGAGGGTTTCCGGGCTATTGACGGCACGAATAACGTGACTGAAAAGCGTTTCAAACCCAGCACTCACATGATCACGCCCCTTGGCGTAAGTAACCTTTGCACAAAGCATTTTGATAAAGGGGGCAAGTTCTTTGTACTTTGTTTCCCGGTCAACACCGTGCGCAAAAACCTTGTCATGCCACATCACCAGCTCATCGTAAAATTTTCTGAGTTGAGTCGATTTGTTCTTCCTTCCGCCGCCTTCCCCGGCAATAGTTTTAGCCTTGGCTTGTGCAATACCGTCAAACAGATTGGGATCAATATCCCCACCAAAGCGAATCTCCTCGACATTGATTGATGGTTGCGCCGAATAGTTCTGGCGGTTTACGCTCCCTTGTGTGCCTTGATTCCCTTGAAAACGGCCCTGTGGTTGATACGTCCCTTGACTCATGCTTTGCCTCCATGTCGTTTGCTATAAAAGTGGTTGAACAGCGGAATGCGGAATTGTCCTTTCAATATACCGATGCTCTTACCAAAAATTTCAGTTAATTCTATCTGCGCCCGTTCTCGTTCGCTTTTGTCGAGCTTATCCACCACATAGCGCCGGGTGCGGTAGGCGAAGCGGCTGTGCCACATAACCGATTCCACGTTTCGGGTGTCCGCCGCCAGATCGATCAGTTGGAAAAGACCATACATATAACCGGTGGAAAGCATGTACCGCTTGGCGCACCGTTGCACCTCTTCTTCCAAGGCGGCAAGTTGCGGCCAATCCTTCCATGGCACAATTTCGCCATAGAGGCTGACCGCGTTCTTGTGCGGTCTTCCTTCCGTTGCGTAGCCCTTGGCCGCTTCCAATGCCTCTTCCGCCCGTTCTGCCAGGGCGTGGATGGGGTGCTTGGGTTTGGTTGTGACCATGCCGGCGGAGAAATGGATCTCCGGGTTTCCAGCAACATAGGCTTTGAATTGTTCAGCCATCTCAGCGGCCAATTTTTGGGTACTGCGCCAGGGGCCGATCAGGAAGAAGTCGTCGCCGCCGGCAAAAACGGTGTAGCAATTGGGGTGATGTTCCCTGCAAAAGGCCGGCAGCCACACGGCGAAAAAGGCGTTCATCCGGCGGGAGAGGGCCGCCATTTTGGCGAAGGTGCTTTTTTCACCCAATCCTTGCTGGAAGATCTTGCCCAGATTGTCGACATCGCCTTTCAGGGTGGTGAGGGCGATTTGTCCGATCCATTGCTCTTTGCTCTCCTTATCGCCCTCTGTCTTTGTCAGCATCCTATCTTCACAGGCCAGGTGGCCAAAGGTCTTAGGGGTGCCGGGGCTACAGTCGTTATCCAGGTCAACCTCCTGGTATTTATCGCTCACCAGATGGTCAAATTTGTCAAAACGGGGCACATAGGCGTTGATATACCGGCGGGCGTAGCCATGCCAGAGGGTATCGGTCAGATTGTCCGGCAAGCTGAAGTCCCAGCAACGCAGCAGTATGCCGGATTGGGCGAGTAGACCAAATCGGCCGGTGATCTCTTCTTCCTGAGTAAAGCCGACTCGATAGCCGAAAACCGATGTTTCCATCGTTTTCACGCCGCTCTGGCGGAGTTCGGCGCCATCACGAACAACCAGCAGTCTATCCTTGTTCGCCAGGGCTGTGCCGATTGCGATCTGATCGCGGGAAAGCGGCGCTGACTTTTTGCTGTCGGCGGGAAGCCGATTGTTATATGGGCAAACGCCCTGCGCATAGGAAATATCAAAAACGGTGGGCGCATCGCCGGTAAGATCAAAACGGCGTAGCTTTTCTATCTCCAGGTCGGCGAACAAATCCTGCATCAATGTGGGGTAACGGCCGGCTAGAAAATCATTGCAGCAGGCGGTTTTCCAAACTAGTCCCAAACCGGCGAGACCGTACGTGTGTTCGAGAAACCAGGCGTTGACGTCCTTTCGCACTACGACGAGTTTTTCACGAACGTTTTGGGTGTTGGGCGCGACGATCTGGAATTTTCCAGCCGCGTTGATAATCTGCGAGGTCGAGGGCAAATCCAGCGTTTCCAGCACTTTGAGCGCCGCCAACTCGGTAAAGAGCGAGACCATGAACGAGCGGCCGCGCAGCAGTTTGGCTGCTTTTTTGTTGGTCTCGGAGCCGTCGGCAAAAATGAAGTCCTGAATACCGAAAAAGTCACCCTGGATCAGCAGGAATTTTTCCTCATCCCAATCGGCTCGGCCCTGATGGGCCAAGATGGCCTCCTTTTCCATCAGGTTTTCCTGGGTGTCATGCCAACGCCAGAGCGCCACCGCAAAGGCGGCTGTCGCTTTGCTGTGATCGTATAGCGAGACCTCCGGCCGGACGCCAAAGGCGGTGGCCGAGGGGATGGCGTGGGTAAAACTCTGCCAAAGCGTGTCGAAATGGTCGAGCCATAGGGACCAGGATGCGCGGTGCGAATTGGGGATTTGCTGCAACGCCGTAAGAAAGTGTTCCCACAATTGTTTGTATTCAGCCTGTGCCGTCCCATCCGCCGTCGGTTCGTAGCTATCACGCCTGCACGGAAACAGATTTTCCGGCGATAATGGTCTGAGCTGATATCGCCAGTCGAAGGCGCAAGCGTCCTTACGCTCCAACCGCACCTGTTCACACAGAGGAAGCAGTCGCGCCTGATAATGGTTTCGTCCGGTTTTCTTTGTTTTATCGGCTCGCTCTTCGCTCTGGTTGTACTTCTCGAATTCCTCGCGCTCGAAGCCGGAAGCGACGCGGTCAGCGGTGGCGATGATCCACTGCAACAACGTCTCGGGGCGATGGTGCATGGCAGCGGCATTAATGATGCAGTCGGTGATGTCGCCTTCTCCTTTGCGGCCTGCAAAGGGTGCGGTCTCGCCGGCAATTAGGTCCGGCGCGCTTTTCTCGATTTCATCTAAAAACAGAGCGGTATAGGCGGCATGTTTGTGGCTGTGATATTTCCCCTGCTCGTGCCACCGGCAGTAGTTGGTGACGTGAGCTTTGAGCCTGTCGTCATCCACCTGCAGGGCGGCACGTTCGGCAAATTTCCCCAGGTCATGGGTAAGGGCCGCGAAGGCGATGCGGCAGGATGCGCCAAGCTTCCTGGTGTTCGGTATGTTTCCCATTCGTTATCCTCCTTGGTCCGCGTACGCGCGGACTATTTCGTTTTCTTTTCCAGCCGTTTCTGGGCGTCTTTCATGTTCGCCAAAAAATCTCGTTCGGCGGGCGAGGGCTCGTTTATCGTTTTATGGCGGTATTGTGCGTATTCCGCTTCCGCGCTTGGCAAGCGCAGTCCGGTGACTGACCGTCCCCGGGCCCGGCAAAAGACCTTTGCCGTAGCGCTTAGCGAAATCGTCCAGTTCTCCAAGCCAATCCTTCATGTACATTGGCTGATGTTGCATGGCGCGAAGTTCGGCGAGGTCGAAAAAAGCGGACACCATGCGATTCAGGACCGCCAGTTCCCCTTCGCTCAGGTAGTTTTTGGCGATACTCACTTCGGTATTTACCGGGTGCTCACCGGAAAAGACCGTTAATCCCATAAAGGGCAATTCGGCGTTGGCACGACTGGCGATGATTTCGGCGGCGGTGTGGCCGTGCGCCGCAAAGTGGATTTTGTTCTGCACAATTTTGAAAAACTCCTGTGATTCCTGGGTGCGCGGGTCGTAGTCAACGCTTGTGGCATAGAGGTCGAGCACCTGGCGGTAGAACACTTTTTCGCTGGAGCGGATGTCTCGGATGCGCTCCAGCAGTTCCCGCCAATAACTGCCGCCGCCCGCCTGTTTCAGCAGGTCATCGTTCATCGAGAAACCTTTGACGAGATACTCGCGCAGTACCGTAAGCGCCCAGCGACGGAACTGAGTGCCGCGCAGCGACTTTACGCGATAGCCCACCGAGATGATCACGTCGAAGTTGTAGTGCTTTGTGCGGTAGCTTTTCCCATCGGAGTCAGTTGTCAAGTATTCATTGACAACTGACTCCGGCTCCAATTCACCATTCTGCAATGGCATTGTTGATGTATAAGCTGACATTCTGCTTCGTGGTCTGGAACAACTCCACCATTTGTGCCTGCGTCAGCCAGACGGTTTCATCCTCCATGCGCACATCTATCTTCGTGCGTCCGTCCTTGGTCTGATAGATAACAATTGCAGATTTCATACGTCTTCCTTGTTTGTGCTGTCAAACGATTCGAGATCCATCCTGCCAAGCCCAAACAACGTTTGCTTCCCAATATGCACCTGGCTTGAGTAGTCCAGTAATGGGATAAATTCGGCAAGTTCACCTTCATAGAGGGCCGTGCCCATTAGCCCGCTCAACGAAACCTTTTGGTGTTGGCGGTTGCTGTAGCGTTGCAGCTCGTGCCAGCGCAGGGTGGATTCTTTGAGGCGGACGTCTTCCGCCCGGCGAACCAGGCCACGATAATCAAGCGCAGGTTCGCCCTGACCCTCTTGCCCGTAGGCGATTTCCAGAGCGGAAATCCTTCTAAGCACAGTGCGGATGAGGACGTGAAAGGGGAGTTCAGTCTGCAATTTGTTTTCCTGTTTCAGGCGCAGGGGAGTGCGCAGGTGAACGCGGAGCTGGTGAACATCACTGTCAATAGCCGTGCCCAGGGATAGTCCCCTGATCCCCGTGCTGTTTTCAAAGTAACCGATCGTGGCATCAAAAATCGTGACGCCATCGGCCGTCACCTTCTCCAGGGTAAAGCGCCCCAAACCATGCTTCGCACCCGCACCGACACCGGCCTCTCCCATTGTTTTGACGCTGTAGACGACATGGGGCTGAAATTCGCTGGCGCGGCCGATGACGAGCAGGGAAAAATCCCAGCTTTCACCCTCCTGCACTCCAACCGCGCCATGATTGCTCGGCTGGAAAACAAGCGGATGGGGACGTGCGTTGACTGCACCGCCGTGTTCCTTCCCCTCATACAGTTCCGTAGAGAACAACACGGCGTAGGCGCAGGTTGTGTTTAATACGCAGGTCGGACATTTCTGCCGTTTCAGCATGCAGACGCATCGTTTCAGCGCCCAGCCGAAAGCGCCGCGCAAGGTCGAGCCGAGATAATCAGGCAACCGGGCTTCGGTGGTCCAGCGGCAGTGACAGGTAAGCTGTTGGATGGGGATGGTCATGTTGTGATTCCTTTTTCTTGCCAACCAGACAGATTGATATTCCTTATGAAAATTTGCTCCATTTCTTCGAGATGACCCAATAAATTTTTCCGGATCGTTTCCGGTTTACCTGGTTCGTCATTTTGCCCGGCATGGTTGAGGTCATTGCGGGTCTTTCCGAGGTTTCTGAGATTATTCAACAGGTCTTGTTGAGGTTTCATCCAGCAAATCATCTTCTTGGTTATCAATTTGTCATCCCCTGCCGGGGACAGCCACTCCGGTTCTGGTTTATCTTTAGAAATGATGGTTATGCATTGATTGACCAATTCTCTGTCTTTCTGGTCTCGCCCATCCTTACCGATAGCCCTGTTGACGACAAAGGTGGTCATCGTTTCGAGAAGAATGGTATACCCCTGCTGGTACAATTGGTGGTTCAGGCACCAACGCGCAGCCGCCAGGCCATCGGCTATCTCCTCACCTCGAAAGGTGGCAAGGGCAGGTTCGAGTTTGTGCAGCAGCGGTTGTAACGGTTTGAGAATGTTCAAATCCTGGATTTGCTGCAACGACTGCTTCACCGCCGCCACACGGGCCGAAATATCAAGGCTGCGGCATGTGGCCAGCACGGCAGAAAACGATCTAAGATGCTGCCCAAGTTTTTTGATGGTCACTGCATCGGTGTTCTGCCCCTTGGTCGCCTTGATTTTCGGACTCATATCCATATCAGCCAAATGTTCGATCAAGGCTGCATCCCCGGTGGCTGTGAATCTATCAACAGCAATCACCCAATCCTGGAGACGATCAAATGGTAACAGGTCGAACACCGGAACTTTCCGATCCTCAGGCTTCATGCCCCTCACCTTGTCCAGATTGCCCAGCGCCTCCAACGCCCCATAGGAAATGGCGCGCACCGAGATGTTGCGCATTACTTTGGCATAGCTGAGAATCACCATGGCCAGCATCGGCAACGAGCGGAAGGCATGGGTGATATCCAAATAAAGGTTATCGCCTTCATTAAGAAGCGCAAACACTTGCTCGAAAATGGCCCATATCTCTTCTTCCGACCTGCCCGCCGGAATCATGATTTTCTCAAAAGGGGCGGCAAGCTGGAGCGCTTGGAGTCTGGTCTCCAACCCTTGGCGGACCAAGATATTTTTTCCCCTGTCCGTATGGCCATCGTCCAGCCAGTTGTTCTTGTAGGAATCATCGGTGACGCAGATAAAAATCCGGTCATCGGCTTTCCATTGATCGCACCAACGGGCTATGCAGGCTTCCTGGACGAAGCGAACGTCCCGGACTGGGGCAAAACCCTCTATCTTGTAATTGCAGGGCAGATAATCGTTGGTACCGAGAAAACTGACAAAGACATTGCGCATGCTGTTGCTCCTTCAGGCAGGATTCTATTTCCAGTTATTGTTTGAATATGTTGACTATTATTAGTCTCATTTTCACTCCCCGTACTTCCTAAACCGGACATGGTCGAAGGTATGTTCCATCTTTACCCGTCCGTCGGCGAGTCGTTCTTCCCGGGCGTGCCGCTCAGTGGTGGAATATATAGGGATGAGGCCCATATCCAGAGCGAAACGGACCAGGAGGTAACAGGCTCCGAACTCCCCTTGCACGAGAATAAAATCACCCGGCACGGCATGTTCTTGTATCCAGGCGAACACGGGTTGCAGGTAGGGCAGCAATTTCGCTTCGCTGGGCGGCACCTCCGCCCAGCGTCGGCGTAGTTCCATTGGTGGTTCGATGATGGAGTCCACCCCCAGTTCGGTGCGGGCATTATCCTGCTGGCTGAGGGTGAAGGTATGATTGAAGAAAAGAAAAAGTCGATTCATGGTATTCCGGTATCAGGCCGCGCTGATCAATGAGTCTACGTGTCTGCCGTGGCGGTGATGGTCAGATACGTTGGCCCCGGTGTTGGGGTTGTATTGATCGTTACGGACAAGATGGCTCTTTTTTTGATTCGCCAGCATTTTTTTTATCGATAACTGAAAGGAAAATAACGCTGGTAGTGCAAGGCAACCTCCTGCAGGGCCTGAACAGGAGATAAGGCCTCAACAAGAGGCTGGAAATGATTCTGATTGAGATGAGGGCTTGCCTTGATTGCGACCAAAATTTCAGTGCAGACGGATTCATGTTCCGGGTATGCCATGCCGTGGCTGTTCATGGCCGCGAGGGGGAGCAGGGCCATGGTCCGCATGGTTTCCCCTCCCTGCAGGCAGGCGGCAAGGGAACGGCGCAGGAGGTTTTCCGCCTGCGGTCGCAGACCGGTGGCCAGGAACAACCGACCCAAGTTATAGGTAGTCAGCTGCCAGGGATGGGAAAGCATAACAGGGAGACAATCTAACAGGCGCATGAGGAGTTGCCCTGGCAGCACAGTATGTTGACAAATTGCCAGGTCAGCCAGCAGCCTGCAGGTGATGGCCGTCTGGAAGGGGGTATGTTCAGATGGCTGGCGGTTGAGCCGGCAAATCGTTGCAACCCATTGCTCCGGGCCGTTGGAGAGGGGTGAACCGATATAATCGTTAAGCAAAAACGCAGCCTCGTCATACAGGCCGGCATCGATGAGTCCGTATATCCGGTAGGCCATAATCCTGAGGCGTTCCCTGTGAAACTTTCGTCCGAAGGCGATTTCAGCTTTCTTTGCATAGCGTTCCAGTTCTTGCCGCCATTGCGAGCCGCAGAATCCGTAATTCTGGGCAAGAGTGCCGTACATGGCGCCAAGCGGCCGTGAATCGGCAGGCTTAATCTGATAGAGCTTTTCTTCGAGGGTCAAAAATTGGGCGAATTCTTCGGGAGGCTCAGGACGAAAATCATAACGATTGAAGCGGGTGGCGACAAAACTATGATTAAAGAAGTTGGCAATTTCGTCGTCCGTGACCCTTACACGTAGGTCTTCGGCCAAGTTCAGCCAGTCGTCGTTGTCGGCTACTGCTCCGCTTCGATTGTTGTAGGCGATTTTGGACACACACCATTGGTGGGCGGCAAATTCCTCGCCCTGGTTTTCCTCGTCAACAATTCGCCGGATATCTTCCGGTGTGAACAGGTCGGCGAGAAGGCCTGCCCGCTCCGTGTCGTTGCTGCACCGGGCCAAGCAACGGCTGAGTGGCTGAATAAGAGGCTGCCTGTCGGCTTTAATCCGCGCCATCAGCCTCCTCCCGTCGGCAAAGGAAAGCAGTGCAACCGGCAGGGTTGCAAACTGGGTGAGAAAGAGCTGGGGATCGTTAAGACAGGCCCTGTACTGCTGAATTCTATCGACATCGAGGCTGCGGTGTACACAGTTGAGCATGAAATATGCCTGCTCCAGCGATCCGCATCGTATAACCCTCGGTTCCATCGAGGCCTCGGCCAACCCAGTTTCCGGTAGGATCAGGGCCCGCATCTGCTGGTGGACGTGGAGATACTTTTCGGTTTCCTGGCCAACGGACAAGATACGGCCATCGTCAGCAATGCCACCGCTGGCATACACCTTGTCCGGCCAGGGGAGCCCATCCTGGAGCAACAACAGGCCAAGGGCAAAGGGCAGGCCGAGGGAACCGCCGGTGATGGGTGGTTCATCCTGATTCTGCAGGGACCATGCGAGGAAACCCGTGCCGGTTTGGGAAGGGCGCCGGTGCATTGCTGTCAGCGCCGTATTTATGGCTGCTCTGCTGGTTGCCTCCGGCAACGGCAACCCGGTGAGGGTGATGTCCGTAAATCCCGGAATCTGTCCCAGCATGAACCAGGTGATGCTGCTGGTTGCTTTTTGGCAGGTAAGCACCGGCAAACAGAGCCATTGTCCCTGAAATATTTCTTGTGGGGAATATTCAGGTAGCAGCGTGGTGAAGGCGGAAAAGAATATTTCTCCAGGTTCTGACCGCATGCATTCCGGGAGCGCCAAGGCGGAGAGGAGATGAAGATCAAACAAAGTGTCAAGATTGTGCAGTCGTGCCGCTGAACGAAGAGGGGCAAGGAGTGGATCAGTGGGTGGGGGTACTGGACAGGGGTGGCGAAGACGGCGAGCAGCAATTGCGGGTTGTACCCGCAGTAAGAGTGCGATTTCCTGCCAATGGCCTGCCAGCGGCGACTTCAATCCTCTCTTTCCTGGACAAGACGAATAATCAGGGTTCCGGTTCGTTCAGCTTGTGCTTGCTCCAGGGGGAAGGCCGCCCAAAAAATTCCATCGCTGCAGCCGGATTGGCCGGGCAGGGGGGAGATCAACTCCTGGTCGATCTGCCACCAGAAAAGCCAGGTGCATTGGTTGCAATTATCAAAGGCCGTCGATCCGGTAACGGTGAGGATTCCATCGTGATATTCTTGGAAAGAAAGGGTGAGGGATTCGGTGGCGGCTGAGGTGATCCGGCCTTGGGCAACGGTGAACACCAGTGCAAGGAGACCTTCTTCCTCGGCTGCAGCTAAGGGAAGACGCCGCTCATCGGCAGTGGCATAGGCCAACAGGTCGCTTATCATGTTTGTCGGCGGACAGGACGTTTGTGTGAGGGGCAGACATTGCAGGTCATGCCACAATTCCTGTGGATCGATATAAGTCAGCAAGGGACGAGTAAATTCGTTCTCGTATAACGTCATCAACCGAGTGCCGGCCTGACGAGCAAAATAATAGCCAGTCTCCACTTCCATCTGCCGGAAAAACCAGAGGAGTGATCCCGGTTGCAGGGAGGCCTCAGTTTCTTCGGCCTTGGTCAGGACGGCATCGACGATGGTGGCATCAATCTCCCCGAGGAGGCTTTCCAGATCATTGGTCATAAGGGTGTAACAATTCCATGACTCGGCAAACCCTTGCAGGCCATCGGCAAAGCACACATCTCCTGGTCCGGCCAGGGCCTGGTCTCCATAGATCTGAGAAACCAATACTGATTTTTTGTCGGGGCAGGAGAGAACCAGCACCAAGGGTGCGTTGTAATATCTGGATTTAGGCCCCCATCCAGCGAGCTGTGATCGAATAGCATAAACATGACCCGGCGAAGGGGTACTGTCGAGGGGGGGCGTTGCCGGTATCACGGGGAGAATAGGTTGGGGCAGATCAAGGGTAGCGCGGCACCAAGGGCAGATGGCGAGATGTTCGCTCAACGAGTCGTCGGCCGGGTTGGTCAACAAGACCTCTGGTGGGCAGCAGCGGAGACGCCAAGCCTGTTGCCAGGAAAAAAAATCGGCGGGATATTTGTTCAGAAATTCCATAGGAACCAAGTGGTGGTAAAAGAGTTCACGCTTTGTTTCTTCTTACGGTCAATTTCAGCTTTTTTTGCAAATCCTCTTCATTTCTTCGATAAATGCTTCAGCCACTTCCTCCGGAAGCTCGGACAAAGGCAAGCCGGGCCAGTTGGTTATGAACTGGCGGAGCGATTTTTCGGCCTTCTGAAATAGGGCGTAGGCCCGGTTGTGGTCGGGAAATCCAAGACGCTCACCGATATCGCGAAAGGTCGGGGGCGGTACAGCAAGATGGAGGGTAAACACCTGACGCTGCTCCTCTGTCCATGTTGCCGCCAATTGAGCTGCCAACGGGGCGATGGATGCCAGGGAATTGATGCGCTGAAGATGCTCTTCCGGAGTATCCCGTTCATCGACAAGCCGTTCCATCCAATCAGGAGAGTTATCTGAGGCATCCGTCCCGACCTGTTGCAGCGGCTTGTTAATCCAAGGGTGATGCTCGGCAAGATATCGACAGAGTTCCCGGATTGGCAGAGCGGAAGGATTACCCAATTGATGCGTAGCTTCCTGCCAAAAAAAAAGTGCTGTGGATGCCAACCATTGTGCTGAAAAAAGATATTGTTCCGGTGTTCGGTTGGCTACGGGAGGTGGGGCTGGCCAGTTGGAGTAGCGAAAAGGCTCGGTAGACCGGAAGAAGGGGGGATCATCGTCTGGTACTGTTGTCAAAACAGGATAATAATACAGCAGACCCCGCTGATCAGTGATGACCTTGTATTTATTGTCCTGGTGTAAAATCTCCCGCAACCGGCGATAAAGATATCCTCGGGGATTAATCTCTTTATTTCGCGCTTGATCCTGGCATTGCCAGACAAATCGGCCCCACGCCAATTCCAAGACTCTGCGGTATTGCCCGGAGAGAAGGAGATGCACGATTTCGAGGTTCCGTTGCACGCTTGCAGGATATTTGTCGAGTAAAAATACTAGAAAATCGTGACAAAGGTCCTGCACGGCATCTTGCCGTTCTTCACCGGCCATATTGCTAAAATCAGGGGCACAGCCTGCTGCTCCGAGGCTGCCTTGGCTCATGTTGCCGAATCGAGCCATTCTGCTGGTAAATGCGGTGAGAAAAGCATAACCATCTGCTGTTTCCAGCCAGTTTATGAAAACCCTGATCGCCTGATCCGCCGGTGTCATCGTTGATTTTCCCCGTTGTGAATACAGGCAATCGGAACTCTACCGCAGAAATGAAGCTGTTTGTAAAGCCGATGGTCGACGGGCAGGGTGAAACGGTATCGTTCGATCAGGAAGGAATCGCGATCCATTTCGTGATCCTTCATCTCGAGTCTGCAATTGGCCTTAATGTACCGGTTTCTTTTTTTGTCTCCTCTTGAGGAACAAGGACAGACCGAATGCCCAGTGCAATTTGCCAGGAGAATAAAAACAGGATGTGTTGTTTTGTCTTTGCGGAAAGTTGCCGGAAACGAACCTGTTTGCTCTTTTAGTTCGATGTCATCCGCACCGGTAAAGAACATCCGCTCCTGCCACTGTGTAGGAGGGAGAGAGCGAATAGAGTTCCCCAATATGCTTAAATCGGGCTTTCGCAGTTGGGAAATCAGTCTAGATGTATGGTCGACTTTTTTGATTTTCATAAAAATTTTATTTAGTTTTGCTATGTTACTCTACGTTTCCCTCCTTTTCATAGAGCTTTTTCTATAGGGCCCAACCATAATGCCTTGGCAAAAAAAATAAGGGAGTTTGCTGCAAGCATTCTCACTGCTCAATATTCACGAATAAGTTTGCGATAACCAATCGCATTTGATGGGTATTTGCAATTTTCAAAGTGCTTCGGGTTGTGCTTTGGCCGCTTTTGTGGTTGGCGTGCGATTATCGACAGACCCAATCACCGAAACATGAAATTAATCGTTCAACATGAAATCTCTAGCTTGGATGCGGAGGTTGACAATGAGTGCCCAAAAGACATTTTGGCCAGTTAACGACTTGCATGGCCTCGTTTTATTCAATGGTTAAAAACCTCGCCCTCCGGGCAAGGTACAGGTTCAGAGGCTATGCCCGCTGAACAGATGGTGATGCACTCAGGCAGAGCTTTTGCGACGTTCACAAAACTTGGGGGTGACCAAAGCCGGGCCCTCTGGGCCTGGTTGTTTACTTTAATTAGAGGGGGGAAGTTCTATAATTTAGCAGCCCCTCACAGGCATGAAGATCAATTTAGCTTGAGCCCAACCGGAGACAGAACGCCTCTTCGCCTTCGCCACCCATTGGTGCAGCGTGGAAAGGAAAAGAGCGCAAAGCTTCGAGCGTGCGAGCACCCACAAGGCTTGTCCTAATCACCGGGACCACTTCTTCTCGGCAAGGAAGGCATCCTCACTCCACTCATCAAAAATCTCACTGAAGCCGCCCTTGAAGGAGAGTTGGATTCTCATCTCGGCCAAGAACTCACCGCTAAACGCCGCAATGGGAAAAGTCAAAAGACCATCAAGTCCTTAAATGGCAACTTTGAATTACGGACTCCCCGAGACCGTGATGGGACTTTTACCCCTCAACTAGTCAAGAAGCATCAGACCAGCCTCAATGAGGAGATCGAACAGGAAATAATCGCCCTCTACGGCCTGGGCATGAGCTACCAGAATATTTCAGCCCATCTCGAGGAAATCTAAGGGCTTGAGGTTTCAACCGGCA
>JBBRBT010000069.1:0-16823 GCA_038205495.1 Desulfobulbales bacterium
GTTTCTGATAGAGTCTCTTGTCCTGATTATCGATAACCGCAAGATAACTGTTGTTTGAATGGAGATCGATTCCGGCGTATAGTTCCATATGGCACCTCCTCGTGAAAGTTGAGACGCTTTCTTTTCAGTATACCAGAGGAGAAATCCACTGACCTATTGAGGGAGGTGCCTTTTAGATGATTATCAGGTCTACATATTCCATAAAATGAAGAATGTAGACCTGCCCCCTCGTCTTTTCTCGTCTTTTGTTGATTGTGGTCATTTTGATTCTCCTTGTTTCTGTTTTGGCGGATCAACACAGCAATTGACGCCTAATTTTTTAAACATCTCTATATTTAAATTTGCTGGACGGTAGTTCTCTTGAAAAATAATTGGCCCACCCAAAAAAAAGCGGTGCATAAACCAGCCTCCTCTTGCACGCAGACTATTGTAACTGACAATAGTCTCGCCTGTAATTGTATCAGCATGCCGCCATTGCCTTATCCAGATGGGCACCCCCCAAGTTCCTTTAACAGCTTCTTCAGGTGTGCCAGACGCCAAATACACCGTTCGTCCTTTAGCGTCTGGAGCGATGTAGATGGTTGCATTCTCCTGACAGAGCCGTTCGAATTGCCATTTCCCGATAAGCTCGTCGATGAACAGCAACGGCAGGAGGATGGCAAACAAGCAAACCCCGAAAAGAGGGCGCCATTTCGATGCAGGCAGCCTTTTGGTGATGAACACGCTCACCAAGAAGACAAACCCAATCCATAGCGCAACGAGGAAGAGAAAATACAACCCAATCATAGCATGCTCCTTTCTTGAGTCAGCAACCACCGGCAAAGCCGGTGGCTTGAAAGATTGTGAACCGCTCAAAGCGGTATGTTCAACAGATTCTCTGACCACCATTCGGTGATCGACTAGCTGAATAGTTGCAGTTGCTCGACACGATGGTCATCTTGTTCTTGCTCGCGGATGTAAGCCCGCACACCCTCTTTATCGGCACCGACAGTTGAAACGAAATAGCCCCGTGCAAAAATAATTCATACCGCTAGAGTTCTTTCGCTGGCCGAGGTACGTCCGCGCTATATGTATCGCGCTTTTTCCTTTCATATAGCCAACCACCTGCAAAACCGCATATTTCGGCGGTCTCGATATCAGCAGGTGCACATGATCGGATTGCAAATGCCCTTCAAGCACCCGCCTCTCCTTCTGCCGGGCAAGGTCATGGAACACATCTTCGAGATACTTGCGAAGTTGACCGTAAAGCATTTTCCGACGGCATTTCGATATCCGCACAACATGGAACTTGCAATCCCATTTCGTGTGGCTTAAACATTGTACGTTGTTCATGAAGCCTCCTTTCTCGTGACTTTGAGCGGTCCACGTGAGAGGAGGCTTCTTTATTATTCTGGAACCGTCAAACTTTTGTTGTCCCCCCACAAAGCCGGGGGGTTACCTAACGAAAATTACTGTCATCAAATGTATCTGCCTCGAGGCACCTCTTCCTTGGCGAGCCAAGGTTTCCCCGCACAGCATCAATCTGATTTTTGGAACGTTCTTCACCCAAGGGCAGCCCGCTGTTCACTGCCTCACGAATCGGTACCAGGTATTCGGCATCCAGATCGTGTTGCATCTATCCAGGCACCTGGACCGGCTCCCCAATACCCTGCCTGCATTCCGCAACCGATCTCTGAATCATCTCCCAATCGGCTTCCCTACCAAGAGAGCTACCAGCAGGGCAAGAAATTTTTTTGTCTAATTAATTGAATATAGGTAAAAATACCTATAAATTCCCGCTTGAATTCAGGTCGAATAAATCAAAAAGCCCTTGTGCCACAACGCTTTTGGGGGAATGGGGGGGAGAATAAAAAAAAAGGTCTGTGCACAGCTCGTGTCTCCTTGACAACGGTCACTCTGAGGTGACGCCCTTTCCTCCAGCAGCATTACCCGCCTTCACCTGTGCTACGGTGCCATCCAACTTCTTGATTCCGTTTGCCTTTCTTCCTTTATTATCGGTTGACCAGCATACTCAATTCCTGGCAAGAGGCTTCTGGGTCTCCCGGGTTACCGCATACTCACACTGTCCGGCATGCCATGCTCTCAGACCACGGGAAAGCGAAATTCTGGCTCGCCACTATCGCTGACTTCATGTTGATTTCCGTGTTCGCAACCACGTCATCCTTCCCAACTATGATATTTCGCGGCTCAATCACTTCAGCCTTACGGCTTACAGCCTGGCGTCTGGCTACCCAGTGTCAGTTACCCTCAACGGTCCAGGGACTCGCGCTACCCGGTGGCTGGCTAGACCTTCCGGGACAGATTTCGCACCCGCTAGAAGCGGGCAACCTTGCCCGGCCGCACTGCGAAACCATCAAGTTTCCTGTTTATCGATAGCCATCTGGATGCATTGAACATCTCACATTCTGCCGTCCTTTGCGATCCGTAGCCTTCCAGGCCCTCTTTCTGTTGGCTCAACCGAAGCGAGGAGGTGTGCTTACCCATCCATGCAAACCGCAGCCCTGAACCTTGCAGAGGGGCAAGATATGCCGAAATCCACACTGCAGACCTCGCTTGCTGACAAAAAAAAACGTCACCCGGGGGTAAATCTCCCTGGGTGACGTTTTGAAATTGCTGGATTTTGCCAGCGCACAACCACGACCTTGAGCGTTACGGCGGATCGCTTCCCATGAGGTAGCGGTGCATGGCCAGGGCCGCGATCTTCCCCTGCCCCATGGCGCTAATCACCGTGGCCGCACCGGAGACGATATCACCACCGGCAAAGACGCCGGGCTTGGAGGTCATCATGGTCACGGGATCAGTGGTGATGGTGCCCCACTTGCTGGTGTTGATCTCAGGTGCGGTCTGCGGCACCAGCGGATTGGGCTGGTTGCCGATGGCCACGATCACCGTGTCCGCCGGGATGACAAATTCGCTCCCCTTGACCGCCACCGGTCGCCGCCGCCCCGAGGCATCGGGTTCGCCCAGCTCCATGCGCAGACATTCGACGCCCGTGACCTGTTGTCGGTCATTGGTAATGATGCGCACCGGGTTGGTGAGGAGGTGGAAAACCACGCCCTCCTCCTCGGCATGATGAACTTCCTCAGCTCTTGCCGGCATCTCCGCTTTGCTGCGACGATAGACAATGGTGGATTCGCCTCCCAGACGCAGGGCGGTGCGGGCCGAATCCATGGCCACGTTGCCGCCGCCCACGGTCACCGCCCGCTGGGGCCGGATGGGTGAGGTGGCAAAACGAGGAAAATCAATGGCCCGCATCAGGTTGGCCCGGGTGAGGAACTCGTTGGCGGAAAAGACGCCGATGGCATTTTCACCAGGAATACCGAGAAAGACCGGCAGTCCGGCTCCGGTGGCGATGAACACTGCATCAAAGCCTTCCTCCATCAACTGGCCGATGGTCTCGGTCTTGCCGATCACATAATCGGTGTGGATGGTTACCCCCAGCCGCTTGAGGTTATTGACCTCGAACTGGACGATCTCCTTGGGCAGGCGGAACTGGGGAATACCGTACATCAACACCCCGCCCGCCAGATGCAGGGCCTCAAACATCACCACCTCGTGCCCCCAGCGGGCCAGCTCACCGGCCACGGTGATCCCGGCCGGACCCGCCCCGACCACCGCCACCCGCTTGCCCGTGGGCGCGGCCTTGACCGGATCGGGCACCCCACCGTGTTTGCGGGCATAGTCGGCGGCAAAGCGCTCGAGACGGCCAATGGCCACCGGCTCGCCCTTCTTGCCCAGGATGCAGCGCTCCTCGCACTGGCTTTCCTGGGGGCAGACCCGGCCGCAGACTGCGGGCAGGGCGGTCTGCTCCTTGAGCTTGAGCAGGGCATCAATCATGCGGCCCTCGGCAATCAGCTTGATAAAGGCCGGGATATGGATATTGACCGGACAGCCCTCGACGCAGCCGGGCTTCTTGCACTGGATGCAGCGCGAGGCCTCGAGCCGGGCGGTCTCCTCGCTGTAGCCACGGGGCACCTCTTCAAAATTGGTGCGGCGACGGCGCGGATCCTGCTCCGGCATGGGCTGGCGGGGAACTTTTATCTTTCCCTTGCCCTTGCCTTCTAACGCCGGGGTTGTCTCGGTTTGCTCAGGTCTCGGTTCACTCGTTGTTTTCATCGACTACTCCGAAAAATCAATCGTCTTAATGGCCGCAACCGCAACCGCCGCCGTGGCTATGGGGCTGATGCATCAGGGCATTTAAATCCACGGTCTGCGGCAGGGCCTGCACCTCCTGGCGGGCATAGGCGCTACGCCGTGCCGCCAGTTCGTCCCAGTCAACACCGTGACCGTCAAAAATCGGGCCGTCGATACAGGCAAAGCGGGTCGTCTCACCCACCGAGACCCGGCAGGCCCCGCACATGCCGGTGCCGTCGACCATGATCGGGTTGAGGGCCACCAGGGTGGAAATTCCCAGAGGCCGTGAGACCTCGCAGACCATGCGCATCATGAAGGTGCAGCCGATGGCGATGAATTGGTCGATGGTCTCCTGCTCGGCCACCTGGACCACCACCTCCTGGATCCCGCCCCGCACCCCTTGGCTGCCGTCCTTGGTGGCGATGATCAGCTGATCGCAGACTGCAGCCAGTTCCTTTTCCATATACAAAAGATAGGCGGACGAGGCCTCGATGGCGCAGATCACCCGGTTGCCTGCCTGCCGCAGGGTCCTGGCCAGGGGGAAGATGGCGCCGATGCCGTAGCAGCCGCCGCCGAGGAGCACGGTGCCTTTGTTTTCAATGGGCAGGGGCAGCCCCAGGGGACCGCTGACATGGGCGATCCGGTCGCCCGCCTGCAACGAGGCCAGCTCCCGGCTCGAGCGGCCGACCTCTTCGATGACCAGAGTGATCCAGCCTTCCGCCCCATTCCAGTCCACCAAGGTGAAGGGCGAACGTTCCGAGGTTTCCTTGGCCATGAGGATGGCAAACTGGCCGGGCAGGGAAAACTTGGCCACCTGCGGCGCCTTGATCTTGAAAAAATGCATATTGGGGGCGATTTCCCGTTTTTCCAGGATGGGAAAGCCTTCACCCAGCGCCTCCTCGCTCACCTCCACCGGGGTGACCGGCAGGCCAAAGGCCGCAAAAGCCGGGACGATATCGGCCAGGAGATGCCCCCGGAAACGGACCGGCAGTTCGCGGACATTCTCGCGGGGATCGCCGGCAAAAGTGGTCGGTGCGGTATCTTCGGTAACCAGTGGGGTGATGGCCTCCACCGTGCTGAAATCACAACCGGTTAGACCAAGGGCCTGCCCCAGGCCGGAGAGGATCTGCCATTCCGGCCGGGCATCGCCGGGGGCGCGGCTGCTGACGGCAAGCGTCTTGACAAGACCCGCAGCGGTACGGAAGGTACCCGCCGATTCGCTCAGGATGGCGGCGGGCAGCACCACCGAGGCCTGAGCTGAACCGGCCGAAGGCAGCGCGTCGATCACCAGGGAAAAAGGCAAGGACCGGAGAAGATCAGCGGTGAAAAAATCGCCGTTGGTGATGAGGGCGCGGATCTCACCCTTGGTCATGGCGGCAGTCAGGGTTTGCAGGGGTTCCTCCTCGCTGCTGGCCGCGGTGGGCAGGATGACAAGTAGCCCTTTGAGGTGCTCGGCTAAACGCGCATACAGAAAGCGGTCTTCCCGCGAGGTGGTGGCACTGATAACCAGCGCGGTTGCGGCAACGCAAGGGCCCAAACCTTCGGCTGCGGCCTGCACCGCCCCCTGCCAGTCCATGGGAATCTGATCCTCCCCTTCCCGGACCAGGGGCCGGATCAGGCGCTGGTTGGAGCTGAGGATCTGGGCAGCGCCGAAACGGCCGAGGGCACAGAGGCTGGACGCAGCCGTAAAGCCGGTCATGGTGTTGGCCAGCAACTGGCCGCCCTTGTTCTGGGCTATCACGGAGCAGCCTTCGGAGCAGAGCATGCAGGTTGAAGGAATTTCCCGCTCCGCCTTGCCTTGCCAGCGGGCAAAACGATCAGTGAGGGTACCGGTGGGGCAGATATCAATACAAGCACCGCAGAAGGTGCAGCCGGAATAGACATGGCTCGTATCAAAGGCCGTACCGATGCGGGCCCATTTGCCCCGATTGATGATGGAGATTGCTGGTTTGCCGTGGATCTTCTCGCAGATCCGCCAGCATTTGCCGCAGAGCACGCAAAGGTTGTAATCGCGATCCATGAAGGGATCGTCGCGCTCCAGCTTGTAGCCCGCATAGAGGGTCGGTAGCTGCAGGTCCTGGGTGCTGGCCGCCAGGGCCATGGTCCGCAGGTCGCATTCGTCCCGGTTGGCGCAGAAGCCGCAGCGGGTGGAGCGCGCCGCCTTGGTGGCCTTGGGCCGGTACTGCTCGCAGGCCTCGCGGTGCGGGCAGACCAGGCAACTGTTGGGATGCCCGGAAAACATCAGTTCCAGGGTCCGGTTGCGCAGCGTGGTCAGGCGTTCCGACTCTGTGGTCACCAGCATCCCCGGGGTGGCCGGGGTGGTGCAGGAGGTCGGAAATCCGCGCACGCCCTCGATCTCGACGATGCACATCCGGCAGGCCCCGTAGGGATTGAGGTCCTTGTGGTCGCAGATGGTGGGAATGGTGATGCCCGCCTCGCGGGCGGCCTGAAGGACCGTTTTGCCTGCCTCGACCTCGACCTGTTGGCCGTTTATGGTCAAACTGATACTACCCATACAATCTCCTTATAAAAAAAACCGAGGGCTCGGTTTTGGCCTGCTCAAAATCAATCGACCTGCACCGCCTCAAATTTACAAGCCTGACGGCAGGAGCCGCAGCGGATGCAGCGATCCTGGTCGATCCGGTGCGGCTGCTTCTTCTCGCCGCTGATCGCCTCCACCGGACAGGCCCTGAGACAGGCCCCGCAGCCGGTGCAGCGGTCCACGGCAATATCAAAACGGATCAGGGCGCGGCAGGCCCCGGCCGGACATTTATGGTCGACAATGTGGGCCCGGTACTCGTCCTCGTAATAGTTGAGCGTGGTCAGCACCGGGTTGGCCGCGGTCTGGCCAAGACCGCAGAGCGAGGCGTTCTTCATGGTGTCGCCGATCTTGCGCATGAGCTCCAGGTGCTCAAGCGTGCCCCGGCCTTCGGTGATGGCGGTGAGGATCTTGAGCAGATGCTGGGTGCCCATGCGGCAGGGCACGCATTTCCCGCAGCTCTCGTTCTCGGTAAAGGTGAGAAAGTAGCGGGCCATGTCGACCATGCACGATTCCTCATCAATGACGATCATACCGCCGCTGCCCATGATTGAGCCGACCTCGGCCAGGTGCTCATAATCCACCGGCAGGTCGATGGACTGGGCCGGAATGCAGCCGCCGGAGGGACCGCCGGTCTGGACGGCCTTGAACTGTTTACCGCCGAGCACACCGCCGCCGATCTCTTCGATGATGGTGCGCAGGCTGATGCCCATGGGCACCTCGATCAGACCGGTGCGGGTGATCTTGCCGGCCAGGGCAAAGGTCTTGGTGCCCCGGCTCTTCTCGGTGCCGTAGCCCGCATACCAGGCGCCCCCCCGCTCCATGATCGCCGACACCGCAGCCAGGGTCTCAACATTATTGATGTTGGTGGGTTTGCCGAACAGGCCCGAAACCGCCGGAAAGGGCGGGCGGCTTCGCGGCATGCCGCGTTTGCCCTCAATGCTCTGCATCAGCGAGGTTTCCTCGCCGCAGACAAAAGCACCTGCCCCTTTTTTGATTTTGATATCAAAGGCAAAGCCCGAGTCGAGGATATTTTCACCCAAAAAGCCGTGCTCGCGCATCTGGGCAATGGCACCCTGCAGGCGTTCGATGGCCAGGGGATATTCCGCCCGGCAGTAGACATAGCCAATGCTGGCGCCAATGGCAAAACCGGCAATCAGCAGGCCTTCGAGCACTGCGTGGGGATCGCCCTCCAAAACGGAGCGGTCCATGAAGGCACCGGGATCGCCCTCATCGGCGTTGCAGATCACATATTTCTGGTCACTCACCGAGTTGCGGGCAAAACCCCACTTGACCCCGGTGGGGAAACCGGCGCCGCCGCGACCGCGCAGCCCGGAGGTCTTGATCTCCTCGATCACCGCATCCGGAGTCAGGGCCAGGGCCTTGGCCATGCCGCTGTAGCCGCCCCGGGCCAGATAATGCTTGATATTGGTAGGATCGATGATGCCGCAGTTGCGCATCACAATCCTGACTTGCGGTGCAATGATCGGCAGTTCGTTGAAGGCGGGAAGGTCAGCCCCGGTTGCTCCGTTGATCACCGCCAGGGCCAGCGGCAGGTAGGCTTCGCCCCGCAGCAGTTGCGCATCAATCAGGGCCGGGACGTGTTTAGGCTCGACCCCCTGATAGAGTACCCGGCAGCCGTCTTTGCCGCGAATCTCCACCAGGACCTCGGCATAGCACATGCCCAGGCAGCCGACCTCGTAGATATCGGTGGCCGCTAACAAGCCCTGTTGACTCAACTCGTCGCTAAAGGCCTGCAGCACTTCCAGGCTCCCGGCCGCCCGGCCGCAGGTGGCGGAACCGATAAGAATGCGAAACCGTTCCGGCCGCTCGAATTCCTGCCATTGCAATTGGGCCTGCTGTTGTAGGGTCGAGAAACTCATTCTTTGTCCTCGATAATTTTTCGGGTTTTGGCGGCGGTCATCCGGCCATAGACCTTATCATCCAGGACCACCACCGGGGCCAGGGCACAGGAGCCGAAACAGGCAACCTGTTCCAGGCTGAACTTGCCGTCAACGCTGGTCTGGCCGGGTTCAATCCCGGTCTTGCGGCTAATGGCATCCATGATCATATCGCTGCCGCGCACATGGCAGGCCGTGCCCTGGCAGACCTTGACATGGTGCAGGCCGGGCGGGATGAACCGGAACTGGGTATAAAAAGTAGCCACCCCGTAGACATCGTTTTCCGAGAGTCCGAGATGGTCGGCAACCTGGCGGACCGCCTCAGGGGAGAGGTAGTGCAAATGTTCCTGCACCTCCTGCAGCAGAGGAATGAGGTTATCCCTCTCCCTGCCGTATTCAGCGAGGATGTTCTCAAGATTATTAGACGCGGGCATCTGTATCATGCAGGACTCCATGGCATCATCTGCGGTAATTCACTGTTGCATTGGATGAAGAAATTGTTACTTTGGATTGATAACTGAAAATAGTCGGTAACACCTTATTTATAAGCCCAAAATAAAAACTGATACTCGACCTTCTTAACTGAATGACAGAACTCATACTATAAAGGTTCCACTGGAAGTTTCAGGAAATGAATACCCCCAGCTACTGCGTCCCATTTGAACGCATAGTTTCGCCTCAACGCGATGGGGACGCCATAAGGTACGGTGGTTTGGTATAGAGCCTTAGTTCCTGCAATGTAGTTGATGCCGTCACGAAAATCAAAACTAGCAGTATCCGGTGAATACACGTTCTGGCTAACATAATGATCATGGTCAGTAGCTACAACTAAAAAACAAAAATCAGCAAATGGTCCGTAATGTTCCAGATTTTGAATATCAGCAAAGACGTCGTATCTATTATTTGGCTCTCTATGATTCTTCTTCCTAAAAAATTTTATTTCGACAGCACAAGACAACGATTCTCTTGTAGCAACGTTCGTAAAAGAAAAGAATACATCAATTTTAGCCTTACCGGAGCCACTCTTTCCAAAAGAGCCCTCAGGGAGGGAAACTGCCTTTTCAAGTTCAATAGAAAAGAATTCGTTACGATTCACTTCAAATAGCTCGCCAACTGATTTAAGGATGGATGCGAACTGAAGCTGCAAAGATGCTTCATTGTCTACGAGGATACGACCCCCGTTGATCTTTCGACGAAGGCACTCGTAGGCTAGATCAAATGTGCGAATGAGTTGATCTAGTGATCATAAATATTGGAGTTCTTCCCGGTAATTATTTTTCTAATATAAGTTACGCACATTAAACAGATTTCCAATCTCCTTCCTTGCGACGCTACCACCGAAGCAACGGTCCTTTCAATATCCCTGTGACAAAGACTTGTCAAGGCCGGAGTAAAGGTTTGAGAACCATATAAAAAAACAGGGCGCTGCATTTCCATGCAACGCCCTGCCCTGCTTCCTTTTCCTAGGTTCAGGCTCAGGCTTTTTTCACCTTGGGGATGAAGATCTCATCGGGATCGAGCACATCGTGAATAAAATGGAGCTCGTCGCGGGTCGGCGGAGCGGTTTCGCCCGCAACCCGGGAGAGGTCGAGGTCGAACTGGCACAGGTCCTTGATCTCCGCCGGGGTCTTGCCGGGGTGGCAGGTGTCGAGGTACATGTGCCCGTCCTGCGCATCAAAACGGAAAACCCCGGCAGTGCTGATCACCGCCGATGGTCCGCCGCGAAAGGCGGAACCGTACAGTTCCTTGCGATGGACCCATTCTCCGCCCGGCCATTTCTTCACCCGCCAGCCGGGACTGGTGATGTAGCTGACATTCTCGACAAAGCGCCGTTTCTCATGAACCATGATAAACACGGTGCGCGTTGCAAACGAGTTGATATCCGGATTGCCGCCGCTGCCGGTGAGGCGCAGTTCGGGGTTAAGATAGTCGCCGATGCAGGTGGTGTTGACGTTGCCGTAGAGATCAATCTCAGCCCCGCCCAAAAACCCTAGATCGACATACCCGCGCTGGGCAATGCTGAAGGCATCAAAGAGCCCGGAGCTGCGGGATGCCCCGGATTCGCAGCGGGCGTCACCGACCGAGGTCGGCAGTTCCGGCGGCCTGCCGTCCAGGGTGCCGGCCTCGAAGATCAGTTTCAGGTTGGGGGCATGGGTCTTCTGGGCCAGCATGATGGCCACCATGGGCAGGCCGGTGCCGGCGAAAACGATCTCGTTATCCTGAACCTCCCGCGAGGAGGCGCAGCAGAGCAGATCGGCCAATCCGTATTCTTCAGGGGATGCGTAGATGCTCATCTTATTTCCCTCCCTTGTGTTCACGGGGTCTGTAATTGAGGGCGGTATTGGCCCGGAGATTCAGCATGCGCGGCCAGCCGAGTTTTTCCAGATAGCTGATATGATCGAGCCCATGGATCCACTCCTTGGCAAAGGCGTCAAACCCTTCCTGGGTGCGGGTACCGGCGTAAAACTCCTTAAGAAAGGCGCCGTCGACATCGTATTTGCCAAACATGCCGGTGGGGTGCGCACCGAACGGGCATTCCAGGATATGATCGACCTCAAAGGTGGCGATGGTGTTCTGGTCGGCATGGCGACGGAGGTACTCCTCGGGCACGATCTCCTCGGCCATGACGATAGTGATATCAGCGGCCCGGGCAACCTCGGGATCGGAGTACAACTGACCATTAACCCGCACCGTGCCTTCCTCGCCGACCTGCTGCACACAGAGGATGGCCACGTCCACTTTCGCCGCCGGAATCAGGACCTGCGAGCCGGCACCGAAAAACGGATCTTCGGCGAACATATACTTGTGCTTGGCAATGCGCTTGCCGTCCCGCTTGCCGGCGCGACCCAGGACATCATACTCCGGATTGTGGAGATCAGTGCCCAGCGAGGTCTGGGTGATTGCATAGGGGGCGCCTGAGGCAGCGGCTGTGAAACGGAACAGCATCTCGGCGTGGCTGTAATCCTCAACCAGAATTTCCTTCTTGCCGACCTTGCGCGACAGGTTGGCTCCGTACTTGCCGTACAACTCATGGCCGACCCAGCAGGATTCCCAGATATCGACACAACCGGCTCCCACTAGAAATTCGGTCTGGGGCCCGCCGTTGACCTCGATCAGATGCAGGTTTTTGCGTTGCTGCCGGATCAGCTCAAAGATGACGGCAAAGGGACGCCGCCAGATGGTGAAGCCGGAGAAGGTCAGACTGGAGCCGTTTTTGACGATCTCAGCCGCCTGCTGCAGGGTAATTTTTTTATCCGTGCTCATCTTTTTCTCCTTGTGGTTCAGGCCGTCAGTCCCCGGAGGATCTCGCGGGAAATAATCAGACGCTGGATTTCACTGGTTCCTTCATAAATGGTGGTGATCCGGGCATCGCGGGTGTAGCGCTCGATGGGGAAGTCCTGGGTGTAGCCATAACCGCCCAGCATCTGCATGGCATTGTAGCAGGCCCGGTTGCCGCTCTCGGTGGCAAAGACCTTGGCCATGGAGGCCTCCTTGGCGTAGGGACGGCCCTGTTCTTTGCGATGGGCGGCGTTCATCAGCAGCAGACGGGACGCTTCCAACTCAGTGTAGCTGTCGGCGATCATCCACTGAATAGCCTGAAAATTACTGATTTTCTGCCCGAACTGCTGTCTCTCGTTGGCATAGCGGGTGGCATAGTCCATGGCCGCCAGACCGATCCCCAGCCCCAGGGAACCGATGCCGATACGGCCACCGGCCAGCTCGGCCACGGCAATGCGGAAACCGTCGTTAAGCTTGCCCATCAAGGCGGTGGCCGGTATCCGGCAGTTGTCGAAGACCAATTCATTGGTGGCCGAGGCGTGCTGCCCCATCTTGTGTTCTTCTTTGCCGATGACCAGACCCGGAGTTCCGGCCTCGACCAGAAAGCAACTGATGCCCCTGCCCTTGGGTGCTTCTTTATCGGTCACCGCCCAGACCACGAAAACACCGGCATAGGGGGCGCTGGTGATGAAGATTTTCGAGCCGTTGAGCACATACTCCGATCCATCGAGCACCGCTGTGGTGCACATGCCGGAGGGATCGGAACCGGCACAGTTCTCGGTGAGGGCGAAGCTGCCCGCCGCATACTCGCCACTACAGATTTTGGGGATATATTTTTGTTTCTGCTCCTCGGTACCGATGGCCTGAATAACCTCGCAGACCATGTTATTGACCGAAACCGTCACGGCTGTGGAGGCGCAGGCCCGGGCGATCTCGGTCATGGCGACACTGAAAGCCACGACTCCGGCCTCGGAACCGCCGTACTCATCGCGGACATTGAGCCCCATAAACCCCAGTTCCGCCAATTTCTTCAGGTTGGCGAGCAGGGCAGGCCGATCCTTTTCCTGGTCGAGTTTGGCGGCGACCGGTTCCAGTTCGGCCTTGGCAAAATCACGGGCTGTATCCTGGATCAGTTTTTGTTCCTCGGTTAAATCCAAATCCATGCGTAATACTCCTTATGAGTCATGTTCTTTGCCGATCAGAGCTTTGGTAAAAGAATCGCAATACTTTGCGACTCCATCAATGCTCATGGACATAAAAAGGCCATTTATGGAAAAACCACTCGTTCCAGAGCAGGGGAATAATCCACCAGAAATTCCAGATGAGTGATTCGCCGTGCGAGAACCGTTCCGCCAGTTCCATCATGTGGTGGTTGCCGAGCGCCCAGTGGCCGAAATTACCGAAATAGAAGATCCAATAGCTGATGGCAGCGAGAAGAATGACGCCCACGGTACGGAAAAAGAAAGCGCCCCAGCTGTCAACATTGTCGCCCGGAGCCATATCATCAAAATAGTGATGCCAGATGAGAAAGGGGATGAGGGTAAAACCGGCAATCTCCGCCGAATGGATCCAGAGAAAACGCTGCACCTCGGAGAGCCCTTTGGCCGCCTCAAGATGCTGCATGGTCTCGGCCGGAACCCAGAGGGGCACGATTTCCCGGCAAAGGAGGGCCAATCCGTAGGCGGCAACAAAGGAAAGGACGGTGGAAACAAGACCCTTCCAGGGCTGCGGCAGGGTAATGGCGCTCCAAGGCTTCATCCGCCAGACATTGGGGGTCATGAAGAGAATGACGATGGCCCATTCCCACCAGCCAAAAACCCAATGGACATGCGAGGTACCGGCAAAGGCCGTCCACCAGGAAGGATTGAGCACCGCCCCGGGAAAGACCACGCCGAAAAAGGGGGCAATGAGTACTGCATAACAAAACAGCGTGACCATGGAGGCCCAACCAATCTCAGCGATCCCTTTGGCCGGTTGCTTGATTTCCGAAGGCAGGTTGGGCCATTTGCCAAAAAAGATGGTGAAGACCGGGTAGGTATAAAAACCGATGAGCACAAAACAGACCACCGCTATCTGGGCGAGTTTTCCGGTGGCTCCGGCGGCCGCCACCTTCGGCAGCTTTGCGGCCAGATTGGCGGCTTCCAGGCCGTAATAACTAAGGAAATTGAAACCAACACCGAGAATGCGGTAAAAAATAACATCAATGACAAACCAGACAATGACCAGATTGGCAAGGGTCATGATGATGCCGCGCAGGGGCTGGCCGATATTCTGAAAGGGCCAGTCTCCCAGGAGCATGTGCTGCCAGAGGCCGACGAGAATCATCATGGCGAGATACATGACAAAGGGATACGGAAACCACCCGATCGGACCGCGGGGATCACTGAAAATGAACCAGGTCATCAAGGCGATAAGGGTAAAGGCAACAAACGAAATGATGCCGGTAAGGGGTTGGCCCCAACGTGGTTTTAATGCGCCCACTGCCATACGGTGTTCCTCCTTTTTTTAATGATGGTAAGCTCCTTCTCTCTCCTGTTAGGGCCTGGCCCTAAATGGGCGGGCAGTGCTCCCTTGTCCCCCGAGCCTGCCGCCACTGCAATGCCTCCCGTGCTCTCTTTTTTGGTCAGTGTTCCAAACTCAATGGCTTGAGGGGCAAACCCTGTGGCCTTGCTCCCTCCCGCATCGCACCATGGCATCCAGCCCCTTGTCGCTCAGTTCTTCGTTTTGCAGAGATTTTTCACCTTCACCTTGCGCGGTTTGCGGGGATTCCGACAACCGCACGCCCGACCGGTTGCCGTTACCGCTTGACGATCATGGCCACAGCCTCACCGCCGCCCAGGCAGAGCGATACCAGGCCCCGCTTCTTGTCCTGGCGAACCATCTCATGCAACAGGGTCACCAGCAAACGGCAGCCGCTGGCGCCGATGGGATGGCCGATCGCCACACTGCCGCCATTGACGTTCACCTTGGCCGGATCGAGCTGCAGTTCTTTGAGAGCGGCGACCGTGGAGCCGCTGAAGGCCTCGTTGATCTCGAAAAGATCGATCTCATCCTTGCTGATCCCTTCCTTTTCCAGACATTTGGGCACAGCCCAGATGGGGGCCACCAGCACGTATTTCATATCGATACCGTAGGAGGCCTGGGCACCGATGGTTGCCAGAATGGTGCACCCCAGGGCCTCGGCTTTTTCACGGCTCATCACCACTACGGCAGCGGCGCCGTCGCTGATGATGGAGGCATTACCCGCAGTGGTGACCCCGCCCTGCTGAAAGGCCGGTTTCATCTTGGCGAGGAGTTCATAGCTGGTTTCCTGGAAGCACTCATCCTGCCAGAAAATTTGGGGATCACCCTTGCGCTGCGGAATTTCCACAGCAACGATTTCCTCCTCGAATTTACCCGCAGCCTGGGCCGCGAGGGCCCGGCGATAGGATTCGGCGGCGTAGCGGTCCTGATCCTCACGGCTGACCTTGAAACGCTCGGAACAGAGTTCGTTGGAGATACCCATGTGGAAATCGTTGACATGATCCCAGAGGCCGTCATGGAGCAGGCTGTCGTGCAGGGTGCCGTCGCCCATGCGAAAGCCGAACCGTGCTTTTTTAAGGAAATAAGGCGCCATGCTCATGTTTTCCATGCCGCCGGCCACCACCACTTCGGCATCGCCGGCCCTAATGGCCTGGGCAGCCAGCATCACCGCCTTCAAGCCCGAACCGCAGACCTTGTTGATGGTGAGCGCCTCAACCTCCCAGGGCATTCCCGCCTGGACGGCGGCCTGTTTAGCCGGATTCTGGCCGTAGCCGCAGGGTAAGACCATGCCCATGATGGTCTCGTTGACCTCTTCTTTGGCAATCCCTGCCCGACGAACGGCCTCTTCAATGACAAGAGCCCCCAATTTGGTGGCACTCATGTTTGCCAGGGTACCGTTGAAACTGCCCAACGGGGTCCGAACAGCACTGACAATCACTGCATCTCGCATAGTCCTCTCCTTCGTACAAACTCATATTGAATGAAACGGATGGAAACGCCGCCTGCAAACTCAGCGGGCTTCTGGGTACCGGCGCTCCTTCCCAGTAGGGTCCATCTCTGCATGTTAACGGTTTTTAAATACCGGCTTCCTTTTCTCCACATAGGCCCGCACCCCTTCTCGCTGATCTTCGGTTGAAAAAAGCATTTCAAAACAGCGCGCCTCATAGGCAAGAGCTGATTGCAGATCCAGATTGAGGCCGCCATTGATGGCCATCTTGGTTGCTTTCAAGGCCATTTGCGGCTGATGGGCAATTTTCAGGGCCATGGCCCTGGCTTCGTCCATGAGCGCTGCGGCTGCCACCACCTTGTTCAACAAACCAATCCGATAGGCCTCTTCCGCATTGATGAAGTCTCCGGTGTAGAGAAACTCCTTGGCCTTGGTGATTCCAATGATGCGCGGCAGCCTCTGCGTACCGCCGCCTCCGGGAATCATCCCGATTTTTATCTCCGGCTGGCCAAAGGTGGCGTTCTCGGCGGCAATCCTGAGATCACAAGCCAGGGCCAGCTCGCAGCCACCGCCCAGGGCGAGCCCACTGATCGCTGCTATGACCGGTTTGTCCAGCGCTTCCATGCTGTCGAAAACACCGTGCGCCTCCTTGAGGAACCGACGGGCAGCCGCAGGTGTGGCAATCTCATTGATTTCCCTAATATCGACCCCGGCAGCAAAGCACTTGTCACCGCCGGTAAGAATCACAACCCTGACCTCATCATCCCTATCAAGCTCATCAAGAACAGCACGCAACTCACTGAACACCTGACGGTTCAGGGCATTCATAGTATCAGGCTGATTCAGGGTAATGGTTGCCAGGCCATTGTCCTTTCTCACCAGAATCGTCTTGTATTTCATAACCTTCTTTCTCTTTCGAATGTCCCGGGGCAATAACCTCTCCCCTTGCCGGTACCATGGAAAAACAAAGAAAAACCCGTTGTGCATACACAGGTCGATC
>JBBRBT010000070.1:0-15748 GCA_038205495.1 Desulfobulbales bacterium
GACCACATTCAAAATTAGATAAAAAGACACCTGACGAAGCTTACGCCGTGATGCTGCCGACGGTTAAACAGGCAGCCTAAAAAAAAGCAGAGACTCCACTTAAAAAAGAGAAAAACTGTCCAAACAAACGGAGCCACCTCTGACATCGACAAAGTATCGCAAGAATAACAAGGATATGATTTTCGCCTTGTCGAGTATTGTGGCCATGGGCACAGTCTTTCTTTACCTGGGGGCACGAATCTGGCTTTTCTTCATCGCCGCTTATACCTGGCAAGATAAGACGCTGGCATTACTGCTGCTTTTTGCCGAAACATTTATTCTTATCCACACCTTTGGCTACTTCCAAAACATTTACCTCGTATCCACCAGCAAAAATAAAAAAGTTCCTTTTCATTCGGACAATATACCCCCTCTTGAAGACTACCCCCCAGTCGCCATCATTGTTTCATCGTTCAAGGAACCCTTAAATGTGCTGGAAGAGACGTTAATTTGTTTTTATAATCTCACCTATCCTAATAAACGCATCTATTTTTTAGACGATACTAGATATGATGTTCCACAATGGAACCCGGTCGAGGCTGCTGCCTATCGTAAGGATGTTGACGATCTATGCCGACGTATCGGAGTCAACCAATTTCGACGTCACTGGAGAGGAGCAAAAGCGGGAATGATCAACGACTTTCTCGCCTTTCTAAACAGTATGCCTCCCAATGGATTTTCTTTTATTTCTTATGACGAACGTAACTTGCCACCAGGCGATGAAAAATACATTTTCGTCTTTGATGCAGATATGAACCCCTTCCCCGATTTTGTCGAGCCATTGGTATCTCTGATGGAACAACATCCACGCCTCGCCTTCATCCAGACACCCCAATATTACTCCAATTTTGAGTTCAATCGCGTTGCACGTGCCTCTGGATTACAACAGGCAGTATTTTACGAGTATATCTGCGAAGGGAAGAGTCTCGAAGATGCCATGTTTTGCTGTGGCACCAACGTCATTTTACGTCGTGAAGCATTGAACGCCGTTGGCGGCTTTGACGAAAGTTCGGTTACCGAAGATTTTGCCACTTCATTGAAATTTCATCTCCAGGGTTGGAGTTCTGCTTATCTAAATAAAGTTGCTGCTTTTGGTATGGGGCCAGAAGACCTAGGAGCATATTTCAAGCAACAATTTCGCTGGGCCTTGGGAACCGTTGGCCTCTTTCGAAATATTACCGGACAATTCCTGCGCAACCCCATGAAGATGTCCCGTATGAAATGGTGGGAATATTTTCTCTCTGGTACGCACTATTTTGTCGGTTGGATATTATTCATCATGATAATTTGTCCTGCCTTGTATCTGTTAACCAACACACCAAGCTACTTTGCCAGACCAGAACTCTATTTTCTATTCTTCCTACCTTATATTATCCTCACCTTTACGCTCTTCGTCTTTTCCATGCGTCAACGCAAATACTCATTCATAGATCTGGCTACGGGTACGGTACTCCAGTCTATCTGTTTCCCTGTGTACATGCATGCATCACTGTTAGCAATACTCGGAGTACGAGGAACATTCAACATCACTCCTAAGGGAAGCACTCAATCTTTACCGTTATGGTCCCTTTGGCCTCAGATTGGTTTAGCACTTTTAAGTCTTACTGCCACGACCTGGGGATTTTGCCGATTATATTATGAAAGAGAGCCGTTTATGGCTTTATTGGTCAACACGGCCTGGTGCTTGTTTCATTTCACAATCCTTTCTACCGTTCTCTATTTTAACCATCCTGTTGAAAAAGGACGAATGTAGAGATGAGTGACAGAGATGCGGTATAAATCATTTTTTTTGACCAGTATTTTTTTACAAGTAATGACCTACGCGTTGTTCTCCAGTACCGCATCTGCCGATCAGCCCCTACGATTCGGGGTGGCTTTAGAGGGACTACCTGATACCCCAATGGTCATCCGTGGGGTGGAAAATGATCTCAACATTCCAATTACAATCGTAAATATTTTTTTGCAATGGCCGGCCACACCTGACGCGGGAGAATTCCCACTCAAGGCAGCCAATATGGTTTCAGAGCATGGAGCGATCCTGGTGCTTACTTGGGAACCCATGTTTCTTATTAATGACAAGGAAGTCACCATCCCATCTGAAAAAATAATTTCAGGCGGCTGGGATGGTTACATAAAACGCTTCGCTCGTGCGGCAGCAACTTGGGGAGGGCCGTGCATTATCCGCTTCGGCCATGAGATGAATCTGGCGCGCTACCATTGGGGGGGTGATGCGGCAGAATTCGGGCCAGCAAGTCCGTCTCGTTACCGGCTTATGTTTCGCCATGTAGTTACCCTCATTCGTCAGGCGGGGGCGTCCAATGTCCGGTTCGCCTTTTGTCCTAACATAGATTCCATCCCTAGCCCAGCAAACGCCCCAGACGCAGTTTGGAATACAGCTACTGCATATTATCCTGGGGATGCTTATGTCGATGTGCTGGGAATGGATGGCTACAATTGGGGAACAACGCAAACTATTGCTCGTCAGGGATGGGCAAGCCAATGGCGGAGTTTTGAAAATCTTTTTTCCACTCTGTACTTCGAGTTACGCACCGTGGCCCCAACAAAGCCTTTGTATATTTTCGAGACCGCCTGTGCTTCCCAGGGAGGAGATAAAGACAAGTGGATAAACGATATGGTCCTAACCTTAAAAAAATGGGATGTGGCAGCGCTTGTATGGTTTCAAGTTAAGAAGGAAATTGACTGGCGAATTCAAACAGGGCTTCAAAATACTAAATTAGAACCACTTCGATCTTCTATAGAATAATTGCTTAATAAATTTTGTTGGATTCGTAAAAAGTCATTTACAAGAAAACTGCGACTAATTGCAACGGCATATCCTAATAGCCAACAATCGGATTGAAATTTTCCGACTATTTATTTCAGTCTATTTTGAATCACTCTTGAGGCAACTGCGTATACATTTATATCTACAGATACAAGTTTGTCATATTTAACATGCTGTAATATAAATATAATTTAAATAGTGACACAAATTCTTATAGCTTAAGAAAGAGAGGAAGGCAAACTCAAAAAATATTTCTGATTTTCATCCAGGAAGGAATTTTGAAAATAAGGTGGGGGAGGAATTGTTAAACTGAGGATGTAGCGGATTGGCGTATTGCGTTGATCAATACTGACAGATTTCCGGAGCCACAAGGCACCGGCATATAACGAATAAAAAAGGGGTTAAGCCAAAATGACTTAACCCCTTGAATTTTTATTGGTAGCGGGGACAGGATTTGAACCTGTGACCTTCGGGTTATGAGCCCGACGAGCTACCAGACTGCTCCACCCCGCGTTCCATTTGTATATTATAGCAGACTGGATTTAAATGTCAAGCATTCATTCACGACACATCCCCTTTTCCGAGCAGCGCCGAAATTTTCTCCCTGACGACTGCAGGAAAAGGCGTCAGCTTCCCCTGACGGTTGACGCAGGCGTGGCTGGTGAACCCTTTGACCAGCAGCACCGACCGATCATCCTCCTCGTCGCGGGTAATGGCATAATGAAAACGGCAGGATACCTTACTGACCTCCACCAGAGAGGTCGAGATGGTGAGCATATCGTCATAGGCTGCCGGGGCCTTGAAACGGAGATAACTCTCTGTCACCGGGAGCACACAGCCCATCTGTTCGATGGCACTGTAGGGGAGGGCCCAGGCGCGCATCATTTCAGTCCGGCCGATCTCAAAATAGCGCAGATAGTTGGCATTATAAACCACACCCGCCGCATCGGTGTCGCCGTAAATCACCCGATAGTTCACAGCGAACACCGGTTCCACCAGACCGACCGCCAGCTTACTCACGATTACCCTCCTGCTCGACAAAACGACGAAAAAAAACGGCACCAGACTGCAGATTCAGATCTTCATTATCCCGTACCGCTGCCAGGACATGGGCCTCAGTGTAGGGCAGGTTCGAGGGCCTAGCGATCCCCCTGGAATCGTAAAGAAACATGGGCACCGGCCAGTCTTCGTGGGTACGGCGATGAATGGGGGTGTAGTGGTCCATGGTCACCACCAGGCGAAACGGCTCACCCCGCCGTTCCATTTCCTCAACAATCGGGGCGACAATGTGTGCATCAAAGTCTTCAATAGCCTGGACCTTTTCCCGCACCAGCCCCTGGTGCCCGGTCTCATCCGGTGCCTCGACATGCACAAGGACAAAATCATCTTGCTCCAGCACCTTGAGTGCCGCCTGTGCCTTGCCTTCGTAATTGGTATCGAGATAGCCGGTCACCCCCTCGACCTCAATGGCCGCAAGACCGCTCAAGATGCCAAGCCCTTTGAGCAGATCAACCGCTGAAATCAGACCGCCGCGAATCCCAAACCGCGCCTCCAGGGTCTCCATGGCCGGCCGTTTGCCCTCGCCCCACAGCCAGATACAATTCGCCGTCCGTTTCCCCTGTCGTGCTCTTTCCAGATTAACCGGATGCTCCGCTAAAATCCGGGGGGCCCGTGCCAGCAGATCGCCCAACGCATCCACCTGCCGATACGATTGAAAAAAACCGGAAACATCCTGATCGGAATGATCATGGGGGGGGACAGTGGTGAAGCCCGAAGGCAAATCACCCTGATAGACCAGAAGATGCCGGTAACTGACACCGGGATAAAGTGCCAGTTGTCGGTTACCGCACTCGGCCTGCAACGAGGTTATCAACTGTCGGCTCTCTTCGGTGGTGATATGGCCGCTGCTGTAATCCACCATGATCAGGGCACCGTCATCGCGTTGCTCCACATGGACCAGGTTGCAACGAAAAGCGATCTCGTCCGCCCCGATCTCAACCCCAAGGCTCGCCGCCTCCAGCGGGGCGCGACCGGTATAATACAATTCCGGTTCATAGCCGAGCAGGGAGAGGTTGGCGACATCGCTCCCCGGAGGATAGCCCACAGGTACGGTACGCACCAGCAACATCTCGGAGGCTCTCGCCAGCCGGTCCATGGTCGGGGTTGCCGCAGCTTCAAGCGGCGTTCTGTTGCCCAGCGCCGGGATGGCGACATCACCCATGCCGTCACCGATGAGAAGAATATATTTCATAAATTCCTAAAAATTACCAGCAGGCGGACAGCCTGGAGGTGTTTTGAGTCTGTTAGTGATGAAAAATCACTTGCTGAACCCGCTTGGACCTCTGCATTTTGATTAGTCTTTGTTGCGCAGACAACAGCCTCGGAGACCAAACAACCCGGGAAGGTTGAAAAAGATTACGCCTCTTCCAGAATGCGAATTTTAACCACCGGTACGGTGACGCTGTCGAGCTGGCCAATCTCGGCCAGAGCGGCACTCACCGCCGATTCTTTGGCACTGTGCGTGACAATCACCAAGGGCACGGCGCCGGTCTCCTTGCGTCCTTTCTGGATGACCGACTCAATGCTGATCTCATGCTTGCTGAGAATACCGGCGATATTGGCCAGCACCCCGGGTTGATCAAGAACGGTGCAACGGAAATAATAGGGCCCGCAGAGTTCCGCCATCGGCGTGATCCGTCGCGGCCGCATCTGATCAGGGAGATAGGAGAGTGCCGGGACCCTGCCGATTGAGCCACAACGAATGTTTCGGGCGATGTCGACCACGTCGGCGGCCACGGCGCTGCCGGTGGGGATGCTGCCTGCGCCCAGACCGTAGAGGAGAATATTACCGACCATATCGCCATGGAAATGGATGGCGTTGAAAGCACCGCTGATCGAAGCCAGCAGGTGATCCTGCGGCACCATGGTAGGGTGAACCCGGGCCTCGACATGATCGCCGTGGTTGCGGCTGATTGCCAGCAGTTTGATGCGGCAACCGAACTCACGGGCCAGCTCGATATCCATCGGTTCGATTTGAGAGATACCCTCGGTGGCGATCTCCTTATGGGTGATCGGCATGCCGTAGGCCATGGTCATAAGAATGGCAAGCTTGTGGGCGGTATCGATCCCTTCGATATCATAGGTCGGATCTGCCTCGGCAAACCCAAGTTTCTGCGCATCCTTGAGAACCTCTGCAAAGGCAATGCCTTCATCGGTCATCCGGGTGAGAATGTAATTGGCGGTGCCGTTCATGATGCCCATAATGGAAAGGATTTTGTTGGCAACCAACCCTTCCTTCAGTGCCTTGATCACCGGAATTCCACCGCCGACGCTGGCCTCGAAGCCGACCTCAACCCGTTGCTTGGCTGCTGCGGCAAAGATGTCGCTGCCTTCTTGGGAGAGCAGGGCCTTGTTGGCGGTGACCACGTGCTTACCGGCGGCAATCGCCTGCATCACCAGGGTCTTGGCGGGTTCAATACCACCGATCAGCTCGACGATAATATCGATCTCCGGGTCATTGATCAGTTCCATGGCATCCCTGGTCAGCCGGATATCGCTGAACCGCTCCGGCAACTCGGTAGCACGGGTATCCGCAATGCCTGCCAATCGGATTGTCATTCCCGTGCGCTTGAGCAACCGCTCCCGCTGCGACAGCAGAACCTCTGCCAGTCCTTGTCCTACCGTGCCAAAACCAATCATCCCAACCTTGATTTCTTTCATTGCCCGCCACCTGCAGAAAATTGAAGGATCCATAGAAGTATGGTGCGTTTTCTACCCTCTTTCCTGCGACTTGTCAAAAAATATGCCTTGGCAAATCGCCTCTTTCCCAGCACAAAACGATGCCCCCTCGCCCTTGTCTCTCAGCGCCTCGCCGCAGGTGAAAAAAATGAGCTAACCAGCTGAAATATGGCGTAGCCATCGGCCCCTCTCCTCCTTGGATTTCCCCTTCATTTTTCGTAGCACATTCGCCAAAGGTACAGTATACTCCGCCGCTTAATGAGAGGTCATTCATTTTTTGACCCACATTTTTATTAACCATATAAAGATGTTACCCCAATTATTCTTTGAATTAATCATGGAGGAAGCCGGCATGAATATCCTTACTTTCGGTCCGAATGGCAGTGGCAAAGGTACCCAGGGCGCTATCGTCAAAGAAAAGTATGGCATCAACCACATCGAATCAGGCGCCATTTTCCGCGAGCACATCAAAGGCGGCACCGAGCTGGGCAAAAAAGCCAAAGCCTATATTGACCGTGGCGACTTGGTTCCCGACGAGATCACCATCCCGATGGTACTCGAGACCTTGGCCAAATCGAAAGAACAAGGCTGGTTGCTGGATGGTTTTCCCCGCAGCCTGGCCCAGGCGGAAGCCCTGGACAAAGCTTTGAAAGATGCCGGGATGAAACTTGATTACGTCCTTGAGATCACGCTGGATCGCCAGATCGCCAAAGAACGTATCATGGGACGCCGTCTGTGCGCCAACGACAACAATCATCCCAATCATATCGCCTTCGAGGCCATCAAGCCGGTCGAAAAAGACGGCAAATTGGTCTGCCGTGTCTGTGGCGGCGAGCTTTCCGCCCGGGCTGACGATCAGGATGAAGAGGCAATCAACAAACGCCACAATATCTACTACGACGAGACCACCGGCACCATGGCCGCTGTCAACTACTTCAAAAACCTTCCGGGCTCTCAGGTTATTTCCGTAGACGGCTCCAAAAATATTAAGGAAGTTTCTCAGCTCATCATCAAAGAACTCCCGTAATATCGCCTCGCCCCTGCCCCTTCAAAACGTTTCCGCACCCTTGAGTGCGGAAACGTTTTTTTGTTTGACACCCGCCTGTTTTCCTTTATGGTTCGAGTCATGAAAACACTCATCTCGACCAACCTCGTGTATTCCATCATGACCAAAGAGGCCTTTGTCAAGGAGACTGTAGACGATATTATCCGCCTGGCCGAGTGGATACAGGAGGTTTTCGAAGATGGCGGCAAATTGCTTCTTTTCGGCAATGGCGGCGGTGCCGCCGACGCCCAGCACCTGGCGGCGATTTTTATTAACCGTTTTCTCATCAACCGACGCCCGTTGCCTGCCTTGGCCCTGACCACCGACAACTCGGTACTCACTGCTATTGCCAACGATTTTTCCTATGACCTGATTTTTGTCAAACAGATCCAGGCCCTAGGGAAACCCGAGGATTTGGCCCTGGGCATTTCGACCTCAGGAACCTCACCTAATGTGGTCAAGGCGATGGAAGCGGCACGGGATATCGGCATGAAAACCGTGGCACTGACCGGAGGCACTGACCGGCCGGGGGGCGATCTGGCCGCCATCTGCGACCTGGTGCTCAATGTGCCGTCGGACTCCACTCCCCATATCCAGGAAACCCACCTCTGGGTGGAACACATTCTCTGCGAAATCGTTGAGAAGCAGATGTTCGGCACCCCCTGATCCCTCGGGTCGACCCTTCTCTTTCCAACCTCCCCCGCATACCCTATGCCATTTTGTCCGGTTGCCCCTCTTGATTGCAGCAGGCCGATGCTCTATTGTTGGCAGCTGCCGTCATCGATGAAATTGACAAAGTATCGTTGAGACAGTATATGGCTGCTACTATAGTTACACACACAACCAGCCGCCATCATCATAGGACCGGTGCATGAGAACATTGCTACGCATAGGGACCCGCGCCAGCCTCCTGGCCGTGACCCAGTCGACTTGGGTCAAAACCCAGATTGAAAACGCCCACCCGCGGACAAGGGTGGAGCTCGTGAAAATCAGCACCAAAGGTGACCGTATCCTTGACGTTCCGCTGGCAAAGGTCGGCGGCAAAGGGCTTTTTGTCAAGGAGATCGAGGACGCCCTGCTGGCCGGGGAAGTCGATTTGGCAGTCCATTCGATGAAGGATGTACCCACCGAACTGCCGGCTGGACTTCATATTGGTATTATTCCGGTCCGAGAAACCGCCCAAGACGCTTTTCTTTCGGTCCGCTATGCTTCTTTGGATGCAATGCCGCAGGGGGCAACGATAGGCACCTCCAGCCTGCGACGCAGATCCCAACTGGCTGCGCTGCGACCAGATTTCAATATCGTTGACCTTCGCGGCAATATCGACACCCGGCTGCGCAAGCTCGATGATGGCCTCTTTGACGCCATTATCCTGGCTGGGGCCGGACTCAATCGCCTGGGCCTGAAGCAGCGAATCACCACCCTGCTCGACTCGGCACAGATGCTGCCGGCCATCAGCCAGGGGTCCTTGGGTATCGAGTTACGCCGGGACGACAAAGAACTTCTGGCTGGCCTTCAATTTCTCCATCATCAGCAGAGCGCCATCACCGTTGCAGCGGAACGCGCCTTTCTTCTCCGTCTTGAAGGCGGTTGCCAGGTGCCCATTGCTGCCCACGCCACCCTGTCCGGCACCACGGTACACCTGACCGGACTGATCGCTAGCGTCGACGGACGTGAGCTCATCAAAGACACGACCACAGGACCGGCTGAACAGGCCGCGCTGCTCGGCACAGCCTTGGCGGAAACGCTGCTGGCCAGAGGAGGCAAAGTCCTCCTTGACGCGGTGTATGCCGCAAACACTTCCGCTTCGGAATAAACGATCCCCCTCTTCTGACACCACACAAATCCAGTGACAACAAGCACCTATCCTCCGCAACCTACCCTTGGCAAAGTCTATCTCGTTGGCGCCGGTCCCGGTGATCCGGGCCTGATCACCCTGCGAGGCAAATATCTGCTTGAGCATGCCGAGGTCGTCGTCTATGACTACTTGGCCAATACCAAACTGCTCAGCTATGTGCCGCCCACCGCCCAATTCATTTACGCCGGAAAAAAAGGGGGCGGGCTCCATGCCTTCACTCAGGACGGCATCAATAAACTGCTGGTTGAGCATGCCAAGCAGGGCAAAATGGTGGTGCGCCTCAAGGGCGGCGATCCCTTTATCTTTGGCAGGGGTGCAGAAGAGATCGAAGAGCTGGTGTCCGAAGGTATTGAGTTTGAGGTGGTTCCCGGAGTCACCTCGGCCACTGCCGCCGCCACCTATGCAGGCATTCCAATCACCCACCGGGAATACACGGCTTCGGTAGCCTTTGTCACCGGCCATGAAGATCCGACCAAAAAGTTCTCCAATATCTCCTGGGAGAAATTGGCCACCGGCGCCGGCACTATCGTTATTTACATGGGTATCAAGACCTTGCCGAGCATCACCAAAAAACTGATCGATTTCGGCCGCTCTCCTGACACGCCGGTGGCCGTGGTCCGTTGGGCCTCAACCCCGCAGCAACGATCCGTTGTCGGAACGCTGGCAACGATCTCCGAGGTGGTGCAACAAGCCGACATCCGCCCCCCCGCCCTGGTAATCGTCGGCGAGGTGGTCAAATTACGCAACACTATCGACTGGTTTGAAAAAAGAGCGCTATTCGGCAAACGCATGGTCGTAACCCGGACGCGGGAGCAGGCCAGCGATCTCGTTGCCAAGCTCGAAGAATACGGTGCAGACTGCCTTGAATATTCCACCATTCACATCGAACCGGTGGACGATTACCGGCTTCTCGATCAGGCGATTGACCGGATCACTGACTATCAGTGGCTGCTTTTCACGAGCCTCAATGCCGTGACCTATTTTTTCCAACGGCTCTACTTGCGGGACCGTGACAGCCGTTACCTGGCTGGCCCCAAAATCGCGGTACTGGGCAAGGCAACCGCTGAGGAGTTATTAAAATACGGGGTCAAAGCCGATCTGATTCCAGAAATATTCACCGGAGAAGGGCTGGCTGAGGCTCTTGTCCGCTCCCGGGTGGAGGGCAACCGTATCCTCGTGCCCCGAGCCTTGCGCGCCAGCGAATTACTGCCGGAAACCCTCACCGATGCCGGCGCATCCGTGACCATTGCTCCGGCTTACCAGAACGTACCGCCCCAGGGTAGAAAAGATGAATTACGCGAACAACTGCAGAGTGGATCCATCGACCTGGTGACCTTTACCAGTTCTTCCACGGTGACCAATTTCCTCACCATGGTCGATGCCAGCAGCGAAGCGGAATTACATCAGTTGCTGGATAAAGTGACGATTGCCGCCATTGGCCCGGTCACCGCCGAAACCATCAGGAAACATGGACTGCATGTGGATATCCAGCCCCAGCGGTATACCATCAATGACATGGTGCAAGCGATTGTTGCCTATTACCGGGAAAAAGCATCGCCGCAGATCGGTTGAGCCTCTGTGGTGCAGGATTCATCAGCTGTCCAAGCCCAATCGGTCCCCAACCTCTCGTTCCAACGACGCCGCGGAGCAGCAGACTGACGAGGCCATTCTCTGCGGGGCCTGCAGTGCCGTTGTCACCCACCGGAGCCAGGCGCTACGGATCAACAATCGGCATGAGCATGCCTTTTTCAATCCAGCGGGGATCGCCTTTGAACTGAGCTGCTTTCGAGAAGCACCTGGGGTATCGCCAGACGGCGAGCCGACCGCCGAGTTCACCTGGTTCCCTGGTTATCGCTGGCAAGTGGTGCTTTGCAACAGCTGTCACGCTCATCTCGGATGGCTGTTCATCAACGGCCAGTCCTTTTTCGGTCTCATCGCCACTCGACTGGTATAAAGGCTCAGGATGGATAATCTGCAGGAAGAGAGTCTCTAGCTGGTGAATCTTTTTGTGCTCTACCTGCCCGGCCGAGGTGTTTTGCAAACATACCTTCTCACCCTCTTGTCTGCCTGACAGGTTTCAGTCACAACAATCCGAGGCGTTACCGAGAAAAAAATCGCCCAGCCTGGATACAAATTTCTGTATTGTTTTTACCAGGATCAGGTTGTACATTGTCGATAAAAGGAACTCAATTCTTCCGACACATGCATCTATGTCGACGCCTTTGCGCACCATCATTTTCCTGGGGGTTTTCACGTTGATTGCTCTACCAGCAGGAACTGTCCAAGCCGGCGAAAAATCGTCACCGGATGTCGGTTCGGCTTGGGACAATGCAGTCAACAGTCTTCTGGCCACGGGCATGTACGGCTTTGACAGGCAAAGCACACCGGGCCTGATGGTACAACTGCAACATTCGGATACTTTGTACCGGGGCCTTGCCGCCGACAAACCCAAAATCAGCGGCCAGGCAATCACCTTTTCCTATGATGGCTCTTCCGGGCTGCTTGAATTTTCCGCAGGCTATATTCTCACCAATCAGCGGAACAATCAGGAACCGGGGACCATCTTCCTGGGCGTCGATGCCGCACCGGAAAAAACCTTCAACCCCGGGCGTTCTTGGTATATGGCCTTTGACCTTTCACGATCCTATCAAATTGATGATACACTCAGTTTCAGCCTGGGCAATAAAACCATGTTGCTCAAAAATCCGTTTGATACGGAAGCTGGACATATTTTTTCTGTGCTCTTCAATATGCCGATATCCTATAAAAACTATCTGACCATCACCCCGGAACTCCAATGGTCACGCCCTGTCTCCGGAAGCAGCTACACCAGCAGTGGCACAACTTCCGGCGATCTCCAGGAAAAGTCGTCCAAAGGTGTTTTTTATGGCGGAGTTTCTGTCAGCTTCTCGTACTGATCGTGACCATCGGGCGACGATTCCCTCGTGTTTCCTCGTATCCTGCACGTACCCCTTTTTTTTCACACAAACAAATCAGGCAATTGGTGCCCATGACCTTATCCACAACAGCCATTGACGCCCACCTTGCCCATTTTAACCATCATTTTCAACACCAGAGACTGGAGCGCCTGCCGTGAACGTAATTCCTCTGCTTACTCCCTGTACATCTTCCCCTGTGTGCACCCGTAAAAGAAACGTAACCCTGACGTCGATCCTCTTCGTGGTTCTTTCTGTAGTTGTCCTTGCCGTCTGGACAGCACCCGTTTTGGCAAAAGCGATCGAACCGGCGAAACGTCAGGTTGTCTTCCTTCCTTTTGCCATAGAAGTACCAGGCTCATACGCCTATCTGCGCAATGGATTAGCCAGTATGCTCGCCAGCCGCCTGGCTTTCCGCGCCGATATCGCCGCTGTTCCCCAAGGAGCTTCGACGGAACAGATGGCCAAGTCCCTTAAGTCTGGTGAATATGGCGCCTTCAGCCAACAGCTCCGCCAGTCCGGTGCCGACTACCTCGTCATGGGTTCATTGGCGGGCAAGGGTGACCAATTTGAACTCACCACCTATGTTTTTTCCAAAAACGCCGAACAACCTCCCAAAAAATTTCAACAAAATGTAGCCGTTATTGATGCCGCCATGTCGGCTATCGACGATATGAGCTGGGAGATCAGCGGAGCCGTTTTCGGCAAATCAAGGCCTGATGAATCCGCCAAATCAACGGGGACAGCTGCCTTTCAGACAGAGCACCCGGAACGTGCCTATCGTGCAGGCCGCTTTGCCGGCACGACATCGGGATTGGAAGTCGGCGGCCCGTTCGAGTTGACCGCCAGTTACCGCAGCAAAAATATCCTTTCTGAGTTGATGGATATGAACGCAGCGGATCTTGACGGGGACGGTACAGAAGAAATTCTTCTCCTTACCAAATCTGCGCTCATTCTCTACCGCCATACGGAAGGCCAGTTCCAGATGCTTGCCACCATCGACCTGCCCAAACACATCAGGTATCTTTCGGTGACTACCGCGGACCTTAACAAAAACGGCTTCCAGGAAATCTATATCAGCGGCAGCAACGGCGATACCCCCGACTCTTCCGCTCTTGAGTGGAACGGTAAAAAAACAACCTTCCTCTTTCAGCATGTTCCCTATTACCTGCGTACAACGACCGTAGCCAACGAAGCACCGATGCTCCTTGGTCAAACGACGCTGGCCAGTGAATTAGGTGGCAGCGCCATCAACCAGATGATCCTTGATCCGCAAAAAGGGGTGGTACTGGGCAAACAACTCGCTCTGCCCAAGGGGTTGAACCTGTTTGACTTCACCCAGGCCGACATCAATGGTGATGGTGCTCTGGAAACCATTGCCATCAGCAACAACAACCTGCTCCAGGTCTTTGATGCCGCTGGCACCCTCCTTTGGACCAGCACCGAGCTCTATGGTGCCAGTAATAATTTCTTCGGTACGCTTTCCTCCACCGCCAACCTCGAAAAGGAAACCGTGTACATCAAGACCAGGATCGTGATCAAAGATCTCGACCTTGACGGCGTCAACGACATCCTGGTCGGCAGAAATCGTCTAGAAACCGTAAGATTCATGCCGAATCTTCGCTATTTCGACGGCAGCTCGATAGCCGCCCTCAAATGGGAGAAGGGTGCCCTGACCACGCTGTGGGAAACGAGAAAAAACGCAGGATACGTGGTCAATTACCAGATTTTGCCCCCGAAAATGGGCTCGCGTCAATTCCAGCTCATGTTTGCCGAGGGAGAGAGCAGCTATCCCTTTGTTTTCTGGCACACGCCCACTGCGTACATGAACAGTTACACCCTGCAGGTTAAGTAATTCATAGAGGGGAAACTTTTCCTGCCCCCTTACGAATTGTTTGTTCATTTTCAACACATATCGCTACGCTCCCCGCCCCTGAAGCCTGCCCGCTAAAAACCAGGAGTAAAAAAATTTTTACTCCTGGTAAAAAAAACTTGACGATCACCTTCTCTCATTATAAGCTGAAACCATCCAAGGTATGTTTTAAAAGGTTTCTTGCTGTCTTGAGAAACGCGCAACCAACACTCGATAGTAAAGGAGAGGAAAATGAAAAAAGTTCTTGTAGCAGGTGCTGCATTAATGCTGGCCGCTGGTATGTATGCCTCGGCTGCATCAGCCGCTGAAGTAAAGCCAGGGGTTGTTATTACCGGTGATGCTCGTGTTCGTTGGGGATATACGAGTGAAGATTATTGGGGTCAAAACCAGTTTGGCAATCGGGTTGGTGCTCAATATGACTCCCAGGTCAACCTTGATCATCGGGTGCGTATTAACATCACCGGTACATCTGCTGGCGGTACCTATGTCAAGGCTCGGCTGCGGATGGAAGGGTCCACTGGCGACATAGACGCTGATCCAACCCCCATTGATGATAACAACGCCAACCTTTGGGCTGATATGGCCTATGTCGGTATTCCATTTAGTGACATGGTCACCGTCGAAATCGGTAGATACCGTTCCACCTACGGTCCCTTGGCCGCAACCAACAACTTCTTCTACGACGATGTCAGCTTGTCGGGCGCAAAAGGTATTATCAAGATAGGTAATGTCGAGATTAATCCCTTTATCGAGTATATGGAAGAAGCACAGAATAAATACGAAACTGGCTATGTAGCTGGTGATGTAAATCAAAGATCAGACAACGACGAAATGCGATTTGGTGTGCATGCCAAGGGTAAAATCAACAAAGATTGGACCATCGGCGGCTTAGTTGGTTACCAAAATGATGCGAGGCAGGAAGTTTACAATGCCCTTTCTTACAAAGACTTCCAACCCAATGAAGGATTTTTCGCATCTATATACACCTCTGGGAAAAGCGGAGCCTTTGGCATAGCCGCAGAATTAGCCGTTACCGATGGCGATCTCAACAATTTCAATTCTTGGGAACTGGATCAAGCAACAGCTATCGGTACTTCTGCTGCGCCTAATGATCGCATTGGTTCTGCCGACACCGGTTTCGGTGGCTATGCCTTTCCCAACTTCCAAATCGATAAGCTGAACATCGGCGTAAACTTAGGTTTCACCCAAAGCGGTTTTCAGCCTGACCGTGCCTTTGGTTTTGTCATGCTCGGAACAGCTGACAACAGCAGGATTTCAGCCGTCAGAATCGGCGACACCGGCGACTGGTTGTGGGCTGGTTTGGTGGCTTCATACGCTATCAACGATTCTCTTAAGCTCACCGGTAACCTTGTCTATGCTGACGTTGATGCTTGGGATACAAAAGGTCCCAACGGAGACGGACCCAACACAACTGCAGGTGCTATTGGGGCCGCTCTTGACAACGCTTGGGAAC
>JBBRBT010000071.1:0-15738 GCA_038205495.1 Desulfobulbales bacterium
TATTGGCAGCTCGCCATATTCCATATTCGATATTCCATCTTCTGTGTTTTTATTAATAAAAACGAGCTGCCCCGTCATCTTGAGATGTATGACAAGACTATATTTGGTCGACAAATCTATCATCAGAACCTTCGCTCGACGATGTACATCCAGGACTTCGGACCCGATCAAGAAACTATCAATATCCTGCTTGGAATTAGGAAAGCTTTTTGGGTTGTCGCTTATCGCAGTCGCGATAGACTGTCCGACGACTAAACGCTTCAGTCCGCGCTTAACAGTCTCAACCTCCGGCAGCTCAGGCATTGCTTGACTCTAATAGACTAGCCAAATCAGACATTGACTGCTCGTTATTGGCAAATAATATCGACTGCATGCCAGCCATCTGCGCACCTTCGCAGTAACCCGGCTGATCGTCAATCATTACGCACTCTGACGGCTCCACTCCAAGATTACGCGCAATCATTTGATATATCTCAAGATCCGGCTTGGCAACACCAACTTCACCCGATAGAACAACAGCATCAAACAGCTCAGCCCTTTCGGGGATGAACTTATCCATCCAACCCGGGCCAATATTACTAAGTAAACCTACTTTGTATATATTTTCATTCTTTATTTTGCGTATTAATTCAAAGAGTTTTTCGTTCCGAATACGGGCGTTCTTCTAGAGCCTGAGGTACATATTTTTTAGAGGTCAAAAGAGAGGGATGATGGCGATTTATACCCCCAGACAGGTGCCGTCCCGCTCACAGACGAAAAAAGGACGGACGCACAAGATCGGCAAGTTGTTAGAATCGCTGCTGCGGCGGAATAACAAGGCGACGCAGTTCCAGGCGCAGCCGATGGTGACAGGGACGCAGCGTGCATGGAAGCTGAAGCGATTTTCAAAAATCACGGTGATGCTTGCCGGATTGGGTTGTGCTCTGCTGGCTGCCATTTGGCTATCCTCGCAACTGTTGATCCGGTCCGATATCTTCCGTCTCACTGATCTACGGGTTTCCGGCATCCGCACCCTGACCGAGCGACAGATCCTCGATCTTGCCGATCTGCAACATGGCGGCAGCGTATTGCGGTTCAACGTCGAGGCAGCGGAAGCCCGGATAGCCGCGCACCCCTGGGTGGAGCAGGTGAAAATACAGATCCACTGGCCCTCAGCTGTTGAAATCTCCATCCGGGAGAATCAACCGTTTGCCTTGGTAAATGTTGAAGATAATAAGGAAAAACGATTACGCTATATTACCCGGGAGGGGCATCTTTTTGCCGAGGTGGGACAGGGGCAGGAACTTGATTTTCCGGTGATAACCGGTGTGCTCCTCAAGACGGATATTGCATCCGATGCCTTTGTCAAAGGGGGGCTGGCGGAAGCGGCCTGTAGTATTCTGCTTCTGGCTGCCAAGGGGAATGCTATCCTTCCGATTCAGTCGGTTTCAGAGGTGCATATCGATCCGCAGCAGGGACTTATCCTCTACTTGATTGACCGGCCTTTCCCGGTCTATTTCGGCAAGGATCGGCTGCAGACAAAATATTTCCGGCTGGTCAAAGTTCTTGAGCAGTTGTACGCCAAGAAGCAGGTCGATACTGTCAAAGAAATTCGAATGGATTATGCAGATGATAAGATCTTGGTTACCGGAGCGGAAATTGACGGGTGAGGATATGGAAGAACAGGAAGTTCGGGAACCGGGTGAGCTCGTCGCAGCCCTCGACATTGGCACGACCAAGGTCTGTGCCATGATCGGCGAGGTCTCTGAGGATCGGGTCGAGCTTATTGGTGTGGGCACCGCGGCCTCTTCAGGAATGAAAAAAGGTGTGGTGGTTAACATCGAATCCACGGTCAAGTCGATTCGGCAGGCTGTGGAGGCCGCTTCGGACATGGCTGGTTGTGATATAGAGGCGGTCTTTGTAGGTATTGCTGGTAACCATATCAAGGGCTTTAACTCGCCTGGAATTATCGCCATCAACAATCAGGAGATCAAGGAAAAAGACATAGAGGCCGTTATCCAGGCGGCACAGACCGTGAAGATCTCCGATAACCAGCAGATCATCCACGTTCTGCCTCAGGAATACATGGTGGATGATCATACCGGTATCCAGAATCCCCTGGGGATGACCGGTGTGCGTCTGGTGACCAATGTCCACATCGTCACTGCTGATGTCACTGCCTTGCATAATGTGGTGACCAGCTGCAATCGGGCTGGGCTTGCCGTGGCCGAGATTGTCCTGGAGTCGGTGGCTTCCTCGTTGACGGTACTTGGCAAGGATGAGATGGAATTGGGCGTGGCACTGATCGATATCGGCGGCGGTACCACCGATCTGGCTATTTTCTGCAACGGCACCATCAAGCATACCTGGGAGCTGGCCCTAGGCGGCAACAATCTTACCAGTGATCTTTCTGTCGGTTTGCGTACGCCCCTGCAGGAGGCTGAGGAATTGAAATATCTGTACGGTGGCGCTCTTTCCTCGATGATCAAGGAAAATCATATCATTGAAGTGCCAACGGTCGGTGATCGCAAGCCGCGCAAGGTTTCGCAGCGGATCATGGTGGAGATACTTGAGGCACGAATGGAAGAGATTCTGCAGATGGTCAACAAAAACATCTGCGCCTCAGGGTACCGCAACCGGATTAATGCCGGCATCGTTATTACCGGTGGCACCGCACTTTTGGCAAATATTGTCGAGATGGCGGAACAGGTTTTTGATTTACCAGTGCGGATAGGCTATCCGCAGGGGGTTGTGGGTCGAATCGAAGATATTCAATCCCCCCGGTGTACTACCGGAGTCGGGCTGGTTCTTTATGGCAGTAAGGCGAGAAGTTATGTAGCAAAGGAAAGCGTTGGGATGGTTAGCAAGTTTAAAAATTGGTGTAAAAATATCGTCTAAGTATACTGTGATTTCCCTTTAGTGCCGCTGAACTTGGTGGTATATATAAAGGAAATTAATCAGGGAATTTTTTCTTGGGAGAGGAACATGCCGTTCAGGATGGCCGAAGAAGAATCTGTAGCTGTTATTAAGGTGATCGGAGTCGGTGGCGGAGGTGGCAATGCCATCAACACCATGGTGCAAAGCCGATTGGCGGGCGTGCAATTTATTGCTGCCAATACGGATATGCAGGCTCTTGAAAAATCTCGCGCAGATATCCGACTGCAGTTGGGGCCGGGAATCACTAAAGGCATGGGAGCGGGGGCCGACCCGGAAATGGGCAGGGAAGCTGCCCAGGAGAGCCTTGAAGATCTGCAAAGTGTGTTGAAAGGGGCGGATATGGTGTTTGTCACCGCCGGTCTGGGCGGTGGAACGGGAACTGGTGCTGCTCCCGTGATCGCCAAGTTGAGCAAGGATGCCGGAGCGCTCACGGTTGCCGTCGTCACCAAACCGTTTTATTTTGAGGCGAAGAAGCGAATGCGCAACGCCGAGGCGGGTTGGGAAAAGCTCAAAGAATATTCCGACACCATCATCACCGTTCCCAACGACCGACTGCTCAGTCTGATGAACAAAAACTCCACTCTGGTGGATATGATGCAAATGGTCGACAATGTCTTGCTCCAGGCGGTCAAGGGAATCACCGATTTGATCAACCTGCCGGGACATATCAACGTCGACTTTGCCGACTTGAAGACCGTCATGAAGGAAGTCGGACCCGCCATCATGGGTTCAGGCTCAGCGGTCGGTGAAAATCGTGCCACCGAGGCGGCTAAACGTGCCATTGACAATCAACTGCTTGAGGATGTCGGCATAGACGGAGCCCGTGGTATTCTGGTTAATATCTCCGCTGCCAAAGATACGCTGACCATGAATGAATTCATGGAGGCCGCAGCCCTCATTCAGGCTAAAGCACATGATGATGCCAATGTTATTGTCGGTGCCCTGTTTGACGAATCGCTTGGTGAAGAACTGCGGGTGACCGTCATCGCCACCGGTATTTCCAGCATAGAGGAACCGGAAATCTCGCAGCTGGAGGTGGTGCGCAATCGGCATACTTCCAAACCGCCGGTAACGACGCGCTCACGGTTGCCTCGACTGCTTGACGAAGAGACGTCCGTTGCGGAAAGCACCCCGGTCAGTGTTGCCAAACCCAACATGTTGCCGAAGGGATTGCCGCGTATGCCGAAGCCGATTTTCGATGACCACGAACAAAACGAGTTTGATGAACCCGCCTATCTTCGCAAGAAGGCAAATTAAGGCCTCTGGGCTTCCCGCCCGGGTCCGAGGGAAACAGGCCGGTGAATAAAGCTGGTGTTGCAACAGGGTAATATCTATCGGATATGGCCCTGTTGCAGCTTGATGGAACCGGTGAGTATGCGCGAGGTATCCTGTATCATTTTAAGAATTTTCCATCAGGAGGTGACGTTGAGTTGGCCTCCTGAAAAGTTGCTCTGGGAGTTTGCTATCTTTTTTTTATCACCGTTTGGTTGGCGCTTTTGTCCTCGTACTTAGCCTCGGAGACCGGTACTGTCCGCAAGAAATGGAAGGGCCGGGTGCCCGTGGCCTTGCTGTACCCGAATACCTACCCTGTCGCTGTTTCCAATCTCGGTTTTCAACTCGTCTATACCCTGCTTAATCAGCAGGAGGATGTTGTCTGCGAGCGTTTTGTCTACCCTGAGCAACAGCAACCGCTCCGTTCGCTGGAATCTTCCCGTCCCTTGACCGATTTTCCTTTAGTTCTCGGTTCTGTCTCCTTTGAGCACGATTATCCCCGTCTTGCCGCCATGTTGGCGGTCGGCGGTATTGAGCCGTTTGCCGCCCATCGCCCTCAGGCCGTCTGCCCGGGGAATCCCCTGGTGGTTCTGGGAGGGGTTGGCGTCTTCATGAATCCTGAGCCGCTGGCATCCTTTGCCGATCTTATGGTCATCGGTGAGGCGGAACCGCTCCTGGTACCGCTGATCGAAGCGTTAAGCGGTTTTGCCAGCATCCGTCGTGAATCCCTTCTTGTCCAGATCTGCGCCTCCTTGCCGGGTTGCTATGCACCAGCTTTTTATTCCTACTCGTATGGGGACAGTGGTGAGGTCCAGCGGATTGAAACCTCCGTCGGTCTACCGGCAAGGGTAGCCAAGGTGATTGCCCCGGCCATGGAGCAGGCGGCCCATTCGACCCTGCTCTCCCCCGAGGCCGAACTGGGGATGTACATGGTGGAATTGGGGCGGGGCTGCAGTCGGGGCTGCCGTTTTTGCGCGGCCGGATTTATTTATCGTCCACCTCGCCTGTGGAGCGGCAAGGCGATTCTCCAGGGGCTTAAAGACCGCCCGGCACAGATCGATCGTATCGGCCTGCTTGGCATGGAGATGGCGAGTAGCGATACCATAGACGAGATTGCCGGGTATCTCAGGGAAAACCAGTGCGCGCTTTCTTTTTCCTCGTTGCGGGCCGATCGCATCACGGAACAGACACTGTCGCTGCTCGCCGCCTCGCACCTGAAAAGCGTGGCCATTGCCGCGGATGGTTGTTCGGAACGACTACGCCGCATGATCAATAAGGGGCTGAGCGAGGACGATCTCCTCTCAGCGGCGATCCGTCTGGTCGAGGCAGGTATTTTCCACCTCAAGCTGTATGTGATGATAGGCCTGCCCACCGAAACGAGGGAGGATCTTGACGAGCTGATCCGGCTTGTCGACCGTCTGCAGGCCGGGATCCTGCCGCTGGGGCGAGCACGAGGCCGGGTTTCGGAGCTGACCCTGTCGATTAACTGTTTTGTCCCCAAGCCCTGGACACCGTTCCAGTACTGCTCTTTTGGGGGGCTTTCCCCTGAGCTTGCCGGGGAGGAGAGCACGATACAGGCGCTTATGGCGCTCAAAGAAAAAATCAGGTACCTTCGCAAGATGCTGGGCGTCAAGGCCAATTTGCGACTTAAGTTTGATCATCCCGAACAGGCGCTCCAGCAGGCAGTCTATTCTCGGGCGGATCGGCGTATCGGACCGGCGCTGCTGGATATTGGCAGCGGTAGGTATTCTTTTAAACAGGCCTTGCTGCGGCACCGGATCAGCCCGTGGCAATATGCCATCAGGCCGCGGCGTCAAAGCGAACTCATGTGCTGGGAGGTGGTAGATCATGGTATTCGTTCCGGGCACCTCTGGGAAGAATTCGAAAAGGCGATGCGCGGTGCCACGACCCGGCCCTGCGACCCGGCTGTCTGCCGTCGTTGCGGGGTCTGTCAAGAAGATACCCCGGCCTGATTTTTCATGGATTTGGAGTAAGTTCAAGTATAGCGGCCGCAGTGCGACCCTTCTGCCCTTTGAGCTGGTTAAATATTTTGCCTTTACTTCGTTGCTGCTGATCCTGATCGCTTCGTTCCTCCTCTCGTGGATGATTGCAGACAATGCCAGGACCGTGCTCCTACAACGCAGCGAGGCCTATTCGCGGCTGTTTGCCGACAATCTCAATCGCCAAGTGTTCTTGCAGTTCGTTCTGCCGACGGTGGTCCGCTACGGCCGCATCGCCCTGTCCGAGGAGAGTCAGTATGAACGTCTGGATCAGATAGTCCGCAATATCACCCGCGGCATGAATATCGATTCGGTGACCATTTTCGAACCCCGTCAGAACCGGATTGCCTACTCCACTACCTCCGAGCTGATGGGAAAGCGTGACATGGGGGGGTTGGAATACCAGAAGGCGGCCAAAGGGGAAAATAATTCCGTGCTGATTACCGGTGGTTCCCTGTTGAGCTTGCTTCCCGGAGCGGCGAAGGTGTTTTGCACCCTGAAAACCTCGGTCCCCTTTCGCCAGGAAAATAAATTGGGGGAGCACACCGGAGAGATCATGGGGGTCATCGAGGTCGTCCAGGATCTTTCCGACGATCTCAGGGCTATTGTTCAACTTCAGGGCCGGGTGATTGTCCTATCCCTGAGTATCATGGCCGTCCTCTTCACCATCCTCAGTCTGATTGTGGTCAGAGCCAACCGCGTCATGGCCCAACGGGCGGAGGAGCGACTGCTGCTGGAAGAACAGCTCAACGAGGCGCAGCGCCTGGCCTCTTTGGGGAAAATGGTGGCGGCCGTGTCCCATGAGATCAAGAATCCGCTGGGTATCGTCCGTTCAACCGCCGAGATTCTTGGTACCCGCATCCGCAAGGTGGCCCCTGGCAATGAGCATCTTGCCCACATTATTGTCGAGGAAACCTCGCGGCTTGATAACATTGTCCGTGAATTCCTCGATTTTGCCAGGCCCCGGGAAGTGAAAATGGCCATCAGTTCCCTTAATGCCGTGGTCGAAAGGGTGCTGCGTTTCATGGAGCCTGAGTTCAAGCAGAAATCGGTGGTGGTGCGTACCCAGCTTGATGACGATCTTCCCGAGATCTTCATGGATAGTGAGCAGATTTATCAGGTTGTTTTTAATATCGTCTTCAATGCGATCCAGGCCATGCCATATGGCGGCGATATTCTGCTGCAAACCAGAAGTGACCAGGATCAGGCGAAAGTGATCCTGGAAATCTCCGATACTGGTATCGGGATCCCCCCAGAAAAGATGGAGCAGATCTTTACCCCGTTTTACACCGACAAGAATCGTGGAACCGGCCTCGGCTTAACCATTGCCAAGAACATTCTTGAAAAACATCAGGGCACTATTGCCGCGACCAGCCGTCCGGACGAGGGCAGCACCTTCAGTGTCACCCTGCCGGTCGCCTCTCTCTCCCCCCTGAAGGATGCAAAAGATTGATCAGACGCCCAACGTTCTTGCCGGGTTCCTTGTTGAGGATGACGCATGCCAAGGCTTGCAGTAGAAAATCTGTGTTTCCAGAATCGGGGGCCTTATTCCTTTCGGGTCGAGGGCGGCGAGTGTGTCGGCCTGCAAGGGGCCTCCGGGGCGGGCAAGAGCCTGCTGCTCAGAGCTCTGGCCGACCTTGATCCACGCACAGGCAGCCTGCACCTGGGCGATATCGATGCCGATGCGGTGGCCGCGCCTATCTGGCGGCAAAAGGTTGCCCTGTTACCGGCGGAAAGCGGCTGGTGGTTGGAACTGGTGGGCGACCATTTTACGGATTTTGGCGCAGTTGATGAAGACCTGCTCGCAACGGTCGGCTTTGAACGCTCGGTGCGCAACTGGCAGATCAGTCGGCTCTCAACCGGCGAAAAACAGCGGCTTGCCATTGTTCGTTTGCTGCACAATCAGCCGCCCTGCCTGCTGCTGGACGAGCCAACGGCCAGCCTAGACCCGGGTTTGGTGGCGCGCGTCGAAGACCTGCTGGTCACCTACAGCAGGGTGCACCAAGCCCCCATGCTCTGGGTCAGTCACGATCCGGCCCAGCTGGGACGGGTCAGTCGGCATCGATTTTTAATGGAGAGCAATGGTCGGCTCATTGACACGGGGGTGTCCCAGGATGAACGTTAAACCCCTTACTCCCAGTGATCTGGCCCTGGCCGCATCGCTGCTCCTTCTGCTTGGCCTGCTCTCCTGGCGTCTGCAGTTGGGGTTAGGCAGGCAGCTGGCCATCGCGGCTGCCCGGACCACGGTGCAGCTCTTGCTCATCGGTCACATCCTGCGTCTGCTCTTTGCTCATGTTCATATCGGTTTTATGTTGCTCATCTCGCTGGTGATGCTCGCTTCGGCCGGGCAGGAGGTGATGGCGCGCCAGCACCGGTCGATCCGTGGCCTCCACGGCTGGCTGATCGGCACAGGGGCAATGTTTATTTCCTCTTTCAGCGTCACCTTTCTGGCGCTCTTTGTCATTATCGGCAATGTTCCCTGGTACACACCGCAGTACGCCATCCCGCTGCTCGGGATGCTGCTGGGCAATACCATGAGCGGGGTGGCCCTGGGCATGGACAGGATGACCGAAACCCTGTGGCAGCAGCGTCAGATCATAGAACAGCGGTTACTCCTCGGGCAAACAGCAGGGCAGGCGGTGCGTGAGATCCGCAGGCAGGCTATCCGGGCCGGGATGATGCCGATTATCAACTCCATGGCCACCGCCGGCCTGGTGAGTCTTCCCGGCATGATGACCGGCCAGATCCTGGGAGGATCCAGTCCGCTGGATGCGGTGCACTATCAAATTCTCATCATGTTTCTCATTTGTGCGGGCACTGGTTTCGGTACGGTAGTCGCTATCTTGGGCGTGGAACGCAAGCTGTTCGACACCCGCCATCGCCTGCGGCTTGATGTCCTGAGCCCGCCGTGATTGCCCGGTTGCACAGTACACCACGGTAGCATCGACGCTGCCAAAGTGGTGTTGATGCGGTTGGCGGAGCGCAGGCGATGTTTTCTCCGGTTGCAGTTGGAGTTCGTGACAATCCACGGACTCGAATCTAGATTTTGATAAAGAAGGATGCCTAGGATGGAATTTTTGCGCGAAATCAGGAATCGTTTTCCTCCGATTATCCTCCTTCTTTCTCTGTTGTCGGCCTTTCCACCCTTGGCCACCGATATGTATCTCCCGGCCCTGCCTCTGTTGCAGCAGGAATGGCAGGCACCACTGGTCGCGATCAATCTCACTCTGGTCGTGTTTTTTATGACCTATTGCGGCTTTCTGCTCATCTACGGTCCGCTTTCCGATCGTTACGGCAGACGGCCGCCTTTGCTTGTCGGGGTGACGTTTTTCATCCTGTCCTGCTTTGTCTGTGCCCTCTCGCAGAGTGCTGGCATGATGGTGTTCGGCAGGATTCTCCAGGGAGCCGGTGCCGCATCGGCATCGGCCATAGTCTTTGCCATCAGTAAGGACCGCTTCACCGGTCCCCAACGGCAAAGAGTGTTCATCCAGATTGGGGTGATTGTCGCCACCGCGCCGATGATTGCCCCAATTCTCGGCGGTTGGATCATTAAACTGCTCTCCTGGCGCTGGATCTTCATGCTCCAGGCCGTGTTGGGAGCCGTTGCCCTGGTGGGTGTTTTCCGCATGGACGAATCTCTGCGGAAATCAACCCCACCGAGCTTCCGCGAGGTCGCTTCCGGTTACCTTCGTTTGTTTGGCAACGGTCGGTATATATCACTCCTCCTGACCCTTGCCTTCACCTGTATGCCTATCTTCGCGTTCATCGGCGGTTCCTCGGATCTGTATATCACCCAATTCGGCTATGACGAGCGTCAGTTCGGCTATTTTTTCGGGTTTAACTCGCTGGCCTTTGTCCTGGCGCCGCTCACCTTTTCCCGATTTGCGCGCCGCTATGCGGTGGTACAGCTCATGCCGTACGCGTTCACTGGCATGCTCGTCTCGTCGCTCTTGCTCCTCTGTCACTGGATCCCGACGCCGTGGCGCCTGACCCTGCCAATGTTTCTGCTCACCTTCTCCTTTTCGTTCTGCCGACCGGCCGGTAATAATTTAATTCTTGAGCAGGTCGATCGGGACGCTGGTGCCGCTTCGTCCCTGATGGTCTTTTTCTATTTTATGATCGGCGCCCTCTCGATGTGGTTTTTTTCGTTCGACTGGAGCGATAAGATTGTCGTGCTGGGCAGGATGGGGGTGGTGTCGGCTTCCTGCACCCTCTTGCTCTGGCAGGTGGTGAAACGCCGAATACGAACGATTTCCGATTGAAAACCGTGGGGATTGTTCAGGTCAACGGGGGATATCGGGTGGGGGAACGGTCAGTTGTCGCCGATGAACATTTGCGAGGTCAGGTCCCAGCAGGTGACAATGCCGTTGCGCCATTTTGCCAGTTGGACATTGCCGTCCTGGGAAACCACGATGGCCATGACATTGTGAATGGAGTTGCAGAGGTGATATACAGAGCGGTGCCTGGAGCCGTAGCCTTCAATTTTTGCCAGAGTCACCATCTTGCCCTCAATATCACTGGCAATAGCCACCTCGGTCAATTTATCAAGGGATCCGACGATCATGCCGCCAAATCCCAACGCGCCCCGGCTGCAGGCCACCACGGCGCCATCCACGGACGCCAGGCTGGCGGTGAATTGGGCCTGTTCGTAGAGAGCCTCTTCCAGGTCATACACAGATGATTCGTGGCGGACGCCTACGTAATCCTTCCAGGTGACGATTCGGTCGGGATCGTGGATATCGCCCAAGGCGGTGGTTGCCAGGCGGATGGTCCTGATCATCAAAGACTGTTGCCGCTGAATGGCCTCATCGTGCTGGAACCTGTATTTGAGCAGGATGCATGGATTGTCGCCTGTGAGCTCCGGGGGATTGTCACCGGGGAAAATAATGAAGGTGCCGCCATGGCGGGACATGCGGGTAACACTGATGACCCGTTTGAGCAATTGGAACTGGAGACTTTCAATGAATTCGTCCTGGATCCGCGCCACTGGATAGAGAACGCTGGCGCGAAAGGTCTCGTGCATTTCGAGCAGGACCTCGCGTTGCTCGGCAAAGAGCTTGTTCATCCACTTTGATTGGAAGGCATTAGCTGCGGAATCAAGGACCCTGCCACTGTTGAGAGTGACAATGATCTTGAGGCCCTTGCAGATGGTCAGCATCCCCGGGCCGGTGACGTGCACCACAAAGGTCTCGGGAAGCTGATTGGTTTTTTTGTTGCCGCCTCGTTCTTCCTGGAGCCAGCGGATGCCGGAATTGATTATCCCCCAGATTTGAAACCCTTTTTCTGGATGTGGCTCAATACCAATCAGAGAGCGCTCGAAATCAACGGCCGGTGAAAGACGGCGCAGTTCATATTCGTTGAAGGGGCGGGGTGTGGAAAAGAGCAGGCGGAGAAACCCTTTCGGCGGACCCTCAGGGGGGGGGAAGGCCTCCGGCGCTACCAGAATGAGACGAAGGGTGACAGGCCGGGTTTCCTCCCGCATCATGCTGACCTGGTAACAGGTCGAGATTAGATGTTCCAGGGCGACTTTCCCCGGCAGAGCGTTCGTTACCGTTTCGGCGGTATCCTCCGCTAACGGCGGATCATGCCATTTTTGGTTGATAAGGGCGACAAGTTCAGCAGGATAAACGTGCATGGCCATCAAGAAGGGGTGGAGGTTACCGGAATGCATCCACTATACCGTAGGTTGGCTGGAGTGGGAACCACGATATGCAGGGTTTTTTGCACCTATCCTTCTGGCAGTGAATTTTAGGCAAGGCGGCCTGCCTGTAAGGAGGAAATCACTTTTGTTGAAAATGATTGTCTTGGAAAGGGTTTTGCGGTAGTAGAAAACCTTGCGGAGAGCGCGTCTGCCGAGATTGGCAGCGATATTGATTTTTTTTTTTACAAGAGCAATACGGCACCTATTGAAATGAAGAACGGATTACAAGAAAATCTGGCGGATGTGGCCCTTCCCGTTGTCAATGTTCCGGCACATCCTGTCAGGCTGGAGTTGCCCGCCCCGGAAAAGGCGGCGCTCAAGGAACGCATCAAAACTATGCTGCGCGAGAAGAACGCGGTTCTTGTGGCCCATTATTATACCGATGGCGATCTTCAGGATCTGGCCGAGGAAACCGGTGGCTGCGTGGCCGATTCACTGGAGATGGCGCGGTTCGGTACCGAGCATCCCGCCCAGACCCTGGTGGTGGCCGGGGTGCGGTTCATGGGCGAGACCTCCAAGATCCTCAATAACGAGAAACGAGTGCTCATGCCCGACCTCGGCGCTACCTGTTCGCTTGACGAAGGCTGTCCGGCAGCGCTGTTCTCCGATTTTTGTGACCAGCACCCCGAACATACGGTGGTGGTCTACGCTAACACCAGCGCTTTGGTCAAGGCCCGCTCTCACTGGGTGGTCACCTCCGGTATCGCCCTGCCGATCATCAAGCATCTGGCAGCCCGGGGTGAAAAGATCCTCTGGGGCCCGGACAGGCATTTGGGGCGATACGTGCAGCAGTTGACAGGGGTCGAGATGATTCTCTGGCCCGGTTCCTGTGTCGTCCATGAGGAGTTCAAGGCAGAGGCCCTGGCGCAAATGCGCCGATTGCATCCCCGGGCGGCGGTGCTCGTTCATCCTGAATCGCCCCAGGATGTGGTCGACCAAGCGGACGTGGTCGGTTCGACCACTGCCCTGATTGAGGCGGTGCGCACGCTGCCCCATCCGGAATTTATCGTGGCCACTGATGCCGGAATTTTCAACAAGATGCGGCAGCTGGCACCAGGTAAGGTCCTCCTGGGGGCGCCGACCGCAGGCGAGGGGGCAACCTGTCGGAGCTGCGTCCGCTGTCCCTGGATGGAGATGAATACTCTGGAGAAATTAGCTGCGGTGCTGGAGACAGGGGCTGGCGAGATCGAGGTTGCCCCGGAGCTGGCCGCAAGAGCTCGTCTGCCCATTCAGCGGATGCTCGATTTTGCGAAAACTCTGAAAAAATAAGAGGCTAAACTACCGTTTCAGGCGAGAGACTCGCGGAAGGGCCGGAAACGGCCGGTGCGCAGGTCCAGCCCCTGGAGGAGGAAACGGGGGTCTTGGTACAGGGTGCTGATCAGGCCGGTCTGATTGCGATTGATCAGCAGACGGATGGCCACACCCGGCAGGGTGAGCATCTCAAAGTCGGTGTCGGCGTCACCGGCAACGAGAACGGGGGTGCCGTCGATGAACTGCCGGATGATCTCGGCCTTGCCTTCACGAAAGGTAATGGGATAGGAGGCGGGATCCTTGGTGGTCAGCAGGCCTTGATCGTCCAACCCGACGCGGATGCCGAAGATATGGTCTGCCTCTACCGGAAAATCGAGCAACTGCGCCGCTTCTTCGACTAGCCATTCGGTACTTGCCGAAACCACAAAGCACTCGATACCCTGATCCTGCAACCTGTGCATAAGGGATTTCATTTCCCGATGAGCGTGGAGCCCAAGAGGGTAACTGGCCTCAATGGGACCGATGGGCTCTGCGGCATCAACAGCCAGCGTTTCCTCGATTAACGGCTCGGTCATAGCCACGGTCACCACCTCCGCGCCGAGCTGCCTCAAGTCTGGCAGTGAATATCCAGCCAGCAGTTTCCCCATCAATGGCAGAACATAGCGGGGCCCCAAGCGTTCATCCTTGCGGGCCTTATCGATGAACCACAGAAGCAGTGCGGTGAACAGCCGATACTCCGGCAGGAGTTTAGCCTTCTCGTGTTCCTGGTGTGCAATCAGCGGCCAAAGCTGCTGGTAGGAGTGCAACAAGGCTGAGGTGATGGTCGCTATCGGTCGTCCGGCGAGATCTCCCGGCAGCGTAGGCAGAATCCCGGCAAGTGCTTCCGGGGCCAGACGGTAGCGGAGATGCAGCAGCTGGTAGCGAAACACCGCCTGACCCACATCCCTGAAAACACAGGTGTTATCAAAGTCAAATACCGCGACCGGTTTGCTCGTTGGATTTCTGCCGGGAATGGTTTGAAGTCCGGCGGTGAGCAGCGCAAGATTTTCCGGAGACCAGTTTTCCGCCTCACCCAAGGTGCTAGTTTCCTGCCGTTGCGTTGTCTTTCCTGATGTTTTCATGGGGTTGCGGTTTTGGAGAAGATCTTTTTTTGGTCTGAGGTTTCGGGTAGCGGGTCCCGCCACTTTGTGACGGATTATATACGATAAACAGCTGAAGATTGCATGCAGTATCTGGTGGCTGGTTTGAACTTGCGGGTCATTCAAACACTACTGGATCGCCAGCGACTATTTTGACCTGAACGCAGAGCAAGTGGCGCTTGTGGACGAGCTCCTCTGGAATATTGAGAAGTTCTTTTGCCGGTGGAAACGACATCTTAAATCTACCACCTGTTTGCTCGAAGCAATAACGGTCTGGTAGTGCCCTTTCTGGACTCATCAGCTATCTGCTCCTTGTATTTATTGCCATGAAGAACACGGTGGGCCCGTATCGATTGGTTGGATGCGGCAACTCCGCAACGAGATGAGCACTGAAGCCATTTTGCTCATAGGGGCCAATCGGGTGAAGCCACCACAACGAGTTAACAGAATACCCCGCAGGCGGATGAGGCAATTTCACGCAAGTTCTTAACCGGGCACTCCTGAAAGTTCATGGCAGTGAATAATTCTGTCAGCGGTCCCAGGTCCAGGATGGAGAAAATTTATTGTGCCCCTCTCTGGCGAGAACCTCGAAAGTTTCAGTCTCTTCAGTCTCTGCCGCCTTCTGAACTTTCTTTACCACGCCGGGGGGGGATCCCTTTTCCGAGCTATGATCTGGCGTCTGGACGTTTTTGTCTGGCATCGTTGAGCGTCGTTTGAGGGTACATGCCAAGCATGAGTGTCCTCTCGGTTCCCCCAAAAAAACCTACGGATTTTATGGGATCACGACGGATGGCGCTGGACAACAAAAAAACCCGCAATCCTTGAAGGAGTGCGGGTTTATGAACGGTGCTGGACACCGTTGGTTTGTCTTTTGGTGGAGGATAGCGGGATCGAACCGCTGACCCCGACGCTGCCAGCGTCGTGCTCTCCCAGCTGAGCTAATCCCCCACGTCAGATGTAAATCAGATTGAGATTAAAAAAAACTTATATTAAATTGCAGTTTTTTTAAACTAAAAATATCAAGTAACCTTGAATGCTATTCAAGCACTCTCCCCGCTGAGCTAGATAGCCCCACGATTTTTCTGCTAGGCAATTACCACAGTTTGCGAGTCCCTGTCAAGTTTTTCTCATTTCTTTTTCAGGCAGATGCCATATACGTTGCCAAGCATGGGTTCTATTGGTAATGTACCAGGCTTGTTTGTATCAACGATTACCACTGTGTCAGTGCTTAACGCTAGCCTTGGAGGGCTCCTTTTGGGCTGAGCGCACTGTTAACACTCAGACTTTGAACAGGTGACACCGGAATGTTTTCTCCGTTAAATTTTCTTTTCGGCTGGATGTCCAACGATCTTGCGATCGATCTCGGCACTGCAAATACGGTTTTGTATGTGAAGGGCAAGGGCATAGTGTTGCGTGAACCCTCGGTTGTTGCGGTCCGTAAGGACAGTCGGGGAAGCAG
>JBBRBT010000072.1:0-14439 GCA_038205495.1 Desulfobulbales bacterium
TTTATTACGGGGAAGGCTGTCATTGCTGGTGAAGCGAGCGAAGTGTGCAACCAGCGGTTCCGTCGGGGTAGTGGCGACAGCATGCATGGAAGAGGGAAGCAGACGCAACACGGGAAGCCCCATCACGAGGTCGAGCGTGAGGCCAACCGGCGGCCCGCGAGGGATAGGCCTGGCGAGGTGGGGTGGCGGAGAGGCCCGTAGTACCTGGGAAGTAGGGTAATGCCGATGGAGGAAAGGGGCCTTAGTTCAAGACCAACGCAAGAAGCAAGCAAGGACAGAAAATTGGGAAACCTGCAAATTCCGGGAAATGTTCAGAAACTGCGGATGGCGTTACATACCAAAGCTAAGGAAGAACCCGAGTTCCGGTTCTGTCTCCTGTAAGGGAGCGGACCGCTGACTCGGGGAACTGGCGGAAGCCACGTGACCAAACGGCTCCGCCGGTGGTTGTGCAAGAAGCATAAAGTTCAAGGGAAGGGATGGTCACGCTATCCCGATCAATATCTCCATAAAGAATTGGGGCTTCTTGATTTACCCAAACGAACGCACAGCTTTCCGTGGGCGAAAGTGTGAAGTCTTGTCCGAGAGCCGGATGCGCTAAATCCGCATGTCCGGTTCGATGAGCGGGATGTGGAAACGGAAGGGAAGGCTGAGCCTGCCGTCACCGCGCCACATCTCGACTCTACCCGGACTGGAAATAGCCGCGTTCTAAAATTTGCAAACTCTCGGCCAGCCGGTTATTTCACCGTTGGGTCGGGTAACTTCCGGTTGTTTCAAAATTATGATTTTGAATTTAATCCCGTTATTTTAATTTTTTAGGTGGTGCTGGCCAATATGAGCTGGATCTCGAAGCTTTTCAAAAAATCAGAGCGAACACCGGCTATCGTGCCTTCTTCTGAGACATCCTTTTCCGAGCGACCGGACGAGGCTTACACAGCCTCAACCGTGATCGGCGCGGACAACCCAATTCGACTCTCGGTTGATGACCGACTCGACCGCGCACACGCGGCCGAATCGTTTGCATCGAATGTTCTACGACTTGACTCAAGCGAAGGTATAGTAGTTGGAGTTCTCGGGCCGTGGGGGTCAGGCAAGACCTCATTTGTCAATCTATCTCGTCCAAGTTTCGAGCGAGAGGAAATACCAATACTGGACTTCAATCCATGGATGTTCAGCGGTGCCGAACAGCTAGTGCAATCATTCTTTTCAGAGATATCAGCTCAGTTAAAGTTGAAACCTGGACTTGTCGAGGTTGGTAAGGGCTTCGAAGAATACGGAGAACTGTTCTCAGGTTTAGCTTGGATTCCTGTTGTGGGCCCGTGGATCGAACGCGGACAAGACGTGGCAAAGCTCATTGGAGCACTTCTTCAACGGAAAAAAGAGGGCATCGGAAGCCAACGGAAGAAAGTCGAACTTGCACTTCGTAGACTGAAAAAGCCAATTGTTGTCATCCTCGACGACATTGATCGCCTCAATACAGGCGAGATACGAGACATCTTTAGGCTTGTCCGCCTGACAGCCAACTTTCCCAATGTCATCTATGCTCTCGCGTTTGACAGAAAGCGTGTGGAGGAAGCGCTTAGCGAAGAAGGAATACCAGGCCGCGCATACCTCGAAAAGATTCTTCAGCTCGGATTTGATTTACCGTCAGTTCCAGATCATGTGTTGAACCAGCAGGTCTTTGATGGAATCAACTCAGCGCTGGACGGTATTCCGAACACTGGCAAGTTCGACACAGAAATGTGGCCAGACATCTTCATGGAGGTGGTGCGACCTCTGATCTGCAACATGCGGGATGTTCGCCGCTACGCTGCCGCGATCGGAGGCACGGTTCGTGACATAGATGGGCAAATCGCTCTTGTAGACGTTCTCGCCCTGGAAGCTATTCGGGTTTTCCTGCCTGACGTGTTTCAGCGCTTCCCGGCGTCAGTCGCGGGACTGACGACCGTTTCTGACATAAGCTATGGAGGGCACAGAGACCAGGTTCACTTGAAGCAGCAAGTTGACCAGCTCATTCAGGTCGCGGGCGAGAAAGGAGATGTCGTCAACGCACTAATTCAGCGCCTTTTCATGGCGGGTCAGCGGCACATCGGAGGATCGCACTATGGCCCTGATTGGAGTAAGAGGTGGCTTCGAGAGCGCCGCGTTGCCCACGTAGACGTCTTTCGCTTCTATCTGGAACGAATTGCCGGACAAGGTCTACTCGCGTTCAGTGTTGCCGAACAAGCATGGGCGCGGATGGGAGAAGCCGAGCCTTTCGAAGCGTACCTCCGCGCAGTGAAACCCGAACTAGTGCTCGACATCATCGCTTCACTTGAAACATATGAAGACGAGATCACCCCAGATCGTGTTATCCCTGGCGCAACTGTATTGCTTAGCCTTCTTCCATCGCTGCCAGAACAAGAATCCGGCATGTTCAGCTTTGGCACTCAAATGGTTGTTGGGAGAGTGGTCTACCGGCTGGTACGTTCACTTCCCTCGCCAGAGGCAGTCGAAGCAGCGGTCAGAGCAATTTTGCCGAAGCTTGCTGGGTTCTATTCAAAGTTGTCCCTGATCGAGATGGTTGGCTGGAAAGAGAGCGTCGGTCACAAGCTCGTCTCGGCTGAATTTGCCTGCGAGTTAGAGACCTCATGGAGAGCACAAGTTCGCTCGACGGATGCTTATGACCTTGCACGCGAGAAGGACCTCTTACGTTCTCTTCTTGTCGCCAAGCGTGAAGCCGCACCAGGCGAACCGACGGTTGCAGTACCCCAGAACACCCAGGTAACACTTTCTCTTTTGCGGTCCGCCCGTAGCGAGGTTCGCAGCCAGACCATGGGCAATAGAGCCGTTAGCAGGCTTCCTCAGCTCGCGTGGGACGCACTGACAGAGCTCTATGGAGACGAAGAAGTTCTGCAAACCAGGATCAGCGAGCTGAAGGCCTCACAACCTGCTGATTGCGACGAACTGCTGACACTCGCCGACAAGTACGTCAGTGGCTGGCGGCCCAAAGACTTCGGTAAAGATTAAGTGACCACCAAGTGAAGTCGGTTTTACAGAGGATTTAACAGCCCAACCAGTCAATAAACCTGTTTGAATGCATAAGTAAGGGAAAACGAAGAAACCTCCAGGTGGGTATAATGCATTAAGCAAAGTTGGGTCGAGAACAGGCTCGCTCAGAATACACCACAAGGAGGTTTCTATGAGCGCACAGTACTATATTGGGCTGGACATTCACAAGAAGATGATTGCCTACTGTGTCAAAACTGTTGAGGGTCGCCTTGTTGACCAGGGCATGGTGAATGCGGACAGAGAATCGCTTCACGAATGAAAAAGACAAAGGGGGTCAGGCCTACATATTCCATGAAATAGAATTCTTTGGAATGGTGGCGCAAACTCAGGCCGTGTTCGGTAAGAGTGAAAAACAAGCCCGGCAGGCCAGCATGTATCTTTGTCATCAGTTCAGCGGTAACAAACTGCAGGCGCTAGCGGAAGGTTTTTGCGTCCGTGCTTCGGCAATAAGTGAAGTTAGCTGGCGATTTCGCTTGAAGATGGAAACCGACGAAGGGCTACGGTTGCAGAAGTGAAGAATAATCTGGAAATATGAAGAATGTAGACCTGACCCTTGCCCTCTTTGCTTGCCCTCTTACCCTCTTAGAGATGGATGCGAGAGGGGATATCAATAATGATATCGGAGTTGGGCAATAATGAGGGAATCATTTTCAGCCTTATATACAATGCGATGCTCATCCGTGATTCTACGAGACCAATATCCAGAGAGGCTATGCTTCAGAGGTTCAGGTTTCCCTATCCCCTCGTATGGCATCCGTTCAATTTCACGGATTAATGTGTTGATCCGTTTTAAAATTTTTTTATCGGTTTTTTGCCAGTAAAGATATTCGTCCCAGGCATGTTCTGAAAATATGAGCTTCAATCTACAAGCGCCCTTTCCGTCCCCTTGCCCGCTTCAAGTTGAGCAATTGACTCAAGCAATCTGCGAGCATTTTTGGGACTTCGCAGGAGGTAGGCGGTCTCTTCGAGTGCTTCATAGTCATCCAGAGACATCATGATGACAGGTCTAGCTGCTTTTCGGGTGATAATGACTGGGGCGTGATCATCGCAAACTTTTTCCATTGTTTGCGCGAGATTGCTGCGAGCTGAGCTGTATGTAATAGTATTCATGGCATTCCTCTTGGCGAACATGTACGGGTAAATGTACAATAGATCAAGATGCATAACAAGTCAATAAAGTACACCGTGCTAAGGCGGTGTTTCTCAGCGGGTGCGAATCCCGCCCGGCAACTTTCGCTCCGGCCGGTAGCAACTGGAGTAGCAGTGGAGGTAACGAAGCGGCTGAAGCCTCTGGTGGAGAAGGTTCTGTGACAGGGACTATGCGAACAAGCAGGCCGTACTTGAGTGAACGCTGAGCAGGCCTCGAAAATTGTAATACGGGAAGCACAGGCCTAGATATCAACAATTGAGAATCCAATGAAGATAAAGAAAATATGGCTCATATCCTTCTCTCCCACGAGAACTTCCAAAAAGATCGTCGATGCTATCGCGTCGGGAATTGAGGGGATTCCATCTGAGACTATTGATCTGACCTATCCTGACAAGATTCCGACTATGCGGTTTGGATCAGATGAGTTGGTAATTATTGGTGTTCCTGTTTACGCTGGGAGGGTGGCGCCTCTTGCCGTTAAAAGACTGGCAGCTCTACAGGGAGATAACACCCCGGCAGTTGTAGCTGTACTCTATGGGAACAGGGATTTTGAAGATGCCCTGGTTGAATTATTGGATATTGTTTTGAATAAGTCATTTAAGCCTGCAGCTGCCTGTACATTTATCGGTGAACATTCATTTTCCGGGTCGAAGACACCGATAGCAGCGGGTAGACCGGATTCGGAAGACCTGGCGCAAGCCAAAGCATTTGGTTCGAAAATCGGTGATAAATTTGCATCGCTGAAAAGTCCGGAAACCGCACAGTGTCCCACTGTCCCCGGGAATATTCCGTACAAAGAAGGCGCAGGGCCAATGCCATTTACACCGCTGCTAATCGAATCGGCATGCACCCAATGTTCAGCGTGCCTTTCAGTATGTCCTACCGGTGCGATCTCACTGGAATCCAAGATAGAAATAGATTGCGCTGCATGTATCTTTTGTTGTGCCTGTATCAAAATATGTCCGGAAAATGCTTTGACTCTTGATGCTGGCCCTCTTAAGCAGAAGCAACAGTGGCTTTTTGAGCATTGTGCGGAACGGAAGGAAGCAGAACTCTATCTCTAGGGGGAGTCCCAACATTCGTGCTATGCGGGACCGTTTGTAAAACGAAACAACCCATAAGGATTGCTACGACCCTCTCCACCGCCGACCTTGGCGTCCGGAAAGACCCTTTCGGGGTCGTTTCAATCCTTTGTTCAAGAAGCCCGGACTCATTCGGGCTCGATCTTTTAAGTAGTGGGTATTGCTTTCCAGCAGGATGCCGGGTGGAGGGGCATCTAGAGAGAATACGGGAGCTGAAAAGGAGGGGTATGCCGCGCAGCGGTTTACTTGAACTATGCAATAGGTGGAGGGAATTCAAATGAATAACATTCAAGAAAAAGATTGGGCAGAGGATAGTTGGCATGGGCATACCGGATTAGACAGTTCTTGCGACTACTGCATTGTCAATGAAGAGGTCGAGAAGGTATCAAAAGATACGCCTGAAGCAGTTACACCTCCTACCAGCATTACCGAGCAAGAATAGTTTCCGACACTGGTATTACTGTAGAGGTCAAACGAGAAAAGGAGGTCTTCCTTTATCAGATTTGCAGCGGGTCTCCACGGTTTCCATTGTTCCATTCTGGCACCAGACATCAGTGCTAGCATGCTGGCGACGGCTAAAGCCGCTCTTTACCCGGAAGAGCGTGCCGATGGTATAAGCCTTGGATATCAAAAAAAACACCTCCTGCGCAGTACGGACAGGAACCCTGCCTCGATCCGTGTCTGTCCTGAACTCCACTCGCGGCTAGCTTTTCGCGGGATTAATTTTATGAACACCGATCTCGGCATTGCCGAGAAGGTGGAGGGTATCTTTTGCCGCAATGTGGTCATTTACTTTGACCGGACAACGCAGCAGCATCTGAGGCGCAAATTTCATCGGCAACTCCGGACGGGTGGTTCTCTCTTTCTTGTTGATTCTATGATGTTAAACGATATTGGTGTTGATTTCACAGCCGTAGGGTCAGCCGTATACCCAAAAAAATTGAACAGCGTTTTTGCCTGATCACCGTCGTCCCCCCTTTCTCAAATTCAAAGAGGGGACGCTCTCTCCATGCCACCCTGGTGTGCCGTCCCTGGCTTCACGGGTGGGGGAGGGTACCCAAAAAACCCTCGCCTCCCTGAAAAGGCCAAAGAGGACTCATGCTGGAAAAGAATCTTCACATGAATCGTTATTCTCATTAAAGAGTATCTGGTACGTCTGTACAATCTCTTCAACGACGACAGATTTTGATGCAAACCAATGACTCCCCTTTACGGATGGAGATGAGATATGGTTACGCCTTCAAACCCATTCAGCACAAAGATTATATCAGCGCCCCCTTCCCTTGGTTCCTGGCTCCCCCTACTCGCCTCCTCTCTTACTATTCTGCGCCGACTGGCCGGCTCCACGGAACGTGAATTTTTGCAGATTGGCAGCCAGATGCAGGGAATCTACCAGCGTTCCCTTGTGCTCACTCAGACAGCTCGCCGTCTTGTCGAGGTTGCCTCCAGTGAACGTATCCAAATCCTGATGGATAAGCTGCGGCAAATACTCCAGGAAATGGAGGCCTACCTTGAGCAGGCCCAGGTCCGTACCTTGAACAGCTGTACCAGTTTGGATACGGTGGAAACTCTGTTGCGGCAGGTTGCGGAACCTTTGGAAGGTTTCAGGAAGATGAGCAAGCATCTGTATATCCTTGAAGTGGCCATCAAGATCGAAAGCACCTATTTAGGCGATATGGAAAGTGAATTTCTGAATCTTGCTCAGGATATCAAGCTGCTCTCCCAGCAAGTCAAAGAAAAAGCCAATGCCGTCCACGACCATCGCCTGGTGTTGTCCGCGGTGATTAAAAAAAATAATGTTGATATTCATATCGCAAATGTAAATCAGGATGCCAAGGTACAAACAACACTAGGCGATACTGCCGCAAGTCTCTCTAAACTCGAATCGGTCAATGAACGTTTTTCCCGCCTCGGAAGTGCTATTTCAACGGTGGCCGAGGAAAATTCACACAATATCAGTGGAATCGTGCAGTCCATGCAGTTTCACGATATCTATCGGCAGCAGGTCGAACATGTCCTGGCAGCTCTTGAGGGCTTCGCGTCATCACTTTCAGAGGGATTGAACGCCAGCAGTGCGGGGAAAGAAATAGATAGCCAGGAATTGATCAGCAAAGCGGGTGATGTCTGTGAGCTTCAGGAGGCGCAATTGCAATTTGCCTCAGCAGAATTGTACGCGGCAGTTACCGCCATTGTGACCAATTTGTGCGATATCAGCGCACAACAAAAGCAGATTGGCAAGGACTGCGATCACACGGGAGTGATCGATGGATCGAGCGCCACTTTTATCGATGATGTCAGTCGGCATATGTCATCCATCACCAACCTGCTGACCACCTGTGCGACCACCAACAATGAACTGGCCAAGGTCACAGGCGAAGTGACCTCTACCGTCGCTGAAATCACCGCTTTCGTTGCCGATATCGAAAATATTGCTCATGAGATTATTCAAATAGCGCTGAATTCCAGAATCAAAGCGGCCTGTACCGGTAAAAATGGGGCTGCGCTCAGTGCTCTCTCCGAAGAAATTGGTCATCTCTCCACCGAGGCGGTGCAGTGGGCGGGCAGTATCACGGCGACCTTGACGAAAATTGATGCCGCAACCGAGGTGCTCTCCACCGAGGCAAGCAGCAATGAAGAAATTTTGAGGACGAAATTGTTCAGCATCAAAGAGGAACTGAACAAAACATTGACCCTCCTCGATGATATGGGGGCAGAACTGCTTTCCCTGCTCCCGCAGATACAAAGCCAGATCAACTTGCTCACAATGGATATTGACAGAATCGCCACCGGTATTGATGTCCACGAACGGACCAAGGCCTTGGCCGATGCAGTTTTAGGTAATCTTCAACAGGTTTTCAGAGAGTCCCGTGCTTTATACCCGGCCAGTGCTGCCTTTAAGGAAGATCTTCGTCTCATGGCGCAACGATACACCATGGAGAGTGAACGACGTATCCATGAAGACATCGCCAGTAGATACGGGGTGAACGTATCAACGCCCCAAGCGTTGCCATCAGTCATGCCGAAGAATACGGATTCAGAGTTTGGAGATAATGTCGACCTTTTTTAACAAGAAACCGCGTCGCTCCAGGCGATGGTGTTGATGGGCGGCCAACAACTGAACAAAAACATTACGATACCGCTGTGTTCACCAAAAAAAGAAGAGGATGCTCCATGAAAAGATTTTACCCTGCCATTGTGTTTGTGCTGTTGCTGCTCTCCACCGGTATTGCTTCCGCTGGTGAGGATGTTCTTGTCATCGGCGTTGCACCGCACACCAGCCCCCGGGTCATCCTGGAAATGTATGCCCCGTTGCGCCTGCACATGGAGAAGACCCTCGGTATGCCGGTGGAGATTGTGACCGCACCCAATTTTGACATATTTGCACAGCGCGGCCTGGCCCAAGAGTTCGACCTTGCCGTTACCACCGGCCATCAGGCCCGCCTCTTTCAGAAAGACGCACACTATATCCCGCTGCTGACGTACAAGGCCGACTTCAAATCAGTCGCTCTGGTGTCGGCCAAGGGGACCATCAAAGAACCCTCCGACCTGAAAGGGAAAGATGTGCTCGGCCTCAGCCCTGCCTCCTTGGTCACCCTGTGGGGCCAGCACTGGCTTGCCGAGAACCAGGTGGCCCCCAAGTCGATCAAGTATGTCAGCGCCTCGGACAGCGTGGCCCAGTTACTCATTTCCGGCGATGCAACCGCAGGGTTTACTTCCTTGGCAAACTTTCAAAAACTGGATCAGGGCGTACGGGATCAGTTGCGTATTCTTGCCGAGAGCAAGCCCATGGTAGGGCGCGTGTACCTGTTAAACAACCGCCGGGCCGCCATGCAGAAGGACATCGAAGCCGCGCTCTGGGGCTTTGCCGAGACACCGGAGGCCAAGACCTACTTTGAAACCAACAAACTTGACGGCTATCGCGCCCTCAAACCCCATGAGATGGACGAAATGGATGTTTACGCCGATGAAACCCGGAAGTTGCTCGGCAATGTGCAATGAAGCGAATGTACCCCTGGCAGACCGTCCGTGGCCGCCTTCTTTTCCTGGCGGTTGGACTCGAAGTGTTAATGCTCACCGTTCTGATCATAAACAGCATCCGTCTGCTGCACAGCGCCATGTCCAGCCAGGTGCAAACACAGGCGCAACAGTTCAGCCCTGTGCTGATAGCGGCTTTGACAGCGCCTCTGGCTGCGCGTGACTACGCAACGATGCAGGCCGTCGTCGACGAGAGCCGGACAAAGGGGGGGCTGGATTATATCGTGGTCGTGGACCGTTACGGTCATCGGCTCGCCGCAAACGGCTGGCCTGCAGAGATGCCGCTACCGGAATTGAGCAAGGAATTGTCTCTGCTTGAGACTGGAGAGGACCCTCGTTATGACGTGATTGTGCCCATAGAGTTCCAGCGTCAGTCGCTTGGCGAGCTCCATTTCGGTGTCAACTTGTCGCAGATTGTCCATGCCAGAAAGGTGCTGTTGCTGCAGGGGGTAGGCATAGCCGCCATTGAGATTTTTCTTTCCTCGCTCATCTTGCTGTTCTTAGGTTTTTGGCTGACCCGGCACATGAAGTCACTCACTCAGGCCAGCCTGGAGGTGGCTGCAGGCAACTTATCACCTCCGCGTGTTCCCGAGGGGAACGATGACGTCGGCAGATTGGGCGCCGCTTTTAATATCATGTCACGGGTCATTGCAGAACGCGTCAACGAACTGACTGTTGCCAAGGAAATCGCCGAAGCCAGCGAAGCGCAACTGCGCGGCATCACCCATTCTGCCAATGACGCCATTCTGATGATGGACCCCCAGGGTGCGATTACCTATTGGAATCCTGCTGCTGAACGGATCCTGGGGTATCGGTCCGAGGAAGCACTCGGACATAATCTCCACAACCTGTTGGTTCCCGAACGCTATCTTGCCGTTCATCGCGAGGTATACCCTGAGTTCCTGCGCACAGGCCGTGGTAATGCCATGGGCAAAACGCTCGAAGTATTCGCCAGGCGGAAAGGGGGCCAGGAAATTGCGGTAGCCTTGTCCTTGTCGGCGGTCTTCCTGTACGGGGCATGGCACGCGGTGGGCATCTTGCGTGATATCACCGTGCTTAAACAGCACGAGCGCGAGCTTGAACAGGCCCGCGAAGCAGCTGAGGCAGCCAGCCGAGCCAAGACCGAATTCCTCGCCAACATGAGTCATGAAATCCGCACCCCGATGAATGCAATCATTGGCATGTCGTATCTGGCGCTTCAGAGTGATCTTACCTCCAAGCAAAGAGAACAAATTACCTATCTCCACAACGCGGCTGAATCGCTCATTGGCATCATCAACCAAATTTTGGATTTTTCTAAAATAGAAGCCGGAAAGATGACTTTGGAGCAGGCTCCTTTTGTCCTCAAGGATACCCTTGATGAAATCATACGGCTGCTGAAGCCCCAACTCGACGAGAAATCGCTGGAGTTGCAGTATGAGGGAGAGGATGGGGTGTTGGCGCAAGATGCGCCATTGCTCCTGGGTGATGCGTTGCGTCTGAGGCAGGTTTTGATCAATCTGCTTTCCAATGCCGCTAAATTTACCCAAGAAGGTTTTGTGCGATTGGGCGTCACCTCTTGCACCACCGACAACACCCTCCGCGTTGTCTTCTCTGTCCAGGATAGTGGCATTGGCATGAGCGCAGAGCAGATGTCGCGACTGTTTGAGGAGTTTACGCAGGCTGATGCCTCCACGACGCGTCAATACGGGGGCACGGGGCTGGGCATGGCGATCGCGGGGAAACTCATCGCGCTGATGGGAGGAAGGATCGATGTCAAGAGTCAGCTTGGCCAGGGAAGCTGTTTTACGGTGGAGATTCCTTTTGAGGTTGCGCTGGTGGGCCAAGCTCCGCTCAGGGAACGTCGACAAAGAATCGAAAATTATGATGCCCTCCGGGGAATACGGGTGCTTCTGGTGGAGGACAACCCTGTGAACCGTCTGCTGGCAGTAGAGATCTTGGCAAAGAAAGGGGTGGTGACCGATATTGCCGAGAACGGAGAGGAGGCTATCCGGAAACTGCAGAGCCTCCCGCCTGAAACCTTTAGAGCGATGCTGCTGGACCTCCAGATGCCGGTACTGGACGGTTATGAGACCTCGCGGATCATCCGGAGTGACCCCAAGTTTGACGCGCTTCCCATCATTGCCCTTAGCGCGCATGTCATGAGTTTTGAAAAAGAGCGCTGTCGGCAGCTCGGCATGAACGGCTATATCAACAAACCCTTTAGTCCAGAGGAACTGTGGACGACCCTGGTGCGCGCGATGCGGAAAGATGAGACGGGGAGGGCGGTGTCGTCTTTGCAGCCGGTGCGGGAATCCCTGCAGAGTATGACGGAACTCGGTATCAACGGGGTGAATCTCAGTGCTGGCATCAAGAGGGCGGGAGGGGATGGCACGCTCTATGCCAAGATCGTTGAAGAGGTCCTGGATAATTTTGCATCGGGCTGTGAGGATCTTTTGGAATTCGCCGTCCACAAGGACAGCAAAAGCGGCCAGGCCCTGGCCCATGAACTCAGAGGGGTGCTTGGTGCCCTTGGTGCCGAGGCTCTGGAGAATGCCTTGGCCTCCATTGAGGAAATCTTCAGCAACGGCGCTGACCCATGTGGGCAAATTCAGGCGCTGGTGAGCCCCTATGCGGACCTCATGGCGGCACTGCGCGGGTATTTAGGCACCACTGGAAAAGCTCCAGAGCCAGCGGGGAACCAACCCCATCAGGAAAGCCCGGTGAAGGACGTGACCTGGCTTGAGGCGTTGGCCGACCATCTCGGCAAAGGAAATTTTGAGGCCATCGAAATGTGGGAGCGCAACAAAATCCTGCTGGGGAATCATTTTACCCCCGCGGAACTGGCGCAGATCAACAGGGCTCTCCAACAGTTTGATTTTGCCTGTGCCCTTGAATGTCTTCTCAATAGAGCTGAGCGATGAAACCACTTGTTTTAATTGTTGATGATGCCCCGGCCAACCTCAACCTTCTGGCCAATCTCCTCAAGACCTCCTACGGTGTCCGGGTGGCCAACAGCGGGGCCAAAGCGCTTGAAATGGCGCTGATCGAGCCGTTGCCGGATGCGATTTTGCTGGATGTGATGATGCCGAACATGGATGGCTGGACGGTTTGCAAAAGGCTTAAATACATGGAAGTCACCGCCCATATCCCCATCCTTTTTTTGACCGCAAAAAATAGCATCCAGGATGAAGAGCACGGGCTCAATCTCGGGGCGGTTGATTTTATCTCCAAGCCCATCAGTCCACCCATCGTGCTGGCGCGACTGCGTACGCATCTGCAGAACCGTGAGTATCAGAAGTTTCTGGAAGATAAAACCGGTTGGCTGGAAGTGGAGGTGCAAAGAAAACTCAGCCAGGTCAACCGTCTCCAAGAAGCTTCCATCACGGTTATGGTCTCTCTTGCAGAGTTCAGGGATGAGTGTACAGGCTGGCATATCAAGCGAACCCAGGAGTTTGTCAAAACGCTGGCGCTGGAACTGGCAAAACTTCCTGCATTCGCAACGGTGTTACCTGCGGAATACATCGAAAAACTTTTCAAGTCCGCACCGCTGCATGATATTGGCAAGATCAGCATACCTGATCATGTGCTGCTCAAGCCCGGCAAACTGACCACGGAAGAATTTGCAGTCATGAAGACCCATGCTGAAAAAGGCGCGGCAATGCTCAGGAAAGCGCAGCAATATGCTTCCGATGAGGAGGGTTTTCTCGAGGTTGCCATCGAGATTGCCCATTATCATCATGAAAAGTGGGATGGAAGCGGATATCCCGACCAACTTCTTGGCGAGGCCATCCCGCTGGCTGCCCGAATCATGGCCGTTGCCGATGTGTATGATGCCCTCACCACTGCCAGGCCTTACAAGTATTCTTTCAGTACTCAAGTGGCGCACGATCTGATCGTGAGCGGCTCAGGCGCCCACTTTGACCCGATAGTGGTCTCGGCATTTGTGAGATGCCAGGCTCGTTTTGTGGAAATCGCATCGACCTGGGTAGATCCCCTTCTGCAAACAAAGTGATTAGGGGGGCGGCCCAAACAGGCCTCGCTCAAGGTCCGGGAAATGAACCGTAAACACAAAGGGTGTGATTTTTCCTGAGTGATATTTGTCTGGAATTACCCTCTGATGTTTTGTGGTTCTATCCTTAATATATAGAATAATTAAATAATTTTTTTTGCTCAATGCGCGGAAAAAGCTCTATGAATGAAATGAGTAACCCCTTTCAGGGTACAGGGGACGTTTGTTGTGGAGACCAGAAAGGCCTTGGTGAGCACGGTCTCCTCCCCCTAGCCGCTGCAGAGATCAATTTCCACCTGCTGGAACCCCTCATTCCTGCGGTCTCGGCACGCATCCTGAAAGCTTCATCCGAAACGCTCGACGAAGTCATCCGGTCCTCGCTTCAAGAAATTATCCAGTTGCTGGGACTGGATCGCGGCGGCCTGCTCAAGGTCTCGGAAGGGCCCGGTAAAGTCGTGGTTTCCCACGCTTGGTATGATAAAGGGGTGGAGGTCGTATCCAGTGAGATTGATCTTTCTCTATTGTTTCCATGGAGTTACCATCAGCTTGTTGCGCAAGGTGAAACGGTGGGCATAACCAGCCTTGGTTTCCTGCCTGCGAATGCGGAAACAGATAAGCAATCCTTTGTCGAATGGGGCGTAAAATCCTCTTTGACCATCCCTCTGCTTATCGGTCAACGCATTCATCATCTCATTGCGGTGAACTCATTTAAGGAAGAATGGAGCTGGCCGGAACCTTTTATTACCTATTTGCGACTCGTTGGGGAGATTTTCGTCAGTGCCCTGGAACGACGGGATATTCTCAGGTCCTTGGAAATCTATCAGGCGCGTCTTGATGTGGCGGCTGCTTCTGCTCACGTCGGACTCTGGGAGTTTGACCTGGTCACAGGAAAGATCTGGGCAACCAACAGCGCCAAAGAACTGTTTTATTTGGTACCAGAGGATCAACTAACCTTCACCACGTTATTGGAAAAGATACATCCCGAGGATCGCAGCTCCGTTGCCGATGCTGTCGAGCAGGCACGGGACCTGGGAATGGAGGTGCAGGTAGAATACCGGGTACCCGGACCCGATGGGGCGATTCGCTGGCTGATATCCCGAGGCCGCGTTCAGCAGAATGGGGCCAGCGCGGCT
>JBBRBT010000073.1:0-14290 GCA_038205495.1 Desulfobulbales bacterium
CGCGACTATTCTCTCACATTATGCACTGGCCGAATTCGCCGGAATGCTGGCCGCAATCACATCGGAATGCTGGCCGTTTTCCCAGCGGAACGGTGGCCGTTTTCCCGCCGGAATGCTGGCCGTTTTCGTCCGGAATACGCAATAAAGGCCAAAGGTATGACCATCACCGGATCCGTCTTCCTGCGCTCCCTTAAGGATGAGTCTCAATTAGACCACGAGGAAAGATTTCAAGCCAATGCTCTCGTCTGTCTCACGGGATCGAAATTAGGCATGGATCTTGTTTGTACCGATGGACATTTTAAGTCTGATAAACTTTGCGCAAGTGAGGGTGACATATCTTGTGCTATCGAAGCTAGCAACATGTCCATAGGCGGTAATGTAACAATGGAGGGGGTGGATTTCAGAGTAGAAGGTGGCATCCAGCTTAACCATACTCAAATTAGGGGGTTTCTCAATTTTGAAAAAGGAACGATAAACGCCTCAATCGATAGGGTAGGTGAGTGTTTTGCTATCGCCGCAGGTAAGTTGCAAGTCGGCGGGAGCATATACCTCAAAGAATTCACAGCCAATGGTGAAGTTGGGTTTAATGATGCGTCGATTGGGCGAAATCTCGTTTTCACAAAAGGCAACATTATAAATGAAGGTGGCTTCACCCTGAGCGCTAACCAGATGAAGGTAGCTGGAAGCGTCCGCATGGTTAAATTCACATCGCATGGTGAGGTCAACATAGACCGTTCAGAGGTTGGAGGTAATCTTGACTGCTCTGGAAGTACGTTCGTTAATAATAAACCTAAGACTGAGAGCCGAAAGAAAAGGATTTCTCCGGATGAAGATGAAAATAGATACTACGCCTTGCGAGCGATTGGGGCAAAGATAGAGGGATGCGTTTGGTTCGATAATAAATTCAGTGTTGAAGGTGTCATCAGCTTGCAAGGTGCCCAGATAGGAAGAAGTTTTCTGTGGAAAGGCATCGTGGATGCAAAAACAGTTTCACTTTTCTTAGACACAGCAAAGGTTGGGATACTGGCAGATGACAGTGACAGTTGGCCTGTAAAAGAGAAGAATGACCAATCACAGAAAAGTATGCTACAAATAAATGATTTAGAATATCTATTTTTACGTGATGAAATTCCTGAAGAATTTTATAAACGTATTAATGTCTGGCTAAGATTGCCTGATAAATTCAGGACACAACCATATTATCATCTAGCAGCAGTTCTTAAACGAAGCGGATATGAAGAAGTGGCCAAGTTGATTCTCATCGAAAAAAACAAACGACAAACTGATTTGATTCCTAATCCCTTTTTAAAGTTATTGAGGATGTTTTTTTACGGTGGACTTATCGATTATGGATACAAACCTATAAAAGCATTATGGTACGGATTGGTTTTCATAGTTTTGGGTTGTCTATTTTTCGTGTTAGGATTCCACTATAATCATATGGTGCCTAGCAAGGATAATAGAGGTGTGGATTTCTATCAGGTAGCAATTGCAGAAGATATAAACGATACGAAGAGACTCAAGGGCGATTTGGATATCTTCCTATATTCAATTGTTTATTCCATTGACACCTTCTTGCCAGTGGTCGATTTACAGACCGCTGAGTACTGGCTACCCACGGCTTATTCACCATTGAATAAAGAACTGAATGGATGGGGTTTGGCTTTATGTTTGTGGCGTTGGCTATCCATTGGCGCGGGCTGGGTGATTACATCCTTTTTCGTTGCAGCCTTGAGTGGTTTGGTGCGTCGATGAAAAACAAAATATGTTTTTTCCTATATTTCTCCTGTTTTATCATGGCCGGGGGAGAACGCTGATGATTTGATGCCGTTTGCGGTCGTGGTTGTGCCCGTGGTTGTTCAACAACCCCTTCGTTGGCAACGAGTCGAGAGGCAAGAATGTTCTAATTCTTTGGTACCAACAGGCCCCAGTTGTTTCATGGTCTCACGCATGAAGGCGGGGAGATCGCCCGGTTCCCGGGAGGTGACCAGATTGCCGTCAACCACCACCTCACAGTCTTCATAGAGCGCACCGGCCTTTTGCAGTTTATCAGCCACCGACTTGGAGCAGGTAGCGCGGCGCCCCTGCAACGAGGCCTGCGCTGATCAAGATCTGCGGCCCGTGGCAGATGGCGGCTACGGGTATGTTGCGAGCAAAAAAGCTCCTGGCGATCTCCTCGCATCGTGATGGCGGCCAGGACATTGTGCTGAAATCAGTGTCCTGGCCGCCGGTGCCATCGATTACGAGGTCCTCGGCCTCCCTGCTGCCTCCCGAATTGCTTATTTCTTTTGCTGCGCGGCCTTTATGGCCTGGAAAGGTCCGTATTGGTGCTGTTCCTGTGAAAAAGTATCCGCATAGGGCGGATAGGGGCAGTCCACTGCTTTTTTCTCGAGTTTGGGATAGTCCTTCTCCAGTCCGACCATCTGCGGCCGATCCTTGGAACTGAGATAAGCGGCGATGTCGTAGGCGTCCTCATTGGTGATAGCCGGACGGTTCCACGGCGTTCCCAGCGGCATGTTGCTGTGAATAAATGCTGCAGTGGTCAGCAGCCGGTTCATTCCAGCGCCGTTGTTGTAGCTGTTAGCCCCCCAGAGCGCCGGGGCGATGTGGTTGCCCGTAGTGCCTGCCGACATCGACTGATAGCCGTCCCCGTTACCGCCATGGCACGACAGGCAGAAGCGGTTGTAGGCCTCACCGCCTAGTTTCACATCAGCCTTGCGGTTCGGACCTTCGTATTTGGGTGTACCCAGGCCGACAACATCTTTGGGCAGGTCTTTTGACAACCAGTTCACGTAGGCGACCATTGCCTTCATCTCCCTGCTGTCAACAGCCATCGCCTTGCCGTTCAGGCTGCGCTCGAAACATCCGTTAATCCGCTCCTCCAGGCTTTGAATCTTGTCTTCGCGGCCACGGTATTGGGGATATGCCTGGCTGACCCCCATCCAGGGGAGTCCGAACTGCTTGGTGCCGCTATCCAGATGGCAGCTCGTGCAGTTCAGGGTATTTCCTGAAAAACGCATTTTCTCTTCCTTGACTCCCGTTCCGAGCTGCGCATAGGTATCGGTCATAAGCAGGGCGCCGTAGCGAATGAGATCACCCGCCTCTCCCTGGGGAATATCCTTCATCAGCGGCGGTACCCAGGCAGCAGATGCTGTTCGCTCCGCCTCTGTGGGTGGTGCGGTGGTGCGCTCCGCATCGGCCAGGGTGGTCAAGAATCGGAGGATATTGTGGATTTCCTCGTCTTTGAGTTTCTTGTCCAACTGCAGGTACCCCATCTGATCCACTGCCTCTGCCAGGCTGCCTGCCTCGCCGTCATGGAAATAAGGGGCAGTCAGGGTGACATTGCGCAGCATGGGAACCTTGAACACATATTTGTCACTTTCAAGACTGGTGACCTTAACGCGGCCAAGATCCGAGTCGTTGGTGTACGCATGGAACACGCCCATTTTCTGGAAGGTCATCCCGCCCAGGTTAGGGCCGCTGTGGCACTGGACGCAGCCGACATTGATAAAGGTGCGCATCCCTTCCATTTCCTGTTCGGTGAGGGCTTGTTTGTCTCCGTCCATGAACCGGTCGAGGCGGCCCCGGGAAATCAGCGTTCGTTCAAAGGCGGCGACCGCTTTGGCAAAATTGTCGAACGTCACCGGGTCTTTGTCACCAGGAAAGGCCTTCTTGAAATCAGCAGGATATTCTTGTATGCCGTTCAGTCGTTCGACCAGCGCTGCCGCATTGGGCATGCCCATTTCGATAGGATTGAGCGGCGGCCCCTGAGCCTGTTGTTCCAGCGTGGCCGCGCGTCCGTCCCAGAATTGCGCAATCTGGAAACCGGCATTCATGGTGGGCGGATCGTTGCGGTCGCCAAATTTTCCTTCCGCGCCTTTACCTGTTTTGCGATTGTCCGCACTGGCACTTTTGTTGTCGAGGGGATGGCATGAGTTACAGGATTGGGTTTTATTGATTGAAATGCCTTCCTCGAAATAGAGCCTCTTGCCCAGCGCAATCATGGCGGGCGTGTCCTGCTCACTGCCCGGCATGATTGCGGGAAGTTTACCGAAAAGCGCATGCCCCTGCATCAGCAGGACACCATCCGGGGTGCCCGGCACCGCGTTGATGATGGCGCGGGGGGTGGTCGTCTCATGGCTCCCCGCTGCTTTTTGGGGAGGCTCCGTTGTCGATTTGGCAGCGGCCTGCGACATAAGACTTCCCCCTAAATCGGAGGAAACCAGGGCACTCAGCCCCGTGGCCAGTAAAACAACAGCTCGTAGTTTCTTTTGCATAACCCATCCTTTTTCTCTGTTGAGTCTCTTGCCAAAGTCCTCATAACATCCTTCGCTTGGCCGACAGGCTCACCGCACAGGTTGAACGGATTGAGTGTTCATTTGATTTCCCTGTTCGTGCTGAACCGGCCGGACTACAATGTCACACTTTTGCAAGATCTTCAGTTGTTTAAAGTCTTTCTGTCAGGATTCCCTGCGACGATCAGCAACCCAAACTTAAATGAAGTATCATGTTCAATTACCAGGAGAACTACAATAGGGAAATAGAGCATATAAATTGTATATATTTTATATGCATAGAGCAATGCCGTTACATTAAGCTTGTTTCCAACGATGCAGTATTTCCGGGGTGACGACAGGGGCAACGAAATTGTTCTTAAGTTAATGACATTGATGCATATATTATACTTGCGGTCCCTCTGTGCGAGAATCCGCATTGAATACCCTCGGCCCATCGTCCTGGATATGGCGATGGAGCCGAGGAGCTGACCCGGCCCCAATCAGCCCTGATCTTTTTTCTTTTGGGCTTCCCCTTCCATCTTTTTTAAACGGGTGTAGTAATCGACAAACTCGTTGAGATGGGCGAGCGCTATTTTTCCGGTGAGGACGGGATCGTCGCTGGTCACGTTCGTTGACGGGTCGATCAGGCCATGCTCCAACTCCACATTCAAACCCATGTGGAACTGCTCCACGTTGAACCGTTTCCAATCGATGCCCAGCTTGTCGCCGATATCACGGGCTTGGAGAGCAGTGAAATGTTCTTTTTCCGACATTTTGTTTTCCTTCTTCAGGGTGAGACTTAAGGACCTTGGCTGGCAGTACGGCCAACAGGTCCAGCCGCTGCCCAACCGTCTGCGGCAAGACATGTTGCCCGGCGATGAATACACAAATCCTTAGCTTGTAATAAAGGCCAGCAGGTCGGCATTGAGCTGCTCTTTATGCGTGTATGCCAGGCCATGGGGGGCGCCGGCGTAGATCTTCAGGGTCGAGTTTTTCACAAGTTTTGCTGAGCGGAGTGCCGCCGTGCCGATCGGAACGATCTGGTCGTCGTCACCGTGAATGATCAGGGTCGGTAGGTCGAACTTCTTGAGATCTGCGGTGAAATCGGTCTCGGAAAAGGCCTTGATGCAGTCAAAGGTGTTCTTGTGACCGGCCTGCATCCCCTGCAGCCAGAACGAGTCAATCATGCCCTGCGAGACCTTGGAATCGGGCCTGTTGGCACCGAAGAACGGGCCGTTGGCCAGATCCTTGTAAAATTGCGAGCGGTCGGCGGTGGACCCCTGGCGGATGGCGTCGAATGCCTCAATGGGCAAGCCGTCCGGATTGGCGGCTGTTTTCAGCATCAGCGGCGGGACCGCGGAGATCAGCGCCACCTTGGCCAGTCGTTTGCTGCCGTGGCGGCCGACATAGCGGGCAACTTCGCCGCCGCCCATGGAGAAGCCGATCAGGACGACGTCGTTGAGGTCGAGCGTTTCGATGAGTTGGGAGAGGTCGTCGGCAAAGGTATCCATTTCGTTGCCATTCCACGGTTGGCTGGAACGGCCATGGCCGCGGCGGTCATGGGCGATGCAGCGATACCCTTTGGACGCCAGGAAGAGCATCTGCGCTTCCCAGCTGTCGGCGTTGAGGGGCCAGCCGTGACTGAACACCACCGGCAGTCCTGTGCCCCAATCCTTGTAATAAATTTCGGTGCCATCTTGGGTAGTGATTGTACTCATAGTCATGTTCCCTTTGGGGTTGTTTGCAAACGATTAAGATCGGATGGAAATCAGACCAGTCGTCCTTATAATTTATTGTTTTTGTGACCTCTTTACCCTTTCCGCTTCAAGAAAGGAGGGGGCCGCCAAGGCCCTGGAAAAAGGTGCCTCAGGTGCAGCCGCGCAGAAAATAGAGCACCAAGAGAATCGGGATCGGGACTCCCAAGAGCCAAAGCAAAATCCATCCAATTTTCCCTCTTTCATTGTTCAGCATGGCATTTCTCCATTTTTTCGGATGTGGAATATATTCTCATTTCTTCAAGTGGTCTTCCCTGACACATGGATTTGGATGCGGCATGACGGCAAGCATCAGGACCATCGGAGCCTGTTTTGCAATCTTTGCGCCAACGCTTCAGGGTTCAGTATTTGATCGTTTATTGTCCTGATATTGTTAAATAATACTATGTTTGCTTGTTTGCGGGGCTACCGTTGAGGATCCTGGGAAAAGGTTATATGTGACCAGTGGCTCTATATGACCTTTTTTTTAGGGCAGCGATGATAGGCAATGCAAAGATTGAGGGTTTCGCAAAAAGTCGATTTCTGTCCTTTTCGAGGAGCACAGTGACGAGAAATCTCTCAATTATCCCAGAGAGTTATCGCTGCACTCGCAATGACAAACCGGGTGTTTCCTATTTTTTGCGAAATCGTCAAGATTGGAAGCAGGTTGAAGATGATTTGTCGGGGAGACAGGACCGTGCCTGGAAGGATATGTACGGTGGATAGCGGTGGATGGCGGTGAATGGCGGTCGATAGCGGTGGATATCAACGAGGGCCCAGCGGATCTGCGTCCCCTGACAGGCCCTTAGGGGCTCTCTTTTACCGGCCAGACAAAAAAGGTCGCGCCCGGTTTATGGCCAACACCGCAGGCGCCCTTGTCGAGATAAAGGACCCAGGCCCAATCAGTTTCAAAGTAGCTGGTTGTTGACGACCAGTATTCTGACTGTAACCCGGTAAAACTATGCCCAGTTGGCAGCGCCGGACTGTGAGTGCTGCAATCAACCAGGGAGAGCAGTTCATTGATGGTCGGCAGTCTCCAATGCTGTCCCCCTTCCGTTCGGCTCAGTCTCCACTCCACAACCGCATCAAGGGCCTGCTGCCAGGCGACAGGTCCGCCGGTCAGGTCGGCATGTCGGGTCCAGATCAGTCCGGTCAGTCGGTCGGAGACACCCTCCTCGTGTTCTGCAAAGCGAGGCTGCGGCCACCTGCTCCCCTGTTGCAAGGCGCCATCCTGCCCGGTCCCCGGACAATCAATGATCGTACCCAGAGCATCAAAACATCCCTGCTGACCGGTTGCGGGCAACACTGCATTTCCTGCGCCCCGCACAGGCCAGAACAATTGATCCTGGTCCTTGCGGCCGTAAAACATACGCGCCCCTTCAAAGTGCAGGGACCAGGCGTAGGCCGGATGCAGGGCAGCGGTAGTTGAAGACCAATACCAGCCGAGAAAGACATTGTGAAAGGGATGCCCGTCTGGAAGTGCCGGTTTCTTGGTCTGGTAACTGATCAGGCTGCGCAGCTCATTGCGATTGGGCAGCCGCCAGTCGGTATAACCGCCGTAGTGGTCCCGGTTTAAGGCGGCGATCTGTTTGAACGCCTCCATCCAGGTGCAGGGGAAGGTGCCTATATTGGCATCTTGAGTCCAGACAAGATCAGTCAACCGGTCGAGAACGGTCTCCTGCTGTATTGCAAAACGAACAACCGGCCAGGCTGTGCCTGTTTGGAATTCACCCTCATGCCCACTGCCGGAGCACGGGATTTCTCGCCCCGTGCTGTCATAGCAATGGGTCTGGCCACTTCGCAGTATGTGACGCATAATCACCACCTGTTGAGATCGGTTGCGACAGGAGACACCAAAAGGTGTTCTGCCAGGAGGGGTTGATACTCCAACGACGCATACCTCGTGCATCTATACCATAGGCACTTCGGTCAAAACAGGAAGAGACCGTCCTGCCATTACTCCGGGCATCGCGGTCTGACCGGACCGACCCGCAACACCACGATAAGGTCATATATAACCATTGGCTTGTATGTGACCATTTTTTCAGGATTGCTAAGGCTGAATCCATGAATATTTTTTGAATAAATGTTTGAAATATCGGGATGATGAAGAGCAGGCCATCGAGCCTGGAAAGCTGGCGCGAAAATTGAATTTGTAAGGGAAGGTCTCAGGGAATATTTCCTTGGAGCCCAAAGAGCAACAACCGGGGTGAAAAGGAATATTTCAGGGGGTTTGCGTACAGGCATCCCGAAGTTCCCTGACACAATGCAACCCTTGTCATTGTCTGGAACGGGTCAACATGGCCGCAATGCGGCCACGATAACAGCCCGAGAGTACTGCAATTTGCATGGCCTTTGGAAAGGATGAACCCTCCCCCTATCATCGGTTGTACGGATATTTGCGGTGGAGAGCCACCGCAATGACGGCCGGTTGGTGGGGAACATTTTTAACACTCTGCTCTCCTTCACGGTCTCAAGGTGAAGGAACAGGGACTCTTGTTGCAAGGAGCTTGGATTATGAAAGTCAAAGATATCTTGAAAATGAAAGGCACTCTGGTCGTCACCGTGAAGGAAGACAACACGCTCATGGCTGCCACTGAACTGTTTTTCAGTAAAAAGATCGGCTCACTGCTGGTCGTTGATGACAAGGGCGAGATCAAAGGCATTCTCGCTCCCAATGATGTCTTAAAGGCGGTGGGCGCAGGCTGCACCGAGAATTGTTCTCTCCAAAAGGTCCATCAGGTGATGACCAGGGACATCATCTGCGCCTCAGAGGAGGATGATATCGATTATATCCAGGCCATCATGGCCAAGAACAGAATTCGTCATATCCCCATTATGGAGAAGAAGAAACTGAAGGGCATCATTTCCATTGGTGACGTTGTCAATGCTCTGATCAAGGTCCGAGAGGTGGAAAATCACTACCTGAAGGATTATATTGAGGGAAAATACCCGGCCTGAGCAGGCCCTGAGATCCAGAGCGGAGAACCGGCCCCGCATACGGAATGGTCGAGGCGATGATACAAAGGGAGGCGATTTGTACGCCGCAGTGGAACCGGCATCGATTTGCCCTCCCCATCTCTACGCACCAACAAGGAAGAGTCATGAATATTGATACAGAAGATTTCCGTATCCAACCAGGAGAAAAGGTGAAACTCGCTAAGCGGCAGACGCGAGTGAAGCCCTGCTACGAATCAAAGGAGCGCTCTCAGGAAATCCTTGGCGAACAGGTCAAAGAATTGAGCGCTCTGCAAAATTTGCTCTACGCCAGCAACAGTTATTCGGTGCTGTTGATTTTCCAGGCCATGGACGCCGCCGGTAAAGACGGGGCCATCAAGCATGTGATGTCCGGTATCAATCCGCAAGGCTGCCAGGTCTTCAGTTTCAATCATCCCAGTGCTGAAGAGCTGGACCACGATTTTCTCTGGCGGAGCACGCAGCGCTTGCCGGAGCGTGGACGTATCGGTATCTTCAATCGATCGTATTACGAGGAGGTGCTGATCGTTCGCGTCCATCCGGAAATCCTCCGCGCCCAAGGACTTCCGGAAGAGTTGCTTGATGAGAAAACCATCTGGAAGGAGCGGTTTCGTTCCATAGTTGATCTTGAGAAGCATCTCTATCGGAACGGCACCCGCATCCTCAAATTTTACCTCCACCTTTCCCAGGAAGAGCAGCGCAAACGTTTTTTGGAGCGCATTGATACACCGGCGAAGAACTGGAAATTCAACCAGGGCGACCTTGCAGAGCGGTTGCTGTGGAAGCAGTACATGAAAGCGTATGAATCCTGCCTGAGTGCAACCAGCACCAAACGCGGGCCTTGGTATGTCGTGCCGGCCGACGACAAGGAAAATGCCCGGTTGATCATTTCACGGGTCATTATCGAGATGCTGCAGGGACTCAAAATGACCTTCCCCCAGCCGACCAAGGAGCGTCGCGAGGAATTGCTGTCGATTCGCAAACTGCTGGTGAAGTAAAGGGAAACCCGAAGGGCACTGAACCGGGCAACACTGCCCCTGACCCTCCCCAATGGAGACAACCCATGAGCATTCTTTTTGCATCTTTTAACCTGCGGTCCATTACTTTTCGTAACCGGATTTTCGTTTCTCCCATGTGCCAGTATTCCAGTAGCGAGGGAGTACCCACTGACTGGCATCTCGTTCATCTTGGCAGCCGTGCCGTAGGCGGTGCCGGATTGGTCATGGTTGAGGCAACCGCAGTGAGCCCTGAAGGGCGGATCAGCCCGGGCGACAGTGGTCTATGGAGTGACGCCCATACCGAGGCCTTTGTACCGATTACCCGTTTCATGAACGAGCAGGGTGCTGTTCCGGGAATTCAGCTTGCCCATGCAGGCCGTAAGGGCTCCTGTGCTCTCCCCTGGAACGGCGGCGGTCCACTCGGTATTGAGGCGTGCGGTTGGCAACCGCTGGCGCCCAGTGCCGTTCCCTTTGATCTGGGGCATCCGGTCCCGCATGCCCTAACACTCAGCGAAATGGACGAAGTCGAAGCCCAATTCCGTGCTGCGGCACGCAGGGCGTATGCAGCGGGATTCCAGGTGATTGAGCTGCACATGGCACACGGTTATTTGCTCCATGAATTTCTCTCCCCCCTGGTGAACCAGCGAGGGGATGACTACGGCGGCAGTCTGGAAAATAGGCTTCGATTCCCTTTGCGGGTGGCAAGGGCGGTGCGTGGGGAGTGGCCGGAGGCGTTGCCACTTTTTGTCAGGATTTCCGCTGCTGATTGGGTCACAGGGGGATGGGATATCAACCAGTCAGTGATTTTGGCCAAGCAATTGAAGGCGATAGGGGTCGACCTTGTCGATTGTTCCTCCGGGTTTGCAGTGCCCAACGAGCCCGTTCCCTTTGGTCCGGGATTCCAAGTTCCTTTTGCGGCAAGAGTCCGGGCTGAGGCCGGGATAGCCAGTGGCGCGGTCGGCTTCATCACCGAGCCGTTCCAGGCGGAACAGATAGTGGCCACCGGACAAGCCGATGTCGTGTTTCTTGGCCGTGAGATGCTTCGTGATCCTTACTGGCCACTTCATGCCGCTAAGGTGCTGCATGGAGATGCCCCCTGGCCAAACCAGTATTTGCGGGCTCAATAGGGGCCTGATTTTTGGTACGACAGAGGTGGCCCCCGACCTTCAGTCAGCTTGATGGCGGGAATGGGTTTGCCTCTTCAATCTAACGCGGGTAGGGGATTGACAGTTTCGGCTCCGTTGCGAGGAAGAGTTGTAGGTTGGGTTAGGCGCAGCCGTAACCCAACACGAGAAGAATATCATTGTTGGGTTGCGTTCCTCAACCCAACCTACTGGCTAAAAACTGTAGGCAAGTGACAGAAGTCCGCTTACGCCGGTGCTGTTCGTCTCCTCGGAAATCACCCCGCTCACTCTGCCTTTCACGGTAAAAGCGCCCTGCTCGGCCGAGAGCCCCACACTGGCTCTGATCAGATCATGGCTCTCATAGGCTGATTGTTGACGCACGGTGAAACCGTACAGAGTTGCAACGCCTTCGACCTGGGGGTCGTCAAGAATCCGCTCGTAACCTAGGGTAAAGACAGGCGCTATGGTCCATTCCCCTAAGGGTTTTGGATTGAAGCTGAAATCCAGATCGGCGAGAAGGCTGAAAAACGTTTCGTCAACACCATGGACATTCAGAGCAAGGTCACTGCCGCCTTCATTGAAGTCGTCGAGGGACACCCCGGTCACCCGAACCCCTACCTGGGGAGTAATCGTCAACGGTATCAGGCGAATAGCGTTCCCCACCCGAACCTGACCGCTATACACGGCACCGGTGGTGGAACCGGTTGCGGTACCCAGGCCCCCGCCCAAGCCGCGCTCGCTTTCATAGTCCACCCAGCCGGCATTCGCACGGCCCTCGATAAATGGCCCAGCATCTAAATCCGAGAACCCATACCGTCCGCCAAGGGTGGCCAGAACGGTGTTGACCGTGGCGGTGGCCTCAGCGCTTTCGACCGAACCCCAGTCGGAGCCGAGGCTCATATTGGCCGAAGCCTGACTGTTTATTCGGTAGGTGGCGCCTATGGTTGAGCCGCCACTGTTTTCCGTGCTGCCGTCAATGCCATCGTGGCCAGAGGTGGAAAAATTATCCCCATTGCCGGCCATCCAGATCCGAGTCTGACCTTGGGGCAGATCACGACCGCTTGTATAGGGCGTGATCACCTCGTCGAGCCGTTGCGCCTGGCGCAGGAGAAACGAGGCGGCATCGGCATGCACTTGGCCGCCAACCCGCGTCTCGACACCCCCGAGCGTTCCTTGGTCGACCGCTGATTGGAGATAGTAATTGTAATCGGTATAGTGGCCCGATAGGGGTGAGTTCTGCAACGCGTTCAAAAGCTCGGCGCCGGAGGCGGCATTACCGAGCAGCCCACTCTGACCGGGCAACTCCGAGTAGAAGACCATTTTGGCGCGCAAGACGTAGATATCTGCCTGGGTGAGGCCCAATCCTTGCGTCAAATACGCAGACATCGACCCGTAGGAGGCGACCACCTGGTCAAGACCGTACTGAAGATAGCTGGACTGAACGCCCAAGAGGGCATCAATAGTCGCTGGGTCCCATGCAGGATGCACCAACAAAATATACTCTTTGGTGGTGTTTATTAAGGCAGATAAATAACTGTTGGTGGCCAGATAGTCCTGCATGATTGTCGCATCCGGCACACCGGCGATGCTCTGCAGGAGGGCCGACGTCCAGCCGGTACGGTCTTTGCCGCCTGAACAGTGCCATACATCAGGGCCGGTGTCATGGGCCAGGGTAAGTAATACCGTACGAAACGCGCCCCGTTGAACCGAATCGGTGACGAACGCCTGGTATCCTGACTGCATGAAGGAAACCGCATTCGCGGGAGTGTCCCAAAGCGGTGAGGGTATCGGCCCTTGCGTGCCATAAATATTGATATGGGTCCATATAGCCCCTTCCGGCACCACATCCTGCGCCGCTGGGGGGCCATAGATTTCGTCAGGCGTTCGCAGGTCGATGTCGCGGTAGATATGAAGCGCCGAAAGAGTAGTCCAATCCGCGTTGTTGAGATTATTCAGTGCGTTGGTGCGATAAAAAACATCTGTCCGCATCACCCCGCCGTTGCTGGTCGAGTTGACGAAGCCGGTGCCCCCATTGCTTGCCGATATTCCCGCAAGGTCCCTGAAATTGGGAGCTGTTGCCAGGACGGGCGTTAAAATCGCCTCCAACGCCAATGCAGGTGTGCTCGATAAACAGGGCGCCATGGCAATGGAACAGAGCAAAACGTTTCTCGTCAAAACCACTTTAAGATCAAACATGTATGCCTCCTTGTATGGCGCAAGCCACCTTTCCTTCAAACACTCTGTCAATTGAATACGTCCTGATTCAGTGAATAAGTATCAGTGAATATATGCTAATTTTGAAGTCAATATGCTGAAATTTAAGTAAAAATATTGCAACAGCAACCTGTCCTGAAAACGCACTCGGCAGGTGAAAATATGAAGCGAATGATCCTGGAACAGAGCAGCGACGCATTCTACACCAGCCAATCCGGGCTGGCCCTGGTCGGTGCGTGCATCAACCGATACAGCGAACTCGGCCGATATGTCGGCAGGGTAGCCAAGGGCAGTGATCATATCGCCGAGGTTGATATTGTTCGCAGCTCTCTGGGGTTGCTCTGTTTGGGCAAAAGCGACTATCAGGCCGTCACCGCCATGCGTGAGGACGAGTATTTCAAGCAGGCCTTAGGCATCTGCAGGATTCCTTCGGCGGAACGGCTGCGCCAGCGGCTGGATGAGGCCGACGCAGATCTCCTCCCCGTGATCGTCAGGTGTTCCCGGACCCTGCTCAAACGTGCCAAGGTCAAGATTTCCGGGTACAAGAACGGTCTCATTCCCCTGGATGTGGATGTGTTTCCCCAGGACAATCGGCGCTTCACTGATTCAGGTATTTCAGAGATGTGTGGACTCAGTGTATTAAAAAAAAATTAGATTCGTCCTTTTTTCGAGTCAATGGGCGTTCTGGGACTCTAATGCTGTCATCTTTTTGAAAATCGATTCTATTACAGGAGAATAGTGATAGTTGTAGTGGTGGTCGCCCGGCATCGCCAGGATAGTAACGTTGCTACCTTTGAGGTGAGGACAGATGGCGCCGTCCTCTTCGGTGCCATAGACACAAAGCAGCTGCTTGGTAATCTTGAGGGCCTCTGGGAGAACGTCTAAGGCGCCGGGGCGCCGTTCATCGCTCATCCAATCCATGACATGGACCTCGACATTGACGAAGT
>JBBRBT010000074.1:0-13773 GCA_038205495.1 Desulfobulbales bacterium
GGCATCATCGCTGAAGATGCAGTGCTTGCCATTGTTGATGCAGTCATGGGCTTTGCCGTTGATATGCTGCAAACAGGAAAGAGGCTGTCACGTATTAATAGCCAAACCACAGCATGTTAGGTCAACTCAGAAACTTGAGTATAGAATAATTGACCGCTTGTTCCATCTCTTCAGGAGAACAAATCAAATGAAAATTTCAGACTGGCTGGATGAAAAAGAAGCAGGGCATGTGGATGTATCACAAATCGTGCTGCCTACGAATATGGCTTTCGATGAAGATCCAGATGAAACGCTTTTTTTCAAAGAAATCCATCCTTGTGGGTTTTTCTGTACAGAAAACCACCCATTTTCCACGGTAGAGCGCTTTGGACATTGGTATTATTGTAGAGGTCAAGACAAGAAAGCAGGGATTCATTCGGCAGAGATGACGTGGCGGTTTATTACAAAAGATAAAGAAAAAGCTCTTCAAACTGCGAGAGCACATATTGAGTAATTAGCCCTTATTTTATTTTGTACTGATTGAGACATGTGCCTATCTCGCCATGCAGAGTGGAGCTTGCCTTCTTACATGTCGATTGTGCCAACGACCGATGATGTGATTTTATTATGCACTATTATCGCTCCGATAGGGATGCCTCCTTCAGTTAAGCCGGTAGCCGCCTCTTCAAACGCTGCTTTGCATGTAACCGTTCATCTCTTCCTCCGTAATTATTGCCGGTGAATAAAAAAATTATATGTATCCTCATTATCGTTCAATACACTCCCGTAAACGCCTCGGTGTCACTATTGCCATAACGGCATAGTTTGTGCGTGATAAATTTTTCCTGAATTGGTTTAGCACTGCAAGCCTGAGTAGGTTGCCCCAATCTCGAGTTAAAGATTTGCTAACTGAGTTGGAATACTCAATGTTAATAACGCAACAACGACCAACGAACCGGCATTGAAATGGCGCCTGATATACATGCACAGCAAATGCACTAAAACCACTACTGCCAATTTGGAGGGAATGCCGTTCATTAGAATTTACAAGCCATGAAGATAGTGCCACGTTCCCTTGTTGACAGTACTAACCGTCAGGTCGAGAAAATTTCCCTTATAGAACGACTCTGTTCACGGCTTTTACACAGCCAGTTGTACCAATCCGTAAGGTGTTCATCTTTCCAAGCTAGCCCCATGCTGCGCCAGCACGTAGTTAAATCAGGCAGGGAGGCATGCAGCCCATTAATTACCTCACTGTCTTTAGCAGCCTCACCCTCAATGCAAAAATAAGATAACAGATCTGCAAGCTGCACAACCAGAGCCAAAAATTGCTCAAGGGGCGCCTTGGCATTTGTAGGTACGTGGTGGTGTTCCACCGCAGACAACAGGTTATCTGGAAAATTCCACTGCCTGAGGAGTTGCCCTCCTAGCGATGCATGGTCGAACGCGAAAAGAAGATGTTCAGTGGCGAGACGTTCTTGAGTACTGAATGAGGTCATCCACTGCTCAGGAGCATATTCGTTCTCAAAGGTTAGCAACAAGACTAGTTTGCCGATGTCGTGAATCAATCCAGCCATGAAAAAGGTGCCTGAGGCTAATCGCAGGTGCTGGGCTACATGCTGTGCTGCCATCGCAGTGAGGAAAGAGTGTTCCCAAAATTGTTCAACCGGGGCTGTGCTGACCAAATTCAGTTCCTTGAACGAGTTATTCATAGCTTTTATCATGGCGATGGATTGGATCTCGTTAAAGCCGAGTACCATGATCGCAGCTACCAGCGAATCAATCCGTTGAGGGCGCCCGAAGAGGACCGAATTAGCTAACTTGAGAATGGTGACGCAGAGCGATTGGTCCGGGAGGATGGCTTGCATTAAGTCGTCAGCAGAGCTTTCCGGGCTGGCGGTCACATGCATAATCCTGGATACGGTGGCTGGAAGGATGGGAAAGGAGTCAATCTGTTGCCTGATTTGTTCTTCTTTGATTTTTTGGGTCATGGTCGACTTTCCCCGTATCTTAGAAGTTGGCAGATCACTTGAACGCCTGCTGGTGCAACCGATATGTACCAGAATGGATTCTGATACTGTGGCTGGCTGCCATGCAATGCAAGTGCTGAGTTTTTCAGCCACCCTCGAATTTCCTCCACCCGCCCCCTTTCTCGATCAAGGAGGGTTTGCCCCGCATTTCACATCAGTTCTGTATTCTCTTTCGACGTAGCCATCGCTGAACCGACAATGGTGTGCGTGATCAATCTCAAACAAACTTTGTTTTGTACATCAAAACAGACACTCGGCCAAGAACAGCCCCGCCGAGACTCGCCATCCTGACCCGCTCCCATGGCAGGAGATTTCCTTTCCTGTCTCATCGTAACAACGGGTCTGCCCAGTTTGCAGCACATGATGCATCTTTTTTTCTTTGATCAAGCAGATCGGGGGATGGCGGCAATGGATAATGCCAATTGCGGATTTCCTCCAACTTGATCTTTAACCCAATTTCCCATCCCATCCTGACCAGAACAAATGAACTCCATAATCAGGCGGATTTCGTTCCTATCTGCTATGCCTCATTGTTGCTGATACAGCTCGCAGGGCACGAGGCCATCGCCTCATCAACGCATGCCTGATTCCCTCCATTGGGGGTAGTGACATATGCCTTGTTCTCGTTGTCATCAAAAGCGAAAATTTCCGGGCACAGTTCAACGCAGGCTCCACAGCCTATACATTCATCCTGATCGATTTCTACTTGTTTCATCTTTGGCCTCATTCTTCATTCATTTAAAAGACCTCCTTTCAGTCATGCTACGTCTCGTGGCTTGTGTCATCACTGAAGGGGCACCTTCGGTTATGGTTTGTTTCCCCCCTGGCGAACCGCGGAGTCCGGCAAAGGGGGGAGGCATCAAAACAAACGAAAACGGCTTATCCGAGAATCGCTTTCAGGTCATCCTCGGGATTGGCGGCGATGGGTTTAATGTCAAAAGTGTCGACCAGAAACTGCAGCACCACGGGGGTAATGAAGGCTGGCAGCGACGGTCCGAGACGGATGTCCTTGATGCCGAGATACAACAGGGTCAGGAGCACGGCCACCGCCTTCTGCTCATACCAGGAGATGATCATGGACAGCGGCAAGTCGTTGACCCCGCAATTAAAGGCCTTGGCCAGAGCCACTGCGATCTGGATCGCTGAATAAGAATCGTTGCATTGACCGACATCCAACAGGCGCGGAATACCGCCGATATCGCCCAGTTGTTGGTCAAAGAAGCGGAACTTGCCGCAGGCCAGCGTCAGGACGACGCAGTCCTTGGGGACCTGCTCGACGAATTTGGTGAAGTAATCGCGGCCCGGCTTGGCGCCGTCGCAACCGCCCACCAGGAAGAAATGGCGAATCGCTTTCGATTTGACCGCCTCGATCACCTTGTCGGCCACCCCAAGTACGGCGTTGCGGCCAAAACCAACCAGGACTGAGCCATTATCGACCGTATCGGTGAACCCAGGCATAGCCAGGGCTATGGCGACCACGGCGGAATAGTCTTTGTTGCTGATATGTTTTACGCCGGGCCAGCCGACCAGACCGTTGGTGAAGACCCGGTCCTGGTAGTCGTCGCGCGGCTTCTGGATGCAGTTGGTGGTGAACAGGATCGGCCCCGGAAAATTGGGGAATTCCTTGTGCTGATTCTGCCAGGCGGTGCCGAAATGGCCGTAGAAATGGGGATATTTCTTCAACTCCGGATAGCCGTGGCAGGGCAGCATCTCGCCGTGGGTGTAAATGTCGATGCCCTTGCCTTCGGTTTGCTTCAAGAGCAGTTCGAGGTCGTGGAGGTCGTGGCCGGTGATCAGGATACATTTGTTCGGACGATGGCCCAGCGGCACCGGGGTTGGCACCGGGTGGCCGTAGGTGTCGGTGTTGGCGGCATCGAGCAGCTCCATGGCGCGCAGATTGATCTCGCCAGCCTTCATGGCCACGGGCACGCACTGCTCCACGGTCAGGCCCGACACCAGCAGCACGGCCAGGGCCTCGTAGCAAAAGGCGGCGATGGCCGGGTCCTTCTGGCCCAGGATGGCGGCGTGATCGGCATAGGCGGCAATGCCTTTGAGGCCGTACAAGAGAGTCTGTTTCAGTGAGCGGATATTGACATCACTATCCAGGTTCTCGATCAGTTCCAGAGCTGCGCCTTGAGTCGCGAGATCAGTCACGGAGCCAGTCGGGATAAAGGTGGCCGGGGCCTCGGTGAAATCGGTCTTGCCACCGGCGGCCGCAACCTTGGCCTTCATCGCCTCGCGCAGCTCAACGGTCTTGTTGATCAGGACTACAAACCGGTCCGGATCGAAATCGACATTGGTCAGGGTGGAAAAGATGGCCTCCAAGGCAAAGAGATCGGTGGCATCATCGATAATGCCTTTTTTTCGGCCTTCTTGCGCAAAGAGGGCAAGCCCCTGCAAGGCATGGATTAGAAGATCCTGCAGATCGGCAACGTCTTCGTTCTTGCCGCACACGCCGGCGATGGTACATCCAATTCCTTTAGCGGTCTGTTCGCACTGGTTACAAAACATGCCATACCTCCTCTTCTGATTTTAATGTCGTGTTCGACGGTGTTCCTTGGCACATGTCCGCATTACATACCCTTCAACAATAAGGCCTCGTTGGCATCCCTCAATGAAATAATTGCACATTTGTGAGAATTAGAGTTTTTCGCAGGAGTTGCATTCTTTTACAGCCAGAACTCAGGATATTTCCTTGTTTTCGGGATGTTGTTGACAATCAAGGCGATGGCTAGCATGACGCAGGCCCCCAGGGCAGCCGGCATCACCACGTAAAGGTAACCAAGTTGGTGGACGCTTTCGCCCCCAATCACGGCGATTAGCGCCGTAGCGCCTCCAGGCGGATGCAGGGTTTTGGTCAGATGCATCAGGGCAATTGCGGTTGAAACCGCGACCGCCGCCGCCAACCAGGGATGACTCCCGAGCCATTGGAATGCCGTTACCCCGACAATCGCGGAAAGGATATGGCCGCCGAGCAAATTTCTCGGCTGCGCCAAGGGACTGCGAACAGCTCCGTAAATCAGTACAGCCGAGGCGCCAAACGACCCAAGGAGCAACATGAGTCCATGCTGGTCAAGGAGTTTGTAGTGGAGTAGGGCGACGGCCGCTATGCCAAGAAAGCTGCCGATCCAGGACCAAGCACACCTCGGTAAAGCTTACCCCAGGAGGACTTTGACCGTTACCACGCATTTTTTTCAGGTAGTTGTTCATGGTGTCAGCCTCTATCGGGTGAGACAATAAGATTGGACGAGATCGGTGCGGGTCACGATGCCTACTGGTCGTCCCTCAGGATCGATGATGGGTAAACGATTGATCCGCTTGTCGACGAACAGGGCCGAAATCGCGCCCATTGTCATCTCCGGCCCAGCAGTGATCGCCGGTGCGGTCATGATTTCCTGAATGGAATGATTGCGCAGCGAGGTGGCCATGCAGCCTCTGTTGTTGAGGCATTGGGCAACGATCTGCATGAAGGCGGTTGGTTGTCCCAGGCCCATCTTGGCGAGAAAATCTTTTTCCGAGAGTACGCCGACGATTTTCCCGGCAGTATCAATCACTGGAGCCCCGGAAAATCGCTTGTCCGCCAAAAAGGTCGCCGCTTGGATCAAATCCATGTTCAACTCGACACAGTGCGCAGGCTGAGTCATGATGTCCCGCGCCTTGAGCGAGTCCTTGATCCGCTGTAGGGCATGGGTGTAGGCAACCTGGAACACCTCGCGAAAGTCTCCCGGACTGATGTCGAGGTATCCCTGGATCTTCTTCATTGCCGCGATGACATCCGATTCGGATAGGTCTATCGCGGTACAGCAGTTATTTTTTATCTCGCTCACTGACGGCTCTCCTTTTTGACGAGTTGAAGAAACTGATAGAACCATTAAAACCGAAGAATAATCTCTTTTGTTTGACCTAGGTCAATTATTTCCCTTTGAAAATTAAGTAGAGATGTAAAGTACAAAAAAAATGAGGCAATACTAATGCCGACAAGCACTCCTTATCAACAAGGTCAAAGCAGCGGGGGGTTGCTTGTCGCCCCAAGAAGAGGATGTCGTTGAACGATCATTACTTTCAGGAGGGGGAATACCATGCGCATGGACAGGCGGGATTTTTTACGGGGAGCTGCGGGAACAGGTTGTGCCCTGGCTTTCGGGTTGAAATTCTTTCACTTCTCAGATGTTCCAGAGGCTTATGCCGCAGAGGTTGAACAGTTGGTTCGCTCCACCTGTTCACCGAATTGTACCGGGGCGTGCGGCTTCAAGGCCCGGGTCACGGGCGGACGGATCAGCACCTTAATCCAGGCGGCCGATTATCCTGAAGATTCGTACAATCCTCGTGGTTGTCTTCGTGGATTATCGATGATGGACCTCATCTACGGCTAAGATCGTCTCAAGTATCCACTCATCCGTACCGGCGCCCGTGGCAGCGGCCAGTTTCGCCGGGCCACCTGGGATGAGGCCCTCGATTACGCTGCCAGTAAGTTAAAAGAAATCACCGAAAAATATGGCCCGGAAGCAATCGCTTCCACGATTCATGTTCCAGGAACCGGGTACGTCCAGAAAGGGGCGCTGGTGGCTCTTGCCGGGTTAGCCCACTGGACCATGCATCATGGATACGACCAGAACGGCGATCTGCCGATGTTTTGGCCGATGACCTTCGGCGTGCAGAGCGAAGAGCTGGAATCGCTCGAATGGATCAATGCCCGCACCACGCTCATTTTCGGCTCCAACGTCATCCAAACCCGCCTCCCCGACGCGCATCATCTTCTTGAAGTCAAACGAAGAGGGCGAGTTATTGTTGTCGATCCCGACTTCTGCAGCACCGCTGCCAAGGCCGACGAATGGATGCCGATCAAAGCCGATACCGATGCCGCGCTGGGCCTCGGCATGGCCAAGATCATCATTGACCGTAAACTCTATGACGCCGCCTTTCTCCAGGATTTCACCGATTTTCCGATCCTTGTGCGCCAGGATACCGGCAAACGGCTGCTGGCCGGGGAGGTGCCTACTCTCGCACAAGATGCCGAGACCCGAATAATTCCGATTACCGGCGCCTCTTTGTCGTCCGCAGCGTCAATGCATTCCAGATCCTTGATCCTGAAAAACTCAACCCGACCCACGCCGAGCTGGAAGGGGAGTACGAAGTGACGCTCGCAGATGGGCAAACCATCAAAGTGGAAACGGTTTTCACTGCCCTGCAAAAAACGCTCGCTGCGTACACGCTTGACAAAGTGGCCGCCATAACCGGTTGCGACCCGAAACAGATCGAGAGAGTGACCGTTGATGCCGCCAACAATGGGCCGCTGCACATCATCTACGGCGCCAGCAATTATCAGTGGTACAACGGCGATCTCAAGGGGCGGGCGCTTTCCTTGCTCCCGGTTTTGACCGGCAGTATTGGTAAAAGCGGTGCTGGGATTTCCACCTATGCCGGTCAGTATCGGATTCGCTTCAATGTCAAAAGCTGGTGGTTTCCGGAAGGGTCAAAGCTCAACTGGGTTGCCTATCTGCACTTCCTACAGGGAAAAGGCCCCGGTTATCCCCAGAATGGGATCAAGGCCATGGTTGGCGGTTGGGGCAATCCCTTTGATCAGCACAACATGAGCAATCGCCTCAAGGAACGGGCAACCTCCGGCGAGTTGGAATTCATCCTGACCACCGATTTTCAGATGTCGACCAGTTGCATGTGGTCGGACGTGGTCCTGCCTGCCCCCTCCTGGTATGAGAAGTACGACCTGACTGCCACCATCCTGCATCCCTATCTGCAGTTGCAGCAACCGGCCATCAAACCGTTGTTCGAGAGCAAGTCAGAGCTGTGGATTTTCCGAGAGCTGGCCAAAAGAATCAATCCTGCTTTTGAGCAGCATTTCTTTCCGCAGCTTGATGAAAACGAGGCGGCCCTCAAGGTCATTGAGCTCCTTTTGGCCACGGGCGGCTTTGAAACAACGGGTATAACTTTAGATATGCTGAAGAAGGGGCCCGTTCGCCTTCACTCGCCTGCTCCGGGTGATCGGCAGGTACCCTTCTATGAGCAGGTCCAGCATCGAGTTCCTTTCCCGCCGCCGAGTTATCCCGCGCCGATCAAAGCGACGGCCCAGTTTCTCCGCAGCGGCCGGATCGAATTCTACAAGGACGAGGATCTGTTCCTCAAAGAAGGCGAACAACTGCCCGTCCACAAAGAGACCTATGCCGAGACCGAGCACAAGGTCAACCCGGCGGCCCGGGAGAAATATCAGTTTCGCTTTGTAACCAAGAACTCGCTCTACCGGGTCCATTCCACCCATTCCAACAACACCATCCTCCTCGAACTGCAGGACAACAAAGCCAAGGTTTTTCTCAACCCAGACGATGCGGGAAAAAAAGAGATAAAGAACGGTGATTTGGTCCAATTATACAACGATCGCGGTAAGACCAGGGCGTATGCAGTGCTCGATCCCGGCTGCAGCGCGGGAACGGCCATCTTCGAAGAGGGGTGGTGGTCCCGCTATCTGGGGGATGAATCGTATAACTCGCTGACCTCGCCCTGGATCAAGCCGTTGCATGAAATAAACAATACGAACCAGCCTACCGGACGCTCGGCCTGATCATCTTCATGGCCATTTGTATTCATCTCTTTTTGATGATGAATGACCTGGTCATCCATGCCTGGTATGGGAATGCGGAAACCCACCGGATCATGGAGATCGCCTGGGGCGATTTTGCCTGGGCTCATATCTTTGAGGTCGCGGCGCCGCTCATTGGTGCGGGACTCTTGATGCTGCCAGCTGTCCGGCGCTCGTTGCCACTGCTGACTCTGAGTTCAGGAATGCTGATTGCGGGTGTCTTTGTCCACCGCTTCCTGATCATGCCAGCCGCCTATAACAACATCCCGATGACGATTACGCCGTTCGGTTTGCCCAATACCCACTGGGAATTGCCGATTGCCTCGGGACGTTTTTTTCCCGGTATGAGCACCTTTCTCGATCAGTACAGCTACACTCCTTCGCTGGTTGAGGTGGTAATCCTGCTCGGTATAATGGCGTATGCGGTGTTTCTGGTCTTGCTGGCGATTTCCAAATTGCCGATCTTGGTTAAAGAGAGCAACTGATGCCCACGACCGTCTTGCCGCCCGACCTGTGGTCAATTTCGCGCATGTTCCGTTACCCCCTATGCGCATGAGGCCTCAGCCCTCCTTCCAGAAAAAGTGGGGGCCGAGGCTCGGGCATTAATCGAAGCAATGCACCTTATCGATCCTGTCTGCCTGGAAAATGAATATGTCCGGCTTTTTGTCAATGCCATGCCGGAGGTACCGTGTGCACCCTATGGCTCCGTTTACCTGGAAGGGACGGTCATGGGGGAATCAACCGTGAAGGTCGCCAATATCTATCGTCATTACGGTATGGAGCATGAGGAATTGGCGGACCATATCGCCGTAGAAAGCGAATTCCTGGCTTGGCTGCATGGGAAGGTTGTCGAATTTCCACAAGCCAGAGAGGACTTTGACTATCTTTTGGGCCATTTGCGGCAATGGACCGCTTCTTTTTTTGCGCAGGTTGAACAGCACGATCAACTTGGGTGCTATCGGCAATGCGCTCAATGGGCTCGTCGCACGCTTGCGAACCTTGCATGATCCTCGGCTGACCGTCGGAACAACTGATAGGGAGGATGAAAGATATACCTCTATTGCTCCGCCCTTATTGCTCTTGTTGTTTTTGATGATTAAGTTAGTAACCAATTACTTGCTAATCACGAGGGGGGATGCATGGAGATCAGTACAAAATTACCCGCAGAGGAACGGCGGGCCCTCACTATCGAGGCCGTTATTGAGCTGGCCGGTTCGCAGAATCCGAGCGAAATAACAACATCTGCTATCGCCCAACAGATGAACCTGACTCAAGGCGCGCTGTTTCGGCACTTTGCAACAAAAGAGGCTCTGTGGCAAGCGGTCATGGAATGGGTGCAAGATCGACTCCTGGCACGAATTGATCAGGCGGCGCACAACATCAAGTCCCCTCTGGCAGCCATGGAGGCTATGTTCATGAGTCACATCGAGTTTGTCATTGAGCACCCAGGTGTTCCCCGGATGCTCTTTGGCGAACTGCAACGAGCCGAACCTACGCCCGCCAAGCGGGTCGCACAGGTGCTTTTGCAACGATACGCCGAGCGTATCTGCACTTGCATTGAGCAAGGCAAGGCGAGCAAGGAAATTGCTCTTGATGTGGATACCCGGTCAGCTGCAACGCTCTTTCTTGGAACTGTCCAAGGGTTGGTAATGCAGTCCCTGTTGACCGGAGACATCCAGCGCATTCGCACTGAGGCTCCTGGTGTTTTCATCATTTACCGGCGCGGGATACGAGGTGAAAAATGAAGAAATTCCTTTCGACCCATGGCAGAACCATGATGCTGGCAGGCATCCTGCTGCCTTTATTTGGCCTATTTGCCTATGTTACCATGCGTTCCGGACCTCTTGCTCCCATACCCGTTACCCTCATGACTGTTGAGCGCAGAGAAATCACCCCCTCTCTTTTTGGCATCGGCACGGTCGAAGCACACTATACCCATAAAATCGGACCGACGTTTACCGGTCGACTCAAGTACCTGAATGTACAATCTGGCGACCACGTCAAAACCAATCAGATACTCGGTGAAATGGATCCGGTCGATCTTGATGACCGAATTAACGCGCAGGAAGCCGCGCTTAAACGGGCTGAAGCCACTGTTCGTGCTGTTGAAGCACAGATTCAAGAAGCAAATGCTCGCAAGATTTTTGCTGAAACCCAGGTGCAACGCTATGACAAACTGCTGACCACTCGGGCCGTGAGTAACGAAGCATCTGAAACCAAAAGACAGGAATTCGATATTGCCCGTGCTGCTTTAGCGACAGCTCGCGCCAATTTGGAAGTCGCCCATCAGGAAACCATTCGACTGCGTGCTGAGCGTGACGGATTAATCCAACAACGCGCCAACCTGCGCTTAGTGTCGCCGGTCGATGGTTTCATCGCCCGCCGCGACGTTGATCCGGGCTCCACTGTGGTTCCGGGACAATCGGTGGTTGAGGTCGTAGAGCCCAGCAGTATCTGGATACACGTCCGTTTCGATCAGCAGCGGGCTATGGGGCTTCGTGCTCAGTTGCCGGCACAGATCGTCTTGCGTTCTCATGGCACGGAACCGTTGGCCGGCCAAGTCGTTCGCGTCGAACCAATGGCCGACTCCGTGACAGAGGAAGTGTTGGCAAAAGTGGCATTCCAGCAGCTGCCAAAAGTGCTGCCGCCCATCGGTGAATTAACGGAAGTCACGGTCGAACTCGCTGCGCAGAAATCAATGCCTGTTGTCCTCAATGCCAGTTTGCAGCGTGTTGATGGTCACCTTGGCGTATGGATTGTTCAAGACGATCACTTGTCTTTTTCACCCGTTACAATCGGCGCATCCGACCTCGAGGGCCGCGTGCAGATTCTTAAGGGGCTCGATGGAGGCGAACGCATCGTTTCCTACAGCCGGAAAGTATTGCATGCCAATGAGCCGGATCAAAGTTGTTGATCGCATCATTGGTCAATCGCCATGATCAGCTTGGCCGGCCGCGACATCTTGCATGCATGGGGTAAGTTCGTCTTCACTGGAATCGGGCTGGGATTGCTGATCGGCGTCACCCTGACCATGGCCGGCGTCTATCGGGGCATGGTGGACGATGCCCACGTCCTGCTTGACAACAGCGGTGCCGATTTATGGGTGGTGCAACAGGATACCTTGGGACCATACGCTGAATCGTCGAGCATCTACGACGATACCTATCGTGGCATTCTCGGCATGACCGGAGTCGTTCGAGCCGCCAATGTCACCTATCTGACCATGCAAGTGCGGCAAACGGGAATTGCAGTCCAACGGGATGTGCGGGCAATGGTGGTTGGCATCACTCCAGATGGACCGGGCCATCCCGGACAGCCAGGTTACCTGGTGGCTGGGCGGCACATCACCCGGGGGCATTACGAAGCCGTGGCTGACATTGCTACCGATTTTGCCTTGGGCGATCACATTCAAATCCGCCGCAACCTCTTCACGGTTGTCGGATTGACCAGACGCATGGTGTCTTCGGGGGGCGATCCCATGGTTTTTATCCCGCTCAAGGACGCTCAAGAAGCGCAATTCCTCAAAGATAACGATGCCATCGTCCGGCAACGGGCCCGCACCGCAGAGAACCAGGAGCTCAATCGTCCCTGTGTTCCCGGTTTGCTCGATGCTCTCATCGCCTCACAAAGCACCAACCCCTATGTGAATGCCGTGCTTGTTCAGATAACAAACACCCGGAGCGGAGCCTGAAAGTGTAGCGGAGCCTATCCGGCGCTGGAAGCGCTTGACCGTCTATACCCGGGCGCAGATGCAGGAGATCTTGATTGCTAAATTGATCGCCACCTCGGCCAAGCAGATCGGCATGTTCCTGGTCATTCTTGCTATCGTCAGCGCCGCTGTTGTCGCCTTTATCATTTACACGCTGACCTTGGGAAAAATCCGGGAGATCGCGGTGCTGAAGCTTATCGGCACCAGAAACCGCACCATATCTGCTATGATCCTTCAGCAATCCTTGGCTCTCGGTTTCATTGGATTGATTGTGGGCAAAATTGTCGCTACATTCTGGGCGCCCATTTTTCCGAAGTACGTCCTGCTTGAACCCGGGGATGCCCTGCGAGGGTTTGTTGCGGTGATGATTATCTGCGTACTTGCCAGCGTCGTGGCAATCCGAGCAGCGCTTAACGTCGACCCTGCGGAGGCCATCGGTGGATAATCAATATCCTGAAATATCAGCACGGGGGATTCGTATCGAAGGGTTGAGCAAACGGTATGGCCAAGGCGATACCGCTGTTGACGCCCTCAAACACGTGGATATGGCTGTTGCGCCGGGTGAAGTCGTTGGCCTGATAGGCCCTTCGGGTTCCGGCAAGACGACCTTACTCAAATGTTTGGGGGCCATCATCGAACCATCGACTGGCCGCATGACGCTCGGCAGTGAAATTATTTATGACAATAAATGGAAAATTAAAGACCTAAGGGCCCTGCGCCGCGATAAAATCGGCTTCGTCTTTCAGGCCCCCTATCTAATTCCGTTTCTGAACGTCACAGACAATATCGCTTTGCTGCCGATGCTCGCTGGTCAATCAAATAGTGAAGCCCGCAAACAGGCCATGGAGCTTTTGGAAGCCCTCGATGTCGGACATCGCGCCAAGGCGATGCCTTCCCAACTTTCCGGAGGAGAGCAACAGCGGGTCGCTATCGCTCGTGGTTTAGTCAATCATCCACCGGTCATCCTTGCTGATGAACCGACCGCACCCCTTGACAGTGAACGTGCCCTGGCGGTCATCCGGATTCTCAATGACATGGCCCGCAAATTTGAAACCGCAATCATCGTGGTCACCCACGACGAAAAGATTATTCCCACATTCAAACGTATTTATAATATTCGGGATGGCGTGACCTACGAAGAGAAGGGAGAAGGGCGAGATTGCACCTAAAGGAGGGTGCTGAAGGATGTTGGACTGGACTTGGGGCACAATTTTAATATCGTGGGGGGGTATTATTCTTCCGGGGAAGACCTGCTCTGTGTAAGTATTTTTATGAGATCCAAAAAATATAAATTAAACCTAGATCAGTGAGAAATCATCAGTAAAAAAACATTTGTTCAACAATTAACTTATTGAAATTTTTATAAAAATATTGAAATATCAACCTGTCCCGAAAACTCACTCGACAGGTGAAAATATGAAGCGATTGATCCTCGAACAGAGCAGCGAAGAATTCTACACCAG
>JBBRBT010000075.1:0-13120 GCA_038205495.1 Desulfobulbales bacterium
TTCCCTCTTCCATGCATGCTGTCGCCACTACCCCGACGGAACCGCTGGTTGCACGCTTCGCTCGCTTCACCAGCAATGACAGCCTTCCCCGTAATAAAGCCGGGTCGGCTTCCGTATTACAATTTTCGAGGCCTGCTCAGCGTTCACTCACGTTACGGCCTGCATGTTCACCAAATCCCTGTTACAGAACCTTCTCCACCAGAGGCTTCAGCCGCTTCGTTACCTCCACGACTGCTCCAGTTGCTACCGGCCGGAGCGAAAGTTGCCGGGCGGGATTCGCACCCGCTGAGAAACACCGCCTTGGCACGGCGCACTTTATTGACTGGTTAGGTTTTTGTTACAGCTGTTTTTGATTTAAGAATAGACCCTCTCAATAATTGGTTGCAACTAACCTAAAACCCAATGGTAAGTTGTCTTGTAAAATGTTTCGGTTTCTCCATTGTACTCAAATAAGTAAGGGCTCCACATATCTATACCCTTGCTGTTCTTGGTAGCTTCAGTAAGGTTTTGATAGACAATTGAAGATATGCCAATGTGGTATGGAGATTGACACTGATCAGAAATCTTAACAGCCTTGTTTATTGCATTTCCAACCCAAATTAGGTCTTGATTATTTGAGTCTCTTCCTAATCCAATCTTTGTACACAGTATTTTTCCATAGTCTAATCCGATGCCAAAATCAACCGCAGAATACTTTGCCAGAAGAGTATTGATACCACTTCCTGAGTTTGAAATCATGTACTTCATGTGCATTGCGGCTTGCACTGCATTGCTGAGAGTTTGTTTTGTAGCTCCTTGGAAGAAAACTAGGAGGCTGTCTCCATTGAAGCTTCTGACTTCCCCGCCAAGGTCTTTTGCTATCTTTACCAGTGTGTGAAAGTAAGCCATGTGAATTTTGGCAACCACAGGGTTGTTGTGTTTGTTGAGAATTTCGGTTGATCCGCGCATATCGATATAGAGGACTGTTGCTTCAAATTGAAGGCCAGTGTTACCAAAAGTCAGTTTGCTATTCGAGATGTCCGGAACGTAGCTAACATCTTCAACCTCAAAACGAGTACCAAGTATTTCTGTCACTTTGTTGATTATGTCCTGTCGTATACCCACAATGAGCCCCCTAGACCAATCTTGATAAAAAGCAGAACACAGCCAGGACGATTAAACTGGCAAACAGAAGCCTGATAGCTTTGTGAAGTCTCGCTGTTTTCGATGTAAGAATTTTAGCAACCTCATAAACTTGCCCTGTAAGTTGTTCCAGCAACTCATCAGAACCGAGCACCTTAATTTGATTATGAAAATCAGACTTTTCCATCGACGCAATGTGCTCGAAATACATGAGGGATAGTTGTTCTTGTTTATAGTGATTTGCTAGAGTCGGACTAATTATTTTGAATATGACATAGTGCAATTGAAAGATGATTAGACTGACAAAAAGTAATGCGCACATAAAGGTCATGCATGACAGTACTTGACTCATAGGTGTTGCAGAAAAAATATTAAAATTGAATTGTAAGTCTTTTGCAAATCCTATAAAGATTGTCAGCGCAAATCCGTCCACAACAATTACAGCACTTGCCTTGTTGTGGAGAAAAACGATCAATTGCTGTATATTCTTAAAATTCTCGAGAGTAAATTGCTTATTATCCATTTCTCTCCTAAGTATGTAGACCTAACGGTGAAATAACCGGCTGGCCGAGAGCTTGCAGATTTCAGAACGCGGCTATTTCCAGTCCGGTTTATTGACTTGTTGGGCGGTTATTGTGTAAACGCATTGCCCTTGCCCAGGTTGCACTGACTGCATTTAGTTTGCAGATTTGCTTCAACGGTTTCCCCGCCTAATGACCATGGAACCACATGGTCAACGTGTAATTCGACGCCTCTTTGCTTCTGAGGGCTTGCACCACAAGATTGACAAGAGAAACCATCGCGCATCAACACACGAAATCTCATTCTATCTGAGATTGTTCGCGACGTCCGTCTCTTTGGTTGAATTGGAGTGTCTTGGATTGTTGTCATGTTCTGAGGTGCAGATTCATTTGCCGTTTCAGGGTCGCGTTCTTGTACCCATTCAAGAAATGCTCCGAGAGCCTCTCTGTATCCGCCAAATCTTCGACTGTAGACATCATGCGTGAAATCAGACACCGGTTTTACAAGGTCTCTTGTTTTGGGCTGCCGACCAAGAATAGTCCAGATATTCTCAAGATTGAGAAATAGTTCCTCCTCTGTGGCATTTTTGGTTTCATTGCGTGACAGCCCTGCGGCGGTTAATCCTTGGTTCCATGAGCCAAATCTGACAGCTATCGTTCCTGCGGAATACTTACCCAATTCGTCATATGCTCTATAGCTTAAGGATTGATTGCACTGCTTTGCGGCGTCGTGTGCTCGGCGAAGATCTGCGAGTAGCTCTTCGTCAGGAACATTACGGTGGAATTCATCTAATTCAAATTGCATATCTGATCCTGTGAGTCAGCTCAACAGTGCAATAAGCGGAATTTTCTCCGCCATATTAGTGCATGTGGATGGACTAAATTTCCGCTTATTTTTATATTAACTACAAAACATGGATTATTATTCAGTTCCATGTCCGCTTATTACGTTTCCACAGAACATTTTCCATATATCAAGATATCAAGGTGCATAATGTGGAAAATTAAAAAGTTGATAAGCCAAAAGTTCCCCCTAATCCAAGCGTCAAGCGCATGGATGAAGGGTCACAGCGTGTTACGTGTAGGTACCTTCAATAAAACCTCGCTCTCTGATCATGGCACCCCTTGCCAGGCTGTCCAAGCATGATTGAGATGACAGCGTTTTACACCAGCAGCCCTCCCCCCGCGCACGTTGCTGTTCAGGTGGAGCTGTGAGCAACTTTATCGTGCAGGTAAATGGAACTTTTCTACCATTCAACGAATGAGAAGGCAACAGTTTGAAATAATTAAATTTTATAGGTATATTTACCGGGCCACAACGTGGTGCCCACGGTAAAACTGGAGAGAACGCGGGGATCTGTTCACAATCCCTATCTGTTTGATTTGGTGGTTTTTACTAAATCCATGAAAGTACCTGGCGGGTGCGGTGGAGAAATGTGGACAAAACATTCCACCCTCTCCTGGAAATGAATCCAGGATGAGGGCGTATTGACCGTTTCATTCCGGGGTGCCTTGTTTCTTCGTGCAGGCAGCGAGCCTTGCGGAGGTTGTCCGGCAAACCTCTCCCTTTACCAGACGGGGACCGCTTCTCTGAAAGCGCTTTGGCACAACGTGGTTGGCGAGCTGACAGCCCATGCTTTTTGCGTTATTTTTAAGCAGTGAGGCCATGGGACTTCAGGTGCCTTGGAGAGGAGGCTGTCATCTAACATGCCTCCAACAAAGAGGCTCTAGGGTTCGCCACTTGGTACATTCTACTGATAAATGAGGAGCACTATGAAGGTTGTTCGGCAGTGGGCAGACTGGAAGTTATTGCATTTAAAGGATCGAGAATACCAAATTCATCGAATTGACGGAGCAACATGGAACTTCTATACGGGAATATTCGCAGACAACGACACGGAGGCTTTCCAGAAGGCCGTTGATGTCGTCACCACTGCCGACAAAAAAGCTTTTTTCTCCACCTGCTCGATCTCCGAACCGGTACCGACTTGCCCAATCCGCTAACGAGTTGTTCCCATCTGAAGGGGGTGGATTTGGTGGAATCGGTGGCCTTGGCCGGTGGTCGAACCGTTTGCGACACCACCGGTCATCTGCGGACCGTCTGGATAGTGTGTTAGCTGTCTTTGCACTGTTTTCCCTGCTTCTTTGCACCACCTTTGTCAGGTGCTCGCTCAGTTGAGATCTTTTTCCAGCACCTCTTTGATTTTTGCGGCCAGGTCTTTCATGGTGAACGGTTTTTGAATAAAAGGAACCCCCTCGTCAAGTACGCCGTGGTGGGCGATGACGTTGGCGGTGTAACCGGACATGAACAGTCGACGAAGATGGGGAAAGAGGGATAACAGATTCTTGGCCAGGTCACGGCCGTTCATCTCGGGCATGACCACATCGGTCATCAGCAGATGGATTCCGCCGGCGTATTCCCGGGCCAGACGGATGGCCTCGCCCGGCGTGGCGGCCGGCAGGACGGTGTACCCCTGGGTTTCGAGCATCTCCCGGGTCATGTCGAGGATCAGCGGCTCGTCTTCCACCAATAAGATGGTTTCGTGACCGCGCGCCACAGGTTCCGCCGCGCCTGTCATTGCTGCCCGTTCCGCCTGGGTTGCGTGGCGGGGCAGATAAATATTAAAGGTCGTTCCCTGGCCAGGTTCACTGTAGACATTAATAAAGCCGTTGTTCTGCTGGACGATGCCATAGACCGTCGCCAGCCCCAAACCGGTCCCCTTCCCCATTTCCTTGGTGGTGAAGAAGGGTTCAAACGAGTGCGAGAGCGTCTCGACATCCATGCCGCAGCCGTTGTCGCTCACCGCCAACAATACATATTCGCCAGGAACAAAACTCACATGCGTGGCGCAGTAGGCCGCATCAAAAACTACGGTATCTGTCTCGATAGTGACCTTGCCCGTATCGCCAATGGCGTCCCGGGCATTCACGCACAGATTGACTAAGATCTGGTCGATCTGCGACGGATCCATTTCGACCGTCCCAAGGTGCCTACCCGGTACCCAAGCCAGATCGATATCCTCGCCGATAAGTCGGCGCAGCATGTTCAGCATCCCTTCTACGGTCTCGTTCAAATCGAGCACTTTGAGGGCAACCGTCTGCTTGCGGGCGAAAGCGAGGAGCTGCCGTGTCAGGTCGGCGGAGCGCTCGGCGGCTTTGCGAATATTCTGCAAGCCGGAAAAAAGAGGATGGGTGGAGTCCATTCGAGCCAGAGCCATCTCCGTGTGGCCGAGAATCACGCCGAGCATGTTGTTGAAATCATGGGCCACGCCTCCAGCCAGACGCCCTACTGATTCCATCTTCTGGGCCTGGGTCAACTGCACTTGCAGCTTCTCTTTTTCTTCTTCCGCTTGCTTGCGCGCGCTGATTTCGTTGAACAAGACCGCAGTTTTTCCAGGAGACATCTGAAAAACACAGACCTCATACGCACCTGCAATTTTGCCGTGGGCGTAATTGATCTGCTCAGTCTGCCAACTCTCACCATACTGAGCAGCCCTGCGAGTCCGAGCTGGGATTTCCGTGTGCTGCAGCGGAGGAAAGGCTTCTTCAAGCGTCATGCCGATAAACTGCGCATGGTCCATCCCCAACAGCCGATCGGCGGCAGGATTGGCACCGAGGAAGACCAAGCGGTCATCGTCTTGCAACTGGTACAAATGAAAGCCCATGGGAGAAGCCTGGACAATGTTGCGGAAGGTTTCTTCGCTCTGCCGCAGCACCTCCTCGGCCCGCTTATGCTCGGTGAGGTCGATGGTATAACCGGCCAAGAATTTTTTCCCGCCGAGTAAAATCGGGAATTTGATAGTTGTGTAGTGGCGATCGTTCAAGTCCTCGTCCAGATGCAGAATCTCCCCACGGGAAACGACCAGCCAATCATCCTGGGTAATTTTGGCGGCGAATTCTGCCGGGAAAAGTTCCTCCATGGTCTTTCCGGCCATCTGAGAACCCGGAATACCGATCATCTCTTGAAAATTATCGCTGGCTTTGAGGACGCGGCTTTCGGTGGAATTCACTTCCTTGATGAAGGCGTAGATGGGTGAGTGCTTGATGAATAACGAAAGCAACTCATTTGAATTCCGCAATTCTTCCACTGCCCACTTGTGTTCGGTGATATCAATATTGATCCCGAGGATACCCATAATGGTCGTATCATCACGGATGGGCACCACAATTTGGTGGAATTCCCGCTGTTCGCCGCTCTTGGTCACCAGGCTGCCTTCAGCAGAGATACTTTCCCCCTCAAGGACACGTTGATTATTGGCATTCCAGCGTTCCACGGTTCGGTTATCAAACTGCCCATCCGATGCCGCTTCCAAGGTTAAATCGCCCCAAAGACGGATGGATTCGTCGCTCTGCAGGATGATGCCCTGGCTGGTGTCGCGCGCCCAGAAATCGAACGGCAGGTTGCGCAGCATGGCTCTCAGTAGCGCATCCTGGCGCGAAAGCGCCTCCTCGGCCTGTTTTCGTTCGGTGATGTCTCGGGCAACAGCATAGAGCAGCCCTCTCCCCGCAGCCGGTGTCGCATACCATTCAAACCACCGATAACTGCCGTCTCGATGGCGATAACGATTGGTAAACCGCACAGTGTATTCACCGGCCAACTGCCGGGCGATCGCAGCACGGGTCGCTTCTGCATCGTCGGGATGAATCAAATCAAGAAAAGGAATGGCAAGCAATTCCTCTTCCGAATACCCGAGAACCGACTGCCAGGCTCCGTTCAGTTTTTTAAAGGTGCCATCGGTGGAGGCGATGCAGAGCATATCGGGAACGAGATCGAAAAAGAGTTTATATTCTTCCTGCACCCGCCGAGATTCGGTAATATCCTGAAAAATACAATGCGTCTGCTGGAAATCCCCGTGGATATTTTTACCGATCTTACCATGGAAGGAGACGAGGATGAGCGTACCGTCCTTTTTGACCATCTCAAATTCCACCCCGAGAATTTCGCCAACAGCCTTGAAGCGGGGAAAATTCTCTTTAAAATGGTCTTGCCAATCGGGATGGAGAAACGTGCCGAAATTTCGCCCGATCACCTCCTCTCTGCAGTATCCCAGGGTATCAATCCAGGCCTGGTTGATAGTGAGAAAGCAGCCGTTTTCGTCAAGAGACTGGTAGCCGAGCGGTGCCCTTTCGTAGAGCTGCCGCAGGAGGACATTCTCGGCAACGAGGCGGGCTTCCTGAGCCATCATTGCAGCTATTCTCTCCTCGAGGGTAGCTATGATTTCGACAGGGGATGGGTTCCTTTCATCCATTTTTTTCTCAAACTCCCATGCGGAATTAATCCGATCCAGATATGCGCGTTGTCACAAATTTGAACGGGATGTCCTTATCGGCCGAAACAACCTGCGAAACAATCTGTAGCAGCCCAAGAGCGCACCACGCTGGAGGGGCAACATTGGTAGTATATCTTATCGCACGCCAAAAGAAGCGTGTTTGTAGCATTGGGGAGAATGCGCTGTCAACCGGACGGGGCGCACAGTACACTCCCAACGGAAAGGAAGGCGGCGTCAATGTTTTGAAAGCATAAAGCTGATTTTGTTCTGACAACTCTTTTTCATTCCACACACATCTAAAAATTAAGCCGCCCCGCTCTCTTGAGGCACCGACAGCGCCTTGCTGATCGCGTCGCGAAGCCCAATGAGCGTGTAGGGCTTGCTCAGGAAGGCTTGGGGCCATACGGGATGATCGCCCGCCAAAACTTGATCTTGCTTGTAGCCACTGGCCAGAATAACCGGGATGCCAGGTTGAAGTCGGCGTACCGCCGCCAGCGTCTCCCAGCCATCCATGCCCGGCATGGTCAGATCACTCAGCACGCAGCAGATGGTGTCTTGGTGTTGCCGAAACAGCTCCACGGCCTCACTGCCGTCCTTGGCTTCGAGTACGGCAAAACCCAATTTCACGAGCATGGCTTGCGCTATCTCGCGCACTATCGGCTCATCTTCAACCAGCAGCACCGTACTTCCCCCTTCAATTTCAAGAGCTGGGATCGCTGGCTCCGGCGGTAGGGCTACGGCTTCTGCCACCACGGGGAAAAAGATCCGAAAGCAGCTTCCATGGCCCTGTTCACTCTCGACGGTGACTACCCCGTAATGTGCCCGTACCAGACCGAGTACCACGGACAGGCCCAGACCGCGACCAGTAAACTTGGTGGTAAAAAAGGGATCAAAGAGCGCGTCAATATCTTTTTCTGTGATGCCGCAGCCGTCATCCGTCACTTCCAAGCACGCATACAGAGGGTCCTGTGACTCCCATTCCAAGGGAAAGAAATGCCTTGTGGGGATATCCGCCGGAAAAACCGTCTTGACGGCCAGGTGGATATTCCCCCCGCCCTCACCAAAGGCCTCCCAGGCATTGGCGATCAGGTTGGTCAGAATTTGGTAGAGCTGGTGTTCATTCGCCTTGATAATCGGACCTGTGGCGGGCAAATCGATTTTCAAATTGACCCTTTCCGGCATGGCGGCCGTGAGCATGGGCAGACCTCGACGGCAGACCGCGGAGAGATCCAGCGGTTCATGCTTGCCGGGAATTTGCCCCAGGTAGGTCAGCATCAAGCCGCTCACTTCGGCCGCCCGGCTGGCCGCAGTCATGGCGGCAGTCAGGTTAACCAAAGGTCTTGCATTCTCGGGCAGGGCGTTTATGGCGAGATCCAGATTACCCAGTACTGCAGTCAGCATATTGTTGAAGGTATGGGCAATGGCCCCGGCCATGCGGCCCAGGCTTTCGGCCTTCTGCGCCTGCTGGAGCTTCCCTTCGAGCTTACGCCTTGCCTCCTCGCCTCGCTTGCGCTCCACAAGTTCCGCTGTCAGTTGCTCGTTGGCGACGGAGAGCTGCTGGGTTCGTTCCTGAATCCTTTGTTCGAGGGTTTCATTCGACCTGCGGAGTTCCGCCTGCACCTGCTTCTCACTTCTCCACCTGACAATCAGTGCTCTTGTAAACACCAGTGAACCGAGAGAAAAGATCAGCAGGAGGAGCAGATTGATGGCCACCTCTTTTCGCCAGATTGTCAAATATTCGTTGATTGCCAGCCCCACGTTGATAATTATCGGGTAGTCCCCAATCCTGTGAAAGGTGTAAATCCGCTCAATGTTATCCAGGGGATAACGGGCCTTGAAGGTTGCCTTTTCTATGCCCGATTCGAGCAGTTCCCTAAATTGGCTGGAGATTCTTTTCCGTTCGACTTCGGTGTTGGATTTTATTTCTGGATATCTGGCGATAATCTCATATTCCGCGTTACGAAGCGCAATAGAACCATCTTTGCCGAGATTGACCTTTGCAAAAGAATCCGTGAACGTATCAATGGCGATCTGACCGAAGACCACCCCGGCAAAGGAGCCGTCCTCCCGGTTCAATCGACGGGCTATGTTCAGCACCCATTCCCCGGACATCCGGCTTTCTACCGGTTTTGCGAACACCAGCCCCTTCTCGCCGTTATCACGAAGTTGGATGAAATAATCACGGTCGGCAACGTTGACCCGTTTCACCACCCCGATGCCGTAACGCTCTTCACCGTCGGCATCGACGACCCGAAGGCTTGCAAGCTGCGGCACGAGCAAAAAATACCTTTCGATAAAAAGATTGAGCTTCTTTTCGTGGATCCCGCCGCTGGCAAGCTGCTCTTCAACCTTATCTTTTACAGCAACCAGCAAGATGTCGATTCTGCCGACGTTTTCAGCGATGCTGTCTTCAAAGACCTGGGCCAGATTCTGTGTTTTGATCTTGTAGCGCTTCTCTAAATAGATCCGGCTTTGGTACAGGAACACCCCGGAAAGAAGAAAAACGAACAGGTTGATCAGCACGACTCCGGCAATGAGCCGCTGTATCAGGGATCCTGCGTGGGATTTTTCCGCTTGTGAATGATGGCCCTGCATGGCATGCACCTTAATGGAATAAAAACAGATGTAGTGTTGAGGCCGCCGCTTCGAATCCGAGGGCCTCTCCTGTCAATCTGAGCTATGCCTCCTTTCCCCTGCACCTGAACGTGCTTGCCCAAACCCTGTACGAAGCAGCGAATCCCGGCTGATCATCCCTTTGAAGCAGCCGTTATCATCCACCACCGGCAAGCGTTTGAGTCTCCTTTCGGTCATCAGCCGGATGGCTTCCTCGATCAACTCCCCTTCTCGAATGGTGAGCATATCCGTGTGCATGACCTCGCTGGCTTTGGTCTGTGCCAGATGCTGCGCAATATCCTGTGCGGCATCCTTTCTGAAGGGTTGGGTCATCTTCGAAAACAGGTAGCGGAGACCTTCCTCGTCCGGCTTGAAATAGCGAAGCAAGTCGCTATCGGCTATAATTCCAAGCAGTTTGCCTTCGGTGTCGACCACTGCCACCCGTTGGATATCGTTGCCGTCAATGATCGGGATCACTTTGTCAAGGGTGGTGTCAGCCAAGACCGTCTGCGTATCACGGCGGAGGATATCGCCCACAATCCGCAAATTTTTCACTTCGATGTTCTGCGCCCGGAAGGCTTCCCAATCAGGCGCTTCCCGCATAACAGTATTAAAAATATCCAAACGTGACAGCATTCCGACAAGACGACCGCCTGTATCGACCACCGGCAGGCGCTTGAGCTCCTTGGCCAGCATGAGATCCACCGCCTCGGTCAAGGGCCGCTCCGCTGCGATTGTGATCGCGGGGGTTGTCATAATTTCCCCCACGCGCTTGTCTGCCAGTGCGTTCAGGGTGGCTTCGACCCCCTCCCCTCCGGACTCCGCCAGCAGACCGAGGCGCAAGGGCAGGCCGCCTCTGCCGAGCAGATCCCCTTGGGTGAGCACGCCCAGCGGACGGTCTTTGTGGTCCACCACGGGCAGTCCGGTAAAAATCGAGGACAGCAGCGACCGGGCGGCATCGCTTACCAGGCTTTCGGTGGTGACGCGTTTGGGGTCGGGCGTCATGACATCACGCACCGTGAGCTGACGGGGAAAAAAGGTGTTGGCGGCTTTATGGCTGATCACCTTGAGGTCATGGAGGGCGATGATGCCATTGCCGACCCGTTCATCCAATCCGGTCAGCACCTGTTCGGTTGCTGCTGCCGGCAGCACGATGTAAATGCGGATCGGCAGGTTGAAGGAAAGAATTTCCAGCCTTCCCGTGGAGACTTCCCCGCTTTCGTAACATCCGGCAATGCCACGGGTGACAATGCAGCGCGCCGCGATTTTTAACTCCCGGATGTATTGGATAACGGCATCAGCCACCGGTTGGTTCCGATAGCGCGCCTCCTCGTTGGTGAATACTTCAATTGCTTGGTAGTTCAGCATCGTCTTCTCTATCTCAGCCCGCCTAACCGCAATCCTAAATAGGTGAGGGATAGGCCCCCCAGATTATTGAGCAGAATATTGGTCACAGCCTGAAGGGTGAGGCCGGCACGACCGGCATTGATGGTTTCCAGCGAAAAAGAAGAAAAGGTGGTCAACGCGCCCAGGTAGCCGGTAATGAGGAGCAACCGGACATCGGGAGTCAGCAAACGACTCCGGTCCGCCAGGGCGAAAAGCAGCCCGATGATAAAGCAGCCCGCCAGGTTGACCACCATGGTGCCATAGGGGAAATGGGTTCCCCAGAGCCTGGCAGTCAGCAAGCCAATCCCGTACCGGCTCGCAGCCCCGAGGCTGCCGCCTACCATGACCAACAACCATTTATCCCCCATGATCATTCCTGCCTTGCTCCTCTGCACCACAACAAAAATTCCAACCCGCCCTGTCCTTGGTACCGTTTTATGCCAGCATCGATTGCGGATCGTTTATGCGCAGACGCCCGCCAAAGCGACAGCCACCGCAACGGAGGCCCCCACCATGGGATTGTTGCCCATGCCAATAAAGCCCATCATCTCCACATGCGCAGGCACGGAAGACGACCCGGCAAATTGGGCGTCGGAATGCATCCTGCCCATGGTGTCGGTCATACCGTAGGAAGCAGGTCCGGCTCCCATGTTGTCGGGATGCAGGGTGCGACCGGTACCGCCCCCGGAGGCAACAGAGAAGTATTTCTTACCCTGCTCCTGGCATTCTTTTTTGTAGGTGCCGGCCACGGGATGCTGAAAGCGGGTCGGGTTGGTGGAGTTGCCGGTGATGGAAACATCAACGCCCTCGTGATGATTGATGGCCACCCCTTCGCGGACATCATCGGCCCCAAAACAGCGCACCTTGCCCTTTTCCCCCTGGGAATAGGGGATCTCGCGCACAATGGCCAGGGTGCCGGTACTGTAATCGAATTGGGTCTGTACATAGGTGAAGCCGTTGATCCGGCTGATGATCTGGGCCGCATCTTTGCCCAACCCATTGAGGATGACCCGCAGCGGGTCGGTGCGGGCCTTGTTGGCGGACCGGGCCAAGCCGATGGCGCCCTCGGCTGCGGCAAAAGATTCGTGCCCGGCGAGAAAGGCAAAGCATTGGGTTGCCTCGGAAAGGAGCATGGAGGCCAGGTTGCCATGCCCGATCCCCACTTTGCGATCCTGGGCAACCGACCCGGGAATGCAGAACGCCTGGAGACCTTCCCCCAGGGTGCGGGCGATATCCACGGCTTTGACCTCGCCCTTTTTCAAGGCAATAGCGGCCCCCAAAATGTAGGCCCAGCAAGCGTTCTCAAAACAGATGGGCTGGATGCTCTTGACGATGCCATAGACATCCGCGCCCTTGGCCTCGCACAGGGACCTCGCCTCCTCCAGGGAAGCAATGCCGTGCTGTTTGAGAACTCCGTTGATCTTCTCTATTCTGCGTTCGTATCCTTCAAAAAGTGCCATGATCCGCCTCCTTATTCGTGCCGTGGGTTGATGGTCCGGACCGCCTCGTCGAAACGGCCGTAATTCGAGGTTGCCTTGACCAACGCGTCATTGGCGCTTGTACCCTTGTGGATCATTTCCATCATCTTGCCGAGATGAACAAATTCATAGCCGATCACCTCATCATTGGCATCCAGGGCCTGTTTGGTCACATACCCTTCCGCCATGTCCAGATACCGAACCCCTTTTGCCAGGGTGCCGTACATGGTGCCGACCTGGCTGCGCAACCCTTTGCCCAAATCTTCAAGCCCGGCGCCGATAGGCAGCCCGCCTTCGGAAAACGCGGTCTGGGACCGGCCATAGACGATCTGGAGAAACAGTTCCCGCATGGCCGTGTTGATGGCATCACAGACAAGATCCGTGTTCAAGGCCTCGAGAATGGTTTTCCCGGGCAGTATTTCCGCTGCCATGGCTGCCGAATGGGTCATGCCGGAGCAGCCGATCACCTCGACCAGTGCTTCTTCGATGATCCCCTCTTTGACATTGAGGGTCAATTTACAGGCCCCCTGCTGCGGGGCGCACCAGCCGACGCCGTGCGTCAGCCCCGCGATGTCCTTGATCTCTTTTGCCTGCGTCCACCGGCCTTCTTGGGGTATCGGTGCGGGCCCATGATTGGGTCCTTTCGCCACACAGGTCATTCCGTCTACTTCTGCAGAATACATCATCATAACCTCCCTGATTAATTCAATTTTGGAGTTATTCTTTATTA
>JBBRBT010000076.1:0-12416 GCA_038205495.1 Desulfobulbales bacterium
GTGTGCTATCCGTGGGCCGCCGCGCCGAATGATGAGGCGGTTTTGATCCATTACGAAGGAGCAAGCCGCAAGCGCAGCAGCGCTGTGCTGGGGGCGTTGCGAGTGAGGAGTGGGCAAAGGCGTCTCGGAAGACGGAAGGCGAAAAAAATTACAATCAGGGACGTGCACCGGAACCCCACCCCAAAGATCAGCTCAATCTTGAGGCTTCCGAAAATACTCTCAGCAACAGAATTACCCTCGTAATCAACATTTGCTCATACTGGCCAATAATCGCACTCCAAAATAACGACTTGACAGCAATCGTAAGATACCATACATATATCACTATTATAGATAACTGTTATCCGTAATAGTTACATTGACCAAAATCAGGAGGTTCATTATGTTTGACGAAAGATTTATGACGGTAGTTAGCAAGGAAGGGGTTGTTTCCATAGTATCATGCTCAGATGACGAGGCTCATGTAGTGAATACATGGAATTCTTACTTGGCTTTTCCTGGCGAGGACCGAATTCTTATCCCAGTATATGGAATGAGAAAAACCCAGAAAAAAGTTGAAAAAAACCAGAACGTATTGCTTACCTTAGGCACTAAAGAGGTCGAAGGAAAAATGGGGCCTGGCACTGGATATCTTATCCAGGGAATAGCGAAATTTATGAACTCAGGTCCGGAATTTGATATGATGAAGCAAAAGTTTTCTTGGGTTAATCGTGTTCTTGAAATTACAGTTTCATCTGTAAAGCAGACAATTTAGCCTTATTTTTACATAGAGCAACACCTCCTAATCATGAATACTGGAGAGTCGAATGCAGTTCAGTGTTGGAGTAGAGTACGCATTTCATTCGTTGTTTTATATGGTTGATCTTCCGGAGGGTAAGACCGTTGGCATCAAACAAATAGCTGAATTGAACGCAATCTCAGAAACATACTTATCAAAAACTTTTTCTAAGATGAGAAAGGCTGGTATCGTTCGGTCAATACCTGGTGTTAAGGGTGGTTACGTGTTAGCCAAATCTGCTAAAGAAATCTCTTTCTGGGACATCATTGAGGCTATCGAAGGTCCCTCTTTCTTTTTTCAGTGTGCTGAAATCCGTAAAAAGAATATTTTTGTGGATGATCCATCAGTTTTTACAGATAAATGCCCCTGCTTGATAAAAGTGGTAATACAGGAAGCGGAAGAGCTACTTAGAGAGAGGTTACGGTCGAAATCACTTCGCTGGCTGTATGATCAAGTACTCAGGGATTTCCCTGATGATAAGAAGAATGCCATTGATAATTGGATCAAGACGATATGATCCTCAAAGGCCCGGTTTTTCATATTTGACCTAAGCTGGTTTCGACCTCGTAGCCATTTGTCGGCAGGGTGCAAGACGCGAGAGGTATTGTTTTGAAAGAAATAAGAAGAAAAGATAGGGCTCTCCAGGAAGATGAAGGGTTAGAATTACTTACTAAAGCTGAGTTTGGTGTGCTATCTACCTCATCTGGCAAAGGGGAACCGTATGGGGTGCCAATAAGTTATTGTGTGATTAATCGTAGTATTTATTTTCACTGTGCTGCGGAAGGGCATAAAATCGACAATATCAATGTCAATAAATCAGTTTCGTTCTGTGTTGTCGGCAAAACTGAAATACTGCCGGATTCGTTTGGAACAAAGTATGAAAGCGTAATTGTTTCTGGTTCTGCTGAAGAGGTTTTCAAGCATGAGAAACAGGAGGCCCTTGAAGGGTTGTTGCACAAGTACTGCTCTGGATTTATTGATAACGGCAAGAAGTATATCGATGCGATGAGAGAGAAAACCAGAGTCTTCAAAATTAACATCAGCAACATTTCTGGAAAAGCTCGAAGGAAATGAATACTGAGGAAAATGAAGTGGCTGTATGAAGGCCTTAAAAAAGCTATGGTCCTTCTATGGTCTTTTTTGAAAAAAATAAATTGAGCTGAATTAAAAATAATTAATCATAATAATTACAGCTGGATACTATGCATTAGTAGACCACTGGGAAGGCAAAAACACACTGCGGATATGGCTATTTAGTCGCGAATGATAAACCTGTTACCCCTTGCCACATATAGCTCATGGTGCTGATTTTGTGTTGTTTTAATTAATAAAATTCCAACTTTTTCGAGTTGTAGCCAGGGACTGAAAATCCGTGTGTCCCTGGTTCGAATCCTGGTCTCGGCACCAATAGTTTCAAGGGGTTACAGCTTTTTTGGCTGTGACCCCTTTTTTGTTTATGGTCCATCTATGGTCCTCGTGCATATTTTTTTGCCCTAGTGTTGCTCTGCGTCTGATTGATAGCTGATAATTTTCGCCCGCTGATTTTGTGAAATTGGCCGTTTCTGGATGGACACGAGTTATTTGCGAACAGACCCTAAGCGCTAGTCGCCGTGATTTTCCTTGTCCTCTCCAGCTGTTCATGATGATGGATGGAGGGCTGTACTGCGTTTGAATTATTCTTTTTTATCTCCCGGGACGAAACACAACAACGGCCTGCGGCGCAACGCTTCTCTCGCAACCATCCAATAATCGATATTCTTTTTTCGGAGAAATTTCCGTTCATTTTCTATTTGACACACAGCTATCGATTTTGTAACACAATAAAGTGTTACTGAAGCATAATTTGTGTTATCTCTTCCAGCCTCACCATCGTTCTCTCGACAAAACAAAATTCTACGGACCTTGTCAGAGGAGAAGCATCATGCACATGGCCGACGCCCTGCTTTCACCTGCCGTAGGCGGCACCCTATGGGTAGCCACCGCCGGAGCCATCGCTTTCTGCGCAAAAAAGGTCCAGCAGGACCTTGATGACCGCAAAGTCCCGCTGATGGGTGTCCTTGGCGCCTTCATCTTTGCCGCCCAGATGATCAACTTTACCATCCCGGCCACAGGCTCCTCCGGTCACCTGGGCGGAGGCATAATTCTGGCCATACTGCTTGGTCCCTATGCCGCCTTCCTGACCATTGCCTCGGTCCTGACTGTGCAGGCCTTGTTCTTTGCCGACGGTGGCCTGCTGGCCTTGGGGTGCAATATTTTCAACCTCGGCGTTTTCCCCTGTTTTATAGCCTATCCTTTGATCTACAAACCCCTCGCCGGCGACCGGAAAAGCCCGATGCGTATTGCCATCGGCGCCACCCTCGCGGGGATCGTCGGGCTACAATTGGGAGCCCTGGGGGTGGTGTTCGAAACCGTCCTTTCCGGCATCTCGGAGTTGCCGTTTCGTGCTTTTCTCTCGGCAATGCTGCCGATCCATCTTGCCATCGGACTAGTTGAAGGTTTAGTCACCACCGCCGTGATTTCCTTTGTCTGGAAGGCCCGACCGGAAATTCTTGAGTATTCCACCACCTCACGTCCGTTGGGAAATCTATCCCTCACCAAAGTGCTGACGGGACTCGCTCTCGCAGCGGTGATCACGGGTGGGGTGTTTTCCTCGTTTGCCTCATCGTTCCCCGATGGCCTGGAATGGGCGATGGCAAAAACATCGGGCCAGGAAGAACTGGAAGCACCAGAAAATGGCCTTTATCATTTGCTCGCTGGAATTCAAGAAAAAACCGCGTTCCTGCCTGACTATTCTTTCAAGACCAATGAACATGAACCGGCTGCAAAGGAAAAATCCACCCCCTCCTGGCCGACCGTGGATAAAGGCACAACGGTCTCCGGCTTGGTCGGTGGTGGCCTGACGCTGATTCTGGCGATCAGTATCGGTTTTTTGTTCAGAAAACGAAGCCAGATCATGTAACCGATTGTTGCTGACAGCTGCACTCTCCGGGCAGCGGTGGTAACGTACCATCGCTGCTTTTTTTATGGAAAATTGTCCGGGAAAGGAGTCTCACGCATGGCCCAAATCGAATCCGCTTTCCTCGACCTGAGCCACCTTGATGCACTCGCCGCCCGCGATTCGATCATTCATCGGCTTGATCCCCGGGTCAAGGTGCTGACTGCGGCTTTGTTTGTGATCTGTGTCGTTTCCTTTGGCAAATTCGTTATAGCCGCGATGCTGCCGTTTGCGCTGTTCCTGAGCCTGATCATGGGACTGGGCGGCATACCGGCTCACTTTATCCTAAAGAAACTGGTGCTGGTTTCCCCCTTTGCCATTCTGCTCGGCATGTTCAATCCTTTCCTTGACCAGCAGACCCTTCTCTATCTTGGCCCCATTCCAGTATCCGGGGGCTGGCTGTCCTTTCTCTCCATCCTGCTGCGCTTCTGCCTGACGGTCGGCGCCATGCTGATCTTGGTTGCCACCACCGGCTTCAATGCTGTCTGCATGGCTATGGAAAAGATGGGTATGCCCAAAATCTTTGCGGTTCAGTTACTGCTGCTCTACCGCTATATTTTTGTGCTGATGGATGAAGGGCAGCGGATGTACCGGGCCAGAGCACTCCGTTCCTTTCAGGGTCGCGGCACCGAGATGAAGACCTTTGGTCACATGATCGGCGGACTGCTGCTGCGCACCCTCGATCGGGGCCAGCGCATCCATCTGGCCATGCTTTGCCGTGGTTTTGACGGCACGATCCGCACTAGACGAGCCCCTGAGCTCAACGTCTCTGATTTCGTGCTGTTTTTCCTCACCTCCCTGCTCCTCATCGGCATGCGCCGCTTCGATTGCTCGTTGCTGCTCGGCCAGTTACTGACCGGATTGGTACAATGAGCCACGTTCAATGAGCCATCATATCGTCGAAGTCCAGGACCTGAGCTACACCTATGCCGATGGTACCGCTGCGGTTCGCGGCATCTCCTTTCGGATCCATCATGGCGAATCGGTGGCGGTGGTTGGTGCCAATGGAGCGGGTAAATCGACCCTGCTGCTGCATCTGAATGGCTACCTGACCCCCCAGAGCGGGACGGTACGCATCGGTGATTTCCCTCTGACTAAGGCAACGCTCAGAGATATCCGCCGCACGGTGGGCATGATTTTCCAGGACCCGGATGACCAGCTGTTCATGCCGACCGTCTATGAAGATGTCGCCTTCGGCCCACTGAACCTTGGCCTGCCCCCCGATGAGGTCGAGCAGCGTGTGCACAAGGCCTTGGAGCGAGTCGGAGTGGCGCATCTCCGGGAACGCCCGCCTTATAAACTGTCCGGCGGCGAAAAACGGGCGGTCTCCATCGCCACCGTGCTGGCGATGTCACCTGACATCCTGGTGATGGATGAGCCCTCGTCAAATCTTGATCCGCGCGCCCGCAGGATGCTGATCAAATTACTGGCGGGTTTTCAGCATACCAAGATCATCGCCACCCATGATCTCGACATGGTGCTCGACCTCTGCAAACGGACCATCGTCATCCGCGAAGGTCAAATTATGGCCGATGGCCCAACCCTTGATATCTTCCACAACGACCAGATGCTTGAGGACTGCCATCTGGAAAAACCCTTGCGCACGCAAGCCTGCCCGGTTTGCAGCCGAAAGTCAGACTGAATGGCCCCTGTGGTGCCTTACTCTTGATGGTTTCGCAAAAAGCAGGAAAACCTTCGTTTTGTCATCTCGACCGCAGGGAGAGATCTCCGAATGCATGAGAGATTTCTCGTCGCGGTGCTCCTCGAAATGCTTTTATATGACAAAGATTTGATCTTTTGCGATTTCCTCACTGTTCGACCATTGCTCTACGGAAAGGCAAGGTTTGCAGCGGGAGAACGAACGAGAGAACTGAGCCTGGTCCCAGCCCGTTTTCAGGAGAGCTGCCCACAGCCTGGACCAATCAGGCGACTGCAGCCTCCTGGTCCCGGCAGGACCTGGATGCGGACATCAATGCGATCCTTGAGCATCGGCACATGGGAGATGATGCCGATCAGTTTGCCGTCATGCTGCAGTTCGGCCAGGGTCTGCAAGGCGGTATCCAGGGCTTCCTCATCCAGGGTGCCAAAGCCCTCGTCAAGAAAGAGGCTGTCCACCCGGACATTGTGACTGGCCATGGCGGACAGTCCCAGGGACAGGGCGAGGCTGACGAGAAAACTCTCGCCGCCGGAAAGGTTGCGGGTCGAGCGGGTCTCACCGGCCTGGTAGTTGTCGATCACTTGTAAGGCCAAGGGCTCTTTCGGATCCCGCAGGAGGATATAGCGGTCGTTCATCTTGCGCAGTTGCCGGTTGGCATGGCTGATCATCAGGTCAAAGGTGAGTCCCTGGGCAAAAACCCGAAACTTCTTACCATCGGCTGATCCTATCAGCTGGTGGAGCAGGTCCCAGCGCTCCTGCTCCTTGTGCTGGGCGGCCAGGGCAAGCCGATGCTCGGCAAACTCTTCTTTGCGGAGGTTATTGCAGACCAGTCGCTCCCGGTCGGCCCCGATGCGCTGCTGGAGGGTTTCGAGCTCCAGATTGAGAGCCTTCTGTTCTTCCAGCAGATCGGCGGATTCTTTTTGTCCGCGATTTTTCTCCTCTTCTCGCTGCAGGGCGGCGGTCTGCTCGGCCTTCCGGGATCTGAGTACAGTGTGTTCTTTGTCCAGTTGTTCTTTCAGGGTGCCGAGTTGAGCAAGTTCGGGGGGGAACAGAAGCGCGCTGCAAAAGGCGGCCATATCGGCAAAGCCGATAAGGGGCAGTTTCTCGAGGAGTGCGGCCTCCTCCTGCTGGCACAAAGGGAGCAGGCGTGTAAGTTCTTCGACACTGACCCGCTGCTGTTCAGTCAGGGCATGGAGTTGCTTCTCGATCCCGGTCCGGCGATTACGGATCTCCACTTCTCTGACCTCAGCCTGCCGCACCCTATTTTTAAGATTCTGCTCTTCCATATCCGGATTGCGATCCCCGTAGAGCTCTAGCCGTTCCTCCTGCAAACAGGAGCCTTCCCGGTGCAAGGCTGTCAAATCGGCGGAGCGTTGAGTCAGGATGTTGTCCATAGTGGTCAGCAGCAGGTCGCACTTGTCCCGTTCTCCTTGCAGGCTGGCCTTGTGCTGAGCCAGCTGCTCCTTGGTCTGTTGCTGCTGTTTCCAGGCCTGTTGCCGTGCCTCCAGTTGGGCTACAATCGAATCGACCTGCTGCGGTGGGCAGTCGAGGATCCCCAGGGGCTGCAACTGCTTTTCGAGGTCAATGCGACAGAGGTTGCCTTGCAGCTCCAGGGTGTGATGCTGGTCCTCCAGATGGCGGATCTCGTTTTCATCAGTTTTGCTGACATATTGGGCGGCCTGCACCTGCTGCAGGAGTGTCGCCTGCTCGGCCAGAGCCTGTTCGCGCTCTCGTTGCACCGCTTGCAACTGGGCCTCAACCTGTTCGACCGCCTTAATGAGGTGCCGGAGCGCAGTCAGGCGTTCGATATCTTGTTCCAAAAGGCGGCCAGCCTCAAGCGATCGCTCTGCCGCTTCAGTGCTTTTCAGGAGCACAAGGAGCGGGGTCAACTGCTTTTCCAGCTCCAGCAGCTGTTGCTGACGCTGCTCCACGGCGGCACCGGTGTATTCGATATCCTTAACCAGACCCACCAGGGCTTCACGGTTCGCGGCGACCGCAGCGAGCATTCGCTCCAGCTCTCCCTTTGCCTGGGACAGCGCCTCATCCACTTCCTCGAAAACCGGTTGCTGGTCTCCCCAGGGGTGACAGGTTGCCCCGCACAGCGGGCAGGGGTCGCCGTCAATCAGGCGACGTCGCTCCTCTTCGTAACTGTGAATGCGCTGGGCGAGCAGCTGATTGTGTTCCAATTGCATCAGCAGCTGTTGCTGGATCTGCCGCTTTTCCTCTAAGGTCTGCAATTGCCATTGCTGTTGGTGCTCCTTGCCTCGCAGCTGCTCAAGGGAAAGGGCGGAGGCTGTCTGCTCGTTCTCAAAAGTGCGTTGCCGGGTCAGCAGTTCACCGATTTGGGTCAGCTGCCGTACCTGTTGTTCCCCCTGTTCGATCTCCAGACGCACGGCTGCGGCATTCCGCCCGACAAGGAGCGTCTGCAATTCGGCATGCACCCTTTCCTGGCGCTGGTGGAGAACAAGCAAGGCCTGTCCAGCCGTTGCCGCCGTCTCCTGCAGGTGTAGTGTGTCCTGTTGCGCCTGAAGAAAGGTCGTCCGTTTCACCTCGCGTTCCTGGATCAGCCGGGTCAAACCCTTTTCCAGCTCCTGCAGTTGGAGCAGCTGCCCACGGAATCCGGCCAGGTGTTCGACAAGCAGACTGTCACAGCCATGCCCCCGGAAGAAATCTTCGATCTTCTCGAGTTGGGCCACGATCTCCACAAGTTTTTGGTCGAGTGCCGCCCGCTGCTGCAATTGCTGCTGCTGTTCGGTCTTGACCTGTTCAAAACCAGCCGCAGCCTGATCGATGGCCTTCCGATTGGCAAAGAGACGCAGATCCAACGCCCGGACCGTCTTGAGCACCTCGTTTTCCCTGCTCTGGGTCTCCACCGCCTCCTGCAACTGCTGGCACTTCCTGGTATGCTCGGCGGCAACGGCCCCCTGTTCTTCCTGCAGTTGCTGGAGGGATTTCTGTTGTGCATCGACGGTGGTCCGGAGGACGGCCACCCGCTCCCGCAGGTGCTGCAGCCGGGTGTAGTCGCCAAGCAGGGACTGCGCCTGGAGGCCGCGTTCATAGCGGCCCAGGTCTTCTTGGGCCAGCTCGAACCGGTTGGCCAAATCCAATTGAAGCTGATCCGTGGCCTGAATCTGTTGCTGGAGCGACTCAATGGTCGTGATTCGATGAAGTGCCTCGCTGAGGGTGGTGAGCCGGGTCTGCAATCCGGCGGCGTTCACTATGCCCTCACCGATCCGGGTTGCCAGCATCTGTTCCTCTTCCTCGCCCAGCAGAACCACATTGCCCATGCTTTCCTCGAGGATCGCGGACTTCTTCCGTTCCTCAGTGGTGCGCTCATGGACGGCCATGGAGATGCGCGAATAGATGCCGGTGCCGGTAATCTGTTCAAGAATCGGGGCTCGCTGGTCGGCATCGGCCTCGAGAAAGGCGGCAAAGCCCCCCTGCGCCAAGAGCATCGAACGGGTGAACCGGTCATAATCCATTCCGGTGACTTGTTCCACCAGACGGCTGACCTCCTTGGTCCTGGTTTCCATGACCTTGCCGGTAAGGGCGTCGGCAATCTCATGCCGGGGCGGCTGCAGTTCGCCGTCCGCACTGCGACGTGCCCGATGCTGCCCCCAGTGGCACCGATACCGACCCTGCTGGGTGGCAAATTCAACCTCGGCAAAACAATCACCCGCCCGCCGGGAGAGGATCTCATTGCTGGATTTACTGATATGACCGAGCCGGGGCGTCCGCGCGAACAAGGCCAGGCAGATGGCGTCAAGAATGGTGGATTTGCCTGCCCCGGTGGGGCCGGTTATGGCGAAGATACCGGAGGCGGAATATTCCGGGGCGGTGAAATCGATGGACCAGGAACCGACTAACGAATTCAGATTACGAAGGTGAACAGCGAGAATTCTCATGGGCGCTCAGTCGGTCTCACTGTCTTCCTGGGTGAGCGTCGCGAGAATTTCCGTAAAGGCCCCGCGCGCGGTCAGCCGCTGATTCTCCTCCAGCTGCCCGCTCTCCAGACAGCGCTCAAAGACCTCGGTGATGCTAAGATCGTCAAGGGATTCCCCCTCCGCAGCCTGCTGCAGGGCAAAGTCATAGATCCGGCTGTTACGGATGCGCAGAATGGAAAGCGCTGAATCTTCGACCGCGGCCACCAGCTGTGCCCGGAGATTGGGCAGCACCTCCTGGCCCTCATAGTGCAGTTCCAGCCAGGCACTGCTGGCAGCAGCCTTGAGCTGCACCAGACCATCGAGCAGGGCGGGCAGATCGCCGCGCAGCGACACCAATTGCTGGAAGCAGGGGACAACTATCGGTGCCACCGTCATTGACCGCCCCTCACAATGCACCGCAAGAATCTGTTTGGGTTGATCGGCCTCGTTGAAACTCATGGGCAGCGGTGCCCCGCAATAGCGTCGGGTCTCGGAACCGGCCACCTGCTGGGCAAGATGGAGATGGCCCAGGGCGAGATAGTCGATGCTTTCAGGAAAACTGCTTCCTTCAATGCGGTTCAAGCCACCGATGGCAAGCTCGCGCACCCCGTCCCCCTCGACCGTTCTCCCCCCGGCAACAAACAGATGGCCCAGCACCACCAGGGGCAGGGTGGGGTCGATGTCCTGACGCAGCCGCTCCGCAGCCAGACAGACCTGTTGGAAGTGCTCCTTAACTCCTTGTTGCAGCTTAACACCCTTTTCTTCCAGAGATTCGCCGGCAGCCGAGGTGCGAATGTCGCGGTCCCGTAGGAAGGGGACGGCGCAGACCAGCAATTCCGCCTGGCCGTCATTGTCCCGAAGCAGCAGGACCTCTTTGTCCAGGTTGTCATCAACTGCGCCCACCACATGAATCTGCAATTGACGCAGCAGTTCACGCGGCGCTTCCAGGAGGGCGGGCGAGTCGTGGTTGCCGCCAATCAGGATCACATGGCGGCAGGAAGATCCGGCCAGACGGTGGAGAAAACGGTAATAAAGGGTCAGCGCCCGGCTGCCCGGCGTGGTGCTGTCAAAGACATCGCCCGCCACCAGCAGCACATCAATCAGCTGGTCCTCTATCAATCCGGCCAGCCAGTCAAGAAAGCGCTCCTGCTCCTCGTATCGCTTGCGCCCGTGGAAGCGATGGCCGAGATGCCAGTCCGAGGTATGGATCAGTCGCATGGCAGGGAAGTTAATAGGCGCTGATCTTGGTTTCCATGGTGAACGCTTCGCCTTCCACCTCTTTGACCAGTGCCTGCCCGGCTATCACCGTCTTGCCGTCATAGGTCAGCGTGGGGCCACCGTGGAGTTGCCAACCACGGTTGAGTTTATCGGAGACACGCTTGCAGAAGGTTTCGTCGTCTGGCCCGGTTATACAGCTGTACAATTTCATTTTTCCACCGTATCTATTTGTGCATTGAGAGATTCTGAGAAGAGGGTTGTTCCCCTGTCCGCTGCCACAGAAGGGTGACGCATCATGCCCCTTATACTACTGAGGCGCCTTTTGAAAAACAAATGATTAATCAAGGATTCGACCCGTTCCGTGAACGCCTGAGTCGGGACATCCGCAACGCCCTGTCCGAATCGCTGCTCACCTGCCTGCGCGAACACCGGTTGACGGCCGCCCAGGCTGTGGCGGATCACTATTTCGCAGAAGATCCCGGACCTGACTATCTGCTCTATATCAACGACCACCTGGATCGCTATGCACAATTCCTGGCCCTGGCTGCCGAAGGACCCACCGATGTGGTCTGGCAGGGATTTGTTCTCTGGGATATGGGGTTGTTTTTCGAGGTGCATGAAATTCTCGAACCTGCATGGAAACGCGCCTGCGGTACGGAAAAGCTAGTCCTCCAGGCTCTGATCCGGGCAGCAGGGGTCTACATCAAGCGGGAATACGGATTTTTTGAAGCCGCAAACAAGATGGCGGCCAAGGCGCTGCCGGTGCTTGCGAGTAATACGCAGCGGCTTGCCGTCTATATTGACCCGCAACGTCTGCTCGTCGCCTTACGTTCAGCAGGCGGAAACGCACCGCTTCTCCTCAGTTAAAAAATTTTTCCTGCTGTCATTGGCGCGGCAGGGTTGACGCATAGGTTTGTTTCCGGGTATGGTATCGACTCTTCCGACTGTCGAAGACATATGACCGTTGTAAGCCTGCCCCTGCCAAGGGCATCTTTCTTCAACCGCATTCACCAAAGCGCCCGTAGCTCAGCTGGATAGAGCATCGGACTTCGAATCCGAGGGTCGCAAGTTCGAATCTTGCCGGGCGCACCAAGTAGTCAAGGGTTTAGGGGTTTCTCCTAGACCCTTTTTTTCGTTCTCCGGTCGCCCTCCGGTCTTGACGTGAGATTCCTTGTTCCAATAGGGATTTTTCCGAACCTTTTCCAGCGCCCTCGATCGAGGAAAATATTCAACCCGTAACCAACCAGCCTGGACTTCTACCGATAAAGGCTATGCCCGGTTGAAGACCAGAAAAAAATCAGCTGCGTTATTCACGCATCTCTTTTTTTTTTGCTGAAGATTAAATAGAAAATAAAAGGAACAAAAATGTCTATCGTTACAATAGCAAGAGGCTCATACAGCCGTGGCAAAGAGGTAGCCGAAAGGTTGGCTGAAAAATTGAAATATGAATGCATTTCCCGTGATATTTTGCTTGAGGCATCCGAGGAATTCAATATCCCCGAAATGAAACTTGTTAGAATGCTACACGATTGCCCCAAAATCCTTGATCGATTATTCGACGGCTCCGAACGCTATGTCACCTACTACCGTTCAGCCCTCCTGCAGCATGCCCGCAATGACAATATCGTCTACCATGGCTTAGCGGGGCACTTTTTCCTCAAAGATATTCCCCATGTCCTGAAAATCAGGATTAATGCGGATATAAAAAGCCGGGTGCAAGAAGAAATGAAGCGGGAAAATATCTCGGCCGAAAATGCTCTGCGTATTCTGAAAAAAGATGATGAAGAACGCAGAAAATGGAGCCTCGAGGTCTATGGCATTGATACCTGGGATAGTCGCCTTTAC
>JBBRBT010000077.1:0-12395 GCA_038205495.1 Desulfobulbales bacterium
CTCCTGTTGTATTGTCTCGTAAACAAATACTACCAGGAAAACCATATGAAGCTCAATCATTTCATCATGTTAATCAATTTAATCAGGCCGATTGCAGAACGCTCCGGGGCAAACCCCGCTGAGACTTTTGCAAGAGGCTCTATTAGAAAGGGAATTTTCTGTGCATTGTTGTTGTTCGCCGGTTTAATCCCTCCGATTTTATATTCTCTTTCTGTGCGTCAAGGTTATTTTGCACAATATTTGAATCACCCTTGCCCCAAGGGTAGACTTCGTCCCTTCGTCCCTTCGTCCCTTCGTCCCTTCGTAATTACTGTTGGGTTTGCCTTTGACTTGGTAAATTCAGTGTCAAAATGGCTGGTGATTCCGGTGAAGGCAGGTTTGATTTACGCCTGCAGTGGATTTGGTCGAGACGATCAACCCTCTTCCTTGCGCGAAGATTTTCCTCTATTGCTCGATGAACAAATAGATCTTTCTGGTGGTGATGTCCATCCTGCTGCCTATCTTCCCGCCATCCCGACTGCATGGGAAGTGTCTCGAACTACCCGAAAATTTTCTGGTTTAAGTAATTGGAATGTCATTATAAAATATGTATAACTCAGGAGCTCTGAAGGCTCATTCTATATAGGGAGGAGGAAAAGCCGTGTTGTGTGAGGCGCTGCATAAGGTTCGGTATGCAGGCAAGGTTGCGGCAGGATAAATATAATAAGTACTGCAAGGAAGCTTGGTGTTACTTGGAGGGCATTGAACTAGTTGATTTTTGGTGTGGGTTGCTCATCAATACGTTGCAACCCCTCCATGAGTAATTTCATGAAATATCCTATTTCAGGAATATCAAAATCTTCGGGGGGGAGACCTGGTGTGAACTTAAACCGGCCGCTCTTCTCCCGTAATACTTCATAGAAAGCGGCTTCTCCTTTGGTTCCTGAATAACTCGCCTTAATCAGGGCCCCCTGGCGTAATGAAAATCGAGCCGTGCCTTTCTGTAACTGGGTGATGGTTAAGATTCCAGTTTTATGATTGACGTTGAGTGTTTGAAAGAGCGCCTCCGGGGGGATTTCCTCCAATTTGCCGATCATCCCTGAGGCATAATCGTCCGAACGAATTTTATTCGAGTCGGTCAACCGTTTGGCGAGGAGCCGGGTGAAGTACATCTGTAACGAGGGGTATTTTAATATAATTTCTTTAAAGTGCCTATGGCCGATGTAGAGCAGTTGGCTGTCGCTCCCGGCCTGAACGGTTGCACCTACGTTTTCATCACAAATCAGGCTCATCTCCCCAAAAACTTCCCCTCGTTTAAGGGTGGAAATGGAAATGCCGGCATCGTTGAGGATCTCAACCTGTCCGGAGACCACGATATAAAAGAATCCACCAGGGTCGCCTTTGCGGAGGATGATTTCGTTTCTTTTATATTCCTTGAGTTTGAAATATTGGATGACACTGTTTAAATTATTTTGATCAATGTTACGGAAGAATGCAAAGTTACTCAACAGATGGAGGATGCTGCCGATCTGATTGCTGGTTCCTTCAGATTCATCCTCGGCGCGCATGTTGCGGAAATGTTCCAATCGTATGGAGCCAGTGCATCCGCTACAGGAAATCATGCAGTCAGGGATTTGATCGGCCCGTTCGTACTCAATGATAATCTTGGTAAGATCACCATTGAGAATTTTGCAATTAGAGCGACCAGGCGGAGAGTGCACCACCGAGGTGTTAATGAAGGAATTTTCCCCATTATTTTCCATGCAGATGGCAATGCCGGAAATTTGAAAGACATCTCCATAACGAAAGAGCGGACAATGCCTAGTCTCGCAGACACGAAAGCCGATTTTGGGAAAACCCATAAAAACTCCTGAAACGATTTACAAAAAACATTTCAAATGCTACTAATTTTTATTTTTGCACGTTCCGTATTATGCTCGATACTCGCAATGGACACAAGGTAATCCTGCCAGAGTGCAGTGGCCGTGCGACGAGTGCCTGTGTTGGTGCAGAGGTTCATTCTCCTATTTTGTGATGAGAGAAACATATGTTGCGCACATCGATAACACCAGAGGGACGATTCCGGGTGGGAATACATGTTCCCTCCTACCAAGTGATCAACCTTCGCGAGCATGACCATCTCTGTACCCTCGGGGTGTTGCCCGACAATAGCACTGTTGGCAACGAGGGGAATTTTCCCCGGAATGATATCCGTGTTGAGAAAGCGCGACCCATTTACGAGATTCTTAACCCTTTGCCGTTTCGCGGTTGCACCTTTATCGATTCAGTTTGGGCGGCAGCCAGGGCCAAAGACCCCGCTCTAATAACAATACCTGCTCCAGCCTGCGTGTCACTACGGTCGACCCTGGGAGCCCATTGCTCAAGAACCACGGTCCGGGATATCGTCACCCAACTCCCCTTGCCCCTGCGGTATGAACTGGCGGCGACTTCCACTGATTCCGAGGAACTGATCTGGCTGGCTGAGTCCTGCTGCCAGATTGTTTTTACCGAAGCCGGGGTTCCCACCGGGCTGCGATACATCGAAAACAACGGGCACAGGCACGCGGTGATCAAAGACCTTGAACTCTTTGAGACCATCGCCAACAATCCACACCTTCCTGATTCGTATAAAGAAATCATGGTGCTCCGCCCCGGTGTTCAGGGTAACAGCGAGATCGTCGGCGATTTCCACCAAAACGATACCAGCGTCTTTGAATATCTGCGCAGCAACTCCTATATCCCTTGGGGGCACTATGCCGCCAATTTTGCCCACACCAGCATCCGGTATCGCATTGCCGACCTGTCTTGTGCAGATATGGAAGGCCTGCGACATCTCTACTATCAACGTGTTTTCATCACAATCGCCGAAAAGTTGGGACTAGCGCCCGATTTCCGGCGGCGAGGGTTGACACTCGAAGAACTGGAAGTCCTACGACGACAGATAGTTACGACCCTGGCTGCCGATGACCGATTCGAGTCATTGGCAACCCTGTGGGGTTGGAACTTTGGCTATGATTTTTCCGGTTCCGGCTACCGGCTGCATGCCTCGCACCAGATGATTCATCAACAGTATGCCATGGTACCACAATGGGTGGATGATACCCGTGCAGGGCAAAATCCGGCCTATTGCTGCGGCGATTTGGTCGCCGATCTGGTCGAACAATATTGTCAGGAATATCATTCAGATTTTTTTGCCGATTACCTGGCTGCTCTGGCTAATAACACCCGGACTGACGGCTGCCGAGGCGAATCTTCGCTCGTTGTCTGGGGTGACGACCATGTTCTCCTGTTCGTGCCCAAGGCCCAGGTCTCCCAATGGGAAATCCAGCTGGTGGTGATTGCAGATTGTACCACCGGACCGGTGGGCAACATTGTTGAGGCAGATGCAGCAGTGCGACGATCGCTCGATATTGGCATTCTCAAAGCCCAGCAGATACTCGCCGGGTTGGGGGCAACCATGGTCACCTCCATTGAATATTCCAAGCGTCTTGGGGTGACCAACGGCCAGAGGCTCCTCTATGCCTTTCTTCCCAAATTGCCCTGGTCAATGGGGGCCTTCAGCGAGGCCCAGGGGCGGTTCATCTGCGGCCACTATCCCGAGGATTTCGCCATTGCCTGCCGTCGCCAGCTGCAAGAAGAGAGACTTTTCCATTGTCGGTCACAAGAAAAGAACTGAAGAATGAACACTGACATGCTACAACGGCTAGATTGATCCTCCTGATTGGCAAGAGGAGGAAGGCCATCCGCATCGGGTGCGTCGGGCACATTTGATCAACCATCGGATACAAAAGATCATGAAAAAAGGATATTACGGACAGTGGGGCGGGGCTTTTATACCGGAGGTGCTGTATGCGACCTTTGAAGCCTTGAATAAGGTCTACGAGAACGCCAGAGCAGATGCTTCCTTCTGGCAGGAATACGTCGATCTCATGGGTAATTATTCTTGTCGACCGACTCCGTTGACCTATGCGGAAAACCTGACCCGGCATCTCGGCGGCGCCAAGATCTATATCAAGCGAGAGGATCTTAATCACACCGGTGCCCACAAGGCCAACAATGTCATGGGCCAGGGGTTGCTGGTTAGGCGCATGGGGAAAAAACGGGTGATTGCCGAGACCGGAGCAGGCCAGCACGGTATGGCCACGGCCACCATGGCAGCTCGTTTTGGTTTTGCCTGTACTATTTATATGGGTGAGGAAGACGTGGCCCGGCAGCGGCCCAATGTCTTTTGGATGGAGAAACTCGGGGCCACCGTCGTCCCGGTTACCGATGGTTCCCGTACCCTCAAGGATGCCATGAACGAGGCCTTCCGCGACTGGGTGACCTCCATGGACGATACCCACTATGTCATTGGCACGGTCTGTGGTCCACATCCCTTCCCGGAAATGGTGGCCTGGTTCCAGTCGATCATCGGCATCGAGGCTCGTCGTCAGATTCTGGTGCAGCATGGCAGGATGCCTGATCGTGTCTATGCCTGTGTCGGCGGCGGCTCCAATGCCATGGGCATCTTCCAGGGGTTTCTCGACGAGCCGGGGGTCGAATTGATTGGGGTCGAGGCAGGCGGCCAGGGCATCGCCACCGGCAAACACGCCTCCCGGATGGTCGAGGGCAGCGGCTCCAGTGCCGGCGTGGCCCAGGGCTACAAAACCAGGTTTCTCCAAAGTACGGAGGGGCAGATGCTTGATACCCACTCCATCGCCGCCGGGCTGGATTACGTCGGCATCTCCCCCATCTTGGCTGATCTGGGCGAGAAGGGTAGGGTGCGCTTTGCGGCCGCCACCGACCGCGAGGTCATCGAGGCACTGAGCCTGACTATGCGCACCGAAGGGCTCATCCCGGCCATGGAATCCTCCCATGCCTTTGTTCAGGCTATCAAAGAGGCTCCCACCATGGCAAAGGATCAGGCTATTATCATCAACATGTCTGGCCGGGGCGACAAAGATATTTTTACCATTGCCCATGCCTTTGATGATCCCTCGTGGAAAGCGTTTATCGTCAAGCGGGCTGAAGAATACAGATGAAAGCATACCCAGACCGCCATTGTTTAGGTACGGCCTGAGTTTGAAGAGAGGTGTGACCATGGATTTGGAAAAAGAATTAAAGAAACGGTTGGAGAGTAAACCCATCCTGTTGATGACCCACCTAGTTCTGGGGTATCCCTCTTTGGCGGTCAATCGTGAGGTGATCCGGCAGATGGCGGCGAGCGGGGTAGACTGCATCGAGTTACAGATTCCCTTTTCCGAACCCATTGCCGATGGACCGGTGATTCTCAAGGCGAGCCAGCAGAGTCTGGATAACGGGATTTCGGTGGAGGAATGTTTCCGCTTCGGACAGGAGGTGGCGGTAGCCTTTCCCTCTGTCCGCTTTCTCTTTATGACCTATTATAATATTGTTTTTAAATACGGTGAGGCTGCCTTTCTGCAACGGACCTTCGATATCGGTTTCTGCGGCACCATCGTTCCTGATCTGCCGCCCGAGGAAGGGCAGACCTACCTTGAGCGGAGTAAAGACCTCGGGTTGGCGCCCATCCTCTTTTTCACCCCGACCTCGACCGATGAACGCATGCGGGAGGTGGCGGCCCAGGGGGCTGGGTTTGTTTATTGTGTGGCCCGTCGAGGGGTTACGGGCCAGCAGACTGCTTTTGATGACACCCTCAACACCTATCTGGCTCGTTGTCGTCAGGCCACTGATTTGCCGCTGGCAGTCGGATTTGGCATCAGTAACCGTGAGGATGTGGCATTGCTGACCGGCACGGCCGACATGGCAGTGATCGGCACCGCCACCATCAAACTGGTTGATGCCCAGGGACCGGGGGCGGTTGGCCCTTTTATCGCCGGTCTGCTCACCCCGACTTGAAGTGGGATTACTCGGGGGCAAGCGCTCCGATCATCCTGATCGATAGGTTGCACTGCTGTGCACTTCGCCTATCGACCCGTGGATAAATCGCTACACTCCGCTCATCAGCGGGTCGTTGTGGGGAAATTAGGATCTGCGGATTTTATCTTGAAATTGCGCAGAAAGAGGATGGCTCCCACCGGCCACTGTAACCCAACTCCGGGCTCTTGCCTATCTCAGCAGATGAACGAGCCTCTTCCATTTGGAGCGGTTTTCAGCTGTATCTCCGTATGGATGTCAAGTCCATCTCTGCGAGACTTTTCAACTTCACTAAAAATGAGTGGCTGACGTCATTCTGGTCGAAGCCCTGTTTAGCAGCAATCCCGAGTTTCTCTTATCCCTTGAACTTAAATAAGCAAAAATCATCCATGGCGCTCGATACTAATCTCCAACTCGGAACGGCAACCGTCCTCTGGGACCTGCAATCGCTTTACCCCTCGATGGATGCCTCGGAAATCCAGCAGGATATGTACCGTTGTCGGGAATTCGCCGAGACTCTTGCCGCCGAAATTACCGGACGGGTTGCTGATCTCGATGCTCTGACCCTCAATGCGGCCGTTCAGCGTTTTGAAGCGATCGATATTATTTTGGCTCGCCTGGAAACCTTTGCATTTCTCCAATTTATCACTCAGACCGGCGATGCAGCCGCCTCGGCCCTGCTTCAGCAGGTGGAGGAGTTGGCCGCCCACGTTGGCAAGTTGACCATTTTTTTCCGACTGGAATGGAACCGGCTCGATGTCAAGCAGGTACAGCAGCAGCTACAACAGCCGGTATTGCACCATTATGGCCATTACCTGCAGACCCTGCGGCTGTCTGCCCCACATCAGCTGAGTACCAAGGAAGAGGAGTTGCTCCAGGAGCTGGGCCCGGTCGGGAGGAGTTCCTGGAATTTGCTTTTCGAGAAACTGCTCGGGCAGATGCAGTTCGGTCCTAAGGGGCGGACCGAGGAGGAGGTCCTGAGCGATCTCTACCACTCGGACCGTCAGGTCAGAAAAAACGGGGCAGAAGAGTTGACTGAAGGGTTGCACCGGAATCTACATATCCTGACCCATATTTTCAACACCCTGGCTGCGGAAAAGATGATCGATGATCGGCTGCGCCGTTACCCGTCGTGGATCAGTGCCATGAATCTGGCCAACGAACTCCAGGATCGGACAGTAGAGACCCTGGTAGAGGCAGTATCCTCTCGCTACACCATCGTTCATCGCTACTACGGACTGAAAAAACAGCTGCTCGGGTATGAGGAATTGCTCGATTATGATCGCTATGCTCCAGCCCCGGTACCGGGTGTTGACGAGACCATGGTTTCCTGGGAACAATGCCGGGGAATCGTGCTCGATGCATTTGCCGGGTTCTCCCCGAAGATGGCGGCCATTGCTGAACGCTTTTTCAGCGAGAATTGGATTCACGCTCCCATACTGCTGGGCAAGCGTGGTGGAGCCTTTGCCCATCCCTGTGTCCCGGATGTGCATCCGTATATCCTGGTGAATTACACCGGCAACATCCGGGATGTCTCCACTGTGGCGCACGAACTTGGTCATGGCATTCATCAGGTGCTGGCCGCGAAACAGGGGTTTTACAACAGTGATGCCCCGTTGGTACTGGCAGAAACAGCCTCGGTCTTTGCCGAACTGCTGGTGTTCAAGGCCCAGTTGGCGCTCATCCGCACTCCGGAGGCTCGCCGCGCCTTTATCTGTCAGAAGCTGGAAGCCATATTTGCCACGGTTTTCCGTCAGGTGGCTATGCATCGTTTTGAAGCAGCAATGCATAATGGCAGGCGCGAGCAGGGGGAGATGGCGGCGGAACAGCTTTCCACCTTCTGGATTTCTACCCAGAAACCGATGTTCGGCGATTCGGTCACTTTGAGCGATAACTATTCAATTTGGTGGTCCTATATTTCCCATTTCCTCGGCACCCCCGGTTATGTGTATTCTTATGCCTTCGGCGAGCTGCTGGTGCTGGCTCTTTATGGCCGCTATCTGGAGGAGGGGTCGGGTTTTGTCGGCCGTTACTTGCAATTGTTGCGGGCCGGTGGCAGCAGCTCACCACAGGCTCTGTTGCAGCCTTTTGGTATTGATCTCAACGATCCTTCATTTTGGCACGGGGGCCTGTCCCTCATTGAGCGGATGCTCGAGGAAGCTGAACAGGAAGTGACGAAACACGACACCAAGTGACACTTTGCCTCCGAGATATGGTCCCTGCGGAACAGGAATTTTCTTTATATGTTAGGGGTATCTGGCCTCTTCCGCAGGATTTCTTTGTGAAATAGAAGTATCCTCGTTCGTTTTCCTTCCCCCTCCCCGTTGCTCTTTTTATATTTTTTTTTTGCTTTTTATTTTTTTGCCCCGCACAATCACCATAGAGGAAGATTGACAACGTCGTCGACGCAGATTTGAAAATCCTATTTTTGTTTTTTAGTCACGGAAAGTTCGGCTTAATGAAATTCTTCGTGGATAGACAAATTCTCAGTCAATCGCATCCGCTGGACAATGCAATCAAAAACAGTATTGTCAACAGCCTTCACATGCGCTGATATTTCAACAATAGAAAAGATAGGTTCCGAATAGATGCAATTCCCCTGCATTGCATTGACAGCTGTCTTGCGGTATTCGGCAAGGCTGATTTTGTCGTCGGAACCTATCCGTGCGTAACGGCTCCTTTCAATCAAAGGTTGTACCGAGGCGGAGGTTTCCGGGAAGAAAAGGTAATGGCAACTATGACCAAAAAAATAGATGGGTTTTCGCTGGATAATATTCTGCAGATTTTTTCTATGGAGAAAAAATCCCAAACCCTTCAGGTTCGTAAGGAAGGCAGGGTTGGGTTGCTGGATATTGACCAGGGGGGCCTGATTCATGCCCAGCTTGGAAAACAGCAAGGACTGGATGCCGCCATTGAAATCCTCATCTGGGATGATGTCCAGATTGAAATTTTCCCTCTTCGTGCTTGTCAACAAACAATTACCAACTCTTTGATCAACATCTTGCTTGAAGTTTCCAGGTTGAAGGATGAGCGAAAAAGCGTTTTGGATGCATCAGGCGAAGGATTACTGACTGCGGCGATAGAAAAAGCGGAACAGCAGCAGTACAAAGAGGCGCATTCGGAACTTGTCCAATATCTGAAGATGAATCGCAACAATGCAGTGGGGTGGGTGTGGTATTCCCGTATTCAGGGCAATGTTGACATTATGAAAAAAGCCCTGAATATGGCGGCCAGCCTCAACGCTAACGATGCAATAGTTCTGGAAGAGCGACAGAAATTTGCTGTTGTTGCTCCCTACCTGACCGATAGTGTTGCCCGTAAATGTTATTTCTGCTGGGCGCCTCTCAACAAGCACACCACGACATGCCACTATTGCAAAGGGCATCTCATCATTTCTCGTGAAACTCTGACCCATGCCGGCGCTGCCGATTCCCGTCTCCTCGTTGAGGCCGGAAAGCGGTATGAACGGATAGTGTTAAAATACCCGCGGAGCCTTACCTCGATTTACTGTCTTGGGCTGATAAATATGAACAGCCGTAATTTCCAGGAAGCCCTCGGCTATCTCGACAGGGCGGCAAAGATGGCCCCGGAAAAGGCGCTCTTTACCAACCAATTAAAACTCCTGCTTGATCATCTGGCTCAGCGGTCTGTGCAAGAGACGGCTACGGAAAGAAAACCAAAGATCGATGTTGTCGTTCAGGTCGAGGAGCCCAAGGAAAGTGAGCAGAAGCTGATTTTAGTCGTGGAAGATAGTTCCACCACTAGGAAGGTTATTTCCATTACCCTGAGTCGGCAGGGATATCGGGTCGTCGAAGCGGCGGATGGTCTTGAGGCGCTCAGCAAAATTAGTGAGGAGCGACCGGACCTGATCATGCTCGATGTCATTTTGCCCAAAATGGATGGATACAAGATCCTGTCAATTATTAAAGGTAACAAGGAGTTTAAGGATATACCCGTGATTATGCTTACCAGTAAAGACGGGTTTATCAATAAGATGAAAGGAAAAATGGCGGGATCGTCCGCCTACCTGACAAAACCTTTCGATCCCGACAAGATGATTGTCGAGATCGAAAAACATATCTAATTATTTTTTGTTCTTATCGCCAAGAAGGCGATAATTTGAAAAAGGAGAAAAGACATGGCCAAAGTAAAAATTTTAGTTGTTGATGATAGCCCTACCCAGTTGAGCATGATGCGTGCGCCGTTTGAAGAAAACGGCTATCAGGTGATTACCGCCTCTGACGGTGAAGAGGCCGTCTTGATGGTGGAGACGGAAAATCCACAACTGGTGGTTTTGGATGTCATCATGCCCAAACTCAACGGCTTTCAGGCCTGCCGCAAGATTAAGACAATCAAACAGGATTTGCCGATCATCATGTTGACCTCAAAAAACCAGAAGAGCGATGAGTTCTGGGGTAAAAAACAAGGGGCCGATGTCTATATGACCAAACCCTTTGATGGTGAGGAACTGTTTGCCGCAGCTGTTAAACTGCTTGCCTGAACCGCCTGCAATGCACGAAGCAAACTTCTTTTCTATCCATTGAGGCAGAAATGGTCAACTTGTCCCAACAGCAGTCTTCCAACGGCAAGGGCAACTCTTTGCAGGCTCTCCTTGCATCCATAGACTTTGAAACTGCACCCGCGCTGGCGCTGGATAGGGCTTTTTTGAAAGAACGAGCCACCCGAGATATCAGACAAAAGAAACCGCATGTCTCTTTTGTCCTGGGGCAGCATGAAATGGCTCTACCCATCCAATCCATTCAAGAGATTGGCTATCTGCCGACGGTCACTCTGTTGCCGAACCTGCCGCATTGGATCAAAGGGATTGTTCAGATCCGGGGTGAGATCCTCTCGGTTGTCGACTTTGTTGCACTCTTTAGCCTTAAAGAGGAGCATCGATACAGTCTCCAACGATCGTATCTTTTGTTCAAACAGCAGGATCTGAAGTTCTGTCTGCCGGTCAGCAGTATAACCGGTATCGTCAATATTGATGAACAGCACGATAATCTGAAAGCCTATTCCTCCGAGCAAGTAGACGAGACAGGCCTGTTGTCCGGATTTTTTAGAGGTATCCTCACCGTTGACAACCGAAAAGTCTGCATCCTAGACAACGAGAAACTTGGGGCTGCACCCCTTATCAGGAAATGGCAGTAATCATGGGAAGTATCTTTTTTTCGTGTCCGGATTTTTCACAGGAGAGGTCTGATGACGCAGAGCGGTAACGAATTTTTTACGGGATATATCGAAGAAGTGCAAACCTATATCCCTACAATAAAAAAGGGGATTGAGGAGCTGCAAATCGTCCCGGATAAGGGCGAGCTCTTTGACGAGGTGTACCGATTAGTGCATATCATTCGCGGTGCTTCCGCGATGGTGGGGATTAATGGGCTTAGCGAGATAGCTGCCTGCATGGAAACAGCACTTGACAAGATAAGGGAAGGGCAACTTGCCTTGTCATCCGAGGCTTTTTCCGCCATGCAGACGACCGTTGAGTGTTTCGATTACTACTGCAGGGGATTACGCCAAGGAACGTCCATAGATGAAAAATTACTCCTTTCCCTGACAGTGGATGCTTTTGACAAGGTTGGGCCAGGGACTGGCGAAGCATTGAGACCAGCGGAGGAAAGCATACTTTTCGCTGGTGAGGAAATTCCATTGGCCTCATCTCTTGACCAAGAGCTACTTGATGAATTCCGAGCCGAAGCCGAAGAACACCTCGAGAGTATTCAGCATTCAATGCAGTTTCTGGATTCGCACGTTGTCGGCATGGTGCGGGTGTCAGGGGAATTGCAAGAGGTGGTCCGTACGATTCGCCGTTCCGTTCATACAATCAAGGGCGCTTCTGCGGTCATTGGCTTGCACGATCTTTCCGCCTTTAGCCATCTGGTCGAGGATATTCTTGATTGGATGTATGAATCAGCCACTGTCATTGACCACCGCTTGGTGGATCCGCTGGCGGAAGCTCTTGATCTCCTGGCAACAATGATTTTCACCCCCGCGAGTTTTGATGAGCAACGGGCGGAAAAGGCACTGGCTCAACTCCATGTCTGCATGCAGGAACTGCAGGGTGAAACCGACGCAGAGGCGTCTGCCGGGGATGGTATGGTCAGCGCGGGAGTGATGGAGAACATCCCAAAGACAACCGCGGTTCCGGAAATGGTGTCTTCTGGCAAGGGAAAGGGCTCGTTGCAAGGCTCATTGTTCAGTGAGGAAGAACAGCAGCAGCTTCGGGAAGGTTTCCTGGAAGAGGCGGACGAGCACCTGCAAGAGTTGCATAAATCAATGCAGGTTTTGGAAACGCAGATAGAAGCAGAGGTTGCATTGACTCCGGAGCACCGGGAAGAGATTCGTAAGATCCGGCGGGCTGTGCATACAATCAAGGGTGCCTCCGCCGTCATTGGAATTAATGAAATTTCTTCGTATGCCCACGGCGTCGAGGATTTTCTCGACTGGCTGTATGAAGGAGCGCAGCAACTTGATCCCGCCATCGTCAATATCCTTGCCGAATCGCTGGATCTGCTTGGCCAACTGGTGGTGTCTCC
>JBBRBT010000078.1:0-12205 GCA_038205495.1 Desulfobulbales bacterium
AATCGACACGCGCGCCTCTGGCACGGGCTGTCCAGTCGTCTTGTCGGTGACGAGCCCGCAGATGACTGATCCGGGCGCTGTGGTCTGAGCGCGCAAGGATGCCGCGCCGACGGCGAGCGCGAGGGCAAGGCAGACGATGCGGATGTGGACGGCGCGTGTGGGCATGGCGTTCGATCGCGGTGCGAGCGATACACTGTACAGTGGCGACCGCGGCTCGCGGTAGATTCTTCACCGCGATTTGACGAAGTCCGAGACGAGTCAGCCTTCACAGGAGCGCGCGATGACGATCCAGCCCGGTATCCAGAGCTCGCCCCGGAGCCTCGTCGGGGTATCGATCATGTTCATCGTCTTCGGCATCGTCGTCTTCTTCCTGTCGCTCTCGGCCATCAAGACCGGGAAGGAGATCGAGCTGCTCTCGCACGATCGGTCGATCGATGGCTACGAGGGGATGTTGATCGCGTTTGGCGGAGTGCTCGTCGGCGTCGGTGGAATTTGGGCGGTGAGCCGGATGAAGAAGTAAACGCTCCCCCGGTGAGCAGGTGCCGATCGCGGAGCTGTGAGGCGCGCGCTCACGGGCTATTCAGCCCGGCTACCTTGGCGCTTGCCCGATAGATGTCGCCCGGCGGACGCACCGAGTCGGGCAACACTCCAACGACACGCGACCGCTCCGACGTGAAATACAGCGTGCGCTCCGCCGCATCGATCGCCGGCGCGAAGTCCGGCGCGAACATCGCGAGACTCTCGTCCGCGATCGGCGACGGCTTCGTCACCGATGGCATGACCATAACGATCATTGATGGATTTGAAGTGATCGATGTCGCAGAGAAGGATGGTAAAATCCCCCCCGTTCCTCGTCACCCGCACCACCTCGCTTTCGAGCATTTCTTTGAGTGCTCTTCTATTCGGCAGTCCGGTCAGCTCGTCGGTCAGTGAGGATTTTTTTAATTTCTCAGCCAGAATGATCTGGTTTTGTTGCGCCCTGCTACGTGAATACTCCAGCATCGCGCCAAAGGCTGACATCACGGTCATTGAGGCTATGAACCGGAGTTTGAATTCAAACGAGTAATACGCTTGGAAGAAGGCAAAATCATCCATCAGCATCAGGATGATTTCCATGGCAATGAGACCGCCTGAATACAGTAATCCCGACCGCAACCCAGCGATATAGTACACCATGACCGGGTACACATAGTGCCAGAGGATGCCGGTGTTATTCTGGCCGCCGTTGATCTGGAGAAAGGCGCAAAAGGGCAGGTAGCCCAGGCAGGTCATGAGCACCAGCAGCTTCATTCTGCCGCCCAAAAGAAACAGGGTGATATTGCAGATCGAAATCGCCATGACCGCGATCAGAGTCAAGGCGTAATGCCTATTGTAGGTCATGTAGGCGATAGAGGCGAACAGACCGAGAAAGAACAAGGCAACCAGGTTAAACACCACTGTTATCCGGCTGATCTGCTCGGCCTCGTCATCGGTGAGCCGTTTGTTATAGGTGCGTGCCAGTCGTCTCATGTCCCTGCCATCATTTTCAAAAAGGAAAGAGTGCCTCTTTTCTGGATGTAAGAAAGAATTTTAAATCCTTTGATCCGTTTGCGACAATGCCGGTCAGTGTTGCACCTCTACTTCAAGAAGATTTGGAGTTGTCGAAATTTTACCACGCATGGGTTTTGGGAGCGGTTACAGGGTTATGCACTCACTATACATCTGGAAAATCGTTCCTTCACTAAGGATAGGAGGCAAACTGATTGCACGTCAAGCCCGGATTTTTCATCGAGCCAACGGGCATTCCGGGTTCCTCTTTTAATTCCGGACCGATTGCCAGCTCACTATTCGTTCGTTTGGGAAAAACAGTTTCTGTGCACAGCGCACCTCTTGAACCATTAATCACTGGTAACTACGGATCGTAGAAAAGCTCTGGTAAAACGTGTTATGGTCCTCTTCGTATCAAACGCATTGCTGCCTCCTGGAGCGGGGAGATCGGTTGTTCTCAGGCTCATATTGCTTTACGGCTTGTATCGATGGACCCTTTTTGCTAACTTGAGAGATAGTCGGGGAGCACATCCTATATTGTCCGGTTTCCTTGTCCTTTTTTGTAGCCATCTGAATAGAAATCACCACTGCAGCAATATCATACCTTCCCAGGCGTGATACCAGAACCGTTAGAATTCAAATTGGTCGACATCGGTATTCATGCATCGCAGCCTCCTGGTGCCTTGCACCCGCAGTGAGGGAAAAGAGCAACAGATGACCCAAAAAATCGCCCCAGAAGAAAAACATCTGCGAAAGGAAGACTTCCAACTGGCCATGCGCAGTACCCGTGATGGGCTCTGGGACTGGAACCTGCGAACGGATGAGGTGTATTTTTCACCACGGTGGAAGATAATGTTCGGGTATCGGGAAGATGAGCTGGAACCTCATTTCGATACCTGGAACAAGTTGATCCACCCAGACGATCAGGGACAGACCCTTGCGTTACTCCAAAATCTTATCGAAGGGCGATCCGAAAGGCTGCATGCCGAATTCCGCATGCGCCATCGGGATGGCCGCTATCTGGATATTGTGTCGTTGGCCTTTCCAGATCGAGACGCATCCGGACGGGTTGTTCGCCTGGTGGGAACGCATGCTGATGTAACCGATAGCCGCCGGGCCGAACGGATCCTCAAGGAGCGCGAGGCGCTGCTGGACAAAACAAGCAGGATGGCCAAGGTCGGGGGCTGGGGCTTTGATGTTGCGACGGGCATAGGAACCTGGACCGATGAGGTGGCCCGCATCCACGGTCTTGATTTGGATGCGGTGACCAACTCCGAGATCGGTTTGAGCTTCTATCAAGGCGACCATCTCGTCGCGATACAGCAGGCCCTCAAAGAAGCCATTGACAATGCCCGTCCCTATGATCTGGAGTTGGAATTGATTACCGCACAAGGCATCCGGAAATGGATCCGAACGGTGGGGCAGCCCGTCCTTCGGGAGGGGAGAGTCGTCCGGATCGAAGGGATTTTTCAAGATATTAGCGAACGCAAAGAGGCTGAGGCAAAGATCCAGGCCCTCAATGCCGAGCTTGAGCTGCGGGTGGAGCAACGTACCGCCGAACTCGTGGCCGCAAATGCCGAACTGGAAAGCTTTACCTATGCGGTATCCCACGATCTGCGGGCCCCGCTGCGTGCCATGAGCGGCTTTTCCCAAGCTCTGATAGAGGATTACGGCAACAGTCTGGCGGGGGAAGCCCGGCTGTATCTGGATCAGATCATCATCGGCAGTCGTCGGATGGGTGAGTTGATCGATGGCTTGCTGACCTTATCCCGCAGCACCCGCGCTGAGTTGCACCGCGACAGGGTCGATCTTTCGTCAATGGCTGAACAGCTGCTGCGGGCCTTGGCAACAGCTGAGCCGGAGCGAGTCGTTTCCTGGGAGGTAGCACCGGATCTTGTCACCAGAGGCGATACGATCATGCTGGAGGTGGTGATGAGCAACCTGCTGGCCAATGCCTGGAAATATACCTCACGTCGCGACAAGGCCATCATCCGGGTCTTTTCCCGCAAGGTGGGTGCGCAACACTTCTTTTGCATCACCGATAACGGCGCCGGCTTTGATGCCGCCCATGCCGCCAAACTTTTTCAGCCCTTCCAGCGCCTGCATCGCCAGGAAGAATTCCCCGGTATCGGTATCGGCTTAGCCACAGTCCAGCGCATCCTCCATAGGCATGGGGGCACCATTGAGGCGGAAGGGCAGCGGGATCAAGGCGCGACTTTTTGTTTCAACCTGCCGGGCCACGGCGAAAAGATGAAGGAGCCGTGATGAGCAATACATCCATTCTACTGGTTGAGGACAATGCGCAGGATGAACTGCTCATCCTGCGGGCACTGAAAAAAGTCAATGTCGCTAATCGGATCGATGTGGTGCGGGATGGTCAGCAGGCCCTTGATTTCCTTTTCAATCAGGGCGAGTTTTATGATGCCCTCGGCCGCGAGCTGCCGACTGTCATCCTGCTGGATATTGGTCTGCCGCGTCTTTCCGGACTGGAGGTGCTGGAGAGAATCCGTGCCGACCAGGGGGCCAGTTTGGTGCCTGTGGTTATCCTCACCTCATCTGGTGAAGAAAGAGACCGGTTGCAGAGCTACGAATGTGGTGCCAATAGTTTTGTTCGCAAACCCATGGAATTTTCTGAATTTGCTGAAACCGTAGCACGCCTGGGTGTCTACTGGATAGCTACCAACCAACCACCCTGCCTGCGATGAAAGAAACGATGAAGATCTTGATGATTGAGGACATTGAGGCTGATTATCTCCTGATAGAACGTCAGATTCGCCAGAGTAATTTACCCGCCGAAATCCGATGGGTCAGGGATGCCGACGGACTGGCAGCTGCCCTCCAGGAGACGGACTGGGACCTGATCCTTTCCGACTTCAACGTGCCCAGCCTTGATTTTTTAGAATCCCTGGAAATCCTCAAAAAACGTCTCCGGGATGTTCCCCTCATTCTGGTGTCCGGCACTATCGGCGAAGAAACCGCCGTAGAACTGCTCAAGAGGGGGCTGAGCGATTTTATCTTGAAAGACCGCCTCGTTCGTCTCGTCCCCGCCATTGAACGCTGTATGAAGGAACAAGCCGAGAAAAGGAGACTGAAGGAAGCGGAAAGTACGCTGGAAAAAAACGAGCAGCTCATGCGCGCTGTGCTCGACGGGACTTCCGATGCGATCTTTGTCAAAGATCGACAGGGCCGCTACCTGCTCTGCAACCAGGCCGCGGCCCGTTTTATGGGTTGTGAGGCCGCCGCAGCCATCGGCCGTGATGACACCTTTCTTTTTCCGCCGGAAACCGCTGCATACATCATGGCTCGTGATCGTGCCGTCATGGAGGCTGGCAAGGTGCAGACGCAAGAGGAATGGGTGACCACCCGTAACGGCGCACACCTCGTCTTCCTCGTTACCAAGGGACCTGTCTTTGATCCGCAGGGAACAGGCACCGGACTCTTCGGCATCTCCCGGGATATCACCATCTGGAAACAAGCCGAGGAGACCCGGCAATTCAACCTGCGTCTGCTCAACCTGGTGCACGATCATACCGACATCACCACCTTGCTCGCTGATTTTGTTCGCGAGGTCAAGGCCTTTATTGGTTGTGAAGCTGTGGGTATCCGGGTGCTGGATGCTGAAGGTAATATCCCTTATCAGGCCTATGAGGGGTTCAGCCGCCGATTTTTTGAGCAGGAAAACCCACTTTCGATCAAATCGGACCGTTGCATGTGCAGCAATGTGATCAAGGGCGATACTGATAAGCGAAAGCCGTTCTATACAACCGGCGGCTCCTTTTATATGAACGGGACGAGCCGATATCTGGCAACAGTTTCCGAACAAGAAAGAGGCGAGACCCGCAATGTTTGTAATCAGGAAGGATACGAATCCGTGGCCCTGGTGCCGTTCTGGAGCGCAGGTAAAATCCTCGGACTCATCCATGTAGCCGATCGCCGCGAGAATATGGTGCCCCTTTGCGTGGTTGAACAGCTTGAGCGGGCAATGCTCCAGATGGGGACCGCCTTTGAGCGGACCCAAGCCCAGCATAATCTGCGGGAGAGCGAAGCGCGATTTCGGGCTATCATCGATAATGCCAACAGTGCTGTCTGGGTGAAAGACCGGGAAGGCCGGGTACTGGTCGCCAACACCTATCTTCTCAATCTCCTTGGCAAGTCCAGCGAACAAGTTATAGGCCACACGGTGTTCGACCTGCTGCCCCACCCTCTGGCGCAAGCAATCAGCACGAACGAGAGCCAGGTGTTAGCCTCCGGCGCTCCCCTTGAGGTGGAGGAGTCGATAGTCCTGCCCGACGGGCCGCGCACCATGCTGTCGGTGAAGTTTCCTTTGCGTGATCAACGTGGCAGGATTTATGCCCTCAGTGCCATCTGCACAGACATTACCCAACTCAAAAACGCAGAGACCTCGCTCAAGGAGCAGGGGGAAAGATACCAACAACTCGCACAGGAATATGCGTTGCTCCTGGGTAATATTCCGGATGGCATCGTCCATCTTTCACCCGATCTTGAGATCCGATGGGCCAATGCGGCAGCGCAGAGGATGTTCAGGCTCGAAGATACCCAGGATCTGCGTGGCACAACCTGTCACGCAACCTTTTGGCACAAGGCAGAATGTTGCTCGCCCTGTCCGGTCGTGCGAAGTATTGCTTCGCGAAAAAATGAGACCGGCATTTTCTTTCCAGGAGATCCAGGCCGGGAATTTGAGATTCGAGCGGTTCCGATTATCAATTCTTTAGGTAAGGTCGAAGGTGTTATTGAAATTATTCGTGATATTTCGGCACACCGTAAACTGGAGGAACAATTCCGGCAGGCGCAAAAGATGGAATCCATCGGCACTCTGGCCGGGGGCATAGCCCACGATTTCAACAATATCCTCTCCGCAATTCTGGGGTATGGGGAACTGGCCCTCGAAGATCTGGACGAAAATGCGCGCGCGCGCAAGAGCGTGCACACCATGATTGAGGCCGGATTACGGGCCGCCCATCTTACCAAGGACCTCCTCCTGTTCAGCAGAAAACAGGCCAGTGACAAACAAACGGTTGATCTGAATGTAATCATCTCAAAAGTCGAAAAATTCATCCGCCGGATTATCGGTGAGGATATCCAGTGCGAAACGCATCTGGCTCAACAATCGCTTTTGATCGTTGCCGATAGTCATCAAATCGAGCAGGTGCTGATGAATTTTGCAACCAATACCCGGGATGCCATGCCCAAGGGGGGGTATTTCACGATCACCACCGAATCTATGGAACTTGACCAAGGATTCATCGACACCCATGGTTTCGGCAACCCCGGGCCCTATGCCCTGATCACGGTAGCCGATACCGGCAAGGGGATGGATAAACAGACGGCGGAAAAGATCTTCGAACCTTTTTTCACCACCAAGGAAATGGGCAAGGGAACGGGACTTGGTCTTGCTGTGGTGTATGGGATTATTCAAGAACATCTGGGCTATATCAATGTAGACAGCGAACCGGAAAAAGGGACGGCATTCCGGATCTATCTGCCGATGATGCAAGAAAAAAAATTGCCTGCCCAAAACCCGCTGGATCGAGAAAAGCCGCGGGGAGGCAAGGAGTCGGTACTCCTTGCTGAAGATGAGGTGACGGTGCGCCGGTTGTTCTCAACGGTCTTACAGCAGAATGGCTACACCGTCATCGAAGCTGTGAACGGTGAAGATGCCGTGCGTAAATTTGAAGAGAATAAGGACACTGTTGATCTGCTGCTCTTTGATCTTATCATGCCGAAGATGAACGGTAAGGTTGCCCTTGATGCCATCCGCCGGCTGAAACCTGAGATCAAGGGGATCTTTGTCAGTGGGTATGCCCCGGAAAATATCCCGCAGAGAGAACTGTTAGATCTGCAGACAGAGGTGCTTTTTAAACCAGTCTCGCCCAAGGAGTTACTGCGAACAATTCGCAAGATTCTCGACGCCTCCTAGGCAAAAGGCGGGAGGCAACTCTCCCTGACCGCAGCAGCAGAAATCCGGTCGGGGAGGGTGCGGCAAGACCCGCTTTGCTGCATCTGCATACGCCTCGGTGCAAAGGAATATACTGGATTTTTTTTTTACCGTTGGTATATGTTCCTTCTTTGTTTCCCTCCTCTTACCGCAACATAACTCTTCGACAGAACCATTTATTATCCCATGGGCATTGCAACCGATATTATCCTCCTCGTTATCACTGCTTTTTTCTGCGGCCTGCTGATGCAACGGCTCCGGCAGCCCTTGATTCTTGGTTATATCCTTGCCGGTGTCCTTCTCGGTCCGCATACCGGCGGCCTGACCATCACCGAGGTGCACGACATTGAGCTGTTGGCGGAAATCGGAGTAGGGCTGCTGCTTTTTGCCCTGGGGCTGGAGTTCTCGCACAAGGACCTTAAGCCGGTTAAATACATCGCTCTGCTGGGTACGCCCCTGCAAATCGGCTTAACTGTGGGCTTGGGGCTGGGGATTGGCTGGCTCATGGGCTGGGAATGGAAGACCTCGGTCTGGTTCGGGGCCCTGATTTCCCTGTCCAGCACCATGGTGATCCTCAAGACCCTGATGAATCAGGGCTGGCTCGGCACCCTCTCCAGCAAGGTGATGATCGGCATGCTCATCGTTCAGGATCTGGCGGTGGTGCCCATGGTGATTATTCTGCCGCTGATGAACGATCCCGCCGCCGGGCTCGTCTCTCTGGGGTATGCGGCCGTCAAGGCGGTAATCTTCCTGGTCTGCATGTTTGTGTTCGGAGCCAAACTGCTGCCCGTGCTGATGCGGCACATCGCCAAGCTCGGTTCTCGGGAGCTTTTCCTCCTGGCCATCATCGCCATCGGCCTGGGAATCGGTTATGTCACCTATCTGGTCGGTCTGTCCTTTGCCTTCGGCGCCTTTATCGCCGGTATGGTGCTCAACGAATCCGATTACGGTCACCAGGCCCTGAGCGATATCATTCCGCTGCGCGATGTTTTTGGCCTGCTCTTTTTTGCCTCGGTGGGCATGTTGCTCGACCCGAGGTTTCTTCTCAACAACTTCGGCTCGATCCTGCTCCTGGTCGTTGCGGTCAGCTTCGGCAAAAGTTTCATTTTTGCGATGATTTCCTGGATGTTCCGTTACGGCAACGTGGTCCCTCTTGCTGTTGGCCTGGGCCTGTTCCAGATTGGTGAATTTTCTTTTGTGCTGGCGCGGATCGGCCTGGCCACCGGTTCGATCACGACCGATTTTTACAATCTGATTCTGACCACCGCGGTCCTGACCATGGTCCTGACCCCAATCGTTTCGGCTCAGACCGCCCGGTTGTACGCCTTGAAAAAACGTTGGTTTCAGAAGGAACTGCTCGAGTCAATCAATTTTCCGGACAAGGGATTCAGCGGTCATGTGGTCATTGCCGGAGGCGGCCGGGTAGGCATGCAGATCGCACGAACACTCAACCGGCTGTCTATCCCTTTTGTCATCATTGAGCTGGATCAACGCCGGGTCGAACAGGCCCAGGTGACGGGATTTGCCGTGGTCTATGGCGACGCTAGTCATGAAATCGTCCTTGAGGCCGCGTCCATGTCCACCGCAGTGCTGCTGGTGGTCACCATTCCCGGCATTGTCGAGTCCCAGGCCATCGTTGCCCATGCCCAGCGGAGTAACAGTGCCATCGAGGTGGTGGCAAGATTATCGGACCCGGATTTTTTCGAGGTTTTCAGCGAATTGAACGTTACCGATCTGGTGTATCCCGAGTTGGAGGCTGGCCTGGAAATGACCCGACAGGTGCTGCTCGCCCTGCGCATCCCTGTGACTGAGATCCAGCGCTACACCGAGGCCCTGCGCCAGGAATTCTTCACCAGCAGGCTCAGTCAGAGCAAACCGTACCAGACCCTGGGCCAATTGCGCTCAGCAGAGCAACAGTTCGACCTGCAATGGGTGAAGGTGGGGGCTGACTGCCGGTTGGTGGGGCAGTCCATCGGTGAATCCGAGATCCGTAAGAAAACGGGCGTCTCGGTGGTCGGGGTGCTCCGCGACGACCAACTGGAGCCCAATCCCGGACCGCAGTTCCGTTTCCAGGAAAAGGATCTGGTGGCGATTATCGGTTCCGCCGAAACCCGTTCCTCCTTTCAATCGTGCTTCTTTCCCGCCGAACGGTTGACCGGCCAAATGGTGGGATGATCTTCGACCATGGCGGTGTCCGGTCGGATAGATTTCCGTCCTGATGAAAAAAGACTGTTTTTCATTCCAGCGTATCTCTCCTCTCCACGATGGTGTGACCTGTGAAGAGACGGGAGAAGGACGTGCATTTGCTTGACCGGGGTTGTCTTCCTGTTTGTTGCGGGCAAATGCTCACCACGCTTATCCTCTCCTCTCGGCAATTCCCGAGAGTCCTCCCATGGGGCGGGAAATATTTGCATCGCTTTTTTGCTTGTGGTAGGAAGCGGGATCAATAATCAATGTTTCCTCCATTATTATCAGGCATGTCCCCCAATGAGGGCTCCTTATCCGGCACTGACAAGTTAGCCGTGATCTTTTCCGCCGGTCGGCCATTGTCTCCGGTTGCCATGATCGCACAACACCGGTGCAGATGACGGTATCCAGCTTCGTTTCTAACAGCATCAACCTGTTTTACACACATACAGAAAACATATGAAAACTACCAACTATCGCGAGATACCCTATAATTTCACCTCTGCTGATGACCGTTTGATCATCAAGCACCTTTTTGGTCCTGCGGTCTGGGACGACCTCGAAGAGCTCCGCAGTCAGCGGGTCAGCGGTCGCTCCGCCCGGCTGGTGATGCGCTGCATGGGCGATCTCTTCATCCTCCACCGTAATCCCTTTCTCCTTCAGGAGCTGATTGATTCACCGCTGCGCCGTCATGCCTTCTTTAAGACCATGAAGAATGATCTTGATATAATTGAGAATACGGCCAAAAAGGTTAGTGTTGATCAAAATCGAAGCGGCAAGGTCCTCAACCTTGTCCACCTCTGCCGGGCTCGGGTCAGGGAGCTGCAAAAAGAGATGGGCGAAGCCGCAAGCAATCGAGCCAAGATCAAAAAACGCCTTGGGGCGATCATTGGTGCCGACAATGTCTGCTTTGATCCTTTTTCCCTGATCAGCCACAGCACCGATGCCACGGATTGGCGGCTCTTTCTGCCTGTAGCCGTGGTGCGTCCCGGGGCAGAGGAGCAGGTGCCGCTCCTGCTGGCGGCCATCGAAGCATTGGACCTGCATGTGATTCCGCGCGGTGGTGGTACTGGCCTGACCGGCGGGGCCGTGCCGGTACACAGCGATTGTGTCATGATCAACACCGAAAAACTCAACCGCATCCACGGCATCGAACACCGGGAATTTCAAGGGGATGACGGGACGTCACAGCAGATGGCGGTGCTCCGGCTCGAGGCCGGGGTTATTACCCAGGATGCCATGGCCTTTGCCGAGAAACAGGGTCTGGTGTTCGCCACTGACCCCACCAGTGCCTGGGCCTCGACCATCGGGGGCAACATCTCGGAAAATGCCGGGGGCAAGACTGCGGTACTCTGGGGCACGGCCATTGATAACCTGTTGGCCTATACCATTGCCATGCCCGGCGGAGGCATGTGGACCGTGCGGCGTTCGGGGCACCCGATGCGTAAAATTCTGCCCGCCGACCAGGTCGCCTTTGATGTGTTCGATGCGCAGGGGAACCTGTTGCGCCGGGTGGAACTGCGCGGCGATCAGATCCGCAAGAAAGGGCTCTGGAAGGATATCACCAATAAGGCGTTGGGCGGCTTGCCCGGTGTGCAGAAGGAGGGCACCGATGGGGTGATCACCTCGGCGGAATTCATCCTCTATCGGGCCTATGAAAAGAAGCTGACCTTTTGTCTCGAGTTTTTCGGTGAAGATATGGACGAGGCCAGCCGGGTGATCGTCGAGATTTCGGAACAGTTCGTCAATCGCGGTGAAGAGGCCCTCATGGCGCTCGAACACTTTGATGAGGAGTACATCCGGGCCATCAATTACAAGTTCAAGGCAGCGCGCAGTGAACCCCCCAAGGCGGTGTTGCTGATCGATATGGTCGGCCATACCACCGAGCAGGTTCTCACCGGTAAGGAAAAACTGCTTCTTCTGCTCGACCGCTACACCAACACCGAGATTTTTGTGGCCAGCGACGCCGACGAAGCCAGCCGCTTCTGGCGTGACCGTAAACGCCTCGGGGCCATTGCCGCCCGCACCAATGCGTTCAAGCTCAATGAAGATATTGTCCTGCCGCTGCCGGCACTGGCGGAATTTGCCCGTTACGTTGACCGAACCAACATCGAGGAGGATATTTTCAATCAGGAAACCATTGTCCAGGAGATCATGACCTACCTGGAGACCGCGGAACCGATCGAGGACCCGGACTGGCTCGAGGCCAAGATCCCCAAGGCCGACGAATTGTGCCGCGCCACCTTGACCGCCTTGGCCTTGAAAACCAAGGAGGCGGTCCGCAATGAGGTCCAGCTCAGAAATCTTGAGAATGATCTGCTGGAATTATTCCGCGGTTATAACCGGATCAGCGCCAATGTCCGCCGGATATTTGAGGAGGTGCGCAAGCGGCGGATCATTATCGCCACCCACATGCATGCCGGTGATGGCAATGTCCATGTCAATATCCCGGTCTTTTCTAATGACCGGGCAATGATGCAGCGGGCCGCCCAAACCGCCGACGATATCATGGCGAAAGCGGTTGCTTTAAGGGGG
>JBBRBT010000079.1:0-12104 GCA_038205495.1 Desulfobulbales bacterium
TGCCCATCTCCTTTTCTTGCTCCAGTTGATTGACCAAGTCAATGGCACTGAAATAACGTCCTCGGTGTCCCATCTTGATACAATGAGAGGCGATAGCAATGGAGAGGTGGGTTTTACCGGTTCCGGTGCCTCCGATAAAGATCAGATTCCTAGCCTGTTCAAGAAAGTGACCACTGTAAAGATCCCGGATTAACGGCTCGTTGACAGAAGAGTGGTCGAACTTGAAGCCGTCCAATCCCTTAGGACCCGGGAAGCGGGCCGCCCCCATCTGGTAGCGAATAGATCTTGCCTTCCTCTCGGCGGCCTCAGCTTGGCAGAGGTGGCCAAAAATCTCCTGGGCTGTCTGCTGGTGCCGAACCCCCTGGGTGAACGTCTCGTCGAAGGTGCTGACCATGCCGTAGAGCTTCAGCGTTTTGAGCAAATCCATGAGTTCATGACGCTGCATGACCCACCTCCTGACGGAGCGCATCATAGCGAGCGCAGTTGGCCATGGGCTCCTCTTTTAAAGAGAGTCTCTCCGGGGTGGATACCGGATCCACAGGTGGTGGGTCCAACTCTCTGGCGATCAGGTTGAGGACCACCTCGCTGCGAATAGTTTTATCCGATATTGCCTTGCGGCATGCCCGTTCAACGATTTCCAAGCCGTGCGCACGGGCAGCGAGCAGGATGGCAACAAATTCTTTATCACCACCGAGGCGGGGCAAGAGCCGCCGCTGGACCTGCTGCAGGCAAGGCGGGAGTTCCCAGTCCTGAAAGGGTGCACCGTTGCGCAGAGCTCCCGGCTTGCGCTCGAGGACGCCAAGATAATGCCAGGGATCATAGATCGTTTTGTCCCGCCCAAACTGCCGGATATGCTCACCGGCAACCGAACCGTTCTTGACCACCTGGATCAGGCCTGCTGTAGCCCGAACCGTGGCTGTTTGACCAGCTATGGCACTGTCCACGCTGTAGTGGTTGCGATCATAATTGACCAGGCCAGTCGAGGAAACCATGCATTCCTTTTCAGCATACCCGTCAAAGGGGGAGGTAACTGCTATCAGACTGGGTTGTTCTTCCTGGAACATCTCCCAGATGGTGCGCTCTTTGTTCCCCGGGTGCATGCGTTTTTTACTGATAGCTAAGCACTGGTCGGCAAGCCAGCTGTTGAGCTCTTCGTAATCCTTGAACCGAGGGCGGGGAGTAAACAGCCACTCCCTGATATTCTTCACCTGTTTTTCGACCTGACCCTTTTCCCAGCCGGAACCAGGCGTGCAGGCCACGGGTTCCACCAGGTAGTGGCTGCACAGTTGAACAAAGCGGCGGTTGAATATGCGTTCCTTGCCAGGCAGAACCTTGTTCACCGCCGTAGACATGTTGTCATAAATCCCGCGCCGGCAGGTACCGCCGAAATAAGAAAAAGCTCGGTTATGGGCATCAAGCACCATCTCGGTGCTCTCGCGGGGATAGGCGATTACAAAAAAATGGCGACTGTTGCACAATCGGAAATGTGCGACCTTCGCCTTCTGAACTACCCCGTCAAGCACGACCCATTCATGGCTCCAGTCAAACTGGTAGGCATCGCCCGGCGCAAAAAACAAGGGGACAAAACCGGAACTGGACACTCTGCCTTTTTGCTCACGCCACTTCTTGGCAAAACGCTGAATGCTGTCGTAACCACCCGTGTAGCCTTCTGCTTGTACCAACTCAAATAGTCGACGCGCAGTCAGTCTCCTCTTCTTAGGGCGCGCCCAATCCAGTTCAAGAAGCTCTTCCACTCGGACAACGTGTTCGCCAAGCTGGGGCAATGGCTGCGAGCTTCGTTTGTAAATATGTTCGGTCGCTCCGCTTCGGAGTATTTTCCGAACGGTATTCCGCGATACATTCAAATCCCGACAAATCTCTTTGATCTTTTTGCCATCTACAAAATGATAACGCCGTATCTTCGCTATTGTCTCCACTATAAACATCCTCCAATACCTCCGTGTTGGAATTACCACGGAGTGGGTAACATAGTGGGGTCAATTTTCGACGCTGTTTTCTATTCCAAAGGGGTCATTATTCCACGCTGATCAACAAATCCTAATGGACCCGTCATCAGCTCCCCATCAGGGCCCAAATAGGACTCTCGGTTCTTACCTTGCCGGGAGGATGTTTTTTTTATGGCAAAACCAACCAACGGGTTGAGTGTCAATTTGCCGTTCGGGCCATAATTGGAGAATTCCTCGCCGTCGGGATGATACACAATCGAGCCTTTTGCATACCCGTTAGGACCGGTGACAAGATGCATCGTGGCATCAAAGTACGCTTCTTCGACCCACCGGTTTTCCCTGTCATAGACTCTGGTTCTGGTTGCGATCCCAAGATCTCGGTCCCAGTTGGGAGTGCTATCAGCACGTAACAGGGTATGGCTGATCTGGCGCCCTCGGTCGTCATACTGTTGTTCGACAAGGTGGTTGCCGTATCCGTTTTCCGCCGGTTTTTGGTCAAGCCCGAAATATTGGGATTTAGTCGGTTGCTGTTTATCGTTATGTTCATAGACCATTTCATGGATGCCGTCTTTACCTGCAACCGGGTTATGGCTTGCACCGTAGCGGGTTTCTTTCATAAGCAGGCCGCGATTTGCATCATAGCTCTTCTCGATGCGGTGTACACCGACCGGCCCCTCACAGGGTTTACCGTCTTTATCAAACCAGCTGGTTGCTGTCGGGGATCCGAATCGGTCGTATCTATACTCAACACGATGGAAATCCTGCCGGGAGTTGACCGGAGCGCCTGACTCGTCCATGAATTTCTCTAACCTGCAGTTTCCGAACAAATCGAATTCGCGTTCAATACAATGCACGCCATTGGTCCGATTCGATACCGGTCTCTCTCCCTCGTCAAAATAGGCTTCTTTGACAAGATTGCCGGCATTGTCATAGGTATTTTTCTTGAGGTGATACCCCTCGGTATTCGTTACCAGCATGTGAGCACAATCGTAAAAGCGTTCTTTGAGGATTCTTCCATACTCATCGTTCTCCCACTCCGTCCGGCAGAAGCCTTCCTTGTTCATAACGGCTATACCCGCTTGATCGTATGTGCTGACGGCCTTTATGAATCCTTGGTCATCGTACTCATATTTCATTTCATGCCAGCTTTCGGACCCGGCGATCGGTTTAGCATCAACGTCAAAATAGGAAATCGACTCGAGGCGATTTTTGGCATCATAGGAACCTCGTCGTTCATGAGCTAAGAAATGGAAAAATACGGCCTCGGCCTTTACAGGTTGTCCGGATGTATCAAACAGTTTGATACTTTTCAGATTGCCCTGATCATCATAGTCACTGGTGATTGTATGTGCGTCATGCTGCTTTGTCTCAACAACAGGTTCGTCGGAAAGACCATAGTAGCGCCTCTCCACCTCCCGGCCCCATTTATCATATGCAAGCTTAACCGCATGCCAGCCTGAATTCATCAATGTCGGTTGATCTTCCGCATCAAAGGCACGCCCTTCAATCGGGTTACCATCCGCATCGTATGTATACGCCATGCCGGCGTTTCCATTGGCATTGTTCATCGGTTCGCCACGCTCGTTCAACGAGGTATCCCGGATCATTCTCCCCTTATCGTCGTAGCTCATACGAACCCCATAGGCATTTTCCGGCCCCTGGATAGGCTTTCCTCTCCGATCCGTGTAGTGTTTTTCCGCTTCCAAACCACTCTGGTCATAGATAATTTCGACAATTTCAGCGCGGGTTTTCCCCTGTGGTTTTGGGTATCCCTCTGCATCCACATAGAAACCTTTTGTCGATTTTTTTTGCATCTTGCCGTTCCACCGGTACATGGACAAAGGTCCAGACTTTCCGGTTAAACCGATCCCGGGCGACCTCGTACACTACCTTATTATTACTATCATTGACGAATTCGTACTGAGATGGCTTTTCCTGGTGTTCCACCTTGTCCCAATCAGCCAGGTAGGTCTTCATCGGATGATTGGGTGTCAGTTTCTGGTTTGCGTCGAGCACCTCGACCGATTGTACAGGATTGAACCATCCCTTTCTGGTCAGCTGGAGTGTCCATGAACGGTGTGCGACGGCGAATCGCGAAAGAGGTCCTGTCGGATAGATTACCCCCCACCGTTTGGTAAAATCTCTGCTATATGAGTGGTACGGTACCACCCACCCGAAAAGGTAGAAGAGGATTCCTGCGAAAAGGAGCAGGGCGGCCGATACTGCAACCAGGGAGTGCTGGCGTGTCCGGCGCAACTGAGCACGAAGCTCTTCTTCGCGAAGATGTTCTGCTTGCCGTTGGGCTACGGCCTCGCGTGCGTCCCGGCTTTTTCTGACGATACTCGTCAGCAGGTCATGGGAAAGCTCAAGATGTGTCGTGCCGAGCCGTTTCTCATAGCGGAGAATTCGGCTATTTTCCAGCCGTTGCAGATCGGCAAGCGGTATGTTTGCCCGTTCCGCTTCCGCCAAGGGTACGGTGCCACGGAATCCCGTCGAGGTTACAAGCCGGTCTTCGACGAAGATCCGTGTTCTCGCGTCCACCCCCTAGAAGCTGCGTTCATACATGGTGTCTAGGATGTTCCGCTGCTCCCTTGCAACAAGGTCGGAATCAATTGTTGAACGGCCTGATTCATTCATGCGCTCGAACAATTCGTAGCACATGACGCTCAGGTAGGCTGGCTCAACCTCTGGGTCGAGTGCCGAAACCTGCTCTACCCGCTCAGGGGTCGGTGCCTCGCCTGCTACCACCGCGACAATCTCCTTGGCAACTGCCTCGGACACCCATTGTTTACCAGCGGCAGCCACCACTTCAACAGCCTGCGCTCGAAGCAAAGGAGCCAGTACGAATCGGTTGCGCATTACCGACGGCATTATCGGTCGCAGAGAATCCAGCCGCGGCACAAAATCCTCCCGCAGTGACAGAATTGCGCGGTAGTTCTGCGCCCGTGTATCAAATGCAAGTCGTTCCCCCGTCTCTTCGATACACTTCCTTATACCCAGCGGCATGCGGTTTTCGACGAGATCGCCGAGCTGCTCAAAAAATGCTTCGGTGTGCGGGCTTTGGCGGCCGTTGGTAAAAACCTCCTCAAACTGATCAAGTATCAGCACCGGAATGACAAGGTCGTTACGCGATCCCCAGAAGCGGTAACGATGAAACAGTTCCCACAGCGTTTCCTTTCCCTCTCCTAAATAGGGGCGAGTGGCCGGGGAACCTGTGTCTTCAATATCCATCCCGGCTGCAGCTTCAGCTTTGAACACCTCCTCGATTATCTGCTGAACGGGCGCGTCTGCAGAAGGCGAGTAAAATAGACGCGTGATGATCGGCAGAAATTTCTCGTTTCGAAGACGCGGTATCACCCCAGCCCGTAGCAGGGATGTTTTTCCCAAGCCGGAACGACCAAAAATGATGGTAAGCTGATCACGCTGAACGAGGCGGACAACCTCTTCCGTTTCTGAACTTCTCCCGAAAAAGAGGTCATGGTCCTCTTCTTTGTAGAACTGCAGGCTTTTCCAAGGATTTTTTGCCAAGAAGGCAGCCGTCTCAGGAGATGCGAGGGGGGGGAAGGTTGCTGTCATGGCCTGAGTCCTCCTGACTTGCCGCGGAAACGTCTGATGCCATCCTGCAATGAACTGATAAATTTCGCGGGGAGTTTGCCGTCACGAAAATAGGTCCAAGTCGCGTCCCGCAAGGACCGACAGAGGAATTTGGCATCGGCAGGTGTGTCATCAATGGCCAAGGGAAGAAGAAAAGACATATTCGGTGGGCGCTCTTCACTGACTTCTTCTGCCCATTTCCATTCATTAAAGACGAAACGACCCGGTCGATCCGATTCAGAAAGGTCAAGTGATCGTGAAATGAACGCAATAAAAAAAGAGGCGTTTTCAATACTCGCATGAATAACCTCCCTGAATTCCGCTCCCGGTTCAAGCCCGGTTTCGTCCATCCAGATATCTATGCCTGCTGCGTCGAGTTGATTCCGTATAGCAACTGCGGTCTCCCGATCTTCGCGACAATAGCTGAGGAAAATGGATCCTTTTTTAGCCGGACGCAGCTCAGGCGCAGTGACCGGTTCGGCTGCTGTGGCAGTCTTTTCATGTTGCTGAGCCTTCCACCGTCGGTGGAGTTCTATCACGAAATCAACGGGGGAGACGGGAGGGAGAAGACGTGCTTTCCTTCGTTGCAGAAAATTCCGCAACCCGCACTCTGGGCACGCGCTGACATACGTGACGGCAATTTGTGAATCGGGTTTTCGTGTCAAGGCATGGATAAAGAAGCGTGCGAGCCAATCGGGGAAGTTGCAGCCAAGGAGCAGTATCGTTTTCTTGCGCAAGAAATCATACAGCCGCTTCGGGGCATAGTCATGATCGATCAGCGACCAGCTGAATTCTATCAGTTCATCTTCGGTGGCAGCGAATCCTTCCGTATCGGTGGAGGTTGCACCGAAAAGATGAAAAACTAAGCCGTTACCTCCCGGTTGAAAATCCTCCGAAAGATCGATATTGGCGGGATTGCCTCTGGGGCAGAAGGATATCTGCCGAGGTGTCTTCTGGGTACCGGACCCTTCCCGTAAGGCCCGTTCCATGAGGTGGTCTATCGTGGTGGTAACATAGAGGGGAAAATCATGAATCTCAGCCAGAAGCCGAAGAGATTCCGGCAGCGGCCACTCCTGGCAGCGGATGATGTTGTCGATGTCGTACTCCAGATCCCCCTGCGGTATTACAGAAACCATGCTTGCGCTACTGGCAACCCGATACAAGAGCGGTGTTCATTCCGGGTCGGGATTTGTGGCGATGTTTCTGCGCTCGGCAAGTGCTTCTCCCCAAATATCGTAGAGCCTCGCTGCAGGATCTCCTTTCCAGGGGACGCACAGTAATTCCGGCTCGATCACCGGAACAATGTGCCCATCCTTTATAAGAGTGAGTAATTTTTCCCAATCGCGTTCCGGCACCACGGAAAGATCATATGGGGGTGTTGGAGTTGATGCCTGTCCCACTTGTGAATGTTCCTCTGGATGTCCGTCATATGGTGGCATATTCATATATCCCTTATGAAACCAAGTGGTTAGTGTAAAACGAGGAGCGGGTAGCAGCGGCTCGTATTATTTTTGAAAAAAATTGTGATTACCCTCGAACTTCACCCAGTCTCAAAGGGCGCTGAGGGACAGGTTGAGTCCGCAGGGCAAAATAAACGAGTCTTTCAATCATGGTGTGCATTTGAAATCGACGGTTGAAACGAGAGCAAAACTCGGCGTTTGCTCAGGGCATGATACGTACTGTGCAGAGCACTTTGTATCTTTCCTCTTATCGTGTTAAGCCGCTCGAATACCTTGCCATTATATTTGGCCTCCTGGGTGGGGATGATGGGCTCGTGCTCGCACTGGGATTGCGTTACCCCGGGGAAACAATTCGTGCCATCGGAGTTGGCAAAACTTCCGGGCGGAGGTGCTTGGTGGACCAGGAAGAGATTTCGCTCAGGGGTGAAGCCGGTGAGATGGCTCAGCTTTGGGGGAAAAGGATGGGCCTTGTCAGAGAGTGACAAAGTCGCAACGAACGGCATCTTGCCGGAAGCGCCTCGGCCTCTTTTGCCGTCTTGTTTTTTGCCACCCCCATTAAGCCTCATCCCTGAGCAAGAGGCCACCTCAGTTTTAGAAGACTTGCAGACACCCACACAATACGAGTCTTGGCTGTGCTGCCGGTGTGTTTTGAGCTTTGGACGCCGGACACCAATACATCCCCGTGCGCGGGCGGCGTCCAGACTGTTGCGCGTTATTTATGCGAAGCTTCACAGAAATGTTCCGTTGCTTCCTGGGCCCCAGAGCCAGGGGTGCTGGAGCCTGCCGAGACATCAGTTACCTGGGGCTCGGGCGAATACGAGTAGGCCATTTGCGGGAATGCTGATGCCGCCAGAGTGGAGCAGGCCGTGCATTCCTGGGCCGTCGGCAGAAAGGCCGCCGGGATTTCCGACCGCACCTTTGTTGAAAAAGTAGTCGTAGATATCGCTGTTGAACACCTCGTGCCAATGGCCGGGCAACGGAAAACCTAGCCGGTAGCTGCGATCGTAGAAACTCTTTTCGCGCAGGCTGACCACCACCACCACATCACGTCCAATCCCCGGCACCCATCGGTGAAATGCCGCGATGCGGTTCTGTTCATCTACATGGAAGACATTGACCGTCTCTGAGCGCAGGGCGGGATGCTTACGGCGTAGCCAGATCAGGTCACGCGTGAAGCGGTGATGGTCGCCCATGTGTCGGTCCGTGCCTTCGAGACCTTCCCACCACAGGAAACTACCGGTCGAATTCGGGTTGTCGGACCACAGCTTGTCCTCGAGAAATTCCTGTCCCATAAAGAGCATCGGCACACCTGGAGCGGTGAGGAGGATGCCCATTGCCACGCGGGTGCGGCTGCGGGCATACCACGAGCGAGGGTCGTTCCAGTCGGCCAGCTTCGGGATGCGCGGTTTGCGATGGTCGCCGTCCATATCGAGCACAAAATCGTGGTTCTCAATGCAGTTGTACGCCTGCCACGCGGCAGGATAGTTCCACGGCCGTTCAAGTGCGCCCTTGAGTTTTCCCATATTCACGCTGGCACTGCCTCCGCCAGCGGCTGCGGCAATCAACTCGCGGACGCCATTGCGAATGAGGTCGTTGTAACCCATGTGGAACCCCATACCGCCGGGCGGCATCCAGACAGCGAGCCAGCGGTGATCACGCCAATATTCAGCAATGAGCACAGCCTCGGGTTTCACGGCACGAAGTGTGCTGGTGAGATCCTGGCAAAACCGCCAGCCGCCCTTGTCATCGATCACCCCGACTTCATCGAAACGGATGCCATCGACGTGGAAATCCATGAGGAACATCTTCGCATTCTGGATAAGGAAGTCGCGCACCTCAGGTTTCCAATACGCAAACACTTTGCCGCCGGCCCAACCTTGGTCGGTGAAGTAAAGGCTATTGCCGTTGTTTGGGTTTTCCGGGAAGTCGAGATAGTGAAGGCTCTGCTGATCGAGGTTGCCTCCCGCATGGTTGTAAACCACATCTGTTATGACAGCCAACCCATGAAGGTGGCAGAGATCGACCAACGCTTTGACCTGATTCACCTGGCCGATGAGTTGTTCCTCTCGGAGCGGGGCGCACCCCTTGGACGCGAGCAGGTGGTTAACCTTGACCAGGTAAGGCACCAGATCGGCAGCCTTTACGCAGTAATCCATCTCCGGAGAAAAGAGATCCACGCCGCTGTAACCAAGACCCCATTCACCGCCAAATTCAACAAACGGCAGCGGCTGAATGGCATTGACGCCGAGATCGGCCAGATACTCAATTCGATCAATGGCGTCGAGCATCTTTGCGACCCGGTTTTTACGGATGTCGTTGCCCCGCACGTCACGGGCGTAAAAAACGCCAATGTGTAATTGATAGACGACGAGATCGTTGAACTCTGGTGGGCGGTAGCCCTCATCGTGCCACGGGTAATCATTCGCCTCGCGCACGATGCAGTCCACATCGGGCCAGTCCAAGGTCTCCACGTCTGGCCATCCGAATTCAAGTTCCCGTGCCCACGGGTCGCGCTTCAGTCCCTCGCCATCGCGCTCATTGCCATGGCCGTCACGGCCCTTACACCCCTTCTTGCCGATGATATAGAAGCGATACTTCGTCCCATCGGTCACGTTAGGGAAAAAGCCTGTCCAGTGGCCCGTCGCCGGGTCTTTGACCAATTCGTCATGGGGCTTAGGATCGTATCCCTTCGCGCCATGGAACGCGACATAGACATGCTCTGCTGCCGGTGCCCACACACGAAAAGTGGCGCCGCCCTTGATGAGCGTCGCACCCATGGGAGTGGACACTGTGATGTGTTGTTGAGATGCCTTTATGGCGTTTTCTTGATACATGATGTTATCCTTCTGTTAAGAGCAGTGGAGTACCTTTGAGATAACGCACTGGTAACACTTCCTTTATGTCTCTGGTTTTCCAAACATATGGAGGGCACAGCGTTGAATCAAATTTCACGCCTTGTTCACGTTTATCGCGAATCTTTGCAACCTTGACAGCAACCGGGCCGAAGTCCGTTTGGAGCTCACATTCCGGCAAATATCCATTGTGAATAATTTTGGGGCGGCCTTTCTCCTCTTTGCGGACCGACAACTGGTGAAGTTATCCAAAGCGGACGATTTGTTCCGAATTCTCCATTATTTCCATGTTAAATTGTAATATCCAAGAATGTAATAAAGGAACTTTGGATGTAAAATGGATATGTAAAACACCTAAATAGAATGAGAGGGTTTGGAGAATAACCTTTTCAGGAAGTCCGTAATCGATGGAGAGATTTGACAATCTCATTTTTCACGAGGGGAAAGGGGAAATCGGGGGAGGCTCTGTCATTGCCCAGCATTTTACAAAGCTGTGACAGCAACAGGGCCCCAAGGAAATACATTTTTACTCTACAGATGCGGGTTGGTACTATCGACGGGGAATGAGAGTAAATATTTTGGGAGCGGCATCCCGGTTTTCGAATGGACGCCAATAAAAAACCTTCAGGTGTTTTTTCTCCCAATTTTATGTATGAGCAAGGAGGTTATAATGCTTTTAGAGCTTAGCTGATAGATTTTATGGGTACTGATTTAATGGTTAGGTTAAATATATCTTCCTTGTCGGAACGCTTCGGAATTGTTTCCGTTTTAAATGGAACTCCACGCCTTCGTCAATCTCGCGTCACAGTTCGTCGGTCCCCCCATAGCGATCATTTGAAAATCATCTTCATGGCTATCTTTCTCTGGCTTGATGAGGAAAAGAAGGGCTGGGTTGCTGTTGCCAGCCGATGAAGTGCGATGCATAACGAGCGTTTGTTGTTTGTCGATCTGATGCGCGGGATCGCCCTGATCGTCATGATCGAGGTGCATGTGGTTAATTCCCTGATGCATCCCGGCCAGCGCGGGGTCCCCGGGTTTGGCCTTGTTGATTTCGTCAACGGCCTGGTGGCACCGTCCTTTCTCTTTATCTCCGGCTTTGCTTTTCTTTGGGCTGTCCAGCGCAAGCTCACCGCGCTCCGGGCCCAGCGTTCTCCCTTCTGGACAACCCTGGCGCGGATAGGGCTGATCTGGTTGCTCGGCTATCTGCTGCACATTCCTTCTTTTTCCCTCACTGCCTGGCGACAGGCTACCACCGCGGAACAGTGGCAGCATTTTTTCAGCATCGATATCCTCCAGTGCATTGCCTGCGGTCTGTTGCTGATTTTCATCCTTCGGTTGCTGATCAAAGGAGACCGGATCTTTCTGGGGGCGGTCACCGTGCTTGGCTGTGCCACGGTCCTGCCTGCAGCCTGGATCTACCAGGTCGATATCTTGCGGATTCTCCCGTTCCCCCTTGCCGCGTACCTGACCCCGGTCGGCTTCACCACCTTTCCCCTGCTTCCCTGGTTCGGCTTTATGGCCGCCGGAGTCCTGGTCGCCTGGTTCTTTTTGCAAGCTCAGGCGCGAGGCACAACCGTCCCTTTCACCCAAGGACTGCTTCTGGCCGGGATCATGGTGGCAATGTTGGGATTGCTGCTGTTGGTGTACCTGAAAGACCGCCTGGGGCTGATCGTTGATGAACGGCCCCATATCCTCTTTTTTACGGCACGACTGGGCTGGGTGCTGATCCTGCTCGGCCTCTGTTTTTTCCTCTGCCGTGGCCGGGAGAGGTTGAGCCCGCGCATCGTTTGCGCTGGGCAGGAGACCCTGATGGTCTATTTCATCCACCTGCAGATTTTGTATCAGCCGGTCTGGGCGGGGAAATCCTTGGTGGTGCTGGCGGCGCAACGCTTTAGTTTTGCGGCCTCGCTCGTGATCGCGGTTGCTTTCATGGTGTTGATGCTGCTCCTGGCCCAGAGGTGGCACGCCTGGAAAAGAGCACATGGTCGTGTCCATCGCATCGGCACGGCGGTGATGATCATCGGCGGAGCGGCGGTGTTTGTGTTGCGTTGAACAACGGCCCTGTCACCGACCTATTTGTTCCGGCTTCTGGGTGCATCCGCAGTCTATGGCCAGAATCATTTAATCGGTGACAGCTTGGATTCTGCTGCTGGCTCTTGGCGCTTGGGTTGCGCCATATAGCGATTAAAAGCATCATCGTACTTGGAATTATACCGTGCACAACGCAACTT
>JBBRBT010000080.1:0-11931 GCA_038205495.1 Desulfobulbales bacterium
TGCTGATATTGAGGACGCGGGCAATTTCCTCGTTCGTTGACCGATTCGTCTGGTAATCCCCTGTGTCACAATCAAGCAAAATCAGTGCATTCAATATCTTTTGCGATTGATGTTTCCCCTTTGAAACCAAACTGCCAAGCGCTTCTCGTTCTTCCTTGGTAAGCGTCACGATGTATTTCTTCATAGTCAAACCTCCCGGAGTGATAATGAAGAGATCTTACCATATTTTTACGACATTTCAATATTGACATGACACTAGTTCGAATCATAAATTTTATTCGTCCAATGGTGGCAACGCATCCCGTCAACGCCACAAGAAATTCATTCCTTAGAATTTAAACAGCCACCTCTGCCAATTCTTCCTCCAGCTAACTGAGGTGGGTTACACACATAACCCTAAACAGCACAAAATACCAACTGGATCAGTGATATTTCTGACCAAGCGCTCCATTCAATAATTAAATGCATTCTGGTTTTTTTTGGGAAGGCTTCAGGGGGATGTTGGCGGGGAGGAGATAAGGAGTGATAATAGAAGGAGAACAACTATGAACTGATGATAATCTTTTCTGGAGTCCGATATAGTCCGAGGGCATCCGTTAAAAGAGTGTACGCTGGAATGTATACCAAGAGTTCATAAAACAAAAAAACCCCAAGTAAAAGAATTACTTGGGGTATATAAATGGCGGAGAAGGTGAGATTCGAACTCACGGTACTTGCGTACACACGCGTTCCAGGCGTGCACCTTAAACCACTCGGTCACCTCTCCGTTGTCGGTCCATCAGCGGCGGATGTATTGCATCGCGCCAAACGTGGAGCCCTTATCTATCCTGAGTACCACTTTTTTACAACAGAAAATTAACGCCTGTTCCGAAAAAAGTCCCGCAACAAACGACTGCATTCCTCTGCAAGGACCCCACCGGTCACGGCAAAGCAGTGATTGAGCAGGCCATCGCCACCGATATGATATTTCGAAACAACAGCCCCGGCCTTGGGATCAACCGCGCCGAAAACCAACCGGGCGATGCGGGCATGGACCATTAACGCCGCACACATGGCGCAGGGCTCCAGGGTCACATAGACAGTGACGCCTGGTAGCCGATAATTATGAAGAGACTCCGCCGCTATGCGGATCGCCGCCATTTCTGCATGGCCCGACGGGTCGGACCGGTTGATGCAGTTGTTGCCCGCTTCCGCCAAGAGGGTGGCATCGGCTCCGACAATGACCGCGCCCACCGGCACCTCACCGGCAGCACCGGCTATGCGGGCTTGGGCCAAGGCCCTTGCCATCATCTCCAGATCAAAATCCGTTGCCTCCCTATCCATTGGTGTTTGCAGCATTTTCACCCTCAACAGCACAGCTGAACTTTATTTTGCTTTTCCCTGCAAGGGGATTTATAATTACGAAATAGATATTGCAAACACGAAATCGAAATCAACCAACCGGTACACCGCCATGGAAGAAAGAAAAGCAGCCGTCCTCGCCTACGAATGCTCCCTGGAAAGCAGACAGAGTATCGAAATGGCCCTGGCAACGACCTTTGATATTACCTTTAAAAGCGACTCCAAATCATTTCAACAGGAGATAAACAAAAGACCCTACGATATCATCTTCATGGATATCCGACCGGAAAACGGCGGCAGGTTCGATCTCCTCAAACAAATTCATGAGCACACGCCGTGCACCCCGATCATCATCACCTGTGAATCAGAAGATACGGTGCTGATCGATAAGGAGTTGGAGCCTGGGATTTATGATATGCTTGCCCATCCGCTCTCCCCTGCCCGGATCAAGCGGACGGTGCGCCAGGCCCTCTATCAGCGACAACAGGATAACGAACTCGCCTATCTGCACAGCACACAAGATATTGTCTACAGTTTTGACAAGATAATTGCTGAGAGCGCCAATTTCAGGGCTATCATCAACAGCCTGCGGAGATTTGCTTCCACCAATGCCACCATTCTGCTCACTGGCAACACCGGTACGGGCAAGAGTTTTCTTTCCGGCACCGTTCATTACAACTCCCCCCGCCGAAACCGCCCCTTCATCAAGATCAACTGTTCCAATATCCCGGAAGCACTCCTGGAAAGCGAACTCTTCGGTCATGAGAAGGGTTCGTTCACCGGTGCGGATAAACAGCGTATCGGCCGCTTCGAGCAGGCGAACGGCGGCACCATTTTCCTCGATGAAATCGGGGAAATCCCCATGGAAATCCAGTCGAAACTCCTGCGGGTGCTGGAAGAAAAATCCTTTGAACGGGTGGGCGGCAACAAGACCATCAAGGTTGATGTGCGGCTCATTGCCGCCACCAACAGGAACCTGGCCGACCAGATTGTTGCCGGAAAATTTCGGGAGGATCTCTATTACCGGATCAATGTCCTGCCCGTCCACTTGCCGCCGCTCAAGGATCGGCCCCGCTGCCTTGGCCCGCTGGCACAAAAGCTGCTCGAAAAATCCGCTGCTTCCATGAATAAAAGGCACATCAGCGGCTTTTCGCCTGAGGTCCTTGCCATGATTCAAGGATACGACTGGCCGGGCAACATCCGACAGCTGGCCAATACCATCGAACGGGCGGTGATCCTTGAAGACGGCGACATTATCAGCCTGCAGGCCCTGCATATCCCCGAACTGACCCGGCCCCATGCCTCCTTAATCCAGGCCACCGAGCCCCTGGAAACCCATGAAAGGGAACTGATCATCAAAGCCCTGATCGAAAATCTCTGGGTACAGAAAAACGCCGCACACTGCCTGGGGATCAGTCCCAGGGCCTTGAATTACAAAATCAAAAAATTCGGCATTACCCATCAAAACTGGCGGAAGCACAAAAAAGAATAATCAGTGCAGATGCCCACCGGTACTCGACATGGTCAGATTCCCGTTCTTCACCCCGCGCAGGGCAATCAGTTTTTCGGCCAGTTCCCGCACCTGTGAGGCCCTCCCCTTCACGATCGTCACCTCAAGGCAGTTGTGATGATCCATGTGCACATGGGTCGTTGAAGTGATCTGATGAAAATATTCATGCTGCAGCTCGGTCATCTTTTCCTGGAGCTGCGGCTGATGGTGATTATAAACCAGCGTGACCACGCCGACGACCTCGCTGTCCTGCTCCCATTCCTCGTTGATCAGTACTTTTCGGATCAGGTCACGAACTGCCTCGGACCGGTTGGAATACCCCCTGGGCCTGATATGGTCATCAAACTGGGTGAGAAGGTTTTCATCAAGTGAAATGGAAAAACGTTTCAGCATGGCCGGTTACATTCCTTTTTCGAGTTCTTTGAGTTTTTCCACAAGGTCCTTTGCCTCAGCGCGCTGCTTTTCCGACACACTCAAATCTTTCGAGGCACGTTTGAGATACTGCTTGGCAATCTTTATCCGCCCCCGGTAGAGGTTGTATTTGCCGAGGTAAAAGATACTGCTCCCCTCTTTTTTCCGATCCGCCTCGATTTGACCAAGATCGAAGTACAGTTGCGGGTATTCGGGCATAGCCACCACCACTTTCTGGAGGAGTTGTTCCGCCCGGGCACTGTTGCCCCGCAACAATTCCATCTTGGCCAGTTGATAGACGCCGTACATATCGGTCGGATCGCGTTTGTAGGCCTGTTCCAGCAGCACGCTCGCCTCGTCAAGCCTGCCCCCTTCCACAAGGATAACCGCCTGATCGATATCAAGAATATTCTTGGTCGGATAGTGTTTACGAACCGCCGCGAGATACTGCAGGGCTTGATCCACATTATGACTGTCGCTTTCCAGCAGGGCCAAACCGTAGTTGGCCATGGCCTGCTGGTCCTGGTCCGTGGCGGAGGCCAGGGTCGTGACGCAACTCATCCGCAATTTGTCATGATCCAGGGACTGCATCATCACCCGATACTTGAAACGCAAAAACGCAAATTCATCGGTTTTGAGGTAGAACCCCTTGGCCTTCTGGGTCTGTTGCTGCTCAAGAAGCGAGGTGACGTAACCGAGACGGGCCTCGGGATTGGGGTGGGTCAGGAGATACTGCGGTACCTCGCCGCCCATACGGTAGCGGGTAGTACGCCGCATCATCTTGAGCATATCTTCCATGGCCACAGGATTGCGCTGCATTTTCTGCATCCAGCCAAAGGAGAGCCGGTCGGCCTGTTCCTCGTCCTCGCGGCTGAACTGCAGGTTAATCGCCTGACCGGTGGCCATGGAACCCATCAGCACACCCTGCGACAGCCCCGGTACCCCTAGAGCCAGACCGGCGATACCAAGCAGCAACGAAATCGCACTGATTTTGGTGCCCTTGTCCAGCCGTTGGGCGATGTGCCGACTGACCACATGGCCGATTTCATGGGCCAGGACGCTGAGGAGTTCATTCTCGGAACGCATGGTTTCAATCAGGCCGCTATAAAAAAAGACCAGGCCCGCCGGGGCAGCGAAGGCGTTGAACTGATTGTTTTTGACCACAAAAAAGCGGTATTCGAAATACTGTGGCCCGACGTTTTCAAGGACCTTTCTGCCCAGGGTGTTGATGTACTGGTTGATATCCGGCTCGTCGAGCACCGGCAATTCCTTGCGCACGGAATAAAGCAGTTGTTCACCAATCTTCCGTTCCTCGCCGATGCTCAGGGCCAGGGCTTGCAAGGGCAGCATTACATAGGCAAAGAGGGTGAGGCAACTCACCAGACGAAGGACTGTTTGTTTATTTTTCATAGGTTCTACCGGATCAGAGGAAACCCCTGTAACGCCAACGCGGGTTGCGACAGCATGCAAGGCAAGGTAACGCGTTCCAGAGGTGGCCGCAACTGCACCGACCGTTTTTTTTCACCGCCCTTTGTTCCATTGCCGGTCCATGCGGTCCACCATCAGGGAACAGGGAAAGGTCAGGAGGAAATAGAGGGCGGCAATGGTCAGCCAGACCTCGATGGTCAGATAGGTGGAGGCCATCAGCTGGGTGCCCTGGTAGGTCAGTTCCTGGATCGAGATCACTGAAACAATGGCCGAATCCTTGATCAGCGAGACCAGCTGGCCGGCCAAGGGCGGCAGAACCCGGCGGATAGCCTGGGGCAGGACGACATGCCGCAGGCTCTGGCCAGGGGTCAATCCCAGGGCAGAGGCCGCATCCCGTTGGCCACGACCGATGGATTCGATCCCCGCACGCAGGATCTCCGCCACATAGGCGCTTTCAAAAACAGCCAAGGTGACCAGGGCGGAGAGGAAAGCGGAAAGTTGTGCCGGCGGGGCAAACAGCAGGGTGATCAGGCGCTGCCGCAGCAATGGAGCCGTGGCGGCCAGGGTATCAAGATTGAGGAGCGGAATCAGCTGGTCGGCCAGGAAGAAGTAGAAAAGAAAGATGATGACCAGCGGCGGCAGGTTGCGCATCAGCTCAATATAGGTCCGCGCCACCAGCCGCCAATAGAGGCTTGCGCCGGTACGGGCCAGGGCCATCAGCAGACCGAGGATAAGGGCAAGCACACTGCTCCACAGGCTCAGGCGCACCGTGGTCATCAGTCCCTGAACCAGATAGTTGGCCACCCACCGGCCTTGTTCCGGGTCGTAGCGAAAGAGAAACTGGGGTATGACCGCCCAGTTCCAGGTGTAGTCGAGGCGAACGGTGATTCGATAGACCACAAACCCTGCCGCACCGGCTAACAGAATCAGTAAGAGCGTATCGAGCCAGTTATTGCCACGGCGGGAAGGCTGCATGAGCGGTCGCAGGGAAGGAAGAGGCCGCGATTATTGCACGAGTGTTTGCCACTGGGTCGTACCGAACCAGTAGTTGTAGCGCTCGTCGATCCAGCCCTTGCTTTTAACGAGCTCAATCCAGTTATTGAAAAAATTAAGGGTGTCGACATCGCCCTTGCGGATCCCGAAACAGATCGGTTCCTTCATCAGCTGTTCGGGGTAGGCTTTGAGGGTATCGGGGGCGCCTGCGGCGCTGTGGGCGGGCAAGGGCTGCCCGGCAACCATGGCATGTACCCGGCCGTTGCGGACCTCCTGCACGGCGGCGGGTTCATCGTCAAACAGCCGCAGCGTTGCCTTGGGAAAGCGCTCCTTGGCGGCCAGGGCAGCGGTCGAACCCAGGCGGGCGGCCAGGGTGATCTCGGGCCGGTTGAAATCCTCGACCGTAAACCCCTCGGTCATCTTTTTGTTGGCCAACAGCCCTTGCCCGGTAAAATAATAGGGGCTGGTAAAATTGATTTTCATGTTGCGTTCCGGCGTGACCGTCATGCCGCCGATGATGACATCGAATTTACCGGCCAGCAGCGAGGGGATGATCCCGGACCACTTGGTGGGCACGAATTCCACCTTGATGCCCATGTCCTTGGCCAACTGCCGGGCAACATCGATCTCAAAGCCGATCAGTTCACCCTTTTTATCCTTCATCGCCCAGGGGACAAAGACATCCATGCCCACCCGAAGGGTGCCGCGCTGGACGATTTGCTCGATGGCGCTCTCGGCAACGATCTTCTGCTGGATCTCACCGGCAAAGGGCCTCTCCGCCAGCAACAGCACCAAGGTGCAGGCAAGCAGCATTCGCACAACTGTAGCGTTCATTTCTTCTCCTTTTGGGGGCAGGTTGGGCAGGTTTCAGGTTGCAGCAGCTTAAATCTGTTCGAAAAAATGAGCCCGACGCACATCAAGCGGCCTCCCTTCCCCCTTTCCTTTATGGTCGCAAAGACCTCAGACGATTAACCTCGAGATGCACCGACAACTCAGTTACAAAATTTGGCCGAGAAATTCACGCGTCCGCTCCTCCACGGGGCGGAGAAAAAAGTCTGCGGTTCTCCCCTCCTCCACAATCCGGCCTGCCTCCATAAAAACGACCCGGTCGCTCACCTCTCGGGCAAAGCCCATCTCATGGGTGACCACCACCATGGTCATGCCCTCTTGGGCCAGGGTCCGCATGACATCCAGGACCTCGCCGATCATTTCCGGATCCAGGGCGCTGGTAGCCTCGTCAAAGAGCATCACCTTGGGCCGCAGGGCGAGCGCTCGGGCAATGGCGACCCGCTGCTGCTGGCCTCCGGAAAGTTGATCCGGATAGGAATGGATCTTCTCTCCCACCCCTACTTTTTCCAAAAGCTCTCTGGTCGCTTGGGTCGCTTCGGTTTTGCTTTTCTTGCGCACCAGCCGCTGGGCCAGATTGATATTTTCCAGGACAGTGAGATGGGGAAAGAGGTTGAACGATTGGAAGACCATGCCCACCTCGCGGCGGATGGCCAGCCGGTTGTTCTCGTTGCTGTCCAGGGGAATGCCGTCGATCACAATGGCACCGGAATCAATGGTTTCCAGACCGTTAAGACAGCGGAGGGCCGTCGATTTGCCGGACCCCGAGGGGCCGATCAGCACCAGCACCTCGCCCCGTTTAACCCGGACCGAGAAATCATTAAGGGCCAGTACCGGGCCGGGAAAGGTCTTGACCAGGTGATCGGCGACGATGATCACCTCCTCGCCGTTGACAGCCACGCCACTCGTATTCGCCTTTGCACTCAAAATAACGGGCCTTTGTAGAGTTGTGATGCGTCTTGAGATTTCTCCCTGTGGTCGAAATGACAATCCTGACTGGTCGGTTGCAATATCCCCCCCCTTGCCGCAAAGCCCACCATTCAGGCAATCCGTGGGTAGCGTCGTTCCAGGGCATGAGCCAGGGTCGACAGGGTCAGGGTCAGCCCCAGATAGATGGCCGCCACCACAAACCAGATCTCAAAGGTGAGAAAGGTTTCGGCAATGATGGTGCGCCCTTCCATGGTCAGATCATAGACCGCAATGGTGCTGACCAGCGCGGAATCCTTGACCAGGGAAACCGCCTGGCTGGTCAGCGGCGGCAGGATGCGGCGCAGGGCCTGGGGCAGGATGATCCAGCGATAGGTCTGGGCACGGCTCAAACCGAGGCTGTGGGCGGCCTCCCATTGACCTCGGCCGATGGACTGGATACCGGCGCGGAAGATCTCGGAGGCATAGGCGCCCTCAAACAGGCTCAGGGCCAGCACTGCGGTTGCGGTTCGACCGATGTCGAAGATCGGGGCCATGACAAAATAGAGGAAAAATAGCTGCACCAACAACGGCGTGTTGCGGATCAGTTCGAGGTAGACCCGAGCCAACCAGCGGCCGACCCAGGAATCGGACAACCTGAGCAGCGCGGTCACCAGAGCGATGCCGGTGGCGAGCACCAGACTTAAGCCGGTGATTTCCAGGGTCACTCCCAGCCCTTGCACCAGTGGGCCGGGGATCAGGTGAGCGTCGACAACAGTACAAAAAGCGCGGGGTATCTGACGCCAATGCCAGCTGTAGCCCAACTGCTCGCTGCCCCGCACGATCAGCCAGATCACGGCGGTGACCGTCAGTCCAAAACAGAGCAGGTCCCTGATGGAGGCGGGAGAAACGAAGCGTACACGCATGCGATTCGATATAGAGATGGTAGTTTTTTCACAATTAAGGGGCGCCCACGACGGACGGCGGCCGCCCTGTAGAGCACAACCATGGTGCGGCAACCGTGCGCATGACACTGCGCCAGTGGAATGTATGTATACTCACTCTTCTTATCTTTTCAAGAGCTTATTCCCCTGCCAGAGAGAAACAGGATCCTCTGCCTCTGCTATCTTCCTGTTGCCGTAGCGTGTCCCCTCGGGTAGATTACCGCAACCAACCCCTACTCTGATGGATACTCCATGGCCCCCTTGCTGACCCTCGACAACTTCTCGCTCACCTTCCTTGCCCATGCCCAGGAAGAACAACGGGAACCTGTGCTCAAAAACATCAACCTCCGGATCGAGGCAGGCGAGACCCATGCCCTGGTCGGCGAATCAGGTTCCGGCAAGTCGGTCACCGCCCTGTCCATCCTGCGCCTGTTGGAGGATACCAACCGGGTGGAAAGCAGCGGTTCCATTGTCTTTGCCGGTCAGGAACTGACCACGCTCGACAAAAAAGAGATCCGGGCCATCCGCGGCAACCGCATCGCCATGATCTTTCAGGAGCCCATGACCGCGCTCAATCCGGTCTACACCATCGGCAATCAGTTGGTGGAACCGCTCCTTCTCCACCAGTCCCTGAGTAAAACGCAAGCGTATGAGCGGGCCCTGCAGCTGCTGGAGCGCACCGGCATCGATAATCCGGAGTACCGGATCAACTGCTACCCGCATCAGTTGTCCGGGGGCCAGCGGCAGCGGGTGATCATCGCCATGGCCCTGGCCTGCCGACCGCAGCTGCTGATCGCCGATGAGCCGACCACGGCCCTGGATGTCACCATCCAGGACCAGATCCTCCATCTTATCAGTGATATCCAAGCGGAATACGGGATGGCGGTGCTGCTCATCACCCACGACCTGCCCATGGTGCGCAAGATCGCTGAAACCGTGTCGATCATGCACGGCGGCCGAATTATTGAACAGGGAACGGTGACCGAAATCTTCGCCCGCCCCCAGCAAGACTACACCCGCCACCTGCTGGCCGCCGTGCCCCGGGGCATCCAGCAGACCCGGCCGGGCGGCCCGAAACTGATTGAGCTCACCGATATCACCTGTTCCTTTGCCATGAAGTCGGAGTGGACCGGATTTTTCCGCCGCAAAAAGACGATGATCAAGGCGGTGGATCAGGTCAGTCTCAGTCTCAACCAAGGCACCACCCTGGGCCTGGTCGGCGAATCCGGCTCCGGCAAATCGACCCTGGCCCTCTGCCTGCTCGGCCTTACCCGTTACGAGGGCAAGGTCCTGTATTTTCCCGGCAGTGAGCGCCATTGCCTGTCCGAGCTCAGCAACGCCCAATTCCGGCCCCTGCGCAAGGAACTGCAGATCGTTTTCCAGGATCCCTTTTCTTCGCTCTCTCCCCGGATGACCATTGAGCAGATCATCACCGAAGGCTTGCAGGTGCACGGTCTGGGCGGCAGCAAGGCAGAGCGGCAGACCCTGGTGGAACAGGCCCTGCGCGATGTTGAGCTTGATCCGGATACCGCCGATCGTTTTCCCCACGAATTTTCCGGAGGCCAGCGCCAGCGGATCGCCATTGCCCGGGCCATCATCCTCCGCCCCCATCTGCTGATCCTTGACGAGCCCACCAGCGCGCTCGACATGACCATCCAGAATCAGATCATCGAATTGCTGCGTGGTCTGCAGGAGCGTTATCAGCTCACCTATATCTTCATCACCCACGACCTGCGGGTGGTGCGCTCGCTCGCTGATCAGCTGGCGGTGATGCGCCACGGCCGGATCGTCGAAAGCGGCCCGGCGGCGGCCATCTTCGCCAACCCGCAAGATCCCTACACCCAGCGGCTGTTTACTGCCGCCTTTCATCGTTCCGAACTCACGGAGGCATCCCTATGAACTACCGCGCCGTCTTTCACGTTGACATGAACGACGTCAAACCATTCAGCCTGGCTCTGGCCAATGTCGGCAACCTGTTACGGGCCATCCCGGAAAAGCATTACGATCTGATCTTGCTCTTCAATGGTCCGGCGGTCGCCCTCTTGCAGACCGAAGAGTGCGCCCCATACCGCGAGGAGATCTGGCAGCTGCAGCAGGCTCGGGTCTCGTTCAAGGTCTGCCGCAACGCCCTCAACCGCTTCAACATCCCCCCGGAAAATCTGATCGAGGGCTGTGAAATCGTCCCGGCCGGGGTGGTTACCTTGATCGAACTGCAGCAGGATGGCTACGCCTACATCAAACCTTGAAGACGTTTTATTCTTTTGTATTGCATACGGTTAGATAGCCCGTAGGTTGGGTTGAGGAACGAAACCCAACAATGATATTCTTCTCGGGTTGGGTTACGGCTGCGCCTAACCCAACCTACAACTCATTACTTCAACATTAGGTCTCTTCAATATGTTGCCATCCGATATACGTGCAGAAGCCAAAAAGGAGTGGCTATCGGGTTTTGCTCTCACGGGTCGGGTCAATCAATACGACGAAGATTTTGCCAACTTCATTTCGTCACGGGAAGATGAAATCGAACGAGAAGCAACTGAACATCTTCAACCATGGCTACATATCCTTGAAGACAGCATTCAGTGGCTGGCCAATATTGCTGGTATTCTGGACATGATGAACTCCGAGGGTAAGTGTGACGACAGTCAGCGAAGCATCTGGGCATTAGTTGGCGCCTCGTGCGCACACGCTTTAGCTGTACGCAGGCTTGTTCTATCGGGCCTTGATACTACAGCCAGAGCTACTGCCAGAATCCTTGACGAGCATCTTTGTGTATGCATCGCTTTTCTTCACGACAGAAAACTGGCGGAACAATTTAAGCTATGCGAGGACGATGGAGATGCTGCGAATTTTTGGTACAAATACCTAAATACAAAAGCCCTTAAAAAGCATCTCAATGCAGTTGAACGAAGTATTGGCTTAGAACCAATTGCCAGCCACGACATGCGTGTGTGGCGCGAAAAAGAAATCAACTCATTCTCACAAGCCGTGCATCCAAGCTATCTCGGAGCTGCCCTGACTACTATCACTTTGTCTGCCAGCGACCCAAAAACACACGGCCCGGCGTTTTTGGGCAAAGCTTCAGTAGCCTCTGAGCGAACACTAAATTTCGCGTGCAAATCAATTTGGTATTTCTGCTGCTTAGGATTCATGCTGCTCTTCAACGAGCACGATTCCCAACCGCCTGTGATCACGCTAAATAAGGAAGATCAAATGCATCAAATAGCTGTTGTTGGGCGCAATGTGATTCAGGCCTTAAATATCAAGTATTGGAAATATGAAATCTACCCTCAACATGAGGCCTCGTAAACTCCGTAGGTTGGGTTGAGGAACGAAACCCAACAATGATATTCTCCTCGTGTTGGGTTACGGCTGCGCCTAACCCAACCTACAACTCGTATTTATGGTCCTACTCAAGTTTCGGGCTTGGTACTGCCAGCGAAGAATTAACGACCAACATCTTGAAATCATGTCGTTTTAACGTGAAAAGCCTTTTGCTTTCTGATACATTGGATTTGCGAAAATCCTCAATAATATCAAAAAGAAAAGGCT
>JBBRBT010000081.1:0-11540 GCA_038205495.1 Desulfobulbales bacterium
ATGGCGGTCAATCGCAACGCTGGTGGGCGTCCAGCCCCTTGAATCGAGTCTTTTTCGGGATCACCGGCACCGTGCTGGTGTTCCTGTTCCTCGTTTGCAGTCTCGGTATTCGCCAGTATCTGCTCTATAACCAATGTCAACAGGCGGTGGCGGCCAGCGACCGACTGCTGTTCCAATTCACCACCATCAAAGGGCACCTCGATGAATCTCTGATTCTCATGGAGGATGTCAACCTGCACACCCTCGATAACGAATTACAAAACCTGGAAAAAGACGCGGTGGGACTGAGCCGCAATATTCTGGTGCCGGAGGGATTAAAGGCCTCACTCTTCTCCCGGGTTGATCTGGTTGGCCTGGAGGTGCAGTTGCGCGCCATCCAGGATCAACGGCCTGACAAAAAAAACGAGACCGTTGAACTGGTGCGCACCCTCAATGCCCTCAATATCAATCTGCAACAGTTCCGTTTTCACTTAAGCGACTACACCCAGACCATTCTCCTGGGGCTGCACAAAATCATTGGCGGTTCCCTGGGCCTGATTGTGGCCCTGACCTGCAGCTTGCTGTTCATGCTCAATCGGCACCTGGCGACCCCGGTCCTCAATCTCTGCCGCCTCACCGACCATCTCGGCACAAGGGGCGGGGAGGGCGCTCGGGAATGTTCATTGGAAGAATTGACAACACGGATCAGCGGTCTGCTCACGGCACCGGTTGCGCCGCCTCGGGTCCGGGAACTCGCCGAGGCGTGTTCACCCGATACCCTGCAGCGGGAGGCGCTGCGTTACCGCTATGGGGCCGCCGGCTATATCAGCGCGGAGATTACCAGTGAAATCATCAACATCATCAACGGGGTCATCAATTACACGCAGACATTGATCGATATCGACGAACAGGGGGGCAGTCGGCAACAGTGTGCCGGCCTCTATCGATCACTTCTTAAAGAGGAAAAGAAAATAGCCGATTTGGTCGCCGGAATGAATCTGGTCCGCCAGGGGCTGCCCTCGCGGTCGCCATCGGTTTCCCTGCCGTCGCTGTTGACGATGCTGGCCCTGGTGCTCGATAAACCGCTGCGGGCCGAATCCATCGTCTTCACCGTGCCTGTCGAATGCCGCTATGAAGTGCAAATGCCCGCCGGCGATCTCTGGCTGGTGCTGCTGACCCTGACCCAGAGCGGACGCCGTGCCCTCAATCTGGCCTTTCCCGGCAAACAACCCAATAAATTGATGACCCTGGAATGTCATCGTTCCGCCTCACCGGAGAGCCACCGCCTCTCCCTACGTCTGTTCAACAGCGCCGCCTCCTGGCCGGATGATGCCGAAGTTTCCGGGACGGTCTGGCCTTCGCTGACCTTCTGCACACATCTGTTGCAACATCACCGGGCTTCCCTGACTTTCCATGAGGAGAGCACGGGTACCCAACTCCTCCTCGATCTGCCCTGCCGCACCACTGGGACCTGAAACAACAGCCAAAGGGCCCTGAGTGAGGTCACTGCGGTGCGATCGGGTCCGGCCTGCCTACCACAGTTGTGTTACCCAACCTGTCTGCAACGGGCCGCAACACTATCGTGTCGACGCTTGCAACACTCTCGAGTTGTCGCGCCACGTTGCTGTGGTTTCGCCTGAGCCGCACCTCACAACCGTGGCGCGATTCGGGTCTAGGGAGGAACTGATTGATGCATGTAAATAGTTATTAAAACAATGAGTTATATCGAAGGTACCTATTTCTTTCTCGTCTGTTTCGGTTTGGCATCAGAGGTGCAATTCCCAGGGCAAGAGATGCAACTACGCACATCAGCCCCTTCAAGGAGGACACCATGACTACTCAAATCATCAACAAGAACGAGACCAAGACGGATGTTGCTCAAGAGACTTCCAAATTCACCATTGGTGTTGTCATGACCCTGGCCGGCTTGATCGGCATCTGGGCGCTGGCCTGCCTGATCGGCGGCCTGGCAAGCGGCGGCGTCGGCAACCTGATCCAAGGATACATCAGTACGATTATCGGCCACTGATTCAATAAAAGACGCACGTAAAGGAGCATTATCATGTCTGCAACTACAAACAGTAAACGAACCTCAATACTTATCCTGGGCATGGCGACCCTGATCGGTCTCTGGGTCAGCGCAGCCTTTGTCGGTGCGCTGTATCAGGCAAACTGGCAGGTCACTGAACTGGCGCGGCAATACATGCTGGCCACCGGCATGGTGAAACCCATGCACACGTTGGTTGATTTCTACTCACACATCAAAGGCATAGAATATCTGATCTGTGTTGCCTTCTTTGTCGCCTTCCCCCTTTTCTTTAAGTATGTCAACGCGGAGAAACAAAAGGTACCTGTCCTCAAATAGGCAAGAATCTTTTACTCTCCGAGCCCGGTTTGACCAACCGGGCTTTTTTTTTGAAAAAAGGGGTTCTAAGCCCGAAACCGCGGAATTTTTGCTATCCTTTAAAAACAGTCAGTTATCTGCGTAGCACTCCACCACATTATCTTGACGTACGGCTTGCCTGCCTTCGTTTCGCAATCCACCCATTCAGTCAAAGTCGAATTTTTCCTTGAAAGTATAGCCAAGATAGATAGCTAAAAATGAGCTGGCCAAATTAAATCGTGATTGCTATTCTTGGCTACGTATTTTATTGGCAGCCAAATTAAGTACACCCATCTTGGCCAGAGCTCATGAAAGTTGCCCGCATATACCTTCGAGTAAGCACCGACGAACAGGACCTCACCCGCCAGTCCGATATTGAGCACAGCACACGGGCGACCGGCTACTATATCGCTGGCGTTTACCGGGAGAAGGCGTCGGGTGCTCGCGCCGACCGACCCGAACTTCTGCGTATGATTACTGACCTGCAACCGGGCGAAGTGGTCGTTGCCGAGAAAATCGACCGCATCAGTCGGCTGCCATTGGCCGAGGCCGAGCACCTGGTCGCCTCGATCCGTGCCAAAGGGGCCAAACTTGCCGTCCCGGGTATAGTTGACTTGTCTGACTTCGCTGCCGGCGCTGATGTTGTGGCCAAGATCGTACTAGAGTCAGTGCAGGAGCTACTGCTCAAGCTGGCGCTGCAAATGGCTCGTGACGACTATGAGACCCGTCGCGAGCGTCAGCGTCAGGGCATCCAACTTGCCAGGGCTGGCGGAAAATACGCCGGCCGCATACCTGATACCACGAACCACCAGCGTATCGTCACGTTGCGTGGCGCCGGTTATACCATCAAACGGACTGCGGAGCTATCGGGATGCAGCGAAAGCCAAGTCAAGCGCATTTGGGCAATTCATCTGGCCGAGTCCCATCATACCGACAGCACCATATATGATGGCACCAACTCCTCAGAAAGGTAAATGTTTCCGCCAAGGAAAGCTTGATCCCGTCCACTTCTTCTTTCGCAACTTCACCGCAATCATTGCCTTTGCGACAAGCAAATCATGCGCGGCGATCGTAACAAGCGACTGACCGTCCTCACGGAAGCCGAGAAGCTCGCGCTTTACGGCTTGCCCGATTTCGACGACTTCCAGCGCACCGAGTTTTTCGCCATGACCGAGGCCGAACACGCCTTGGCGTTCCAGCGCCAAGGTCTTATCGAGCAGGTTTATTGTTTATTACAACTCGGCTACTTCAAGGCCAAACAGGCTTTCTTCAGTTTCTCATTGAAAGACGTACCGCCGAAGGACATTGCTTTTCTGCTGTTGCGATATTTCCCCGGTCAGACGCTGACCACGAGGCCACTGCGCAACTACGAATGCTATGCGCAACGCAAGAAAATTGCCATCTTGTTCGGTTATCGTCTCTGGGTTGATGGCGATCTACCAAGGATGCTGGAGAAAGCGACACTTCTGGCCAGAACGGATGTGACGGCTACGTTCCTGATGACCGAACTGATAGTCTTTCTGAACGGCAAGTTCATCGTCCGGCCGGGCTACACCACACTTCAAACTCTCATCAGCGATGCGCTCTCCTCCGAACGACAACGACTTGAGCAACGGGTCGATGCTGCCTTGGATGATGCGGCACGTGCTGTGCTGCAAAAGCTCCTCGTACACGAGAACACACTGTCCGAACTTGCAGCTATCAAACAGGATGCCAAAAGCTTCGGCTATCGCATGATGGTCTTGGAACGCCAGAAGCGTTCCACCCTGGCGCCACTGTACTTGATCGCGAAAGCGCTGCTGCCCCCAGTCTCGGCATCTCGCAGTTAAATATTGCCTACTACGCCAGCCTTGCCAACTATTACACGATCTATGACTTGCGTCGGATCAAGCCTGGCCAGACTTACCTGTATTTGCTGTGCTATGCCTGGCAACGCTATCGGCAACTCTCCGACAACCTGGTCGACGCTTTGGGTTATCACTTGAAGAAGCTCGAAGACGACACCAAGGAGAGGGCCAACAAACAAGTCGCCCAAGCCCAAACCGAGCAGCAGAAAGGGACGACACAAGTAGGTCGGTTGCTCCTGCTGTATGTGGACAATACGCTCGAAGACGCCACTCCCTTCGGTTCGGTGCGGAGCCAAGCTTTCAGTATCATGCCGAAGGAAGCGCTACTCACGATCGGTAAGCGCTTGTCAGAGAAGCCCATCAGCCAGTTGGATCTGCGCTGGCAGGCAGTAGATAAACAGTCCCGTCGCTGCACGAAAAACCTGCGTCCACTCGCCATGGCACTCGATTTTGGTTGTATTGCCAACAACAGTCCCTGGCTTGCTGCCCTGCTTTGGATGAAAAACATTTTCGCCCGGCAACAGCGACTCACGCAACGACCGATCGACGAAATTCCAGAGAACACGATCCCAAAGCGCCTGCGTGCTTATCTGCTGAACTTCGACCAGGATGGCAATCCAGTGAGCCTTCGGGGTGACCGTTACGAATTCTGGGTCTATCGGCAAATCCGAAAACGTCTCGATATTGGCGACATATATGTTGATGACAGTGTACAACACCGGCGCTTCGCCGATGAGCTTGTCCCCCTGGAACGGAAAGCGGAGGCGCTCAAGGAGTTGGATATTCCATGGCTACGCCAGCCAGTCGATGCCAATCTCGATACCTTGTTCTCCGAACTCGATACCCTGTGGCGATCCTTCGACCGGGAACTGCGCCAGGGGAAGCTCAAACATCTGGAGTTCGACCAGGTCAAGAAAACCCTGACATGGCACCGCCCCAAAGCCGATCCGGATGGAGCACTGCAAAAGAGCTTCTATTCCAAAGTCACGGCGTGCAATATTGCCGACATTTTCCGCTTTGTTAATGAGCGGTGCCGCTTTCTGGCGGCAATGACACCTTTACAGCCTCGTTTTGCAAAGAATATCGCCGATGAAGATAGCTTGATGGCGGTGATTATTGCCCAAGCCATAAACCTCGGCAATCTCAATATGGCTGAGACCAGCGATATCTCCTATCATGTCCTCGAAGCCACACATCAGCAATACCTGCGGCTGGCCACGCTGAAAGCGGCAAACGACCAGATCAGTAATTTCATCGCTCAGTTGCCCATTTTCCCGTACTACTCATTCGACTTGGAGGTGCTCTACGGCGGCGTCGACGGACAGAAATTCAGCGCGGCCGACCCGACGCTCAAAGCGCGGTTCTCCCGAAAGTACTTCGGCAAAGACCGTGGCGTCGTCGCCTACTCGCTTCTGGCCAATCACGTGCCGCTGCAGACCGAACTGCTGGGCGCGAACCAACACGAAAGCTATTGGGTCTTTGACATCTGCTACAAAAATACCTCAGACATTGTGCCAACCATGATCACCGGCGACATGCACAGCATCAACAAAGCTAACTTCGCCATCCTGTTCTGGTTCGGCATGAAGCTCGCGCCGCGTTTCACCATTCTGCAGGCGCAGTTGAAACATCTTTTTTGCGGGTACTCTCAGGAAGAGTATGCAAACTTCCTGATTTCTCCCGCAGGGCAGATTGACCGAGAGTTGATCGTCTCGGAGAAAGATAATATCGATCGCATCGTTGCTACCCTGGGATTCAAAGAGATGAGCCAGAGCACCCTGGTGCGCAAACTATGCACACTGTCCGGACATCATCGAACGCGCAAGGGTATCTTCGAGTTTGACAAGCTGATCCGCAGTATCTACACACTTCGCTACCTGCGCGATCCGCAACTGCAGCGGAATGTCCATCGTTCACAGAACCGTATCGAGGCATACCATCAGTTGCGCTCCGTAATCGCACAAGTCAGCGGCAGGAAGGAATTGATCGGGCGCACCGACCTGGATGTCGCAATCAGCAACCAGTGCGGACGTCTAGTCGCAAACATTGTGATCGCCTACAATTCCATCCTGCTTTCGGGCCTACTGACCCGTTATCAGGCCGAGAATAACCAGAAAGCCCTTGATCTGCTGAAGCGGATCTCGCCCGTCGCATGGCAGCACATCCATTTTTTGGGGCATTACGCCTTCAGCGACAAGCTGAACCCAATCAATCTGGAGGCCATATTGGCCAGCTTCAATTTGCTGTAACGTGCTGTTTTATCAGTCGTGTCCGGAAAGGAAATTGCACGAAAATAACGCCAACAAATCAGCAGCCGAGAGCAGTATTCCCTTGACATAGAAGCTGAATTTTTGGCGTGTGCCTTTTGGAAAATTTAACTTTTCCAAGGGGATATAATGAAACGCGTACCGTTTAACTCTCGATGGCACCTCGTCCCGGGGCATAAACAACTGGTGGAACCGACCAAAAGCATCCTTGTAACAATGCCGCCTTTGCGGTCCAAGTCAAACAGGCCTCTGGCAATGACCACCGAAGATCTGCTCAACATCCTGACCTATTATCATTTGCAGGAGTTTTCGTCTGGCCGGGAGCTTATCCAGGCTCTGCGGGAAGACGAGTATGCACGGCATATGATCGCCCCCGCAGGCGGCATTAAGCAGTCCACCTTCTTTGATACGGTCAATGAGCGCGGGGTGGAACAGCTTTTTCATGTGTTCACGGAGTTGCACAAAAAAGCCGCCTCGCTCCTTCCGGCCCAACATCTTGACCTGGGTGATCTGGTCGTGGTTGATGGTTCGCTCATCGATTCGGTGCTCTCCATGCATTGGGCCTATTACCGATCCAATTCGAACAAGGCAAAGCTGCACCTCGGGTTCAATCTCAACCACGGCATCCCCAGCAAGCTGGTGCTCACCGAGGGCAAAAGCGCGGAACGTCCGTGCGTCGAGCAACTTGTCGAGCCCGGGCAGACCGCCGTTATGGATCGCGGCTACCAGGCGCATCAGCGGTTTGATCAATGGCAGGAGGAGTTGCGCCATTTTGTCTGCCGTATCAAGGAGTCCACGCGCAACGAGGTGCTTGAAAAATACCCCCTTGTGGCTGGATCACCAGTCTTCTTTGACGCCAAGGTGCTTTTGGGCACACCCGGCGTCACCCTGACCGCCGAGCGGGTCGCCTTGGTGTACAAGCTCCGTTGGAGCATCGAAACCTTCTTTGGCTGGTGGAAGCGGCATCTCCATGTCTAATTGGCTTAAGGGGATCAAAACGAAACCACAACGCTCGGCCACAGTTTCGACAGAGCGCTCCTTTGTGAGCACGACAGACATTACAATGCAAGATGACGATATGGTGATATTGTCGAAAATGGCGATGTTTGTTGCATTGGCAGAGATTAGGTTCATCCTTCGGCCAGAGCTAGCTATATTCTTCTGCTCTGAGTTCTAATTGTTCAGCTCCACATGTTGGGCAATAGAAAAGTGTTTCAGCCGTCAAATCATTTGAACCACAAATACCGCAATGATGGTGGGACCTGATTTTGTCACGACATTCTGTCTCTCGACGGTCACGACGAGTCTTCTGTTTTCTTGGTGTCTCTGACGTATCGTCTATTTGACTATCTGGATTTTTCTGCATAATGTCGCCAGCTGAATTATTCGAAGATTGGTGTGAGCTTCGCCAGCACTTCATCCATAATCGCCGCCGGAACGCTTTCTAATTTACGCGCATTGCGCGAACCTAAATCGAGGGCGCGGGGCTGGTCACATCTGACAACACCAGTTGTGTTTGTACCTGCCCCCGTCAAAGATACGGCAAAGCCTGCCGTGCGAGCGAAGTTGCCGCCGCTGGTGATCGGTAATACAACTGGTGTTTTCGTCAGCCTATTAAAAGCGGAAGCAGATACAACCAGCACAGGCCGCGTTCCTTGTTGCTCATGACCTGAAGTCGGATCTAACGAAACCAGGTAAATATCTCCGCGCTCCATTACAGCAACTCTCTTCCGACCGGCTCACTGTCCAGCCAGGCGCGATCTTCCTCGCTGATTTCAACCGATTCATCGCATTGGGCGAGCAGTTCATCCAGGCTATAGTGTGGTCGTGGAGTTGGTTCAACCACCAGGCGGCCGTGATCGACAGCCAATCCGACGGTTGCCCCGGCGCGCAAATGCAGCAGATCGAGGATGACAGGAGGAACGGCCAACATAATTGAACCGCCAACCTTCCGCAGATTAGTTGTGTGCATGATGTACCTCCGATGAATTAAATTATATATTAATATAACTCAATCAGGCTTCAATTGCAACCGCTCCTGTCGGAAAACATCTGTTTTTTGGCACCGGTTACTTAGGCATTCCGAGATGCGTGAGAATAGCATCTTCAACCGCTCGCATATCTTCTTTGGACAAACCGCCAAGTTGATTTTTAAGCCGGGATTTATCCGCCGCCATGATTTGGTCGGCCAAGGCTTTTCCCTTCTTTCCGGCCATCGTCACCAAAGCTTCACCGGGATACTGACGGCTGGCGTTGCTTGTCAACGGCACAACAACAACCCTCGACAGGTGCCGGTTCGCCGCGTCGTTACTGACAATGACTGCGGGCCGGGTCTTGCGGATCTCGCTCCCCACTGCCGGATCGAATTCCACCCACCAAACCTCACCGCGTTTCATGGGCCATGTCTCCAGCAAGACCGTTGCACCACTCCTGCGCCTCGGCCTCTCGTTCTTGGTCGGCGGCCATCGCCTTGTATCCGGCTTCAAGAGCCGTGTCCAGCACATGCGGCCTCAACAGGTCTTCAATGAACTGACTCATTTTTCGTTTTCCTATCCTTCGATAAAGTCCGTCATAGACCGCTTCATCAAGGGTAATGGTCATTCGTTTATGCATAGTTCTCCCCCTGTACACGTTATACGCATTGCACATATTTTAAAACCGCTACGCTCGGTTAGCAAGGAGTTTTTTTCGTCATGTATTTACCCCACTAACCGGGAATAGGTGCACCTCCTGCACCTATTCGCTATCAATAGGTACCCCCGGATTCCAAGGAGTCGCTGCCCTCTCTGGCTAATTTTACCCTTTAGAGGGATTGGACAATAATAGCCGTCCAGTAAAAAATACTTGAAATGTAGTTCTAGGGGCTATATTATATAAAGTATGAAACAAGGCAGATCAGAACAATATGCGGATTTTTAAAAACAAAGCCTTTGCCAAGTTTGCCCGCAAAGAACAGATAAGCGATGCAAAGCTATGGGAAGCAGTGACGGCGGCCGAAAAGGGAAACCTTGATGCAGACTATGGCGGCGGCGTCATAAAGCAGCGCATCGCCCGCACCAACCAAGGCAAATCTGGCGGCTATCGGGCGATCATCTATTATCGTCAGGCCGATAAGGCATTTTTCGTTTACGGATTTCCAAAGAATGCGCGTGACAACATCGAAGACGACGAGGAACGGGAACTCAAAAGACAGGCAAAAATAGCATTTGCCTTGAGTAATGAACAACTTTTGAAGCTGATGGAAAACGGAACGTATCAGGAGGTAAAGAGCCATGGCAAAAGCCAAGACATATAAAAGCGACATCTTCGCGGCAATCCATGAAACGGCGGCGGGTATGTTCGACGCCGGAGTCATTGACAAGAAGACGATGCGGAGCTTTGACGAATCTTGCCTAACGCCAATCCATGATTTTACAGGCGAAGAAATCAGGGCTTTGCGAGAACGTGAAGAGGTAAGCCAAACGGTTTTTGCCCATTACCTGAACGTGACAAAAGACTATATCAGCAAGTGGGAGCGCGGCGAAAAGAAGCCCGCTGGCCCGTCGCTTAAATTGCTGTCTCTCGTAGAACGCAAGGGACTTGAGGCCATAGCGTAAAACTTGGGTGAGTTTAAAGCCACGAGCAAGGAATTTGAAAAAGGACGTGTTGGGAACACTTTCAGTGATTTTCTGAAAGAGCGAGGCACTTTTGAAGAAACTACGGAACAAGCCGTTCACTTCTCCTTGAGCCCTAATAACCCAGTGCGACACTGGTCATCCATGACCAGTATTAACAAAGGCGTTGAGTGTTTTTTTTGTCTTAAACCGTTGCGGGCGCTAGGTTTAGGTGTTCCCTTATGCTTTTTTCATTTTGGGGTTCTAAGCCCTAACCGGCGGAATTCATCTGCGACGCTTTTCTCGTATTATACCCATTCAATTCGATTCTTGTTAAAGAATAAGTAATTTTAATATGTTGCGCACAAAAAGTTCATAAAAATAATTTTTTTAATCCCTCCCATTTTAAATCGTCAGCGACGATTTGTACCGTGCAACACAGTGTTGGTAACTAGCTGTTTTTAAAGGACATCAAAAATTTCGCGGTTTCGGGCTTAGAACCCCAAAAAGGGGAGGCTCTGTAACTCACCGGAATTTTAGTGAGTCGAGATTCCCTTGTCCGAAACTGGAACAATCCTGGGGACGACTTATGCCCCATGATTAAGGCTGGTGAAGGGTAATTATTGGGAGCCGATTTTCCATGGGTGTCTTGTTTAACTTTCCGGGATCACTTCTACCCCTGTTCAATGGCTGGGTGATGATGACCGCTTTACGACAGTATCTTTGTTTCGATGTGAGGATAACGGGATTAAATTGCATCCTGTTGATCAGTAGATAGATTATGACAAAAAAATTTATATCCGCCTCGTCCGCAGAATCTGTGGGTAAATCTTTGATAATTAGCCCCAGAACCTGAGCCCCGCCGGAGGTGAAGGTGGGGGGTGCCTGCCGCCCCGTCACCCTTGCCACTTTCAGGATGAGCGTGGAGGCTCGGCTCTGTCAAGGCTGTGCGCACAGCGCACACCCGCAGGGCTCGGCCTTGATAGAGTCGGGGCTCCATGCTACAAGCTGTGCTGCTCTTTTAAACAAGTTCGAAAGACGAACTGATGACCAATCCCAGCGCCTCCCTTAGGATGGAGCGGATAAAATCTTCATATATCAATGTGTTATCGTCATGGCGATCACCTGCCAGCCCACAAATTCTGCGGAGGAACCGAAAGCGTAAGGTGGCTTTTTCCTATAGCCCACGGCAACTTTTCGACTTTGACCCCATAGGTTGGACACTGCACCCGCCGTGGAGCGTAGAGGAAAAAAAACCGGTATGCCCCATAAGGGGACAAAGGCAAAAGAGAAGTGGCTCCGGGAATTTGGACAAAGTGGAAACTCTGCCACCAATAAGGTCCATTAAAGGGCTTAATCAAGGAGCAGAAAGTGGCAAAAGGAACGAGACGGAAACACGCAGCGAGTTTCAAAGCGAAAGTGGCGTTAGCGGCATTAGCCGGTGACAAAACGTTGGCCGAACTGGCGCAGC
>JBBRBT010000082.1:0-11106 GCA_038205495.1 Desulfobulbales bacterium
GGAGTTAGGAGTTAGGAGTTAGGAGTTAGGAGTTAGGAGTTAGGAGTTAGGAGTTAGGAGTTAGGAGTTAGGAGTTAGGAGTTAGGAGTTAGGAGTTAGGAGTTAGGAGTTAGGAGTTAGGAGTTAGGAGTGTATTTTCTCGCCCCCGCCTCAGGCAAGCGTTTGCCGCACCTTTTGCAAAAGGGCGCGCACGGAGAATGGTTTCTGGATAAAATGGACCCCTTCATAGAGCATCCCCTGATCGGCGATGACATTCTCGGTGTATCCCGACATATACAGCACCTTGAGTCCGGGCAGGCGAGCGTTCAGCTGCCGGTGCAGCTCACGGCCGTTCATCCCGGGCATGACCACATCGGTCAAGAGGAGATCGATGCGCGGCATCTGGGCGGCCCGTTCAAGGGCGGCCACGGGGCTGTCCGCCGCGACGATCGCGTAGCCGTAGGTAAGGAGCGTCTCACTGACCAGCTCCCGTACCATGGCATCATCCTCGACGACCAGGATTTGCTCCGAGCCCTGCAAGTGAGCAGTATCGACAATCTCGGTTTCCGGGTGCAACGGGGTGCCCTCTGCCCTGGGCAGATAGATTTTAAAGGCGGTGCCGTGGCCCGGTTCACTGTAGACCCAGATATGACCATGGTGCTGTTTGACGATGCCAAAGGTGGTCGCCAGCCCAAGACCGGTTCCTTTGCCGCGCTCCTTGGTGGTAAAAAAGGGCTCAAAGATTCGCTCCTGGATCGCGGCATCCATGCCCACCCCGGTGTCAGAGATCGACAGCATCACATACTCGCCCACCTCCACATCCGCATGCCGCTGGACATACCCTTGGTCTAAATAAACAGGCGCAGTCTCAATGGTCAGGGTGCCGCCGTCCGGCATGGCGTCACGGGCGTTGATCGCCACATTGAGCACGACCTGTTCGATCTGACTCTTATCGGCCCGAATCAAGACAGGTTGGGGAGCCAGCCTGATTTGCACCACAATCTCTTCACCGATCAGCCGCTGCATGATACTCTCAAAGTCCCGCAGCAGTTCATTCAAATCGATAATTTTGACTTCAAGCACCTGCTTACGACTGAATGCCAGGATCTGCCGGGTCAGTTCGGCAGCTTTGACAGCGGCCTTGAGGATCTGTCCGTAATGCACCGTCGAGGTTTCGGCAGGCAAGGTCCCGTTTAATCCCAGTTCGGCATAGCCGATGATCGGCGAAAGCAGATTGTTGAAATCATGGGCAATGCCTCCGGCCAGTCCCCCCAGGGTTTCGAGCTTCCGCGCCTGCCGCAACTGCTCTTCAAGCACTTTACGCTGGCTGACATCACGATAGCTCCACAGTCGACCATAATGGAGCCCTTCGTTGTTTTGAACCGGTACGCTGTAGTATTCATAGACCTCGCCGGTCACCAGGACGATTTCCCCCTGAACGACCTCATCCGGGGCTTGGGCAAGGCGGGTCATCATCTGCTGAAACGATTGCCGGTCCTGCAGTTGTTGTTCCATCCAGGCAAACACCGTCTGGGCGGAGGTCTGGGGCGTGAAATCTGCGGGCAAGTGCCACAGAGAAAAAAAATGGCGGTTGATAAACAGGCAGATCCCGGCCTCACCGGTAATAAGCAGGCCGTCAATGCGCGCCTCCAGCACACATTCGAGCAGGGCCTTCTGGAAAAGCAGCTGCTGCTGAGCTTGGCGCCGGAGCTGCAAGTCATCCTTGATCCGGATGCGCATCTCGTTGATGGACCCCACCAGCTGATCGAGCTCGTCGTGGCTCCTGGACCGGCTCGGCACACGTTGCAAGGCCAGCGCCTGATCCAGGGTGTCGAGGCTGAGCTGCTTGGCATACTCGGCCATTTTTACCAGATGACGGTTAAGCGCGAATTGAAAAATAAGCAGGATTAACACGGCCAAGGGTACAACGAGCAGGGCATTGGCGGCCATGATGGTCAAAGCCTTTTGTTGCAAACGCGTATAGACCCCATCCAGACTGGCTCTGACCACCAGGGTCCCGACCGGGACCAACTGCTGGGCCTGATACTGGAGCGGAAATTCGCGCATGAGGGTGCCCGACGCCTCCGGGTCGCCCTCGGCGACACCGTAGGTCTGGGTGTTGAGCTCTTCCCGAACCTGGGCGTATACAATATCCTGCAGCTGGAGCACACCCCGCAGTTGCAGCCGTATCTGCGCTTCATCCAACTGGTAGGCACTGGCGGTCAGGGCGGGGACATAGCTGCTTTCGATGAAACGGAGACGGGTCTCGATCCCGGCAAGATCACGCTGATATTCCGTATACAGCTGCAAGGCGATGGCCAGGAGAATGAACAGGAGACTGCAACAGCCGACATAGACAAGCAGTCGCATTGCAAGACGTCGGCACCTCCAGGAGGAGGAAGGGGGCAACGGGTGCTCCATCAACGCCCCTCCCACGGTTGTTTGCCCGCTCGTGCCCGTGACTGTGACGATACGAGAGCATACACGCCGAGCAGAAAACAGGGTCGCATCCCTTTCGGCGGCCACCCGGCACCGGGCATCTCCGGCATCACGATTTTCTTCATGGGCTGGCGGACCGACATGGGGCCATGATCTCCTGATAGCGGCTGCTCTCTTTCAATCGTTGCAGGCCTCGATTGAACTGCAGCATCCGTTGGTTGTTTTCCGGAATGGCGCGCGACAACAGCAAATGGGGATAAAAATCGGCCAGCGGCTTCGGGTTTTCCACCAATTCCGCCTGTTCCTTCTCGGACAAGGCCGTTTTGAGGAGATACTTGCCCACAGCTCTTTCCATGGGGAAGAGATCTATCCGCCCGGTCAGAAGTTTCCTGATGTTGAGCAGATCGCTTGGGCCCTCGGTGAACATGCCCGGATGCTGCTGTTGCAGGGCGACCAGGGCATCGCTGTACACATAACTGAGGGTCAGGCCGATATGTAACCCCACCAGATCGTCCAGGCGATTCCAGGTGAAGGCCTTGTCTTTACGATGAAAAAAAACCCACTGCTGCTTAGAGATGGCGACACTGCTGACAAAGTGGGTCCTTTGCTGTTCTGCGGTGCCTTCCCATTCCAGCGTCCCGTCCACAACCCCGTTCTCCGAAAGGAGGTAGCTCCGTGCCCAGGGGTAAAAGCTATATTCCACCCGGATGCCCTCCAAAGCAAAGGCCTCGGCAACCACCTGCGAGTCGCAGCCCTGGTGGGGCAGATCGCGTCCAGTGTATGGGGCCCATTCGCCGTTGCTCAGACGGACCACCGCAGTTGAACGCTGCGCAGCCATACCCGGTACTGGAGTATCCGAGGGACCGGCTTCGCCTGGGGACTGGCTGGAGACAGGTTCGCTCAACAAAAGAAGGACCGCCAGGGGCAGCAACAGCACCGTGAGCAGCAATGCTTTCGTCTTCATTGTCCCCCCTTTGAGTACCCGTAAACAAATGTATCAGTACAATGAAAGGTACCAGGAGTCGGCGTATGCCGCCAGGCCTTATTGCAAAGAGGGGCTGGTCCAACTGGCAACAGCCCAGGCAACCAGCCACTCAGTGTAGGTGCACACCATCCCCAACCGCACAAGCCATTATTCTGCAGCAGGCCGGGGATGCCCATTTTATGAAAGAGATAAAGGGAAAGATAGGGAATGACCAGAACTCTCCCCAGCAACGAATCGAAAGAACCCGGCCCTACAAAAGCAGGCAATGACAACAACAGAAAAACCGCCAGGAATGCGGCAAGGAATTTAAGGGTTCGCGGACGGAACATTGTTTGAGCCTCAGCGAGAGGGGAACTTTCATTCCTGGGTTTTTTCAGCCTACCGGGCCCAGAAACTCACTCCATTGCCCCATTTTCATCCTTCTCTCTTTGCCAAATTCCAAGGCACCTGGCAACGGGTCTCGCGGGATGGCCCCGAGTATCAACTCCATCTCAAGCTCCGCAATACTTTCCAGGATACAATCCCGGTAGTTCCGCCGGTGTTTCTTGGCATATGGAAATCTCTACCATACCCATCGGTAACGAGCAATTTGCAAAAGAGACCTCTCCCTTTTTGTTGCAGCTCGTGGTTTTGCGTACGGATAACGGGGAAATAAAAAAATTCCGCAATAGCATCCAGGCAAGAATGAAACTGAAGGTAACAGGTGGATAATAAATATCCACCTTGCAAAAAATCGATGCGTAAATACTACCCAGGCAACAAAAAGATTCCCCTTGTACCGCGCCACGGCGGAAAGATAATAACTATATGATATTTATTAAAAATATACAAACGCGTCTCTCTCTATTCAAGAGTGGTCTCAATGCAAGCGACCATTCCAGAATAAAGAGATTCCCTCTCGTGTGTTTTACGTTTTCCTTTTAATTACTTAAAACAGGGCAATTAATTAATTTATACTTAATTTTTTTATATGATTGGCGCGCCAAGTGCATTTACAAATCATCTCCCTCCTTTCCCGGCTTGCTTCCGCTTTGGAACAAGCCGGGTTTTTACCGACAAAGGATTCCCTCTCAATCGACTAATTGTCGGAACATGCTCGAGGCATCGCTTGCTGAATTCCGGGTCTCAGTCCATCGACCTCTAGGGGAACAGTTATTGGGCACTATCAAGGCAGCATTAAAAGAAGAGGGCCCTGCGTACTGCATTGTATCAGTTTCAATAACAATGTAGAGTTAGACAATTTCAAACAGCCTCTCTATATATAGTTTTTGATACAAATGACGAATTAACTATGAATACCAATAACAAGATCATCGTGTGGGATACCTTTGTAAGATTTTTCCATTGGTCTTTGGTTATTTTATTATTCATAGCCTATGTAACAGGAGATGACGCCAAGAGCGTGCATGCTTTCACCGGATTTTTAATTTTTCTTCTTATTATTGCTCGTGTTTTTTGGGGGTTTTTCGGAACGAAATATGCACTTTTTAAAAATTTTATATGCTCACCACTTAAAGCAATACTATATATAAAAGACCTTTTCACAGGATCACCAAAGCATTACACAGGACACAATCCTGCTGCGGCATGGATGGTTATTTTTTTTATCATAACAAGTCTCGTTGTTTGTGTAAGTGGCTATAAAGAATATGCAACCAAAGGTAATGCATCTTCACTTGGATTCAGTAATGAGTATTCATTTATTCCCAATGCCTACGCTGACGATGATGAAAAAAAGCAACATGGGAGTCGCCATAAAAGACATGGAAATCACGAGGGGACCGAGAATGGAAACACAAGCAGGGATGGCCTATGGCATGAACTGCATGAGAGTTCAGCTCAATTCATGATCGTCCTGATACTCTTGCATATAATTGGAGTTGCCGTCTCAAGCAGGAGGCATAATGAAAATCTGACGAAATCAATGATCACCGGGAAGAAAGATGTGCAAATTTTCTGAGCTGTTCCGCTGAAAATTCTCTATCCAACAATCACTGTTATAATCGACCCAACCATAGGAGATTCGTGTGAACCAAAATTCCATTTTTGCAGAATTATTAAATAAGTTAAAAGGCGATCATCGAATTATGCGAAAACTTAAAATCTTTTTGGGAGTTGCCTTGGTCGGGTTTATGCTGGTATGCGCTCTTGTTATTTGGGGTGGTGTTGCGACCGTTCGTCAGGTTGCCAGCTTTGGCGCGAATCCCAAGGTGCAAGAAAAAGTCACGGCTCTCGGATCTGAGATCAAAAACCTCCCTGCTCTTGCAAAGGTCGGATGCTGGGAAAAAGCACAAACCCTGATGAATGTTGCAATATGGATTGAAAAACCCGTCGCCGATAATTTCAAGGAGTTGACACAAGCCTGCTCAGGAAAGACATCGACAATTTAGCGAGATGCTTCATACGAGAGTATGGAGTTCATCAGGTCACAAGATACGCAATCCTTCGTCGGCACAAGCAGAGGATCGGCTGGATTGCGATTGTGCCCCATCACAATCCCCTTGAAAATGGATGCCCGAGTCAACGTTGATCATCGGCGACGTTGCATCTGTCACCGCTTGCACTGCTCAGTGCTGCGGATCTTCCTTGTGGCACGCTCACCAATTTTGGGAGGTGGCGCTGGAGTCCAGCGTCCCCCTGAGCGGGATCGCCAACATCCAAATGTCGCGTCGGCACCACGATAGTGACAGCAAACTACCCTCCAAAATTCGTACCGCTGGTGTCCCCTGCCCTGTGCACATAAGCCAATAGACGCGTCACCGAACAACTCCTTCACAGTTTTTTCCCGGCCCCTCCCACTTCCCGCATTCGCCCCCTGTCATCTGCGTGCACAGCCTTGTTCACAGCACGGTCCTTGCCTCTTCTCTCACCTCCAGGTTTACCGACAAAATTGTCACATCTTTTCATTTTTGTTGATCGATCGACAAAAAGAAATCTGGGTCTCCGGTGTCCGTTCCACCTAAAGATGCCACTAACATCATGATTTTAATGATACTTTCATGGAATATCCCGTCTGGCATGTGTTTTGCCATTGTAAGGACAAGACATAGGTCATTTATCAGGGGGATTTATCATGGAAGCAGTAGCACTCAAAGACCGGGAAAATCAGATATTCGTCAAGGGCGAGAGCTCCTTTGATATCGTTTGCAACAAGGACAGCCTGGCGGGTGCGGTCAGCCAGCGGGCCTGTGTGTTCTGCGGCTCGCGGGTGGTGCTCTACCCCATTGCCGACGCCCTCCATCTCGTTCATGGCCCCATCGGCTGCGCGGTGTACACCTGGGATATCCGCGGGGCGCTGAGTTCCGGCCCTGAACTGCATCGCCTTTCCTTTTCCACCGATCTCCAGGAGGTCGATGTCATCTTCGGCGGTGAGAAAAAGCTGCACGCCGCTCTCCGGGAACTGATTGAACGCCATAGTCCCAAGGCCGCCTTTGTCTATTCGACCTGCATTGTCGGCATCATCGGCGATGATATGGAAGCGATCTGCCGCCAGGTGCAAGCGGAATACGGCATCCCGGTAATTCCGGTGAAGTCGGAGGGATTCAAGGGCAACAAGCGGGCCGGCTACCAGGCGGCCTGCGACGCCCTCTTCCGCCTGATCGGCAACGGCGACACCAGCGGCATTTCCAAATATTCGCTCAACATCCTCGGTGATTTCAATCTGGCCGGGGAGATCTGGATGATCCGCGACTATTACCAGAAAATGGGCATCGAGGTGGTGGCCAACATCACCGGCGACGGTCGGGTGGCGGACATCGAACGGGCCCATGGCGCGGCCCTCAACGTGGTCCAATGTTCCGGCTCCACCATGCAGCTGGCCAATATGATGGAAGAAAAATACGGCATCCCCTCGATCCGGGTCTCCTATTTCGGGATCGAGGACATGGCCGAGGCCCTTTACGATATCGCCCGCTTCTTCAAGGACCCGGAGATGATGGAGCGCACCAAAAAGATCGTCGAGGCAGAGGTCAAACAACTGGCTGTTGATCTGGAGCCCTATCGCAAGGCCCTGGCCGGTAAAAAAGCCGCCATCTATGTGGGGGGATCGTTCAAGGCTTTCAGCCTGGTTAAAGCCTTTCGCCTCATCGACATGCAGGTGGTCATGGTCGGCAGCCAGACCGGCACCAAAGAAGACTATGAAGAGCTGGCCGCAATCACCGACCCGGGCACCATCATCGTCGATGATTCCAACCCCCTGGAACTGACCAGCTTCCTCACGGAAAAAGAGGTGGATATCTTTGTCGGCGGGGTCAAGGAACGGCCCATCGCCTACAAACTGGGCATCGGTTTCTGCGATCACAACCACGAGCGCAAGGAGGCCCTTGCCGGTTTTGAAGGCATGCTCAATTTCGCCAAGGAGGTCTACTCCTCGGTGATGAGCCCGGTCTGGCAGTTCGTGCCCCGCAAGAAAACTGAGATTGAACGGTAATTTGTACCAGGAGACGACCATGAGCAAGAATCCGCCTAAGGCCAAAAGGCCCAATTACATATCAACCACCAACGCCTGTAAACTGTGCAAACCGCTCGGCGCCTGCCTGGCCTTCAAGGGCATCGAGGGCGCTGTCCCGTATCTGCACGGTTCCCAGGGCTGCGCCACCTATATGCGGCGCTACATCATCAGCCATTACAACGAGCCGATCGACATCGCCTCCTCCTCGCTCTCCGAGAAGCATGCGGTCTACGGCGGCGGCCCGAACCTCAAGCTCGGCCTGACCAATGTGGCCGCTAAATACCGGCCGGCGATCATCGGCATCGCCACCACCTGCCTGACCGAAACCATCGGCGACGACGTCAAGATGATTCTGCGCGAGTATGCCGAGGATACCAAGGGATCGGTCGGCCTGCCCTCCATGGTCAATGTCTCCACCCCGAGCTACTCGGGTACCCACATGGAGGGCTTTCATGCCGCCATCCGTGAGGTGGTTGCCCAGATGAGCGAGGGGGGGCCGCGCACCGCGACCGTCAACCTCCTGCCCGGCTTCGTCAGTTCCGCCGATTACCGGCAGCTGATTGAGATCATGGCGGCCTTTGGCCTGGGCTGCACCCTGCTGCCCGACCTGTCTGAAACCATGGATGGCCCGGCCCTGATGGAATACGAAAAGATCCAGGGCGGCGGCACCCCGGTGGCAGCGATCAAGGCCATGGGCCGCTCCCAGGCCACCATCGAATTCGGGCCGACGCTCGGCGCCTTTGCCAGCGGCGGCGATGTCCTGGCCGAAAAATTCAGCATCGCCCGTCATCGCCTCGGCATGCCCCTGGGCATCAAGGAAACGGACCGGTTTTTTGCCCTCCTTGAGACCTTGAGCGGCCGCCCGACCCCGGAAAAATACGGTAAACAGCGGGGACGACTGATCGACGCCTATGTCGATGGCCATAAATACATCTTCGGCAAGCGCGCCATTGTCTACGGCGAAGAGGATCTGGTGGTGGGCCTCTGTTCCCTGCTCACCGAGATCGGCATCCAGCCGGTGCTCTGCGCCTCGGGCGGCACCTCGGGCCGCCTGCAGAAGGCCATTGCCGCTGTCACCGGCGACACCCTGATCGAACAGCCGCAGGTGCACGAGGGCATGGATTTTTTTGAGATCAACGAGATGGCCGCAGCACTGAAGCCGGACCTGATCATCGGTCACTCCAAGGGCTATCCCCTGGCAAAAGAACTTGATATCCCGCTGATCCGGGTGGGTTTTCCCATCCACGACCGCGTCGGCGGCCAGCGTATTCTCCACCTCGGTTATGAAGGGGCGCAACACCTGTTCGACACCATCACCAATGCGGTGATCAGTAAGAAACAGAGTGATAGCCCGGTTGGTTATTCCTACATGTAATACAGGCGCTTACCCATAGAAAAGGAGCCCGTTATGCTTAACGAAAACGATTTCAATCGCCATCCCTGTTTCAACGTCAAGGCTAAAGGCCAGTACGGTCGAGTCCATCTGCCGGTGGCCCCGAAATGCAATATCCAGTGCAACTACTGCAACCGCAAGTACGACTGCGTCAACGAGTCGCGGCCCGGAGTGACCAGTACCCTGCTCAGCCCCGAGCAGGCCCTGGTCTACATGGGCAAGGTCCTGGAGAAAGAACCGCGCATCTCCGTGGCCGGTATCGCCGGACCCGGCGACCCCTTTGCCAATGCCGAGGAAACCCTGGAAACCATGCGGCTGATCCGCAGGCACTACCCCGAGACCCTGCTCTGCCTCAGCTCCAACGGCATGCAGGTCGCACCCCATGTGCCGGAACTGGCCGAGATCGGCGTCTCCCATGTCACCATCACCGTCAATGCAGTGGACCCGGAGATTTCCCAGCACATCTACGCCTGGGTACGGGACGGCAAGATCCTCTATCGCGGCCGTCAGGGGGCAGAACTGCTGCTTGCCCGCCAGCTGCAGGCCATCGAGCTGCTCAAACAGCATAACATCGTGGTCAAGATCAACACCATCGTCATCCCCGGCATCAACGACCATCATATCAGCGAAGTGGCTGCGACCATGAAGCGGCTGGGCGTAGATCTGCTCAACTGCATGGCCATGTTCCCAAACGCCGACACCGGCTTTGAGAATATCCCCGAGCCCTCCAAGGAGCAGATGGATACGCTGCGCAACGAGGCCGAGCAGTTCCTGCCGCAGATGCGCCACTGCACCCGCTGCCGCGCCGATGCGGTCGGCCTGCTCGACAACGACCGTACCGAGGAGTTGCGCGGCTGCCTCAGCGCCTGCGCTCAACTGCCCAAGCCGGAAGAGGTGGTGCGCCCTTATGTGGCGGTGGTCACGTTGGAAGGTGTGCTGGTCAATCAGCACCTGGGCGAGGCCACCCGCTTTCAGATCTGGGGCGAGGACGGCAAAGGCGGCTATCAGCACATCGAGGACCGCAAGGCGCCGCCTGCCGGTGGAGGCACGCAGCGCTGGTTTAACATCACCCGAATCCTGGCCGATTGCCGTGCCATCCTGGTCAATGATCTGGGCGATTCGCCCAAGGAGATGCTCAAGAAAAAGGGATTGATGCCGGTCACCATGTCGGGGTTTATCGAACGCGGCCTGGAAGCGGTCTATACCGGCAAGGGATTGTCCGGCCTTCAGGGGCGGACGCGCAAATGCAGTTCAAAAGGAGCCTGTGCAGGCGGTGGGAACGGGTGCGGCTGATTGATCCCCCTCAGTCACCAAACCCTTCCTGCCGCCTGGGCACTGGATGCAGTGCCGAAGATTTACCCCTCCCGGTGCAGTCAAGCCGGGAGGTCTTCAATGCTTACAAGGAGCGACCATGCAGATAGCCATCGCCTCAACCGACGGTGAAACCATCAACGAACATTTCGGCAAGGCGGAGCGATTTTTCATCTACGACTTCACCGATTCCCATCTGGCTCTGCTCAAGGTCGTTACCGTCGTCCCCTTGTCCACCGGTGACCCGAACCATGCCTTCAACCAGGAACGGATGATGGCAACCCTTGCGGCACTCAAGGGCTGTCAACGGGTCTATTGCACCCGGATCGGGGAACGGCCTGGGGCGGAACTGGAAAAAGCTGGGATTGAGCTGGTGTTAGGGGCAGGGCAGATCAACGCGATGAGCTGAGCGAAAACCGGTCCAAGGGACTTTGCAGTTTGCGGAGGTCCCGCGCCATGACATGGGTATACATTTCGGTGGTCTTGACATCGGCGTGGCCGAGGAGTTCCTGCAGCACCCGGATGTTCACCCCGTTTTCCAGCATATGG
>JBBRBT010000083.1:0-10968 GCA_038205495.1 Desulfobulbales bacterium
GTGGGCGTCGTTGCCCTGTTTTTTGACATTGGCGAGTTGCTCGTCGAAGCCGCCTTTCTCGTCATCCGCATCGAGGGTGGAAACCTCGCGGGCCAGCGCGCGGCCATACATCGCGTTGTGCTCCTACCTTGGCCCAGACCCTGCGTGGCAAACTCGGACTCACCGGCCTTAAAATAGGCTGCGACCGGGGCGAATGCGGGGCCTGCACCGTACTCATCGACGACGTACCCCAGTATGCCTGCTCCATCCTCACCCAGAGCGTTCGCGGCAAAAATATTCTGACCATCGAGGGGCTGGCCCGTTCCGACGGAGGTCTGCATCCTTTGCAGCAGGGCGTCCTTGAGGAACAGGGCTTCCAGTGCGGTTACTGTGCGCCAGGCTTTCTCATGGCCACCCTCGGCTATCTCAAGACCAAGCCGGAACCCACCCGGCAGGAGTTGGCCCACGGTGTTTCGGGAAACCTTTGCCGTTGCCAGGATTACGACAAGATCCTCACCGCCCTGATGCGCGGGGCCGAATATATGAAAAAGGGGTAATCCATGCCACAAAACGACACGCTTTTCACCCCAAAGCTCACCGGATGCAATTACACCACGCCTGATCAGCGGGCCAAACTGACCGGAACGGCTCGTTACGCCGAGGATTTCAGGGCCGAGGGCATGCTCATATGCAAGCTGCTCACAAGTCCCCTGCCCCATGCCAAGGTCAAACATCTCGACATAAGCGCGGCCCTGGCCATGCCTGGCGTGCGGGCCATTCTCACTGCCGATGAGTTGCCGCAACCGGCCGATTCCGCATCCGACAGCGGCGCGATGATCAAAGCCAGTCCCTGGTCCGAACGCGCTCTGACCATGGAACCGCACTACCAGGGCGAGCCTATTGTTGCCGTGGCCGCAACCGACGAGGCAGCCGCGACTGCGGCCCTTGAGGCCATCGACATCACTTTTGAACCGCTCCCCTTTGTTATCGATCCCCTCGACAGCCTGCGTCCGGGCGGTCCCAACGCCCGGACCAACGGCAATGTCTGGCTGCCTCCCGGGAAGCCCGGAGAACAGCCGTGCATTGGAGAACTGAAATGGACGGCGACTGATTTCGAGACCGCCGGCAGGGAACGGCTTCCCATGGGCAAGACCGCCGCAGAGTGGTCCTACGGCGACGTTGTCACCGGCTTGTCGCAGGCGGCGCTGGTCCTGGACGAAACCTTCGTCACCCCCAACGTCAGCCATCAGGCCCTGGAAACCCGTTCAACCCTGGCCTGGTGGGAAAACGGCAAACTCCACCTCACTGTCGGCACCCAGGGCACCATCCAGACCGTACCGGCCATCGCCAAATGGCTGAATATGAGCGTTGACGACATTGTGCTCATTAGCGAATACACCGGCGGCGCCTTCGGCGGTAAGATCACCGCTTCGGTGGCCGTGATCATTCCGGCGCTGCTCGCCAAAAAAGCTCAGGCCCCGGTGATGCTTCGCGTCTCTCGTGCAGACGAGCAGTCTATCGGTCGGGCGCGGCCAAGCCTGATCGGTCGCATGCAGGCCGGTTTTTCCAAGGAAGGCCGCCTGCTGGGACTGGACTTGTTCGTCATTATGGATAACGGACCCTATGAGCAACAAGGCGATGCCGCCACTGCCGGGCGCATGGGCTCCCTGCTCTACCAGCCCAAAGCCATGCGCTGGCGCGGGACGGCGGTGCTCACCAACACCCCTACCCGAGGCCCCCAGACCGCTCCTGGCGGACTTCAGGTCAGCGCCATGCTCGGGCCCATCCTGGCCAAGGCAGCCCGCCGTCTGAACCTCGACCCTTTGGCCGTATGCCGCATCAATGCGCCCGAAGGCCGTGCGCCGGTCGGCCCGCCCAAAGCCGACGGTTCCCTCAACGCCGCGACCAGCGCCTTTGTCAAAGAGGCCCTTGACCGGGGGGCGGAGACCTTCGGCTGGCAGGCACGCCGGGCCCGCCCGGCCTTGACCAAGGGATCTGTCCGCCGCGGTATCGGCGTGGCCACGGGCTGTTTCGTTGCCGGGACCATCGGTTTTGACGGACTGTTTGTCATCACCCCCGAGGGTCGTCTTCGTCTCCACACCGGCATCGGCAACCTCGGCAATGAGTCCTTCAGCGACGTGCAGCGGGTGGTGGCCGACGCCATGGACGTGCCCTGGGAGGTTTGCGAGATAGCCTGGGGAAATACGGCCAAACCCATGCCCTGGAGCTGCGTTTCCGGAGGCAGCCAGACCATCCACGCCATGTCACGGGCGGCCCTGGCTGCAAGCCTGGATGCACGTCAAAAGCTCAAGGAGATTGCTGCCAAAACTCTGGGCGGGAAAGCAGAGGACTATAACATCGGCGACCAGCGCGTTTTTCGAAACGATAGCAGCCAAGCGGGGATAAGCTTTGCCGAAGCCGCCGGACGGGCCATCAAACTGGGCGGGGTTTACGACGGCCATGAGTGCCCGGCCGATGTCAACAAGATGACCAAAACCTCCGTCGCCGCCCTGGCGGGACAGGGTCTTGTTGCCGTGGCCCGCGACAACTTCCCGCGCGACGGCCAAACGTATTCGCATGTGGCCTCCTTTGCCGAGGTGGAGGTAGACATCGAGACCGGCATGTATCGGATCGTGGACTTCCACGCCGAGGCCGACGCCGGCCTGATGGTTCATCCCCGCGCCTTTGCCGGTCAGCTTGCCGGGCGCTCCATGCTCGGCATCGGCCACGCCACGATGCAGAAATGGTTCTACGACAACCAACACGGAGCGCCGCTGTCCAAGCGCTTCTACCAGACCCGCCCGCCGACCGTGCTCTGCTTCCCGGAAAAATTCACCTGGGGATCGGTCGGCATTCCCGACCCCCAGACGCCCGTCGGGGCGCGCGGCATCGGCGAACCACCGACCGGCGCAGCCTGCGCAGCGGTATTGTGTGCCCTGACCGATGCCCTGGGTGACGATAAATTCTTCCGTGCCCCGGTTATGGTCGACGCAATCCTGGCCGCCAGCGAACCGGGAACCCGGGCCCTCCCGGGTGGCCTCTCGGCCAATGTCTAATCTATTAATCCGCCGATAAAGCGGTGGTGGGAGAACGCTTATGGCAATCATACGCGATGGTATGCCGCCTTTCGACCTTTACCAGCCGACAAGCGTCGAGGATGCCCTGTCCTTAGCCGATCGCCTCGGCAGCGATGCCTGGATGCTGGCCGGAGGACTCGACAGTCTGGAACGGTTCAAGGACCGCCTCAAACGACCCAAGGCCGTCATTGACCTCGGTCGCATTGATGAACTTCGCGGCGTTCGCCAGGAAGGGGTAGATCTGGTCATCGGTTCCATGACCACCTTGACCGAGGTGAGCCTCCATCCGGAAATCCGGGCTCGTTTCGCCCTGCTCGCCGAGGCGGCGGGGCAAGTGGCTTCGCCCCAGATCCGCAACCAGGGAACGCTTGGAGGCAACATCTCCCAGGACACGCGTTGCTGGTATTATCGCGACGGCTGGAATTGCTATCGGGCCGGTGGCGGCACCTGCTATGCCGGCGAAAGCCCGGAGGGACAAAACCGCGAACACGCCATCTTCGGGGTCGAAGGCTGCGCTGCGGTGTCCCCTTCCGATACCGCACCGGCTCTGGTCGCCCTGGAAGCCCGCCTGGTCATTAAAAAGGCCGGGGGGAGACGGGAAATAGCGGCCGAGGACTTCTTCATCGGCCCGGAAAACGACATCACCCGCTTAAACGTCCTCGGGCCCGGTGAGTTACTCACCGAAATCCGTCTGCCCGCCACCTGGGCCGGAGCGACCTTTTACTTTGAAAAGGTTCGTGATCGGCCGGTGTGGGATTTCCCGCTGGTCAATATCGCAGCAGCCATGCAGCTTTCCGAGGACCGCATCGACCGTGCCCGTTTCGTGCTGGGGGCGGTGGCGGCTCTGCCCTGGCGCCTGCCCCGTGTGGAAGCCGCTGTGGCGGGCAATCTCCGAAACGCCGTTGCGGACTCGGCATCGCGCCTTGCCGCCGAAGGCGCGGTTCCTCTGGCCCATAACGGATACAAGGTGGCGCTGGCCCGTAATCTGGTCAAACGCGCCATTCTCGGCAAAAAGGAGGCATGAACCTGCCCCGTGGATTACCACCTTTACGGGCAGCCCGTCTCCCGCACCTCGCTGGGCGGGACCATGGACGAGACAACTCTTTTTCTAACCACCCTATTGCCCGCTGGGGCTGCACGGCGCATTGCGTCGAAGACCGCCTGAGGGAGAGGTACAACCCATGACCGAATTTGCAACTATCGAAAACCGCTGTGACGCCATCGAAGAATGTTACGAGTTTATGCTGGCGTATGCGGCCCAGGGTATTGTTGATGACCGGGAAAGCCGCAATGGCACCCAGTTGCGAGAACTGCTCTCCAACGCCGTGGCGGCTGCTTCAGGTTTGCCTAAAGCCTATGCTATTACGGTGGCAGCTATGCATCTCGCCACGCAGCAGCACTCTACAAACTTTCTCAACGTCCTGGACGCCGACACGACCAAGGCCTTGGCCGCCATGGAATTCGTGCTTGCTCAGCCGCGCATTTCGTCTCAGTTGATCGACAATCTCAACGCCTCGCTTCATGTGCGCACCCTTCTCGCAGACGTCTTTCTCCTTGATGAAATCCTGCACCTGCAGCAAGCGGTGTAACCGGCCGCAACAGCACACCCTGATGCAGCCCCTGAGAGTTACCTTTCAACACCTTTTAAATTTACCTAATCACTAAAAATCTCTTGTGTGACAAAGGACGCTGCTTGTTATTTTGCTATGGACTCCTTTTATCGAGCTGGCACATCCCCTCTCTGCCACGTTGAGCCAGACTTAATCGTACCGGGCTCCTGCAACGCGTTGCGCGTAATCGTTTTATGAAGGCTGACCACAAAAAAGGCAGAGCCCCCCTTAAGCTCTGCCTGCTGATTCTGATATGCCAAAAAATTTATTACCTTCTTTTCATCCTGCCAGCTGCTGCCAAACCGGCAAGGCCTGTGCCGAAGAGAAGCATGGTGGCAGGTTCGGGAACAGCAGCAGGAATTCGATCGGACGCAGTAAACTCACCTCGAATGAAGTCTTCCCCGTTATAGATCTGCATCAAGGAATTGGCCGCAACCGAGCCTGCGTTGACAATCAATCCGTTGCTATCATAGAGAGAGTAGGATGCAGTGAGGAGATCACTGAGAGCATTCTTGGCCAGGATCAACTCGATCTGATACGCCTCCGACAAATACTGATCGATAGGTACGGTACCAAGAACCGAGCTCGCATCTGTCGAAAAATCGTAACTGCGCAATGCGACAATGACCTTTCCCGTCACGGCACTTACGCCGACAAAGAGCCCGTAAGCGTTATCTCCCTGGTTATCCATTACAAGAGCACGATCGGTAGCACGGATACCAAAAGATTGACCTGAAATGGCGGGGATGCTCGACATGTCATAAAGACCGTGAATCTCAAACGAGTCTTTTTCCCCTAGAAAATTCTCATTACTTGTAGATGTGGCCAGCAGCCTGACGGCATTGGTGGAAAGGTCGGCAAAGGTCGTTGTAATTGTAACCGGGTCACCAAGCGCGGGGGTCATCGTAAGTTTGCCTGAAGTTTCGCTGGTCATCCCACCTGCCCCGAAAATAGAATAGGTTGACTTGCCCTCTCCATCATCCGGTCCGCTTGGCGGGACTGATGCATCATTGAATGAATCCCGAAATATCTCAGAAGAATTTTTTATAATCCAAAATTCATCGAGTACCGGTGCGAAGGTGCTGGCCAAGGCATGGCCTGCGGTTAACAAGAAAGCAATACAGATTCCAATGGCTTTTAAAAGACGATGTCTACTCATATTGCGACCCTCCTAATGATAGGTGTTTAGGTAATGGTGACAGGGGTAATCAACAGGATTATCACCTTTACATTTTAAAACACACTCTTCATAAATGTTTAAATAAAAAGCACACCAGTTGCCATCCCCGTCAACAACTCTTTTCCAATTGGAAACCATCCTTTTATTAGTTAATATACATTCAGAAAATACGAACACAATGTAATGAAAAAAGTGCGCGTTGCTGTATATTGATAAATATTTTACAAAATACGTTGCGCCAATCTTGCAGTATTAAATAGAACTATCCCCCTATATTGGAATAATAACAATAAACGAATTATGGATAGTTAATGGGTACTAAATGTACCGAACTGTGCAATGGGGGGGACGCAGCTTGATATTTTGCTATGGACGCCTTCTGTTGAGATGATACATGCACCTCAATCCACTGCAGGCGGGGATGGTGGCAAGCCTTGAGGAATTGGACCAGTACCGCTGGTCCGGCCACGCCGTCTTGGTGAGAAACCGGGATTTCCCGGGGCAGGAAATCACCTCGACCCTGAAACGCTTCGGCAATACGCTTGGCGCTGCACAAGGCAACTACCGTCAATTCGTTTCAGATGGGCTCAAGAAGGGCTGGCGTGAAGAACTGGTCGGGGAGGATTGAAAATAAGCATGGAAAAACGAGAAGACAGGGACAAAGAAAGTTCGGATCACCTTATGCGGGCGCTTCGGAAACAGACCAATATGTATCGATAAATCAAGAGATTAGATGAACACTGACAACAAAAAGATTTCAGGCCTATTGGATTCATTAATCCCAAGGACAGGAACAATCGTTATCACTCTGGCTCTTATGTTGAATTCGCTTGGCTGCAATCCCAAGTCGAATAAACCTGGCTCCACAGAAGGCTACCAGTTGGAATGGTCCAACATGGACATCAGTCAACGTAAACGACACATGGAGCAGGTTATTCTGCCCATTGCGACCTCTGTGTTTCAGTCCTGGCGACCAGATCACTATACCAAAATAGACTGTACCCTGTGCCACGGGCAGGGCTTCCAGGCCGAAAATTTTCATATGCCCACTCCTCATCTGCCCAGGCTTAGTGGCGAACTGCTTCTTGGACCGGAATTCGAGAATCACCCGGAGACAACCAGATTGAAGTTAAAACGACTGGTGCCGGAGATGGCAGAGGCTCTTGGGAAAAAACAATTCAGCCTGATCACTCGCAAAGGTTTCGGCTGCTACTCTTGCCATCTAGGCCCGACCGGACCGATGTTTGGTAATTGAGGCAAAGGAGGTCGGTCGTTACTTTTTCTTGGTTCGATCAGAGGGGTGACATTTCCGGGTGTGGAGAACGGGGGGGAACCGGGTCAACAGAACCGCGTTCAAACATGGAATTCCGCCTCAACACTGGAGGAAAATTCATCCATTTTTCGCTCCGAGGCCTGTTCAAATCCCCAGGACCATTTAAGCATTGCGAAGGGAGCTAGGTTGACTTCGATAAAAATTTGAGGCGATAGATGCTCGTGCTGTCCCGAATAGAAGTCCGTGCCGCAATATAGAGGAGGATAACCATGATAATCCCCCAACTCGCCCCAATCTGCACCAGGCAACGGAAGATATTATCATCGCTGAACTGGGCGGCACCGAGACGCACCCCCGCCCAATAGGCAAGGGCACCGGAAACACTCCCCAACAACGCGCCGAGGTAATAGCGGCCGGTTAGCCAGCCCAGCGAGTAGTGGAGGGTCATGGCGAACTGGAGCCAGAGGACGAGGATCCAGGTCGGCGGCAGGGCCGGATGGAAACTGCCGATGGGAAAGGCCAGCACACCCGTATGGATATGGACGCCATCGACCAGCAGTCCAAGCAGCATGCTGGTCAGCAGCAGCAGGCTTTCGCGAGCTGCATCCCTCACCAGAGCCAGGTGTACCAGCACCAGCAGCAGTCCGGCCGCTGTTGCCAGCCACGGATGCCCTGCGGCCGCCCCGAGTACGCACACAAACCATCCCGCTTGAAACAAGCCGTAATTGAGCAGCGATGTCCAGGTTTGGCCGCTGAACATTATTGTTTTGGGTCCTCCACCGGTTCACCCATCCTGGCCAGCAACAGATGATAATTCCGCACCAGACGGTTGCGGAACCCCGCCTCGCAGTAACTGAAATAGTATTCCCATTTGCGCACAAAGGCCGGGTCAAATCCCAGGTCGAGAATCTCCTGGCGCCTATTGAGAAAAGCAGCGTGCCAGAGTTGCAGCGTGCGGACATAGTGGCCCCCGATATCTTCCATCCCGACGATGTTGAGGCGGGTCCTGCCGCTCATGGCGGCGACCATTGCCCCGACTGAAGGCAGATGGCCGCCGGGGAAGATATGCTTACGGATCCAGTCGGAACCGGCCCGATAAGCGCCGTATTTTTGGTCTGGGATAGTGATGGCTTGGAGGACTATCCGTCCGCCGGGAGCAAGCAGCTTATCCAGGGTCGAAAAATAAATCGGCAGGTGGGAATGGCCGACAGCCTCAAGCATCTCGATGGAGACAATCTTGCTGAAGCTGCCCTCGACATTGCGGTAATCGGTGAGAAGGATCTTGATCCGGTCTGCCATCCCTTCTTCCTGCACCCGCCGGGTGGCCCAGTCGAACTGTTCGCGGGAAACCGTGATGCCCGTCAGGCGGCATCCGGTCCGCCGCACCGCCTCGAGAGCAAAGCCGCCCCAGCCGCAGCCGATCTCAAGCACATGGTCTGCCGGGCCGATGGCTGCTTTATCGATGACGGCCTGGAACTTGTTGTATTGTGACCGCTCAAGGTTGTCGTTATGGTCGAGAAAAATGCCGCTTGAATAGGACATGGTCGGATCAAGAAAGAGGGCATAAAGCTCGTTGCTGAGGTCGTAATGCTCGCTGATATTGCGCTGGCTGCCGGCCGGGGTGTTGTCGCGCCGGAGGTGAACCATCAGGTTGACCAGCCGCCCAGCCAGGGCTGGCCAGATCCGCCGGTCATTGACCGCCTCCTCCCTGAGGTTGAGGAGGGAGAGCAGGGCAACCAGGTCCGGGCTGTTCCAGTCCCCGTCCACATAGGCCTCGCCGAAACCAATATCGGCAGTCAGCATGGCGCGCTGAAAAAATCTGTTCTTTTCTATGTGCATCGCCACCTGCGGGGAACCGTCGAGTTGACCGAAAATCAGCTGCTCGCCTTCGGGCAGGGTCATGGTCATCCGACCATGATCGAGTTGACTGAAAAAATGGGTCATTACCTTGCGCCCCAACCGCTCAAGCAGGCTCGGCGGCGACTGGCGCAGGGTCAGGGGTGAACAAGGGTCAGGCTTGGTGTAGACCTTGAGCCGTTTTTGGAAAAAGAGGCGTCCCGCCTGCCAGAGAATGCGGGGAAAAGTCAGAACTGCCCGCAGCGGGTGCAGGCAAACGGTACGGGCCAGCGTCCCAGGGGTCAATGGTCTGGCCGTGCCATGGAATGAGGCCACCAATGCGGGTTTGTCCCCATCGAGACAGAAGGTGATCTCCAGCAGCAGGCCGTCTCCCGGCGGGCTAAGGCGAAAGGCGTACCGGCCTTTTCGAGGAAAGAAGGGGGAGACGTGAAAGGCCTTGTCGGTCCCAAAGGTGAGGTCACCGGACTCGTGCCGGAGTACGTACAAATGAGTTTCATCGAAGGTGTTGTTCACCTGGGCGAGGACGCAGAACACCTTGCCCTCCTGATCGTAGCAGTAAAAAAAACTGACCGGATTAAAGACATAATGGAACTGTCGCAGAGCGGTGACGAGGACGACGCGGGCGGGGAGCTGGTTGATGCCATTTTCTTCGAGCGCCCGGTGAACCTTGGCGATCAGGGGCGCGTTGCCGGGATACAGGTAGTCGCGGTCATGGAGGGCGAGCGGCCGGATCCGGTTATGGCCGAACCAGAAGGAATCACGATCCAGCTGTTCCAATTCGTCGAGATCCAGGGCAAAGAGGTGGAGACTGTAGACAAAGCTGTGCTCGACCTCATGGGTACGGGCGTGGCGAAGCTGCCCGGTAAAGAGTTGCGAGTTCATGTCTTTTCCTGCAAAAGTTTGACTGCCTGGATACTGGAACGAACCGCATCCTCATGGAAGCCGTAGCCGAAATAGCTGCCGCAGAAAAAGGTGCGGTTGACCCCGTTGAGTGTCGGCAGCGCGGACTGGGTTGCCATGGAATCGACGGTATAGGTGGGATGGTGGTAGACCATGCGGGCGATCACTTGGCTTTCGTCGTAGCCGCCGGGCCGGTTCAGGGTGACGAGATACTGGTGGCGGGTGGTCAACCCCTGGAGCAGATTCATGCTGTAGGTGAGATACACGGGCTGATTCGCCGTCTTGCCCGCTTCCCTCCTGAAATTCCAGCAGGACCAGGCTCTAGGAGTGGACGGCAGCACCGACACATCGGTATGGAGGACCGTGCTGTTGGCTTCGTACCGCCAGGGACCGAGAAGCCGCTTTTCTTCCGGGGTCGGATCGCCGAGCAAGCGGAGCGCCTGGTCGGCATGGGTGGCGATCACCACCTGATCGTATCGCTCCGGAGAGTGACCACCGCTTTCCACCACCACACCGTCATCGGTGCGGTCCAGTCGCTCCACTCCGGCCTGGAGGCGGATCGTGCCGGTAAACGTCTGGGTAAAGGCCTTGACATAACTCCAACTGCCGCCGCTCACAGTGCGCCAACTCGGCCGGTTGACAAAGGTGAGCAGGCCGTGATTGCGGAAAAAGAGGAGAAAGGACCGGGCCGGGAAGGCGGCGACCTGGCCGGCCGGGGTCGACCAGATGGCGGCGGCCATGGGTTTGAGATAGTTTTCGACCATAAAGGGCATGAACCGATGCCGGATTACCCATTGTTCCAGGGTTCCCAGATCGTGGCCAGCGTCAAGATCCGTGTTTGCCTGTTTACTGAAGCGCCCTATTTCAAGGAGAAAGCGATAAAATTGTGGTTTGAACAGGTTGGATCGCTGGGCAAAGAGGCCGTTGAGATCATTGCCTGCATACACCAGGCCGGTCTGAAGGCATTGGAAGCCGAACGACATCTCTGTCCGCCTCGAGGGGTCAATGCTGGTAAGGAATATTGCTTCTTCATTGATCAACGGCAATGCCTCAGCTATCATTTCTGGAATCAGCAAGATGATGCATAAAAGC
>JBBRBT010000084.1:0-10606 GCA_038205495.1 Desulfobulbales bacterium
CAACTATCCGACTTTCTTTTTGACGGGCTAGATCGTGGAAGACATCACCCAGGTTTTTCCGGAGTTGTCCAAAAAGCATTTTTCTCCGGCATTTCGGTATCCACACCACATGGTACTTGCAATCCCATTTTGTGTAGCTTAGACATTGTATGTCGTTCATGAAGCCTCCTTTTTCGTGACTTTGACCGGTTCACGAGGCGGGAGGCTTCTTTATTTTGCAGGAACTGTCAAACTGTTGCTGTCCCCCGGAAAAGCCGGGGGTTTACCCAATGGAAATTATCTGCCTCTTGCCAATCTGCCTAACCTCTTGACCTACCCTGCGCCAGGATTGAGCCATTTACTGGGTGAGAGTAGGAAAATATTTTCCATTAAGGGGTTTGTCCAAATATTGGAGGCTACTTCTGTACCAACATCCAGTCAGGACACAGGGAAATTGTGCCTTTATTTTCTGGCGCCATATTTATCTCTTCCCCTGGGGTGCCTTCGGCTAGCCCGCAGCTTTTTTTTAAATAAGGGAATTTTCCAGAACAGCGGATAACGGTATGCGTTGGGGGATGTGAGGGGGGACGAAAAAAGCCACCTAGCTGATACTATGCTAAGTGGCTGATATGTATGGTGAACGAGGCGGGATTCGAACCCGCGACCTTTGGCTTCGGAGGCCAACACTCTATCCAGCTGAGCTACTCGTCCCTTATGTATCGGAATTGCGGATTTGAATACCATACAATCCCTGTGATTCCTAGCCTAAAATAGCTTCTGCCCCCGAGGCTCCCTTTTACAGGTCTTGTTTACCTGAAGAGGTTCCCTTGGTGCCGCGCAGCCCCCGGGTCAATCCGTATGGTTGGATTCCTCGGTATTGATCCGGTTGATCTGCAGGCCCGAGCCCCAGAGGGCGTCAATGAGCGCATCCATTTTTTCTCCCTGCACCTTGAGGGTCACCAACTGATGCTCCTCGCTGAAATCTGAATACACGGTCATGCCCAGAATAGTCATTTCGCATTTTTTGAAAAGCTGGAGCATGGCATAAAAAGAGGCCGGTTTGTGGTCGATCTTCAGCTCGATCCGTGCTCCGGGCTTTCTTGCGCCGAGTATCTCCAGAAAGGCATCAAAAATGTTGGTTTCAGTTATGATACCGACCATTTCCTCGCCCTGCATCACCATCAGTGAACTGATTTTATGGGTCCGCATCAGCAGGGCGGCTTGCTCCAGGGGGGTGGATGGCTCGACGGTCATCGGTGATCGGGTCATGACCGAGGCCGCCTCGATCCGGCCGGCCTGGTCGAAGGTCTCAGGGCTGATACTCGGGTCGAAGATAGAGGGCATGGCTCTGAAGAGATCCTCACGGCTGATAATACCGACCAATTTGCCGTCATCCACCACGGGAATCTGACGAATACGGTTTTCCCTCATCAACTGTTCGACTTCGACGATCGGCTGAGAACTGTTGACGGTGAAAACATTGCTGGTCATCCAGAGTTTGACGAACATTGCGTTGCTCCTGGGCTATTTTGTTAACGGGATCGCGATGATGGCGGCTTTGGTCCGGCCACCGGCGGCGGCGAGGTTTTCTTGCAATTGAAAACGAACGTTCGCCATGGTTCGTTCCAAAACCAGAGAGGCATTGCCGATGCGGATCTCTGTGCCGGCAAACACTTTGTCTCGGACAACGATCGTACACTGGAGCGCATGCGCTTGCCCCATGAGGGTGGATTTCGAGGTATCAGCGTCAATCAGGCTCAAATGGGCCAGCTTGCCTTTGTTCTCTTCCAGTTCGACCTTCAACTCGTCAAGCTCGTCGGACGTGGCGCCACGCCCGTGCCGCATCTTCAGGGCCTCAAGCTCTTTGGCCTGCAGGGCGATGGTTCGTTTCATGTCAAAATACAACTGCAATTGCACCGGCGAGACCGCGGCGGCGAGCAGGGTGGGCTCGGCGTTGTCCGACCCGACTCTGCCGGTGGTAATCGACCCGGCGGCAACCAGCTGGGAGTGGATGATCCTGGAGCTAGGCTCCGCATGGAGATCGCCGCAGGCATACAGGCGACAGGAGAAGCCGCTTTTGCGAAGGATGATCGAGCCATCGGCAAAAATTCGCCCGTGTTCGATGATTTTTATATCAACGTCTCCCTTGGCCTGGATAAGGGCAGAATCGCCGATCACGCCGCCCTGGACCACCACATTGCCCCCTGATTTGACCTCGGCTTTTTCGATGCTGCCGCAGACCAGGATATCCCCCAGGGCATTGACCTTGAATTTCGGCATGATCGAACCCTTGATTTCAAGGGCTGCGTTGGAATTGATATGGCCGGTCTCGAAATCAACATCATTGGGGATAATCTGCCGGGAACAGACCTTGACAGAGCCTTCAGACACCTTGGAGAGCACTCCTGCCCGGGTCGCACGGATTTGACCGGTGATCGCATCGTAGACGGCATCGTCGGAGACATTGATGGCGATATCTTTGCCCGGTTCCTGCGCTATGGACCCGCCAAAAATATCTCTGCCGGGAGTTCCCTCCGTGGGGGGAATCCTGACTGCGATAACCTGATCCTGGTTGACCGCAATAAACATATTCCGTTCCCGGAAGTCGATCTCGCCATTCCCCATAATCTTGCCGGGCAGAGGGCCTATTTCCATTGCAAACCGCAGCCAGGCATCCTTTCCTTGGATCGGCAAGGAGCCGAGGGCGACCACCGCCTGCTGCGGTCGTTGTTCCCTGCCTGTTTTCTCCAAGCATTGCCCGACGGCATGCGGCAGGCGGCCAAAGGAGATGCCCTCGTCGTCAAGGAGTCGCAGGATCGTAGCCTGATCCGGCAACATCTGGCCTTGTGGTGCTGGCCTGAGAAAAAGGAGGGCCTGCATGCGGTCCGGGGTGACTTGAATCAACTTATCGACATGGAGGGTGAGGTGCTCAATCGTCCCTATTTTCTTGCTGCTGAGTGCGGGGTAACCGCTGACCGAGGCGGTCAGTTGCTGCTTCTCCTCGTCGAGCATCACCTGTTCACCCGGATGCAGGATTGCCTTGGGCAGGTTCGGGCGGGGTATCTCCCGGCCGAAAATGTTTTTTCCCGGATGCGCCGGGGTCAGGGGTACATGCTGGGCGAGAACATCTCCCGGATGGACAAGGGCGGTGAGAACAACCACGGCTTGTTGCGTTTCCCCGTTCTCGTCGGTTTCTTCGCTGGCGATGGTCTGGGTGCTGAAATACAGCTGCATCCCCCGGGATCCTGCACTCGGCGGGGTACCGGAGGCCAGTACCAGCGGCTCGACCAACGGCTCTGCCCGATCGATAGAGGCAGCGGCTTGGGCGATGGCCACCGGGTCAAGGCCATGGACAATTCCTTTGTCGATGAGCAGGCGGTGCAAGGCCTCACCCGTACCCAGCTGCACGGCTTCGTCTTTACTTCCACAAGAGCGGAGGGTGACATCAAGAAGATCCGGAGAGATCTGGAGAAAAGAGGTAGTGCTGTTCACTCTGCGCGCTGACCATGAAAGAAGTAATTGAGTTTTTTGGATTTTAACAGAAAGCGCCCTTAACAACAAGGTTGAAGCGCTGCTGAGGTTGAGGTTCCAGGGGGGTCAAAAGTCGGCGTGCAGGATGACGCTAAAGCAGTTGAACAATGCCCGGACCGGATCCCCGACCTTGAGATGCAAGGCCTTGCTGCCGCTGGTGGAGAGCGAAGCGCACAATTCCGTGCCATCACCGATGCGCACGACATATTCCGAACTGACCTTCCCGGTATTAATCCGCACCACCTCCCCCTGGAACCGGTTTTCGGCGCTGCAGGGGGATTCGATATCTCCGCGCTGGAGGATGACCCAAGGCGCTTTCACCTCGGCCGTGACCAGGCTGGCCACCTGTAAACCCAGCCGTTCCAGACTGGTGTTGGTGATCATTGCGGTTACTGTATACCCGGCAAGATTAACGAGGCAGACCAAGGATTGAATGTCGCCGCGTTGAATGTCGATGATCTTGCCGAAAAAAGCGTTTCTGGCACTGGTTTTTCGGGTTGCCTCCCGTTCCATGAAAAGCCTGGTCACCCGTTGCAGCTCTTCTTCGGAAAAGGAAACGTAGGCTGTGGTCAAGTTGGGCGTCGAATGGCCCAGGAGCTTCTGCACCGCCGGCAACGGCATGTTGCTTTGCATCAACTCAACAGCCCTTGCTCGCCGGATCATTTCCGGGCCGCCCAATCGTTTGGCAAAGCCGCAGGCTTCGGCGCGTTCATAAAATTTACGCCGCACAAAAGCCGGATCAACGGCAAACAGATTGGTGAGCGAATCCCTGAACAGGGGATCTGCCAGCGCCTCGCGGACCTCTTTGCCCAGGTGCTCGGCAATGGTGATTTCCCGCACACATTCCGGTGCTCCAGGTTCAAGATTACGGATGCAGACCATCCGGCGTTCGGCATCGATATCAGCAAAAGGGTCCAGCGCCAGAATTTCGTTGAGCTTGGCCCCGGTATAGCGAATGAGGAGAAAAACAAGCAGAATCCGGCGGCGGGCTAGCCGGACATCCGTGCGGGATGAGGCCTCAACCCATTGGCGGAAGGATTGTTCCAACCGGCTGAGTTGCATCGTGTCCAGACAGGAACCCTCACCGGGACTGGAGACAATGCCCCCGAGGCTGAAACCGGCTCCTGGCTGCGGGACGGGTTGTTTTTTCTCTGAGCTCATCGTTGGTTCTCTTTGTGCGTAGGGGAAGCCTCTTCAATAATACTCCCCGCGTTCTACCGTATTCGCCTGATTTTGCAATACCAGGGATGGGGAAACACCTCGCAGCAAGAGGTATCGAAGAGAATTTTTCCTGGACCGGCTGAGCGGGCAAAAAATACTTGAGTATCTTGCCCCAGTGTCCTATGAATGGCGACATTGTGAAAAACCGCATGCGGCCTGATCGATGGGGTTTCCACTCTTCCCGCCCAACATCAAAAAAGTGGATAATCATCAAACCTCAAGGTCTGAGGGCGGTGATTATGACTAACAACAAAGGAGTTGAGGGTATGTTGACTGGTAGTACGTTGAGACGAGCCGTTGTCAGTTGTTTCGTGCTTCTTCTAGGGTCTGCGCTGACCGGAGAAACCGCCACCCTGGGATCGCATTATCCCTTTGGTATCGAAGGTGTCCTGGCTGGGTCTGCGCCACCTCCTGGTTTTCATTACCGCATGTACAACATCGGGTACAATTCCACGACCCTTAAAGATGACCATGGCAACAGTCAAAACGTGGGGCTGGATCTGGACGTCTTTGCATCGGCTCAGCGTTTAATCTATGTCACCAATGTCAAGATCCTGGGTGCCGATTTTCTCTACGATGCCATCGTGCCCTTGTTGGATAAAGATCTGAGCATTTTCGGCACCTCATACAGCGAATCGTTCACTGTCGGTGACATTACCCTGGAACCCTTTGCACTGGCCTGGCATAAACCCCGCTGGGATGCGACCTTGGCCCTGGCCGTCATTATGCCCACCGGCGATTACGATGCCCGCAATCTCGCTTCCCCCGGGCTTGGTTACTGGTCCGGCATGCTGACCCTTGGCGGTACATATTACCTCGATGACAAAAAGACCTGGTCCGTGAGTGCTCTGACCCGTACCCTGGTGCACACCGAACAGGAGGATACCAAGGTACGGCCCGGATCCGAATTGGTGGCCGAATACGGTATCGGTAAAGAATTTACTGTCAATGACAAGCTGATGGTGCGTCCCGGCCTGGCGGGCTATTCCTACTGGCAGATTGAGGATGACAGTCAAGATGGACCCGGTTCGTTTGCCGATCAACGTAAACAGGTCCATGCTATTGGGGCGGAAATCAATATTTTCTGGCTGCCCCAATTGCTGCAGTTGAACCTGAGAGCGCTGCACGAATATGGGGCCGAGAACACCGTCGAAGGCTCGCAGTTAGTCGCCACCCTGACCAAGTCATGGTAAGGGAGAGGCTTGGTAGCTTCTTGTTTTTTTGTCAGTTGACAGCGGCAGGCTGCCTGCACGGCTGAACAACTCGTAGATCGGACAAAATATCGCTCATTTTTTCCAGGCAGAGGCGTTCGGCCCAGGTCGCAACGCCTCCGCTTGGGAACAAGCGTATCGCACCCCTTCGAGACCCCCCAACCTTTGTGCCCCCCGGAATAACTCCCCGCGCTGTTTGACCCTGCACCCGAGCACGAGTCGGCCGCCGGATGCAAGCTTGACGATTTCGCAAAAGATGAGAAACCCTCCGTTTTGTCATCCTCGAGCGCAGCGAGAAATCTCTCTATTGTCCCAGAGATTTCTCGTCGCGGTGCTCTCGATGACAGAAATTGACTTTTCACCTTGTCAACCTTGACATTTCACGCAATGTTGCATTACATTTGTGCAAAATGCCAAGAATGAGGGGGACCGCATGCTCCAGCAACAACTCGCACTGACCGCCCGGCAACGGGAATTCTTCGAGTATCTCCAGGATCAGATCAACAACGGTGAAGGTGCGCCCAGTCTGCGCAAGGCGGCCGAAGATCTCCAGGTCAGCCACACAGCTGTTGCCGGCCTGCTGCAGTCACTGCAGGAAAAGGGGTGGATCCGACGCGAGGGCCGCTACAGCCGCACCGTTACCCTGTTGGCCGCCGAGAGCCTGGAAACCGTACCCAGCGGCCGGTCCGTGCCGATCATCGGTCGGGTTGCGGCCGGTTTACCGCTCTACGCCCAGCAGGAATGGGCCGGGAGCGTGCTCATTGATGCCGCCATCTACCGGGGCGACCATCTCTTTGCCCTGCGGGTCCAGGGCGATTCCATGCACAAGGCCGGCATCCTCGAGGGTGATCTCGCCATCTGCGAACCGCGCCAGTTCGCGACCAACGGCGAGATCGTCGTGGCCCTGATCAACAACGAGGAGGCCACGGTCAAACGTTTTTTTTATCGGGGCGATCATATCGAACTGCGACCGGAAAACGACAGCTATCCGGTCATGACCTTTGCTCTGGGTGAGGTCCTGATCCAGGGCAAGGTGATCGGCATCCAGCGCGGCCCCGAGCAGATGGCCGCCCTCTGATCCGGGGAACGGATGCTGGCGGCCTGTGGGACCCTGCCCTGCCCGACCTCTTCCCGCCCCTTGCTCTCATCACCAACCCCCGATCTGTTCTATCTCCGCCTCCATGGTCGCAATCTCAAAGGCTGGCGATCCGGCAACAAGCAGCAGCAGTTCGATTACGACTACACCCTTGATGAACTCCGGGAGTGGAGCCGAGATCGCCTCCCGCAGATCTGCCGAGCCAACGGCAAGGGCGTCATCCTCTTCAACAACCAGGTGGCTGGGCAGGCAGTGCGCAATGCCCGGTCCATGGCCTGATTGCCGTTTGTAATGGCTCCCCTGCAAATGTACAGTTTTACTTTACATTGGCTGTACATTGGTCTACTATGGCGCCATGGAACGGAAGATTATTCATCTCAACATTGCCGACTTCAGCGTTGCCGTTGAACGGTTGCTCGATGGCAGCCTGAAGGGCAAACCCCTGATCATTGCCGAGCCTTCATCGCGGGCCGAGGTCTACGACATGAGCGATGAGGCCTACGGCGAGGGCGTGCGCAAGGGGATGCAGCTCAGTGTCGCCCGGAACCGCTGTCGCCGGGCCCAGGTCCTGCCGCCCCGGCCGGAACAGTACCAAAAAGCCCTGGGCCGTTGCGTCGAGCATGCCCTGCACTACACCCCTCTGGTCGAGCGTTCCAGCGGCAATGGCCACCTCTACCTCGATGTCACTGGCACGCACCGGCTGTTCGGTTCGCCGCCGGATATCGGCTGGCGGCTGCGCAACGCCCTGCGCCGGGACCTGGGGCTTGATCCCATCTGGTCCGTTGCCCCCAACAAGCTGGTGGCCAAGGTGGCGAGCCGCTTGGTCAAACCCTGCGGCGAATATATTGTCGCCGGTGGCGAGGAGGTGCCCTTTCTTGCCCCCCTGCCCCTGGCCCTGCTGCCCGGCATCTCGATGATTGACCTGGTCCGGCTGCAGCAGGTCAATATCCGCAGAGTGCATCAGGCCGCGGCCCTCTCGGTTCAGGAACTCAGCGTGCTCTGCGATCAGCGGGCCCGCTTTCTCTATGAGGCGGTGCGGGGGATCGATCCGACCCCGGTCCAACCCGCCGGTCCCCCGGGTGCGGGTTTTACTTTCCAGCACACCTTTGCCCCGGACAGCAATCAGGAACAGGTGGTGCGCGCTGCCCTGAGCACCCTGGCGCAGCAGGCGGGCTATGGCCTGCGCGGGCAGCAGCTGGGCTGTCGCCGGGTTGCCGTATCCCTGCTCTACACCGATGGCATCGTCCTTACCCGGCAGGCGGTGGCCAAGCTGCCGGTTGCCGATGATCCCGGCCTGGAGCAACTGGCCGTCACTGCCCTCTATCGGGGCTGGCACCGGCGCGTCCGCCTGCGACAGGTCACCCTGGCCTGCTCCCAGTTGCAGCATCCGGCACAGCAGCTGTCTCTTTTTGAAGCGATCGATGTCCGCCAGCAGAAAGACCGGCGGATCAGCGAGGCCTTTGACGCCATCCATAATCGCTGCGGCAAGGGCATGATTTACCGCGGACGGCAGCAGTCGGCAAACGCAGGCGATCGCTCGCTGCCATGATCGCCCTAGGGCTCCATTCTCATTTCTCGCTGATGCAGGCCACGGCGAGCCCCCGCGCCCTCTGCAGCCGGGCCCGGCAGCTGGGCTACACCACGGTGGCCCTGACCGATGTCAACAATCTCTACGGTCTCTGGCCCTTTCTCGCCGCCTGCAGCGAGGAGGGATTGACCCCGATCATCGGTGCCGAGGTCAGAACCGAGACGCAACGACTCTTCTGCCTGGTCAAGGACCGGACCGGTTACCGCAACCTTTGTCGCCTGCTCAGCAAACGCCACTGCCATCCCGCCTTTGATCTGCCGACTGTCCTGGTCGACCATCATGAGGGGCTGGTGCTGCTGGCACCCGAGGAAAAATTGCTCACCCATTGCCGGGAGATCGGCGCCGACACCGTGGCCGCCCTGGTGGGCCAGCCCGATCAGCACACCAGCCGTCTGCGGCAAACAGCCCGCCAAGGGGGGATTGGGGCTGTGGCCATGGATGCGATCTTCTTCCTTGCCCCTGAGGACTACCCCGCCTACCGGCTGCTGCGCGCCATGGACACCAACAGTTCACTCTGCCGGCTGCCCGAAATGGAAACGGTGACCGCGGCTGCGTACTTCTCGTCCCCCGCCGAGTTGGCCCGCCGCTTTGCCCTCTGGCCCGAATGCCTGTCCCAGGCACTCCTGATCGCCGAACGATGCGCGTTCCGCACCCCTTTCACCGGCCTGACCATGCCGCCCTGGGAAGAGGATGAAAAAAATCCGGCTGCGTATCTCCGTCGATCGGCCTACGAAGGGGCCGGGCTCCGCTACGGCAGCCCTCTGCCCCCGGCGGTGACCACCCGGCTCGACCACGAGTTGGCCATCATCGCCACCATGAACTTTTCCTCCTATTTCCTGGTGGTGCGCGACATCGTCGGCCCGGTGGCCCGCACCTGCGGTCGCGGTTCCGGCGCCGCTTCCCTGGTTGCCTACTGCCTGGGCATCACCAATGTCTGCCCCATCCGCTACAACCTCTATTTCGAACGCTTTCTCAACCCCGGCCGCACCGACCCCCCTGATATTGATATCGATTTTGCCTGGGATGAACGGGAAGGGGTGTTAGCCTCGGTGCTGCAGCGCTTCGGCTGTCGGGCGGCCATGGTAGCCAACCATGTTGCCCTTCAGCCCCGAATGGCGATCCGCGAGACGGCCAAGGTCTTTGGCATTCCTGGCGGCGAGATCAGCCGCATCACCCGAAAACTCCCCTGGATCTGGCGAAGCGAGGCTGATGAAGACGGATACCTAGCCTGCTTGCAGAACCTGCCCCAGTTGCGGGGAGTCGATTTTTCCGGGCCCTGGCCGGAAATCCTTCGCCTGGCAGCCCGAATCAGCGGCAGCCCCCGATACCTCTCGGTGCATCCCGGTGGTGTGATCATCACGCCCGCTCCGACGACGGAGTATGTGCCGGTGCAGCGGGCGCCCAAGGGTGTGCCGATCATCCAGTGGGACAAAGACGGGGCCGAGGCGGCGGGCCTGGTGAAGATCGATCTCCTCGGCAACCGCAGCCTCGGCGTGATCCGGGATGCGATCCATCGGGTGCGGGAGAATGGTACGGCTTTTTCTGAACAGGGCTGGCAGCCGGAGGACGATCCCGCTACCCAGGGCACCGTGGCCCAGGGCCTGACCATGGGCTGTTTCTACATCGAGAGCCCGGCCATGCGGCTCCTGCAGCAGCGGGCAGCCCGAGGCGACTTCGAGCACCTGGTGATCCACTCCTCCATCATTCGGCCGGCGGCCAATGAGTTCATCCGTGAATACCTCAGGCGCCTGCACGGTGCCCCCTGGCAACCGCTACACCCGCTGGTGGCGGGAGTGCTTGACGACACCTACGGTATCATGGTGTATCAGGAGGATGTGTCGCGGGTGGCGGTACAGTTCGGCTTTTCCCACGCCGACGCCGACCGCTTGCGCAAGATCATGTCAAAAAAGGACAAAAAGAAGCAGCTCAAGGATTATCAACGGCAGTTTTTCGAATCCGCCGCCGAGCGCGGGGTGGCAG
>JBBRBT010000085.1:0-9996 GCA_038205495.1 Desulfobulbales bacterium
TCATTTTTGTTTTCTTGCGCCGAATCGGAACAACTTTGATTGTCAGTGTTGCGATGCCGGTTTCGATTATCGCCACATTTAACCTGATGTATTTCACTTTCCTTCCAGCTCAAGGGGGGCCAGTCGGAGATGAATTTCCAGGCGGAACTGCAGACCCGCAGTGGTGAAAAACGGATGATTGAATGGCATGGGTCCATTCGTCCGGATATTGAAAAGGGGCGGGTGGGCCTGGTCCTGTTCGGCATCGACATCACCGGTAAAATGGCGGCTGATCGTGCCCTTGACCATGCCCTGGACAAGTGGGAGAACATCTTTTCTTCCATGCAGGATCCGGCTCTGATCGTATCCGAACAGGGAGTCATTCTCGACGTCAACCCGGCGACGGCGGTCGCGGCACGCAAGTCCCGGGAAGAACTCATTGGCCGGGGGATCTGTGAGATCCTGCACGGCGGCCGTTCGGCTGGGGCCATCTGCCCGCTTGAAGTGCTGCTCGCGAAAAAGAAAAGCAGGATTTTTGAAACCGAACTGCGCGGGTTGCGCGGCAATTTCCTCCTCACCGTCAGCCCCCTGCACCAGTATGACGGCAAATCCGGGGCCGTCCTGCTGCTGGCCCGGGATCTGACCGAGGAGCAGCTGATGAAGGCCGAGGCCTTCCGCGCCGCCCAATTGGCCTCGGTGGGCGAGTTAGCCGCCGGTGTGGCCCATGAGATCAACAACCCGATCAACGGCATCATCAACTACGCCCAGATCCTGATTGATTCCGCCGAGGCCGAGACCAACACCCACTTTCTCCGCTGCATTATCAAGGAGGGGCAACGGATCGCCGGCATCACCAAGAATCTGCTCGATTTTTCCCGAAAACGGCAGGAGTCGCCGGAGCCGGTCAGCGTGCCCTCGCTTTTCAAGAGTTGCATCGAGCTGATTGCCCATCAGTACCGGATCGACGGCATCGCCCTCTCCGAGGAATACGCCGGCGCCTTACCGAGAGTGTTCTGCAACCCGCAACAGATCCAACAGGTCTTTCTCAACATCTTCAGCAACGCCCGCTACGCCCTCAACGCCCGCTATCCCACCGCCCATGCCGACAAAATGATCGCCATCGGTGCCTATTGCATCAACCGCGACAACCAGGAGTGTGTGCGCATCACTATTACCGATTACGGCACCGGTGTCGAACAGCACATCATGGACCGGCTCATGGACCCCTTCTTTTCCACCAAGTCCAAGGGGGAGGGCACGGGCCTGGGACTGAGCATCAGCCACAGCCTGATCAAAGAAAACAAGGGGCATTTCCGCATTCAGAGCGAGTGGGGCAAGTTCACCACGCTCATCATTGATCTGCCGGTGGCAGAAGAGGGGAAGGGATGATCATGCCGGAGAGAACCAAGCTCATCGGTCAACTGAGTGTACTCTTCATTATCGCGGCCGTATTGCTGCTGCTGATGGACCTGCAGATGATTACCGGGCCGAAGGGCCTCGACCCAACACCCTTTGCCGTGATCTCCCTGCTGGTCATCGTCGGGCTCTTTCTCGGTGTCGCTTACCTTGTCAATTCCAAGGTCACACAGCTGGCAACTACTCTGGCAGGCTATCGGCAACAATTGGAAACCGCCACCCGGGAACTGGAGACCACCAGGAATGATTTTGAACAACGGGTGGAACGCCGCACCTTTGAAATTTCCGTGGCCAATGCCTCGCTCAACAGGGAGATCGCCGAACGCATCCAGGCCGAAACCGAGACCAAGCGGGTGAAACGGCAGATGGAAATGATCCTCGAATCCGCCGGTGAAGGGATCTTCGGGCTTGATATCAATGGTAAGGTTACCTTTGTCAACAAGGCCGCCGCCCTGATGCTGGGCTGGGAGCCTGATGACCTGATCGGCCAATCCCATCACGCCCTCATCCACCATACCCGGGTCGATGGCACACCGTATCCGGTTGGGGAATGCCCGATCCACCAGGCCTATCGCGACGGCAAGGTCCATTTCGGCTCCGACGAGGTTTTTTGGAACAATGAAGGCAGCAACTTTCCGGTCGAGTATATCAGCACCCCTATCCTTGAAAATGGGCAACTCACCGGTGCGGTCGTGGTTTTCAGGGACCTGACCACCTTTCGTTAATCACTGCCGTAGGAGCGCACAGCATGAACAACCTTGAACAGGGAAACGCCATCCTGGTGATTGACGACGAGGAAAGTCTGCGCAACACTTTTCAGTTTTTCCTCCAGAATCAGGGCTACACGCCGGTGGTGACTGCCGCCACCTACGAGGAGGCCCTTCAGGAAATCAGCGCCCGTCATTTCGACCTGATCATCAGCGATATTGTCCTCGGCGGCAACACCGGTATCGATCTCCTTAAACGGGTGCGGGAAATCGGCCTGAGTTGTCCGGTGGTGATGATCACCGGATACCCCACGGTGGAAACCGCAGCCGAGGCCGTCCGCCTGGGCGCTTTTGATTATATTCCAAAACCAGTGGAAAAAGAGGCCCTGCTGAAGACCGCGCGGCTGGCCCTGCGGCAGCATCAGCTGGAACAAGGAAAATGGCAGGCGGAACAGGAAAGGGAACGGTACCGTACCTTTCTCGAAACTGTGTTTAAAAGCGTGACCGACGGGATCGTCACCGTGGATATGAATCTGGGCATCACCAATATGAATCCGGCGGCTCGTCTGCTGTTCAACGAACTGCAACCCAGCCCGGCCGATGATCGAACCATTATCTCCCTCTGCGGCCAGGAGGAATTTTTTCCCCTGAAAAAAGGTCTGCTCCAGGTGCTGAAAAACGGCAACGAGATCAGTCCGCATCTTTTTGAATGCAAGGGAATCGACCGGCAGAAAAAGGTGTTGAGCGTGTGTACCGCCCCGCTCAAGGACGGCGCCGGCGGATGGGAAGGCGCGGTGATGGTGCTCCGCGACCTGTCTATTTCGGAACCCTTACCGTCCGGGAGGCGACAACGATTCCACCGTTTTCTCGGGAGCAGCGACGCCATGCAGGCGGCGTATACCATGATTGAGAATGTCGGCCGGGTCGATCTGGCGGTGCTGATCACCGGCGAATCGGGCACGGGCAAGGAGCTGGCCGCCGAAGCACTCCACGAGGAAAGTCATCGCAAAAACCGGGCGCTGGTCAAGGTGGATTGTACCGCCATCCCGGAGACCTTGCTGGAGAGCGAACTCTTCGGCCACCGCAAGGGCTCCTTCACCGGGGCCGATCGTGACCGCATGGGGCGCATCCTCCAGGCCGATGGCGGCACCCTGTTCCTTGATGAAATCGGCGATATCTCGCCGATGATGCAGCTCCGCCTGCTGCGGTTTCTTCAGGAAAGCACCTTTTACCCGGTGGGCCAGGATACGCCGCTCCATGTCGATGTTCGGGTGATCACGGCCACCAATGTCAATCTCAAGGAAAAGGTTCGTTCCGGCGCCTTTCGCGAGGATCTCTATTTCCGTCTGCGGGTCATTGATGTGATTCTCCCGCCGCTGCGGGAACGGGGCAATGATATCATCCTGCTCGCCCATCACTTCATCGAAAAGATCGCCCCCAAGGTCGGCAAAGCGATCAAAGGAATTTCCGACCAGGCCCAATATTTGATGCTGCACTACCCCTGGCCCGGCAATGTCCGTGAACTGGAACACGTTATGGAAAGGGCCTGTGTTCTCTGTCAGGGATCCATTATCTCCACCGATCAGTTGCCCCTGGAAATAACCGCCCACCTCCAACCGGTGACGGCCGCGCCCCAGGCATTCGATGACCGTTTGACCGGTACTCCCGGCCCCTTGGCCTCGTGCGTACTGCCCGAACTCTCTCCGGCGGAGCGTGTCCTCCAGGCCCTGCAAAGAGCGGGCGGCAACAAGGCCAAGGCCGCCCGTCTGCTCGGTATCGATCGGACCACCTTGTACCGCAAGATCCGGGAACTGAACCTGAATCTCACCGACTCAGACTTCTAAAATACCACACTACTGCCGCCACGGAACTGTGGTATCGCCTCGGTTCTGTGGTTTTCCGCCGAATGCTCCGCAGCCCCTCCTCTCCCTCTGCCCTGTCAGCCTCAATTGCCGCAACCGTTAGCTAATCCATTGTTTTAATAGAAAAAAAATATTTATATGTGGGTATTTATTGCCCTATCCGCGCAGACTCCCCACCTGCCATATTTTTCCATATACCTGAGGGAAAGAAAAAAAAGAGTGCAAAAAAACACACAAAGTCGGCATGTTGGCGTGGTGCCCCGTCAGTTCGTGCAAGTGTGGCACCGCCTGTGCAATTGTCCGTAGCGAAGTGGATAAGTTCAACTCACCAACCGCCGACATTGACTAGGGACATGCCCAACACAAACCAACTCATCGCAGCGCTGCAGACCTTCCAGCAGATGTTTCCCTCGGAAGAGGATTGCATCGGTTTTCTGTATCCTCTGCGCTGGCCCCGGGGGTTTGTCTGTCCTTTTTGCCACACCCGCCATCCGCATCGCATTCCCCAGCGTTACATCACCTGTTCCCATTGCGGTAACCGCAGTTCCCTGACCACCGGCACCATCATGCACGGCTCCAAAAAGTCGATCCGGGACTGGCTGTTGGCGATCTGGTGGTTCAGCAGTTGCCAATGCGACACCAGTGGCAAAGAACTGCAACGGCTGCTTGATCTCTCCTGCTATCAAACTGCCTGGACCTGGCTGCAAAAATTGCGTCTGGCCATGGGGCAGGCTGATAAAAACCAATGCCGGGGGGTGGTTGAAATCGGCTGCGGCACCATCGTGCCCGCGCGGGAACGGAAAGAGTGCGCCTTGGTGCTGACCGCCGCCGAGATCGTGGTTTCCCTGGGCATAACCGGCCGCATCCATATGCGCCATATCCTCCAGCTTGATGCCGCCACCCTGGTGAGTTTCCTCCACGAGGCCGTAGAGAACAACAGTTCCCTGCTCACTGCAAATCCAGTGGTCGCACCGCTTATGGCCGGTTGCAGTTCGTACTATGTGGCCCCGGTACAAGCGTCGCATCCTTCGCGCACCGAGGAGCTGAACCGCAGTTTTGAGGCCTGTCTCCACACTGTGCATCGGGGCGGGGTCACGGTGAAACATCTGCAGTCCTACCTGGATGAATTCTGTTTTCGCAATAACGCTTCCCTGCTGCCTGATCATCAGGCGGTGTTCCGCTCTCTGCTCACCGGCGTTTTCAGCGAAACTGTTGAGCACCATCGGGATTCCGTTACCCCTTCGGCAGTAGGGCGGGCGGCAAGGAGGCGGATATGAGAAATTCGGTGCAGCTTGGATTGCTGCTGCTGACGATCACCGCACTTTCTGTCTTCGGCTACAACATCTACCTTCGGGAAACCACGCCACCGTCGCGTTCCTACACCGAATTCCTCGCCGAGTTGCGCGAGGGCACTATCGCCAAGGTCCACATGCAGGGTGGCGCCCTTACCGGCGAGGACCAGGCCGGGCGGCCGTTTGCTACCTTTGTACCGGATGTGGCGGCCCTGTTGCCTCTTCTTGAGGAAAAACAGGTACAGATCACCGCCGAGGCCGAAGCCGCAACCGGTGCGGTCGATTTTTTCAAAGCCCTGCTGCCCCTGATCCTGCTGTTTGGCGGCTGGCTCATTTTCAGCAAAAAACAGTTGGGGGGAGCCGCCCACAGCGGTTCGGGGCGAAGCTCTCGCTTTACCCCGATCGAGAGCGACCGGGTCACTTTTAAGGATGTGGCCGGCATCAGCGAGGCCACGGAAGAACTGCAGGAAGTGGTCGAATTTCTCAAAAATCCTACCAAATACAGCCGGCTCGGCGGGCGGATCCCCAAGGGCGTTCTGTTGCAGGGTGCCCCCGGTACCGGAAAAACTCTGCTGGCTAAGGCCATTGCCGGTGAGGCCTCGGTGGCCTTTTTCTCCATGGGCGGCTCCGATTTTGTCGAAATATTTGCCGGAGTTGGAGCCTCGCGGGTACGGGAGCTGTTCACCGAGGCCAAAAAAAGTGCGCCCTGCATCATCTTCATCGATGAGATCGACGCCATCGGCGGGCGGCGGAGCGGCGGCAGCAGCACCGGTTCCAGCGACGAACGCGAGCAGACCCTCAATGCCCTGCTGGTGGAAATGGATGGGTTCAGCTCCGGGGAAACCGTGATCATGATCGCCGCCACCAACCGGCCCGACATCCTTGATCCCGCCCTGCTGCGGCCGGGTCGTTTTGACCGGCAGATCACCATCTCCCTGCCCGATATCAAAGGCCGGATCAAGATTTTGGAGGTGCATGCCCAAAAGATTATCGCCAGCACCGAGATCGATCTTGAGAAAATCGCCCGCTCCATCCCCGGATTCAGCGGGGCGGAGATCGCCAATCTGGTCAACGAGGCGGCCCTGATGGCAGCCCGCAGGAACAAAGCAGCGGTGGAGATGGACGATTTTGAAGAGGCCAAGGACAAAATCATCATGGGCCTGGCGCGTAAAAGCATCGTGGTCAGTGAAAAGGACCGCCGCATCACCGCCTACCACGAGGCCGGGCACGCCATAGTCGGCTTGCTCCTCGACGAGACCGATCCCCTCCACAAGATCACCATCATTCCCCGGGGCAGGGCCATGGGCCTGACCCAGCAACTGCCTCTGGACGAGCGCTATACCTATTCGCGGGAATACCTGCAGAACCGCATCACCACCCTGATGGGCGGGCGAACGGCGGAGACCCTGGTGTTTAATCGCCTGACCACCGGAGCGAGCAACGATATCGTTGCCGCCACGGAAATCGCCACCCGCCTGGTCTGCGAATGGGGGATGAGTGCCGCACTCGGCCCCATTGCCTATCGGCAGAACGTCGATGGCTTTCTCGGCGAGACCCATCAAATTAAACCGCACAGTGAGATGATCGCCCGCAAGATCGATGGGGAAATCAAACGGCTGATCGAGACCTGTTCCGGCGAGGCGCAGGCCATCCTCAAGAAACATAACAAATTTCTCCATAAATTCGCTGAGGTGTTGCTCATCAACGAAACCATGGACGCCGAAGAAGTCGACATCGTGTACCGCAGTTACCTGAAAGAACGGGAGCTTGAACGAATATTAACGGAAAACAGAGGAAATGATGACACCTGTACACAACTCAGCAAGAACGGAATTCAAGAACAGATGGAGGTTGTCCCATGAATACTAAAACCAAGGCTGTACTCGCGGCCGCGGTCTTGATGCTGATCGGGGTGCTGCACCCCGGCCAGCCCTGTCTCGCCATGGACGAACATGATGCACCGGATACGGTGACCATCAACGCCTTGGCCGACTTGTACCAACCGGTCGAATTCAGCCATAAGCGACACACCAAATTGACCCGGTGCAAGGATTGCCACCACCATACCACCGGTCAGCAGGATATGGACGTCAACTGCGTCCGTTGCCATGCCCATTCCCCTGAGGCCGGCACGGTCAGCTGCAAGGACTGCCATACCCAAAAACAGTTTTATCCGGAACAGGTCACGGCCACCGATAATCCGAATCTGTACCACATCGACAAACCCGGACTCAAAGGGGCCTATCACCTCAATTGCGTCCCCTGTCATGTGAAAAAGAACGCGCCCTCGGATTGCGAAGGCTGCCATGCCCTGACCGAAAAAGGAAAAAAATTCTTCGATATCAAGGAAAAAGGCGCACCTGTCAGCAAAAAGGAAAGTCATGCCCACTGACCGTGCCGCCACAGATACTTTCGACCCAAGAGGTAAACGAGAATGAATACACGACTCAATCGCAGGGGATTTCTGCAGGGCAGTCTGGCCGCTGGTGCCGCGGCCACGATCTCCGTGAGCAATAATTCCCAGGCCGCAACCTTTGAAGGCTATCCCGAATCCATGGGTGTCCTGGTGGACCTTTCCCGCTGTGTCGGCTGTCGGAGCTGTGAAGCAGCCTGCAACAAAGAACAGAATCTGCCAGCGCCGGCACTGCCCTTCAACGATTTTTCGGTGTTCGACGAGATGATGCACGGGCAAAAACGACGCACCGACGAAACCCGCTACACGGTGGTCAACCGTTACAAGATCCCCGGCCGCGAGCATCCCCTGTTCCGCAAAATCCAATGCAATCACTGCCAGGAACCGGCCTGCCTGACCTCCTGTTTCGTCAACGCCTACACCAAGACCCCGGAAGGCGCGGTCATCTACAATGCCGATGTCTGTGTCGGCTGCCGCACCTGCATGGTCGCCTGCCCCTTCTATATCCCAACCTTCCGCTATTCCAGCGCCTTTCATCCCCGCATCATGAAATGCGTCTTTTGCTACGACACCCGCCTCACCAAGGGCAAACCGCCGGCCTGCGTCGAGGCCTGCCCTCAGGAAGTCCTGACCTTCGGCCGCCGCACTGACCTGCTGGAGAAGGGACGTCAGCGCATCCGCGAAAATGCGGGTGACTATGTCGATCATATCTACGGCGAACATGAGGCGGGCGGCACGGCCTGGATGTATCTCTCGCCCGCGCCCTTTGAACAGGTTGGGTTTGACACCACGGTGCCCAAGGAACCTATCCTCAATTATGTCAAAGACTTCCTTTCCATCGTCCCCATGGTGCTGACCATCTGGCCGGCCCTGTTCGCTGGGTTCCACTTGCTGGCGCACCGGAAAGAAAAGATGGAACAACAGAAAAAGAACGAGGGGGAGGTTTGAACCATGAATAGTTTTATCAACCACAAACAGGAAATTCCCATAGCCAGCCATCACAAGCCCGACGGCACCGCCTGGAGCCTGCAGGAAAAATTGTGGCTGGGCCTAAGCCGCCAGGACTACAAAACCCAGTTCCTCAGAAATCCGGTCAACTGGGTGCTGATTGTCATCTTCGCCATCGGTGTGCCCCTGATCCTCCAGCGCTATTTTGCCGGACTCGGCTCGATAACCCATGCCTCCGACGACTACCCCTGGGGCCTGTTTCTCGGATTTGGTCTGTTCGGCATGGTGCCGCTGTCCGCCTCGGGATTTCTTTTGGGCACCACGGTGGAGATCTTCGGCCGCAAGGATTTCATTCCGATCGAGCGGCTGGCCCTGCTCAACGGCCTGCTGGGCTACTTCTTTGCCGTGGTCTACCTGGAGGTCGATCTGGGCATGCCCTGGCGGTTGTATTATCCCATGTTTGTTAGCCTGGGCCCGGCGGCCGTGCTCTTCCTCGTGGCCTGGCATGTGGCCACCTATCTGTCGGTGCAGGTGGCTGAGGTTTCTTCGGCCTATTTCGAATGGATCGGCTGGCTGAAGGGGAAACGGTTCATCAAATCCATTGCCGTGGGGCTGACCATCTCCGGCATCATCCTCTCCACCCTGCACCAGGGGGCGCTGGGGGCGCTGTTCACCTATGCCCCGGCCAAGGTCCATCCGCTCTGGTTCTCCGCTAACTTCCAATGGGTCCATTTCTTTTGTTCCGCTATCTTTGCCGGACTTTCCATGGTCATTGTCGCCAGCACCCTGTGCAAAAATCATCTGACCTGGCGCTGCGATCAACGTTTTCTCAAAAGTGTCGACACCTTGACCCTGGGTCTGGGCAAGGGCTGCGCCTATGCCATGATCACCTATCTGGTGATCAAGCTGGTGGGGGTGGCCCACGATAACGACTGGGCCTATCTGTTGACCGGCTGGGGCCACTATTTCCTCCTGGAGCTCGGAGTGGCCGTGGTCCTGCCCATGTGTATGTTTGCCTACGGTGCTAAAAACGAGAAGGTCAATCTGGTGCGCTGGGCCGCGCTGATCAGTGTGCTCGGTATTGTCTGGAACCGGCTCAACACGTCCATGATTTGTTTCAACTGGCGGCTGTATCAGGAAATCCCGCATTGGAAGGAGGTGTGGGTGACGGTCACCATCTTTGCCCTCTATTTTATCGTCTACCGTTTTATTCTCTATCGCCTGCCCATTCTCTACCAATGGCAGGACAATAAATAATGCGCTCGGTCGCGGATTCCGGTTTTTCCCCCTTTTCTTCCTGCAACCGGAATTCGCGGCCCCCCTCGGAGGTGAGCGATGTCTCCAAAGCTCCATGGCGGTCTATCGCAACGCTGGTGGGC
>JBBRBT010000086.1:0-9890 GCA_038205495.1 Desulfobulbales bacterium
TGCCCATCTCCTTTTCTTGCTCCAGTTGATTGACCAAGTCAATGGCACTGAAATAACGTCCTCGGTGTCCCATCTTGATACAATGAGAGGCGATAGCAATGGAGAGGTGGGTTTTACCGGTTCCGGTGCCTCCGATAAAGAGCAGCACAAACTGCTCAAACCGGAAGAGAAAAACCTCCTGGCACAGGTTCTGTCTTCCGGGCAGCCGACCTTTGGTGATTTCTATTACTGCCACACCTGCAAACGTGTCCATATTAACGTGGGAGCGCCGGTTGTAGACAAGGATAAGCAGACCATAGCCGTGCTCCTGCTGACCACCGACCCAGAAAAGAACATTTTTTCCATGTTGCAGGTCTGGCCGGTATCGCAGCACAATGGAACCAGCCAACAGGCTGCCCCCCCCTTTGGGGAGTTCCCCGGCCCTACTTTTTTCACTGAGCCTTTGATCTGGACCGGCGCCAGCATTGATGCCCATGGCACCAGCGTCCTAGTCCGCAAAGAAGGAAGCGATGTCCTCTTTCTTTCCCCTCTGCAACATCCGTCCACCCCACCCCTCAGTTTACGCGTTAGTCTGTCGGAGAGAGAAAACCTTGCAGTCCGTGCTGTGCGCGGCGAATCTGGGATGGCTCGAGGGACGGCTGACTTTGGGAAAGATACCCTTGCCGATCTTCGTGCCCTACCAGGAACGAACTGGCACCTGGTCACCAAAATGGATCTCAACGGCCTGCTTGCCAAGACCCACCTCCAGGGCGGCGGGCTGCTTCTTTTGCTTGCCCTGGTCATTGGCATGACCGCTGCCCTGGCTCGGCTCGTCACCGTCTCCCGACAGAAATCCTTATCCGAGGCCTTATTGGAGGCGGAACGCCAACAAAGCCAGACCAGGGAAGAAATCCGCGCCACTCTCTATGGCATAGGTGATGGCGTCCTCCCCACCGATGCCAGCGGCCTGATCACGCGAATGAACCCAGAGGCAGAGCGGCTCACCGGCTGGCGCGAACAGGAATCACTCGGACATCCGCTGACAACTGTTTTCCATGCCATTAACGAAGAGACCGAAGAGCGCGTGGCATTGCCGCTAGAGCGGGTGCTGACTGCAGGAGAGACTCTCGGCGTCAGCAATCATATTCTTCTCCTTGCCCGGAACGGTCTGCACTGGCCGGTCTCCGACAGTTGGTCGCCCATTCGCAACGGAGACGGCAAAATCGCCGGCGTGGTCCTGGTCTTCCGCGATCAAACCAAGAACAAGGCCATGGAAAAGGCGCGGGCAGAAAGTGCCAAACGGTATAGCGACCTGGTTGACAGTATCCATGATTTGATCTGGGAAACCGGTCCCGATCATTGTTTCACCTTTGTCAGCCAGCGGGCTACCCATGTGCTGGGCTATCATCCGGAAGAAATCATCGGCCAGTACTGGGAGGTGTTATTGAGTCCAGGGGAAATGCACGCCAAGAATACGGACCTTTTTGCCAGATGCCTCGCCGCCCAAAAACCCTACAGTCTCCATTGCCAGACCTTGATCCGCAAAGACGGCAACAAGGTGGTCTTCGAATCAAGCGCCACTCCTGTGGTCAACAAACATGGGCGCTTTCTCGGCTATCGCGGTGTCAGCCGCGATATAACCGAACGTCGACTGGCGGAAGAGGAACAGAAAAAACTTCAGGCCCAGCTGCTCCAGGCCCAGAAGATGGATACCGTCGGCCGACTCGCCGGTGGCATTGCCCATGATTTCAATAATATGTTGACGGTCATCTGCAGTTACGTAGAAATGACCTTAAGGGATCTGGGGGACCAACATCCCCTCTATAAACGCTTGTTCGAGGTCCACCTGGCTGCCCAGCATTCGGCGGATCTGACCCGGCAACTGCTCGCCTTTGCCCGCAAACAGGTGATTTCTCCCCGGGTCCTTGATCTGAACCAAACCATCGACGGAACCTTGAAGATGCTGCACCGCCTGATCGGTGAAAATATCAAACTGCTCTGGATCCCCGAACCGGGTCTTTGGCAGGTAGAGATGGATGCAACCCAGATCAGTCAGATGCTCGCCAATCTGGTGGTGAACGCCCGTGATGCTATCGGCGGGGCGGGGCAGATCACCATTGAGACGAATAATGTCGTCATCGATCAAAGCGCATGTGCCACCAATCTTGACCTCAGCCCCGGCAATTTTGTGCTGATGTCTGTCAGCGACGATGGCAGCGGTATAGAAGAGGAAAACATGTCCAGGATTTTCGAACCGTTTTTCACCACCAAGGAAGAAGGAAAGGGAACCGGTCTGGGCCCTGGCTACGGTCTATGGGATTGTCAAACAGAATAAAGGATTGATCGATGTCGCCAGCGCACCGGACCAGGGGACTACCTTTAAAATTTATCTGCCCCAGGTGTTGTTCAGCACCGAGGTAGCCCTGATCAACAGTGAAAGCTCCGGGGTTCAAGGAAATGAAACCATTCTCCTCGTGGAAGACGAAAGCGCTATCCTTGAACTTGGCACCTATATCCTCGAAAAGCGCGGCTATACGGTACTCACGGCACAAACGCCTTCTGGCCTTGGCGCTTGCCCACAAACATCAAGGAGCCATCGATCTGCTCATTACCGATGTGATCATGCCGGACATGAACGGCATGGAACTGACCAAAGAAATCCTCCTGATCCGGCCGCAAACTAAGGTTCTATTCATATTGGGCTACACAGCCGACATTATCTCTGACCATGGCGGACTGGAATCCGGCATGTATTTTCTCGAAAAACCCTTTTCCGCCAGTAGCCTGGGGCACAAGGTGCGGGAGGTGATTGATCAAGATGAAGGCTGAAGTTTCCTCCTTCTCCCCTGCTTTGAGATGACGGCGAGTTTCTTTGCCCCAGGTCTTTAAAATGATCCCCCACGTACACAGAAAACCAATTCTACCCACCCCCGTCGACATCCCTGCCAAACCCCGATTTTCCCGTGTCCCTTGCCCCTCCCCACCAAGCCGATCAGGTGCTCTTACCGAGCGCTGGTGGTATCATCGCGCATCTCCCGGCCAGGGCCAAAATTTCGGCACAGGTTTGTCCTGCTAACAGCTTGAATTATAATTATTTTTCCCAAAATTTCCAAAGAGTTATGCCACCAAAGGTGGTGACCAATCTGCTGTTCCCGTTAGCGAAAAAGAATTCTACATCACCGACAGGGCCCCCAAGGCCCAATCAAGGAGGGTGCCGGGAAAGAGGCCCAAGCCGACCACACCCATCAGGCAGAGGCCGAGAGCAGTGATCATTCCCGGAGAATACTGGATAGCAGGACTCCGCTGAGGCTCACTCATGTACATATAACGCACCACCCGCAGGTAGAAATAGGCGGAAATCGCGCTGAAAAGAACCGCACCGACCACGGTCAGGGTGTACCCCGCCGCAAAGGCTGCCTTGAGCAGATAGAACTTGCCGATGAACCCGGCGGTGGGTGGAATGCCGGTCAGGGAAAACATGAAAACCAACATCAACGCTGCTGCCAGGGGATTGCGGTCCGCCAGTCCCTTGCAGTCGTCCAGGGATTCGCCCCGTTGTTCGGGGGTGGCCAGGAGCATGAGAATAGCAAATGCCCCCAGATTCATGAACAGGTAGATACAGAGATAGCTCATGGTGGCCGCCATACCCTCGACTGTCCCGGCCAGGAGGCCCAACACGGCATAGCCGGCATGGGCAATGGACGAATAGGCCAGCATCCGCTTGAGGCTATGCTGACACAGGGCCGTGATATTACCGACTGCCATGGTCAGCAAGGCCAGCACTGCCAGCACCGGACCCCAGTGATCGTGGAGTTGCGGTAGCCCAAAATACAGGACCCGGGCGAAGATGGCAAATCCTGCCACCTTCGGTCCGACGGACATAAAGGCAGTGACCACCGTGGGTGCGCCCTCATAGACATCCGGAGTCCAGAGATGGAAGGGGGCCAACGCCACCTTGAAACAGAAACCAGCGAGCAGCAGAGCCAAGGCCGCCAGCAAGGCCGGATTGCTGCTCAGGTGCAGCGAGGTGATCAGCTCCGCAATCCGGGCTATATCTGTGGTACCGGTCAGGCCGTAGACAAGCGACATGCCAAACAGCAGCAGGGCCGAGGCAAAACAACCCATAAGGAAGTATTTGATGGCTGCCTCGCTGGTCCTGGTGTCGTTTCTGTGCAGACCGACCAGGGCATAGACCGGCAGGGCCATCAGTTCCAGTCCCAGGTACAGGACCATCAGGTCGCCGGCTGAGGCCATAAGCAACATACCGACCGTGGAAAAAACCAGCAGGCTGTAGTATTCCCCTTGCCGAAGGCCGATAATACGGCAAAAATGCTCACTCATCAGGGCCGTCAGGATCACCCCAACCAGACAGATGCTCTTGAAAACCACAGCAAAACCATCGAGGAGGAACATGCCGCCAAAGGCAACCGATGGCCGCGATCCTGCAACCATGGCCAGGACCGCCACGCACCCGACCACTGTCAGCCAGGGCAGCAACTGCCTCTGACGGGGGAGAAAAAGATCAAGACCAATCAGCAGCACACCGATGCCGATCAGCAGCAGTTCCGGCAGGAGGGGTTCGACGGCGGCCCAGTTGACAGCCACGGTAGGAATCATTGTTGCTCCGTATTTATACAGGTTATTAGTCTGAAGTCTGTTGGTCTGTACTGTAGAGAAAAGGGTCCAAAATCAAGCTATCAAAACGGTCTCATCCGGCATCTGCAAGCACTCACTCCTCTCAACCTACAAGCAGAAATACTCTGCAGCAAATCCGCCTGAACCGGTATGCTGCTCAAGGGTGCGGAATCAGGTTCAACGGCAGAACCGGGCCGGCCAGCCCTGTGCCCTGGACCTGGTCGAGCAGATGGCCCACCGAGACATGGAGGAAGCTGAGCAGGGCATTGGGATAGAGACCAATCCAGAAAATCAGCAGCACCATGGGCACCAGGGTGAGGATCTCCCGCAGGCTCAGATCAGCCAAACCTTGCATCCCCTCTTTGACCTCATTAAAAAAGATACGCTGGTAGAGCCAGAGCATATACCAAGCCCCGAGAATGAGTCCAGAGGAGGCGACGACCGCCGTCCAAGGCCGTCGTTCAAAACCGCCAAGGAGGATGAGAAATTCGCCGATAAACCCGTTGGTGCCGGGTAGACCCACCGCCGCCAGGGTGAAGACGAGAAAAAAACCGGCAAAAATCGGCAAGATAGAGGCCAGCCCACCGTAGGCGGCGATTTCCCGGGTGTGGGTGCGCTCATAGACCATGCCGATGGCGAGGAACAGGGCGCCGGTGACGATACCGTGATTGATCATTTGGAGGATACCCCCCTCCAAGCCGCGCTGGTTGAGGGCAAAAAGGCCGAGGGTAATAAAACCCATGTGGCTGACGGAGCTGTAGGCCACCAGCCGTTTGAGATCGGTCTGAGCCAGACAGATGACCGCGCCGTAGACAATGGCGATCACCGAGAGAATCAGCATGGGCAGCAGCATCTGCTGGGTGGCATCAGGGAGAATAGGCAGGGAGAAACGAAGAAATCCATAGGCCCCCATTTTGATCAGCACCCCGGCAAGGATGACCGAACCAGCGGCCGGGGCCTCGGTATGGGCGTCCGGCAACCAGGTGTGCACCGGCCACATCGGCACCTTGACGGCAAAGGCGGCAAAAAAGGCCCAGAAGAGGATCAGCTGCAACTTCAAGGGATAGGCTTGTCCGGCCAGCTGGATAATATCAAAGGTATGGCCCCCTTTGAGATACAACAAGATGATGCCCACCAGCAGCAGCAGGCTGCCGACCAGGGTGTAGAGGAAGAATTTAACGGTGGCGTAGATCCGGTTAGGGCCGCCCCAGACGCCGATGATGAGAAACATCGGGATGAGCATGGCCTCCCAAAAAATATAAAAGAGGAAAAAATCGGTGGCGCAGAAGACCCCCATCATCGCCCCTTCAAGAAGCAGCAACGCAATGAAAAATTCCTGCACCTTATCGGTGATGCTCTTCCAGGACACCAGGATGGAAAGGACGATGATCAGGGCCGTCAGCAGCAGAAAAAGGACGCTGATACCGTCAATGCCCAGGCTATAGTTGATATTGAGGGCCTTGATCCAGGGGTGATGCTCCTGAAACTGCATCAGATATGTGCTCTTGTCAAAAAGAAGAACAATCGGCAGGCAGAGCAGGAATTCGATCAGGCTGACGATCAGGGCCATGAGCCTGATGGTTGCAGCCTGCTGCCGCGGCACGATCAGCAAGGAGAGCCCGCCGAAGATCGGAAAAAAAATCAGGGTGCTGAGAAGTGGGATCGACATGAAGGAGGCTTCCGCAGTGGTAATTAGAGGTTAATTCCTGACCAGCAGGACGACAAGGAGCACCAGGGCACCGCCGCCCATCCAGGCGAGGTAATGCGAGACCTGACCATCCTGAACCCGCCGCATTTTCTCGGAAAGGCCGCCGATGGCTCGGGGAATGCCGTTGACCACGCCTTCAATACAGCCGAGATCGACTACCCGCAGCAGCACCCCACGGCTGAAGGCCAGGGTCGGTTTAACGATCAGAAGGCTGTAGAGTTCATCGATATAGTATTTATTGACCAGCAGGCGGTGCACCCAAGAGAGCCGCGCCGCCAGGATTGCAGGCAGGTGGGGTTGCAGCCGGTACAGATAGTAGGCAAGGCCAATGCCGCAGAAACCGGCAAGGACGGAACTGCCCATCAACAGAGCCTCGACCAGACCGGAGAGGTGGACATGGGGATGCCCGAGTACCGGCTCCAGGAAATGGGCCCAATGATTATCACCACCGAGGATGCCGGGGATGCCGAACCAGCCGGCGGCCACGGCACCAACCGCGAGCACGATCAGGGGAACAGTGATCACCGGCGGGGATTCTTGGAGATGGTGCCGTTGCTCTTCGGTTCCACGAAACTCACCATGAAAGATGAGGAAAAAGAGACGGAAGGAATAAAAGGCTGTCATGAAAGCGACCAGGGTGCCCACGGCCCAAGCCACCTTACCTGCCGCGAGCGGGGTATTGAAAGCCATGAGCAGAATCTCGTCCTTACTGAAGAATCCGGCTAGCCCCGGGACGCCCGAGATGGAAAGCGAGGCGAGCAGAAAGGTCCAGTAGGTAATCGGCATATACGGTTTCAAGCCCCCCATGGAGCGGACATCCTGCTCGTGGTGCATACCGAGAATCACTGAACCGCAGCCGAGAAAGAGCAGCGCCTTGAAAAAGGCGTGGGTGAAGAGGTGAAAGACACCAGCGGAATACGCCCCGACCCCGCAACCGATGAACATGTAGGCCAACTGGCTGACCGTGGAATAGGCAACCACCCGCTTGATGTCCGTCTGGACCAGGGCGATGGTGGCCGCAAACAGGGCTGTCATGGCACCCACGACGATAATCAGATTAAGGGCAAAGGGGGAGAGCGCAAAAAGAGGGTTGCAGCGGGCGACAAGAAAAACACCGGCAGTGACCATAGTGGCGGCGTGAATCAGGGCGCTGACCGGAGTCGGGCCCTCCATGGCGTCGGGCAGCCAGATATGAAGCGGAATCTGGGCCGACTTGCCGATCGCCCCGCAGAACAGCAACAGCGCGATCACCGTGGCCAGATCCACCGGGGTGGCGAAGAGGGAAAGGGTCATACCCTTGATGTCGGCAACACGGCTGAATACCTCATGATATTGCAGACTGCCGAATTGGGTGAAAATGAGAAACAGGCCAAGGATAAATCCAAAATCGCCAAAGCGATTCACGATAAAAGCCTTTTTGCCGGCATCTGCAGCAGATTTTTTTTGGTAATAAAACCCAATCAGCAGGTACGAGGAAAGGCCGACCGCCTCCCAGCCAAAGAACAGCTGGAGAAAGTTATTGCCCAGCACCAGCATGAGCATGGAAAAGGTAAAGAGGCTCAAATACGCAAAAAATCGGTAATAGCCGGCCTCCCCCTTCATATAGCCCACCGAATAGATATGGACCAGACTGCTGACGCTGGTGACCACGATCAGCATCACTGCGGTCAACTGATCAACCAAGAAACCAACCGAGACGGTCAGATTGCCTGAATGAATCCAGGTGTAGATATCCTGATCTATAATCAACCCGGATTTAACCCGAAAAAAAGCGGCCAGGGCGCAGAGGAAGGAGAGCAGGACGGTGATGATCGGCAACCAGTGCGCCCGGTCTCCCCAGCGCTTGCCCAGCAAAAGGGTCAGGACAAAGGAGGCCAGCGGTAGAAACGGTAGGGCGAGCAGAGAGGCTGGCATGACTATTTATCCTTTCAGCTGGTTGATGTGGTCGACATGGACGGTGCGTCTGCTGCGGTAGAGGGCGATGGCAATGCCAAGCCCGATGGCCGCTTCGGCCGCAGCCACGGTGATGATGAAAAAGGTGAAGGCCTGACCGCGCAGACTCTCAAGAAAATGACTGAGCGCTACCAGGTTGAGATTGACGCCGTTAAGCATCAGCTCAGTGGAGAGAAACATGACAATCACGTTTCTCCGGGTGAGAAAGCCGCAGACGCCAATGCAGAAGAGGATGGCGGCCAAACCCATGTACCAGGAAAGAGGGATCACAGCGTCACCTCCTTGGGGTTGGTCGAATTTTCAGCAGTGCCAGTGCTCACCTCCGTCAGCCCAGGCTCGTCCGGGGGACAGATCTCCTCTTTTCGCGCCAGCACCAAACCGCCGATCAGGGCCACCAGCAGGATGAGCCCGGCAATCTCAAAGGGCAGCAAATAGGTGGTATACAGCTCCTGCCCTAGGGCCTTGGTATGCGTCAATTCCTTGACCACAGCCAGCGGCCAGGTGCCCTTCTCGCCCAGGGTGAAGGCAGGAATAACGTACAGCAGCCCTGCGGCCAGGCCGACGGCGATGATCCTGCCGACCCAGGCACCGGGGACAAAGGCATCCAGCTGTAGTTCCTGCCGTACACTGACCAGAAAAAGGACAAAGAGATAGAGCACCAGGATGGCCCCGGCATAGACGATAATCTGCACCGCAGCCAGAAACTCCGCCTGCAGAGTCAGATAGAGCCCTGCCATATGAAAAAACAGCACCAGCACCATCAGGACGCAATGTACGGGATTGCGCAGACTGATGGCCAGAATGCCGCTCATGACGATCATCAAGGCACAGTAGCAAAAAAAGAGCTGGGTAAACATCGACACCCCCTTATCAGGATTGTTCCGGTCCGTGGTGTTGCCGCCACTTGCGGCCCACCACCTGCTGTTCGCCGCTCCACTCAGGTGAAACGGACAACCGTTTCGGGGCGGGCAGCGAGTGTTCAGGCAGACCCCGCGGCCGCCAGAAGGGATTGACATAATCGGCAACCGGCCCGTCCAGTTGGGCAGCAAAGCGGTCCCAGTTGGCGAGCAGCTGTTCCATATTAAAAAAAATCGATTGCCGATCATAGGCTGCGTATTCAAAGACCTCGGTGAGGACAACGGCATTGACCGGGCAGACCTCCTCACAATAGCCGCAGTAGACACAGCGCAGGGCCTCGATCCGGTAGTCGTCGATCACCCGGCGGACACCTCCCCCCTGCTCTTTCTCCTTATGGGAACGAATACGGATGCAACGGGACGGACAAACCATGGCGCAACGCATGCAGCCGACACACTTGCTCAGACCCGTCTGCGGATCGCGGACCAGGGCATGCTGACCGCGAAATCCGATTTTAATCTGCGGTTTTTCCTCGGGATACTGGCGGGTGATCGGTGGTGAGAACAGTCGCCGCAGGGTCAGGGCCATGCCCTGGAGGATTTCCGCCTGGAAGAGAATCGCCAGCCAGCTGCGTTTGGCTTTATATTGGATCTGCATCTTTTTGTATTATTCCCCTTACCCGAGTATCGCCTTGAGGCAGGCAGTGAGGACGATATTGACCAGCGCCAGCGGGATCAACAGTTTCCAGCCCAGATCC
>JBBRBT010000087.1:0-9594 GCA_038205495.1 Desulfobulbales bacterium
CGCATCTGGGTGTCGCTGGGGATTACGCCCACGCCGTAGACGCCGTGCAGGCTTTCGGGTTCTTCACGGCACCGTGTATCGAAAACGAGCAGGGACGGATCCTTGAGCGAAAACATGGCAAAGGCGCTCATCAGGGCATCGCCCATGGGGATCGAGGCGTTGGCGGCCCGATGATCGGGCACCTGGGCCAGATCCTTGCGGATAACGGCAAACAGGGCATCGGCATTCAGATGTGCACGCATTTTGAGTTTGCGAAGTGTTCGGGTTGCTTGATGATTACGGTTGAGGGAATTCTTGAGGGTCGACATAGTATTTATCCTTGTAAATTGTTAATATTACAAAGAAAAATCGGTCGCGCCCCTCCTGGGTTGTCAAGAAAAAATGCATTTTCTCGTTTAAAATTATGTGTGTAAAATCAACATATTGTATTTATTGACCGCCAGTTCCCAAAGCAGTTCGGAATCAGCAGGAGCGTGGATATTGGATTAGACGACCGTGCAGTCTATGCGGATCTTTCGCCCCTGTTCAATACCTTCAGACCTGGCATTCCGACCAGCGACCTGTTGATGGCTTCCCAGGTATCGGCGCTGATGGCCTTGATGTTGGCATTCAAGGTGGACTTGGCATAGGCCTTGCCAAAATCAAGTCGACAGAAGTTCCGGTATGCCCTGGAGTCTGCCAGGTGAAAGGCCAACTCTTCGTAGTTGTAGCCTTCCATCTGTTTGATGATCGCCGCCTTGACAATCTGTTCGGCACTCATGCCCTCCGCACCGGTAGCATTGTTGGCGATACCCAGATCTTGAACGGTCAGATCGTATATGCTACTGTTTTGATCCAGTATCATCTTGATCTTTTCCAACTCATCCACTTTGGGGTGGACTGGGGCTGTTTCCGTGAGCGGAAGCTGTTTTTTACAGGTTTTGCGCATAGAGAAAAACCTCTTCGTGTTGCTTGTTAAATAATATCGAGTGGTTGCCATATTATTTAAACCAAAGCTCACGAAAAAGCCCACCCTATTTTTCTCGACTTTTCAACAGTAAATCAATTGGTTACCACCCTGCGGATGGACACTAGCTAGGACATCTTGTATCTCATCTTCGGGCCATTTTTGGCTGCGGCTCAAGCACAAAATCCTCGACGTAGCACTGCTACGCCTGCGGTTTGCGCTGGTCGCCACAACCAAATCGGACCCAAATCTGAGCGCAATTTTGTCCAAGTTATTTGTGAACAGGCCTTTAAGTGGGGGCAACTCGCGAAACCCAAGCGTATTGTTGGAGAAAACAGGCAGGTGCTGTTGAGGAAATGAGAAGGGTGGAGTTATCCCGTCTGCAGGGAATCCTTTCTCATTCTAATTCGCTTTCAAGTTGAGACTAACGATCCATGGCCAAGCTGTCAGGCTTCTTAATGCTTCATGATCCGTACACAATCTCGGCAATCCACTTTGCAACTGCCGGATTACCGCGTCAAGATCGTTGAACACCCGGTTGGGGAACTCTTTCTCTCGGAGCTCATCCCATACATGTTCTTGTGGATTGAGTGCCGGGGAATACGGTGGCAGCCCGACAAGCATGATGTTTTCCGGCCGTTTGAGTTCCTTTGCCTTGTGTGAACTTGCGCCGTCAAGCACCATGACGATAAAGTCCTCTGGATGGGCGGCGCTCACCTGGGAAAGAAAGGCCGACATTTGCTCCGTGTTCATTTTCTGGCTGATCATCCCATCCATCTCACCCTCGATTGGACTGACGGCAGCGTAAACATACACGATTTCCGCTCGTAGCCGTTTGACACAGAAGGACGCAGTGGAGCGGGCGACCAACAGCGCCGGATTCGGACCATGCGACCAAATCGAGCCTCATCCTGGAACATCAAGCGGACTCGACGCCCTTTTACATTTTCAGGTGTCAAGAAGGCTGCCAGTGTTTCCTGAAGTCTTTTTTCCGCTCCTCCTGCGCCGCAAGGTCGCTTTTGGGGTGGTGAGTCTCAGGTGCAACCTTGCGCCAGCCATGTCGTTTCAGAAGTCTATATACGACGGAGGCTTTTACGGATCTTCTTAAATGCTGCGCCAGGGCAGCTCTGATTACGGAAACAACGAGTATGCCGCCATCTTTGGCTCGCTGCTCCCATGGCTCCAGAAAATTTTTCTCTTCGTCGAATGTCATTAATTCTCGACGACGACCTCCCCAGTTATTAGGAGGAGATTTGCTCGTTTGCATGCTTTGCCGGAATCGAGTCTGCAAGCGAGGCACCGACGCTCTTGAGACTCCAAGTAACACTGCAGTCTGGTCAAGAGTCGTACCCATAAGGGACGGTAGCAGGACTGCCTGTGCACAGCGAAGATCCCTCGCGTCCTTGGTGTTACTGACGGCGTGCTGCGCTTGCTTCACCAACTCTTCGTCAATTTTTCGTGGTTTGGCCATAATATAACTATACCACCATTAGGCTCAACTTGAAAGCGAATTAGAATAAGAGGGAAAAGTGGCAGGTGTTGTTTAAGTCGTCAGGTGAAGAGCACCAATAGCCAGATAATTCCGGCATTGACCAGCGACATGGACACTGCGGCAGAGCCTAGATCCTTGGCCAGCCCCGAAAGTTCGTGGCGGTCGATGCCGATGCGATTGACCACCACCTCGACGGCGGTATTGAGCAGTTCGACGATCAACACCAAAAGCAGGCTGCCGACAAGGAGGGCGCGCTCGATGCCGGTGTTGCCGAGCCAGCAGGCCAAGGGAACCAAAATAAAGCTCAATAACAGCTCCTGGCGGAAGGCCTCTTCATTTTTCCATGCCGCTGAAATTCCAGCATAAGAGCAAGTGATAGCCCTCTTTAACCTTGCCATGCCGGTGCCGTTCACTTTCTGCTGTTCTGCCATATCCGTTGCAACTTCTCCGTTGTTGAGTCTTGGCAAAGCTACTCAACGTTAAAAGGTTCCGACTAACTCCTGATACAAGTGACAGGTTCATGGAAGAAAATACATTATTTTTTCCTTCTTTTCCAGGTACTTTTCTCCTGCTGTTTTTCCTGCGTACCAGGTCTTCTCTTCACCACCCACCGCACATGGAAAATGAATTGCCGCCCTCATCACCTTGTGGTATCTGTTGAAGTGTAATCAATACATTCGGGGCGGAATTATGAATCGTGAGATATTTGCTAACCTGCGGGCAAGATTGGGAAAAACTCAGAAGGCACTTGCCGAGCTCCTGGGGGTTTCCTTAAAAGCCGTGCAAAGTTATGAACAGGGATGGCGGTCCATTCCTATTCATGTCGAACGACAGCTTTATTTTTTAACGGTGAACCAAAGAGGTGATGGCCTGGCAAAGCGCAAAGATTGCTGGGCCCTCAAAAAATGTGACCGCAAGAAAGAATGCCCAGCCTGGGAATTTCAAGGGGGCCACCTTTGTTGGTTTCTCAGCGGTACCCTCAGCGAAGACACTGCGGATAAGAACTGGAAGGAAAAAATGACGGTCTGCCGCACCTGTGAAGTTTTGACCTCCTTGCTCTGACATCCGTCACGTTATCTCTCTCTTCATGCAGATGCTCCTGTCCGTTCCCTATCATTTTTCGCTTTCTCGCTGCAACTGGCTGCTGGACAGCTGTCCATGTCACTCTTGAAAGTCGGCATAGCCATGAGCGGCGGTGTAGACTCCACGGTGGCCGCCTCCTTGCTCCAAGAACAGGGATACCAGGTGCAGGGTTTTTTCATGGTACTGCCGCTTGCCAATCTTGCACTGCAACTGCAGCGAGTGCAAGAGGTTGCCGAACAATTATCCGTTCCCCTCCATCTGATCGATTTGCGTCAACAGTTTACCGATCAGGTCATCCGCTCTTTTATCGAGGGCTATCGTTCTGGACAAACTCCGAATCCCTGTATTTCTTGCAACCACACCATCAAGTTTGGAGCACTCGCCGCGGCCATGCTGCAGAAGGGAATGGACAGGCTAGCCACCGGGCATTATGCCTGTGTCCGGCAGGTCGGAGAACATTATTCCGTTTTTCGTGGTGCCGACCGTATCAAGGACCAGTCCTATTTTTTGGCCAGACTTTCATCCCCTCAGCTGCGCAACCTTGTCTTTCCCCTCGGCGATTGGAGCAAGGAACAAGTCTACCCCCGGGCCAAGACGCTCGGGTTTGAGTTTCAGGGAGAAGAAAGCCAGGATGTATGTTTTCTCCCCCACGGCTTACCCTCTTTTTTTGTGGGACAAGGAATACAGGACCAAGCCGGTCCGATTGTCACCCGCGACGGAACCGTGCTTGGCGAGCACCGAGGTGTCTGGAACTACACCATCGGTCAGCGGCGCGGCCTGGGCCTGCCGGATGCCACCCCCTGGTATGTGGTCGGTATCGAGGGCAATGCAAACCGGGTGATTGTCGGTAAAAATGAAGATCTCCTCCAATCCACCTGCCCCCTCCATTCTCTACAGTGGGCGGCGACCTCCCCTCCCCTCCCCTGGCGTGGTCTTGTCCAATTGCGCTCGCGCCATGCACCGGCGACGGGCCAGCTGCACTCGGCTGGGCCTGGTTGTTGGCAGCTCACCTTCGACAGCCCGCAGCGCGCCATTACCCCAGGACAGTTTGCTGTCCTCTACGAAGGGGACCAGGTGCTGGGCAGTGCAGTGATCGGCGTACCCGGGTCTACACCATGAACGAGGGTTCTATGAAAAAGATCGCCATCACCACCCTGGGATGTAAGGTCAATCAGTTTGAATCAGCCGCCTTTATCACCGGGTTTGAAGCTAGGGGCTGCCAACTGGTACCCTTTCAAGCAGACGCTGATGTGTACGTTATCAACACCTGCTCGGTCACCGCCAGAGCCGGACAGCAGTCCAGGCAGCTGATCCGCCGTGTCCTCCACAGTCACCCCGGCGCACGCATCGTGGTCACCGGCTGCTATGCCCAGATGGACCCGGAGACGGTGCTCAATCTTGCCGATAAACCGGTGACCATTATCGGTAATGGCAATAAGCATCTCCTGGTGGAGGCCGCCCTGGCCGAGAGTAACCCCGATCTGGTCATGTTGATGGGTCAGATCCGCAGAAAAAAAGAAATATGCGATCTGCCGGTCAAACGCTTCAAGGGACGCACCAGGGCCTATCTCCGTGTCCAGGACGGTTGCGATAATTTCTGCTCCTACTGTATCGTCCCCTTCACCCGGGGACGCAGTCGCAGCCAGCCGCTGGCCGGGGTGCTGCAACAGGTGGAAATCTTTGCGGACCAAGGGTACAAAGAGTTAGTTATTACCGGCATTAATGTCGGCAAGTACGGGCTCGATCTGCCGCAGCAGCAGACCATCTACACCCTTCTCGACCGTATCTGCCGTGATTTTCCCCAGCTCCGCATTCGCTTGAGTTCCATTGAGCCCACCGAGGTCAACGATCTCCTCCTGGAACTCATGACCACCCATGGCAACTTCATGCCCCATTTGCATATCCCGCTGCAGAGCGGAGACGATGTGATTCTGGCCCGCATGAATCGGCGATATACCCGAGCTGAATTTGCAACGGTGATTGCCAGGGTGCATCAGGTCTTGCCGACGGCTGCCATCGGTTGTGATGTCTTGGGGGGATTTCCCGGCGAATCGGAGCAGGCAGCGGAAAATACCTACCAACTGTTGGCGGAATTGCCGGTGAGTTACCTGCACGTCTTTCCCTATTCCCGACGTCCCGGCACCTTGGCTGCCGCCTACGAACAGCAGCTCCCTGGGCCGGTGAAAGATGCCAGGGTGCAGCGGTTACGCAGCCTGGATGGAGAGAAACGCGGCCTGTTTTATCAGGCCCATATCGGTTCGATCCATCAGGTGCTGGTTGAACGACGACACGCAAAAAGTGGCCTTCTGCAAGGATTTTCAGAAAATTACCTGCCCATTCTCTTTCCTGGAACCAGCGGGCTCTTGCGCCAGGTTGTCCCTGTCCGGCTGACCGGAGTGGACATGGGGCAACCCATGGGTTGTCTTGTTGCGGAGTTCCTTGAGGAAAATCAGGGGAACAGGCACTCTCTTTAAGGTAAACGTAAAAGGAACAGTGGATGATCGGTGAAATAATCGCCATCGGCGACGAACTGACCTCGGGTCGTATAACCAACACCACCAGCAGTTATGCGGCTCGAAAACTCTTTTTTCAAGGGCATGAGATCCAGGCGATGCACACTATTGGGGATGCGCCGGAACTCATTGGCACAACCCTGCAAGCAGCCCTTGTTCGCTCCGATTTCGTAATTGTTACCGGCGGATTGGGAGCAACCACCGATGACCTGACCAACGAGGCGATCATCAAAGCCCTCCATCTTAAAACTGCGGTGCATCCTTGCGTACAGGCCATGATTGATACGCGTCTGGCGCAGGAAAAACGCAGCGATGGAGTCTCGCTCGCTAAACTCGCCCTGCTGCCCGAGGGAGCCGAGGTCTTGGATGATGACTGCCGTATGGCTGGCTACCTGATCCGTCATAACGGCAAACCGATTTATTTTCTCCCCGGTGTCCCGCCGCAAATGGAGACACTGCTGGTCACCAAAGTGCTTCCGGGTTTGCGGGCAATGTCCAGCACCGAAGCCATTCCGGTCTGTCAGCAGATCTACCGTACCTGTGGTCTGCAGGAGATTGAGATCAATAGACGACTGCTCGCTCTGGAACAGAACGATGCGGTGCAGTTGGGATACTACCCTGTCGGTTGCGAGGTCCATGTCAGCCTGACCCTCCGCGATCTCAAAAAAGGCATGGAGGATCCTCTTTTTCTTGAAATGGATGCTCTCATCAGGCAAAGTTTAAGGGACGCTCTTTTTGGGATCGGTGATGTAACAATGGCATCGGTCACTGGGCAACTCCTTAAAAGCAAAGAAATAATGCTCTGCACCGCCGAATCCTGTACCGGTGGGCTTATCGCCAGCAGGATCACCGAGACGCCGGGCAGTTCCCAGTGGTTCGGTGGCGGCGTGGTCGTCTATTCCAATGAGCTGAAACATCTCCTCCTCAATATCGACCGGAGCCTGCTGGCTCAATTCGGAGCAGTGAGCGCTGAAACCGCTCGGGCCATGGCTACCCAAGCTGCTCTTCAGCTTAAATGCGACATCGCCGTCTCGGCCACCGGTATTGCCGGACCTGACGGTGGTACCGCAGAGAAGCCAGTGGGCACGGTTTATTTAGGGCTTTATTACCAAAACAAGGTTATGGACCGGCTTTGCCATTTCGTCGGCTCACGTCGGCAGATTCAGGAAAAAACCGCGCAAACCGCACTGGATCTGGTGCGCCGAGCTTTACTCGAACGATAATACTGGTCAGATAAGGAGAAACTCATGGCAGTATCCAATGAAAATGAAATTAGCGAAGGCCGTCTCAAAAGCGTCGACAATGCCATCACCCAGATCCATCGCCAGTTCGGTAAGGGTTCGATCATGCGCCTGGGGACCACGGAACGGGAGAATATCCCGGTCATCACCACCGGCATCCTCTCCGTTGACCTGGCTCTGGGCGTTGGCGGCCTTCCCCGTGGGCGGGTGACCGAGATCTATGGCCCTGAATCCTCGGGAAAGACCACGTTGGCCCTGCATGTGATCGCCGAAGCGCAGCGGGCCGGAGGCAACGCCGCCTTTATCGATGCCGAACATGCCCTGGACACCGCCTATGCGGAGCGATTGGGGGTCGACACCGACAACCTGCTGATTTCCCAACCGGACTTCGGTGAACAGGCCCTGGAAATAGCCGAGATCCTGATCCGCAGTGGCGGAATCGATGTCGTCGTCATTGATTCGGTCGCCGCCCTCGTACCCCGGGCCGAAATCGACGGCAATGTCGGCGATCAGCATATGGGCCTCCAAGCTCGTCTCATGTCCCATGCCATGCGTAAATTTACCGGCGTGATCAGCCGCACCAACACGGTGCTCATTTTTATCAACCAGATCCGGATGAAAATCGGGGTCATGTTCGGTAACCCCGAGACCACCACGGGTGGCAATGCGCTCAAATTCTACAGTTCTATCCGTATCGATATCCGCAAAACCACCCAGATTAAGGAAGGAACGGATGTTATCGGCAACCTGACCAAAATTAAAATCGTCAAGAATAAGGTGGCACCGCCCTTCAAGCAGGCGGATGTCGATCTCATTTATGGGGAGGGGATCTCCAAAACCGGCGATCTGCTCGATTTGGGCGTGACGCAGGGGATCGTCGACAAAAGCGGTTCCTGGTATTCTTATCAGGAAGAGCGTATTGGTCAGGGCCGGGAAAACGCCAAGAAATTCCTCAAAGAGCACCCGGAAACCTTGAACAGTATCGAGCGAAAATTACGCCTGTCCTTTGGTATGGCCGTTGATGGTGAGGAACCCGCATCTGCACCCGTACCACCCGCCTGAAGAAACAACCGCTTTTTCCGCATAGCCCCCGCACACCCGAGTCCGCCTGCGGATTTGGGTTATGCGGGTTGTTTATCTCCCCTCGTGTATGGTTTTTTCTCAGTACCATCCTGTCCTCAGGAAGCTACCTACCAAAAACACTGCAAAAGTCTCGCTTTCCTGTTGCCGGTCATGCGGTCACGCCGTAAGATGCGACCGACTTCTATGCAATCAACGCGGTAACCGAGGAGAGAACTTTGCGAATACATGTTTTGCAGCATGTCCCTTTTGAAGGACCGGGCCACATCGCCCAGTGGGTAGCTGATCACGGGCACTCGCTGACCATCACCCGTTTTTTTGCAAACGAAAATCTCCCTCATCCCCATGATTTCGACCGGTTGATGATCATGGGTGGGCCCATGAATATCTATGAAGAGAAGCGGTTTCCCTGGCTGATCCGTGAAAAGGTGCTGATCAGAGAGGCTATTGATTCGGGAAAATCAGTGGTCGGCATCTGCCTCGGCGCCCAATTGCTCGCCGATGTCCTCGGTTCACCGGTCTATGCCGGTCCGGAAAAAGAAATCGGGTGGTTTCCCATTACCTTAACCGAGGCCGGCCAAAAATCCGACCTGCTCCGCGGCCTGCCGAACGAGGGCACTGTTTTCCATTGGCACGGCGACACCTTTGATCTTCCCCCGGGAGCTGTTCCACTGGCCGAAAGTCCGGCCTGCAGGCAGCAGGCCTTCCTGTATGACAACCGTATCCTTGGCTTGCAATTCCATCTTGAATCCACCCCGGATACGGTGCAACAGATCCTCGCACACTGCCGCCATGAACTGGTAGCGGGGCGATTTATCCAGACCGAGGCCGAGATCGTTGCAGCCTCGCCTGCGCTCTACCTGAAGATCAATAACCTGCTAGTGACGCTGCTGACCCGGTTGCCGTAATCTACACAAAGGCGCACTGCCCCTGAGATGAGGTTGCGCCAAAGCACCTGCTGCTCCATAGCACCGGTTGTTGGCAAGCCACTTCCTTTGTCATTCGGGAAAATATTTTGGAACTGATCATTATCGCTGCCATGGCCACCAACCGGGTCATCGGCTGTAACAATGCCATCCCCTGGAAGATACCCGAAGAAATGGCGCATTTTAAAAGCACCACCATGGGCCATACCCTGATCATGGGCCGGAAGACCTGGGAATCCCTCGGTGCGCCTCTTCCCGGCCGTCGCAATATCATCGTTTCCGCTAATCCCTACTTTCAACCCCACCCGGCTTG
>JBBRBT010000088.1:0-9571 GCA_038205495.1 Desulfobulbales bacterium
GCCGCACCAACCGGATCAGCATGTTTCGTATGTCGACAATTGGGTAAGTGTTCTCCAGAAAGACCCGTATGAAATCATGCGGGCCTGTCGTGATGCCGAGAAAATAAAGGAGTATGTGATGAACCTGCAGCAGGAACTGACAGAGCAGACAGAGCAACAACCTGAAGCTGGGGTTGTGATAGCAGGCGGAACACTTGAAGTTCAGCAATCCGCTGAAATCCTTTCGCAAGAGGTCGCTCCGGCGGACCAGATGGTCGCCGAGACCAAAACATTCTTGTCCGTCCCGTACAAAGAAAAGAACCAGGCCAAAAACGCTGGCGCGAAATGGGATAGGGAGGCGAAACTTTGGTATATCCCGGAGGGGGCACCTCTGACGGCCCTGGCCGCGTGGCTGCCGGAAAAGGAATCTGCGGTTGCTGATTCTGCTCCGGGTCTACCGCCTGCAGATGAGTTTGCCCAAACGCTCCAACAGGCGGGCCTCATTGTCGGTGAGCCGGTCTTGGATGGTCAGATTCACCGGGTACCGGTGGAGGGTGGTAAGCCTGGGGGGAAAGACGGTGCTTATTGCGGATATGCCGATGGTCGCCCTAACGGTTGGGGGCAGAATTACAAGTCCGGTGAGCAAGTCAAATGGATCGCTACCGGCCACTCCCTGACCCCCGAGCAAAAAGATGCGTTGAAAACGGAAGCATCGGAACGGCTGGCGGAACGGGCGAATGAGCGGAAAGAACAGCAGGGAAAGGCCATGAAGCGGGCTTATGCCAAGTGGATGAACGCCGAGCCCACCGAGGAACATCCGTATCTTGAGGAGAAGGGCGTATCAGGGTTTGGCCTCAAGCAGGACAGCCGGGGGAATCTTCTCATTCCTGGATTTGATCTGCGGACCGGTCGCGTGCAAACATTGCAATGGATCGAGCCGAACGGCACGAAAAGATTTGAATCGGGATGCCCACAGCGAGAGGCGGGATTCGTCATTCCGTCTCCGGAGGCGCTGGAAGGTGGAGAAATCTTGATTGCGGAAGGGTACGCCACGGCGGCCAGTCTGCATATGGCTACTGGTCAACCTGTGGTTGCGGCGTTCACCGCTCATAACCTCCTGCCAGTGGCTGAACTCTTGCGCGAGAAATACCCGCAGGCCGAAATAACGATTTGTGCCGATAACGATCATCATTTACCGGGGCACGTCAACGGTATACCTCTTGGTAATGTCGGCATGAAACGGGCACAGGAAGCCGCACAAGCAGTTGGCGCCGCTATGATTGTGCCGAGTTTCACCAAAGAAGAAAAAGCTTTGAATTACACTGATTTTAACGACCTACATAAAGCGCGTGGCCTCGATGCCGTCACCAAGAGGGTCAAAGCGCAAGCTGTCGAGGTGGCTCGGTGAAACGATTGCTGATTGCCCTGGTCCTGGCTGGAAGCGTGGTGACCGTTCCGGCCAGGGCGGAACAATTATCTCTCGCTCCGATGTTTGAGGAAGCAGCCCACGCCTGTGGCGTTCCGGCAGTCTGGACGCAGGCGATAGCTCGTGTTGAAAGCGGCCTTTCCCCCTGGGTGCTCAACATCGAGGGCAGGGGATACCACTTTGACTCCAAGGAAAAGGCTTTAGCAAAAGCCAAGGAGGCAGAAGCGGAGGGCCGGTCCTTTGACTCCGGCGTCATGCAGGTAAACAATTTTTGGCTGAATAAATACGGAATCCCGTTGGAGGCGGCCCTTGATCCTCTGGCAAATATTTATCTCGGGTCGTGGATATTGAAACAGGAGATCGCCCGGCACGGCGAGAGCTGGAACGCAGTTGGCGCGTATCACTCGCCCAATAAAGAAAGAGGCCGGAGGTATGCTGAAATGGTCAAAGATGCATTTGAAAAAGAGACGGGGAAGGCAGGTGCTCACTCTGTTGCAGCGAGTAAACCGGTGATAGAACGCAAACTTATGCTCGACAAAGAACGGACGGACTATTCACCCCTGGTCGTTGCGCGGCGAGACGGTAGGCGAATCGCCAGCTTAGGGCAACACCAGGTCAATGCAGTACCGTTTGTGCAGCGGCTGAATAATACCAAAATATGAGCAATCCGACATAAATATTTGTTATTGCGAATATATCTGCATTGACCATGGTTTGTAAAAAAAGACGAATAAACAGATTTTGTTAGCAAATTCAGCGGGAGTGTTCAGAGTTATGTGTCACGGCTTTTGATTCTCCTGCCGTCCATTAGAGCGGAAACGGAAGCCAACTCCGAAAATCTTTCGTGCTGGCCTTGTAGACCGGTGCGGATAGATGTGAGGATAGTCCAGTCGATCCTTGACTTTCTCCAATATATCCACGGTGTGCAGCACCGCGAGGTTGTGGAATCCGTAGCCGGTGAGGACATGATTGTCAAAAAGCTTGTTGTTGAAGTCTACCAGCAGATGGAAGGTGCCTAGATGGGTTATCAGTTGAGTGAGCTCCCCATCACGGAAGACCAGATTGTCGTCGAGTACGGCACCAACAAGCTCTAACAGACCTGAAACCTATCCATCTTTGGTGCTCTCCCTAAACCTGTCCATTCCACTTCTGCCAAACAGGCGCGACAGAGCCGGAAATACCGGACCGAATCTGTGCCGTGGTCAATCAGATCCTCCAGCTTTTTCTGGAGTTGCAATAAACGGTATTCATTGAGATCCGGGCATTCGAAAACAGACTTCTGCACCCGTTGCCCATGGCCTTTCAATGCTTTTACAACGCGATAGCGAATGCGATCATCGCTGATATCGAAACAGATCACGTAAAACATAGATGCTGGTTAAGGAATTTCCCTGAGCCGCCAGTTATCTCGGTGCCTGAAACGGTACATACACTGAACCGTTTTGCACCACTTCGGCAAAATGGCGGCACTGGTTGTGAATAATCCAGCGAACCGATGTCTGCTGGCCGGTGGGCGGGTACATCATTTTTTCTTCGAGTTGCCGCTGATAGGCCGCGATTAAGGCACGGGCCACATTAGGTTTCATCTCAACCGGTAATTGTCCTTCAGTTCGCTCCTCGGGGCTTCTGTACACAAAATCATCCCGTCCCACAGCTTTACGGTTGATAAGCCCGAGGACGAGCCGCTCGGCAAACATCCGCCACTCTTCAACGAGATCACAAGCCAGTGATGGTCGTCCGGAGGTGATTTCATGGAGGGTGCCGCAATAGGGATCGAGCCCGGCGCTTTTGATGCCGTTTAACACCTCGTTGGTGAACAGCGTGTAGACGAAGGAGAGGAGGCCATTAACCGGATCAAGAGGCGGTCTTCTGTTCCTGCCGTTGAAGCTGAACGCTTCATTGCGGATGAGAAAACCGAAAGTGCTGAAAAAAAGACGCGAACCATACCCCTCAATCCCCCGCAAGGCATCCATAGCCTGTACCTCCCCGGTCTTTTGTCGAAGCGCTTTGATTTGCGCACCAACGGTACGGAGTTCCTGAATATCGTACTGCGAGGCCCGTCGCAACAGCAGCCTGGCCTGGTTTTCTAGTTTTTCGCGGACAATAACCGCAGCGATCTTCCTTTTATATTCCGGATCGTTCAAGCGGATGTATTGGTGCTGCCTGAGAGCCGTATGGGTCGAGTCATCCAGCAGTAAACGGGCTCTGAAGCGGCCATCCATGGTCATGAATACCGTATCTATCGAGTTGTTGATCAGAAAATCAAGAACTGCTCCACTGATGGAGGCCCTTCCCGCCAGCGTTAGTTGTTTGAGCCCCACCGCCGGGATAATCTCGGCCACATGTTTCCCTTTCATGATTTTCAGGCAGTCACCTTCTTTGCGCAGGTAGCTACCCGGTTCAATAATATAGAGCGATTGCATGTTCACACCCCTCAGAGGAAACGTTCTACCTGGACGATAGCTGTTTTTAACGACAACAGCGCATCCTGGAGATTGACGACTTTTTCCTGGACAGCCGGTTGCTCCTCATAACCCGTCAGATGCAGCAGGGGATGAGGATACCCGGTGGTATTGAAGGTGCACGGCAGCTGCGCACTCCCTTCTCTATCCAAGAGAGTGTGTATCCGTTTACATCCCAGCACAGTCCCACGAAGTTTAGAGATCCTGAAATCGAGCAGCGGTCGGTTGTATTCCGGAAGTCTGGAATACAAATGATGGAGCAACAGCCCGCCACGCGGAAGGTGACCAATGGTCCCCAGTAATATTTTCTCCTCCCGTACCGATAAGGCCCTGGCGGCCCGCACCATCGCAATAATCTGGCCGAGCATGGCGCACTTCGATTCAAGTTCCGCCAGTTCGGGATACTCCGAAGCCCAGGCAGCCATCCGGGGATGAACGACGACATTCGCCCTTTGAAGGAGTTCCGCCAAAGCAGTTATTTTCTCAGCTGGGGCGGGCTGAAGCGAGCGCAACAAGGCAAACTGGTCAGCCTCTGCCCGTCCTTTGGCACAGACCAGATATGATTTTTTCCCGGTCCCCCGATGAATGCCCATGGGCAGCTTGACCAGATTACCGAAGCCCTTGCCGGTGAGACGATCTTGTTTAGGGAATATTTCCAAAGAAAAACAACGGATATCATCGCCTAACTTACCGATCAATCCTTTAAGGCCGTTTCTCATATCCATGGCATCTACGGGTTGCGCCACTGGAAACCAGAAATGAAACCCCTTGCCGCCGCTGACCTCACCGATGCAGGTGAGTCCGGCCTTGGTCGCCAACTCCATGATCCGGTTGTACAGATACACCGATTCCCGGCGAATCGTTGCCTTCTCTTTTTCGGCAGCACTCCGATCACGCAACGCCGAGACAAGATCGACATCAATGACTCCGGTCCATACCTTGCTTTCACGGGTCAGCAGATAAATACCATAGGTCCGTTTTCCCTGGATGTGTTCCCGTACATCCTCTGCCAACAGTGGACGTTGCACGGGAACGTAGCCCTGCTTGCCCTCCTCCTGATCCGCCCATTGGCGGGCAAAGGCTTCTTCCCTGCCACGAAATAACTGCATAAAAACTCGCAGTTCATCTTCCTGTTGGCGCAGTTTGACAAACGGTTCAAGAATGCGATCGTTGTTTTCTCCATCCGGCGGGATGGCAGGTTGCAGAGGGGATATTCCACCCCACTGCTCGATTTCCCCAGCCGGGATGTAGCGGCGTGCCTGGGCCAAAATCTGAACCGCCTCCGGTTTCTTCCCCAGGGTCTCGAGGAGCTCAAGATGTGCTCGCCATCCTTCCACGCATTGCGGATGTTCCCGATGCAGCCAGGATAAGATTGCCGCACTGCGGTCAAACAATCCATGCTGTTGAGCAATAACAGCGAGGCCGAGAATTTCATCCTCGGTACATGATTGCCAGAATATCTCGATGCTCAACGTCTTTTCGACAAAAGACCTACCCGCCTCGTCAAAGGCGGCTTTGCCGATCCTGTCGAGCAGCAGGCTATAATCCTGTTTTGGCGGAGACGAAGATTCCTTAACGACTAACGGTTGTGCCATTGCCCTCTCCTTGCTGAAAAGTTGCGGTATCGGACAATGATTTGGGGGCTGCGGCCAGCGCTGCTCGAATCATCCCGGCTAATCGGCTGAAATGGGGATACTGAAAATGCTGGGCCTCCAGTTCCACCACAATTTCCAAGGCCTCGGCATTTCTCTCAAGCCGGTACAAACTTGCCGCTTGCCAGAATCGAGCTTCCTTTGAGGGGTTACCAAAGGTTTCCTTACAAAAATTGGCGGCATAGAGTGCGGCCTCAAGTGCCTTGTCATAATCTTGCAGTCCGAGATAAAGACGGGCCATCCGGATCAGGCTGACATGGCGTGAGCGCCGGTCACGTTCGGCGGATTTCTGCAGCAGTCGCAACGCTTCCCTGGACCTGCCCTGTGCCGCCAGAATATCGGCCTCGGTCCAAAGCACATAGGGTCGCCTCCGATTCTGCGGAACCTTATTGATGAATCCCATTGCCCGGTCGATCTGTTGTAACCGCAGAGCGCTGCGGGCGGCTAATTCCCAGACAAAATCCGTCGGCTGATGATCTTCCGCTACAGTACCGGCTGTTTCCAGATACTGAATCGCTTCATTGAAGCGGCCCAGTACATGCAAGACTTTGCCGAAGGCGAAATGTTTGAACAGGGGATGCATGAAATTTCTGTCGTTATCCTGTTGTTCCAGGGTGTGGAGCAACTCCAGGCTTCGCCCTGCCTTGGCCGACTGCAACAGACAGCTGGCCAAATGGTACAGACTTTTGATGTATTTCGGGCGCTGTTGATGATGCTGTTCTTGTTCCTGCACGCTCTGAGTTTGCCAATTTCGGATGGCCTGTTCAAAAAGCGGGATGGCGAGCTTCGGCTTCCCTTCAATCTCTTTATACAGGATAGCCTCCCGGTAAAAAAAGGTGACCGATTCCGGTCGCAGTGTTCTGCTCGCGGCAAAATGGGTATGGGCAAGCGCGATCAATTCATGTCGCCGTTTGGCCGGCATTATTTTGCGTTCGGTACGCACGGAAAAGAGAGCATCCAGAGCGGCATATCCCAAGGTGTAGTGGGCCATTACATCCTCCGGTTGCTGCCGGACCGCAACAAGAAGGGTCTGGACGGCGTCTTCCTGTCTTTTGGCACGGACCAGGGCAAAGGCAACCTTAACCCTGATTTCGGTATCCATGCCCGCCGCAACCATTTCTGGCACTTTGTTCTCAATCGGAAAAAACAGGTCAATAATCTCCTGCCAGCGACTTTCGGCCTGCAATAATCCTATCTCGCCGACGATGCGATTATGCTCTTTTCGCAAGCTGCCTGCATCGCAGGCAAAGGCAGACCAAGTGGAGAGAAAGTCATCGGTTTCCGTTACGGGATGGGATTCCAGTACCGTTTTGCCGGGCTGAATTTCAAGCTGAACATGACCGATGACTCGGGCATTTTCCTGGGGGGCGATTTTTCTGGCAGTATTTTCCATGATTCCTCCTGCGTCCTGGTTAAGGGGCTCTTTGCAGTAGGTTACGGACAGAAAAATGTTTTTTTTGAAAAAAGAGAAAAAAATCTCAGTTACAGCAACCGTGCGAGCAATGCCACACTGGCCGGTAACACAAGAAAAAACAGCAAACCACTCACGCAGCCTCGCGGAGGGCGACGATTGGTTTCCTTTTCCATTTCTTGATAGAGGATAAAATCCAGAGCCTCATCTTCATCCAGCAAAGGTTTCTCGTCGGAAAACGGATCAGTATGCATCATCGTTTCTCCGGTTATTTGAGTTGGCGCAGGTTTATTTGCAATCCCCTCTGGTCGGGGCGTTCGTTCCGGGAGAGGAGTAATCATGACTGAACGCATAGTTACAATTAGTCTCAATCCCCTCTGGTCGGGGCGTTCGTTCCGGGCCAAAAAGGATAATCGAAATGAAACAACCTTATGAGTCTCAATCCCCTCTGGTCGGGGCGTTCGTTCCGGGTAGACGCGAATCTGACGAACCGGACTGTAGTGCTTCTAGTCTCAATCCCCTCTGGTCGGGGCGTTCGTTCCGGGGAATAGATACAGACGGATTGAATTTAATTGGCCAATGTCTCAATCCCCTCTGGTCGGGGCGTTCGTTCCGGGCAGACGCGACGATGGTATCTGCTTCAACGGTAATCGGTCTCAATCCCCTCTGGTCGGGGCGTTCGTTCCGGGGCAGCAATCCCAGAATATCATTATGAGGGTCTCAAGTCTCAATCCCCTCTGGTCGGGGCGTTCGTTCCGGGACTTACCTTGAAATTCGATGTCTTTTCAGGGGGGATACAATGGCCGATTCGGGAGTGTCGGCAAAAAAGGCATTCGGGGATGCCGTCAGACTGAAAAACAAGGTGTGTCAACGATTCAACCTCATGGAAATAAATAAAAAATGAGCATTCCTGTACCTCTTGCCCGTGCGAGTTCACAAAACGCAACGGACATCGTCAGAATATTACAAGCATTGCTTATCTCCCTTTCAAAGAATTTTGGAGTATTATACAAGAATACATCTGGCCTGGAATCTCATAATTGGCCAGAATACAACTTGTCGCGTAACGTCGCGCAGGCTGAACGAACCGTTGAAATTCCATGGTGAAATGCTTCGTATCTATGCGCATTAGAAACTTACTAACCAATATTCAATGGCATTGGCTGTGCCATTCCCAGTATACGATTAACCTGATGAGATTCCTTTATTCCTGTTTTGCACCATATGGCAAAATGTTCACAATTATTAAAAGCTAGGCTGTATTCGTCTTCTCCAAGTCGAGATATTGCTCTTTTTACAGTCTCTTTAGGAGAATATATTTTATACTTGGAACTTTTGATAAATTTCCCCCAACCCAAATCGCGACCTTTAAAAAAAGTCGAAGAAATAATTGGAAAACGAGATTTATCTGGTAAACTGTATTTGTCTGGGAAAACCAAAACGAAATATTCATCGGCACCTCTTAAAAAACGGCCAAAGGAGGTGGCTTGAATAACATTGTCACCAATATCAGATTTGTTAGATGTGTAGCTGATGACGGCATCTTTATTTATTAAAATTCCGTAATGATCATAAAAACCTCGTGAAACTCCTATGATATCTCCAGGTTCCAGTCCTTTAGCTATTTTTTCTATTTTTTTCTTGTAGTTGCCGTTATCATGTCCACCGGCAAACCCAGCAAGCCTGTCGATTACACCAGCGTCTTCATATTCTTCACACCCAAACAGAGCGTCACCTCGCCTGACTATTATTCTCCCAGTATCTTCGACTTTATCGCAAATTGCTTTGCCAGTTTGTTCTATTGTGTCAGCCAGCCAATCGCTAAATCCCATAAATACCTTCTTCTTTTTTAAATAATTAAATTGAAATGTTTTATCGAAACACCGCCATGTCCGATGATCGGGGGCGCTTGCTCAACTGTTCATCAGGCGATAGTTTTTAATTGCTTCATTTTCACAACTCTTCCTTCTTCATGCTTAAAGGTCCTCCTTACAATTCGATACGGACAGAAGACGCCTTTTTTTAAAGGTGAAGAAAAAAAAGTGAAATTGTCCCCTCTGATCGGGGCGTTCGTTCCGGTCTCATGACAATGGTACCACAACAAAGAACTGATGGTATGTAGTCTCAATCCCCTCTGATCGGGGCGTTCGTTCCGGGCGTACCGGTGATCAGATGTACAGTTACTGATCCTGATGGTCTCAATCCCCTCTGATCGGGGCGTTCGTTCCGGGGGAGTGAGGGAAACAAAAACTTTACCGAGGAGCAAGCCATGTCTCAATCCCCTCTGATCGGGGCGTTCGTTCCGGGTTTGTCTGAAATTTTGCCTCTTCTTTCTCGGTTATAGTCTCAATCCCCTCTGATCGGGGCGTTCGTTCCGGGTCACAATATCACGTTGTAATGTGTCTTGATGGAAAACAGTCTCAATCCCCTCTGATCGGGGCGTTCGTTCCGGGAGAAACAGGAAAGGTTGACTACACATTTTTAAAAGTCTCAATCCCCTCTGATCGGGGCGTTCGTTCCGGGGCAGCATGACAACAACCCGGCCAGAGGGCCGCAACGTCTCAATCCCCTCTGATCGGGGCGTTCGTTCCGGGCATTTGGATATGCTCGGAACCTTCCTTGAAACAGCAGGTCTCAATCC
>JBBRBT010000089.1:0-9550 GCA_038205495.1 Desulfobulbales bacterium
CTCTGATTCCTGGGGCACTGCAATTCAGAGAGCGGTTGAAGCTGGCATCCTTGTGGCTGCTGCGTCGGGCAACGGGGCGTACACCAATTCAATGGGAACTCCCGCCGCGTATGCCAACGTGACTTCCGTAGGCGCGGTATATGATTCCAATCTCGGTGGGTTAAATTGGAGTATTTGCGCCGATCCCTCCACCTCTGCGAATAAGGTTACTTGTTTTTCCAATAGCGCCTCATTCTTGACCTTACTCGCCCCAGGTGCTGTCATTAATGCTGCCGGCATCTCGATGAGCGGTACCTCACAGGCCACACCGCATGTGGCAGGGGCTGCCGCCGTTCTCCGTGCCGCTTATCCGACCGACAGCGTAATCCAGACCGTGGCACGTCTGCGCCAGGGAGCAAGTGTCACGGATCCTCGTAACGGAATTATCACGCCGCGTCTTGATCTTACCGCCGCTATAACCAATTCGAATGGCTATACCCTGGTTACCAGTGTCACCCCCACAGGCTCAGGTAATATATCCCCCGCCAATGGAATATACGCTCCAGGTACCTGGGTGACTCTGACTGCAATGCCCCAACAAGGGTATTCATTTACAGGTTGGGGGGGCGGCGCTTGTTCCGGCACTGTGAACACCTGTGACGTCCTCGTGGACACCAATAAAGCAGTCACCGCCAGCTTTACTGCCCTCGTGACCTCTTTAACCAATGGAAAAGTTGTCAGTAATTTGTCCGATACTGTCGACAATCTGAAACATTTTTATATCGATGTGCCTAGCGGTATGACCAGCCTGACCATCAAAACCTCCGGGGGAACCGGCGATGTCGACCTCTTCACCCGTCGCGGCAGTCTTGCGACCACAACCGCTTATGATTGTCGACCTGACCTGAATGGAAATACCGAAACCTGCACCTTTGCCAATCCTGCAGCTGGGCGCTATTATACGACCTTGTATGCGTATGCGGCCTATAGCGGAGTCAATCTGGTGGCGAGTTATGTTGCCGGGACCATCCCCCAATCAGTGCAAATGAGCACTACAAGCTACAGTATCTCGGAGGGGGGGAAGCAGATAACGATCCCTGTCTTACGCGCAGGCGGCACAACAGGCAAGGTAACCGTGAAATACGCGACAGCCAACGGAACGGCTAGAGCTAATCTTGACTTTAAAAGTAAGAGCGGTACATTGAGTTGGGCTGCGGGTGACGCTTCAGTCAAGAATATCGTCGTGCCCATTATCAACAATACAACGAAGGAAAGCAGCGAAACATTTAGCGTCAACCTGAGCGGGATTACCGGTGCCACACTGGGAACCAACAAAACCGCCACTGTCACTATACAGGATAATGATTGATTTCCGTCAAGGCGCACCCCGGATGAAGCCAGTGCCTACCAGTGCCTAATCCGGGGGCAACGAGGTGGTGGCAAGGCAGGTCCCGGATGACGTTGCGCACCCTCCGGGCTACGGAGAGAAGGAGATCTGGCCTTTATTCCTGTACAGGCAGCCTGTCGTCGTCTTTCATCACGGACTTACTCTGACCAAAGTGCACAGCTGTTTCATTGAGGAGGGATATCTCAATTATTTGCCTTTTTTCCGTCTGTCAGAATAAGACATTTCATTCAACGCTGATTCCTTCTTGAGCTTTAAATAATTCTGATAGTGTTCCTGTTGCAGTGTACCGCTTTCCATGGCTTGCAAAACCACACATCCAGGTTCATTGGTGTGACCGCAATTGGTGAAGCGGCAACCTGAGGATAATTTTTGGATATCATCAAAATTGTCATCCATTCCTTCGCTGGCAACCAAAATCCCGACCTCCCGCATCCCCGGCGTATCGATGAGCATGGCCCCCTGCTCAAGAACAATAAGTTGGCGACGAACTGTGGTATGTCGTCCTTCTCCAGAAGTACTGACAGTTCCTGTTTTCAAGGTATCCTGACCGATAAGCTGGTTAATGAGGGTACTCTTGCCAACTCCTGAGCTACCAACCAGGCAGTAGGTTTTTCCAAAGTCCATAATCTCTTTGACCTGATCTATACCTGCTCCGGTTTTATTGCTGAGAGCAATAATCCTGGCTGTAATCCCTGCAGCACGAATTCCAGCAATTAATTGTTCCAGTTGATCAGCATTCACCAGGTCTGTTTTGGTCAAAACGAGCAAGGGCTCAACCTGACCGTCATTTGCCATCAGCAGATACCGTCCCAGCCTGTTCACGTTGAAATCGTAGTGACACGATTGAACAATAAAGACCGTGTCAATATTTGCAGCGATCATTTGCAATCTGCTGCCCTTCCCAATAGATTTTCGGCGCAAAAACGATTTTCTTGGCAGAACAGTATGGATACTCGCGGAATTTCCAGAGTCGTGATAATTCACACAAACCCAATCACCGACGCAAGGCATATCACTTGGCAATTCGATAGCGCACATGAATGTACCTGTTGCCTTGGCGGGTACCTCCCCATGCTCATTCCTGATGATACACTGACCTCGATCAACCGCTGTTACCCGAGCAATTCGCTGTTCAGGTTCGCAAAGTCCGCTGGCCTGCTCTTTAAACCAAGGGTCCATTCCAAGTTCGATCAATTCCATGTGAATACTGTTCATTTTCCGGTCAGAATTTTCAGCCAGTCTCTCGATAGGCACGGTGGAGTGTAGTGGCAAGCAATCACCTGTGTTCCTGGGGGAGAGCGGCAGGCTCACAGCTCACCACAAACAGGAAAAGCGCATTTAAGCCAGTAAGTCAGCACCCAAATCCTATTTGACCGAGCTTGTCGAAGGGTGCGGCTTTTACAAGAGGTTTCTCTCCAGTATCCTTACAGATTCAGTTTTTTCATTCTGTGCCCTGGTTTGACCAGAATCTCCAAATAGAACGATTCCAACTGCTGTTCTTCGGCCTTATCAATGCATTTGTTGATTTCAGACAAATGAATTTCTTCGGAATCTTCAGCATTAGGGCCGTATTTGCAGTCGAAATCCCAAAAGTCGACTCCTTCGGCCAGTTTTTTATTACGCTCTCTCTTTATGTACTTTTTGACTTCATGTTTGACAGCTTCTACAAGTCGGGCGACTTTGATTTTCGGATGGGTTAATTGAAATGTTTTCTTCATGGTAATCCTTGAAAAGGAGAAAGGGACAGGCTTGCACAATTGCATTATTGGATCGCACTGATCCTAAGAAGTTCTGAGTTGTTCTGCCAATATATTTGACTTCAGTGTACGTTACTCGATATTTCTCACTGCTTTGCTTTTTATTGATAGATCGCGCTTGAATCGGGTGTTCACTTTGGGGAACTCGATGGATAGGACGCTGACCCCAGGGAAATATTGAAATCAACCGCCATCAGCAGGGATTTCGGCGCTCAGGGTGGGGGTGGCTTTATGGTGCGATCCAATGCAGGAATCCAGGTGTCCTCCTGATGATTGAAGGTTCTGACCTCAACCCGGTCGGAATGAAGAAACAGTGAATTGGTCCAGATAGTGTCGTGTTTCATGTCCGTATTGTGGATGTTGGCCACCTGCCCGGCATACACATTGATGGAAGAGGCATAACTTTCCTCGGTCGGCGGCGTATGCGTATGGCCGGAAATCCAGAGGAACACCTGTGGATTCGCGGTGATCAGGTCATGGAGGGGTTCCTCCGGCTGGGCAATGGAATGGGGGCGGTTGACGTATCGTTTAAAATTGTACTGGCTTCCGTTGAGCGGCCCATGAAAGAAGATGATGGTGGGGGTTTTGCGGTGTCGGGCCAGCTCCGCCCGCAACCAGGCGAGTTGCGGCTCGGACATCCCGGTGGCAAAGGTGTCGTGATCCGTGGAGAGAAAGACCAGCAGATAACCGCCAACCCTTTTGCTGTAATAATGCTCGGCAAGACCGAAAGTCGTGCGAAAGGTTTGCAGTTTGGCCTCCCGCGAGGCCGGTGAGCCGGTCATGTACCCGCCGCCCGATCCTGCCGGGGTCTCGTAGATGAAGTCGTGGTTGCCGGCAATGGCGAACAAGGGTTTGCGTAGTTTGGCGAAAAAAGCGCGTACCGCCGCGTATTCGCTCTCGGTGCCGTATTCCGCGCAGAGGTCACCGACTGCAACCACCGAATCAACATTCTCCCAGGAATTGATCCTCGCCAGAACCTCTTCCTTTTGGGCAAGATTGTGTCCCGGCAGATGCGGGTCACCCAGGACAACGAGATGGTGGTACCCCTTTCCCGTGGTGTCGTGCCCCACCTTGGCGCAGGCGGATAAGGCGCCGAGGATAAGTACGGCTACAGCGAGCGAGTGGAGGAGCGCCTTGCGGCTGGTTTTGATCATGCGTTTTTTGACCAGTCAGGTGGTGTGCCTGCTCGTGGGTTTAGGGACCTAAGGCAACCGCAATCACGATGCATCAAGCCCCTGCGTTCCGTCAATGGGCCAATCCTGCGCCAACAACTCCTCTACTTTCAGCCCGCATCGTTTCCCGCCGCAGGGGCCATCGCCAATACCGGTAGCAGCGGCCACCTCCTCAAAGCTGGCGGCCCCGTTCTCGATAGCCTCGATCAGGCGGATCAGCTTCACTCCTTTACAGATACAGCCCGCCTTAAGCCGGGCCATGGTGCGTTCATCCGGTTGCATGGTCCTCCGGGTGGAGCTGTGCATGGATCTGCCGGGCTCGTTCCGCGCCGATGCCAGGCACGGCGGCTAGCTGTTCAACCCCGGCATCCAGCACCCTTTTAAAGCTGCCGAAGGTCTGCAAGAGCCTTTTTTTTCGCAGCGGGCCGATGCCCTCGATCCCGTCCAACTGGGAATGGAGCTGCTCCTTGCCGCGTAACCGGCGGTGGAAGGTGATGCCGAAGCGGTGGGCCTCGTCGCGGATACGCATGAGATACAACAGCACCGGCGAATAGGCGGGGAGGAGGATCGGATTCTTGCGGCCGGGCCGGAACAGTTTTTCCCCTTCCTCGGTTTTTTCCTTGGCGATGGCCACCAGATCAATGGTGTCCAGCAGGTTAAAGCGGGCCAGCACATCGACGGCCACCTGCAACTGGCCCTTGCCGCCATCAAGCAGCAGCAGGTCAGGGAGCGTATCTTCCGCAACTCCCTTGGCCATCCGTCGTTCCAGGACCTCGCGCATCATGGCATAATCGTCTGGGGTGTCTTGCAGTTTTATCCGGTAATGGCGGAACTGTTTAACCGCCTTTTCGCCCCGGACAAAACAGACCAGGGAACCCACCGCCTGTTTACCCAGCAGGTTGGAGATGTCCAGACACTCGATGGTATCCGGGCGGTTGGCGACCCGCAATTTTCCTTGGAGCGCGACGGCCAGGGTTTCCCAGGATTCTTTTTGTTTGGCCAGCTCGGTGAAGACTTGGGCGGCATTGGCCGTCGCCATCTGCATCAGCTGCATTCGTTTGCCCCGTTGCGGCGCCAGCAGGGCCACCGGTCCCTCGCGCAGTTCGGCCAGGCGCTCGGTGATCAGTTCCTGATCCTCAATCGCAAAGGGCAGCAGCAGTTCGCGGGGCGGCTGGCGTTCGCCAGAATAGTAGAGCAGAATGGTCTGGGCCAGGAGATTCTCGTCCTCGCCCAGCGGGTCGGCAAGGAAAAAGGTCTGGGCACCAGTGATCATACCGCCCCGGACAAATAACAGGGCCACACCGACGGAGGCATCCTGACGATGGATACCAAAGACATCCTGATCAAGATGGTGTTCGGCCACGATTGCCTGGTGCTCCAGGGTCCGGCTCAGGCCCCGGATCTGGTCCCGGTAGACGGCCGCCTTTTCAAAGGCCAGGTCCGCGGCTGCCGCCTCCATTTTGGCGCTCAGTTCCTTGACCACCTCGGAGGACTTGCCTTCCAAGATGAGCAACACATCGTGCACCATGCGCTGGTAGTCCTCGGCACTGACCTTACCGGCGCAGGGGGCCAGGCAGCGGCCCATCTGAAAATTGAGGCAGGGCCGCTGACGTTCACGCACCATCTTGCAGCGCCGCAGGGGAAATTGGGCATAGAGGAGTTGCAGAGTGGCGCGCATAGCGGTGCCCGACGAATAGGGGCCGAAGTAGCGGTTGCCGTCGCGCAAGCGTTTGCGGGTGACCACGATGCGCGGCCAGGGATCGCGGGTGGTGACCTTGATCAGCGGATAGTTTTTGTCGTCACGGAGGATGACATTGTAGCGCGGCCGGTGCTGTTTGATCAGCGAGGCCTCCAGGATCAGGGCCTCTTTTTCAGTGGTGGTGAGGATGGTCTCGACCCGCTGCACATGGCTGAGCATGACTGCGGTTTTAGAGTGGAGCGGGCCTGCAAAGTGGGCGTATTGGCTGAGACGCTTGCGCAGGTCGCGGGCCTTGCCGACGTAGAGGACCTGTTTTTTGCTGAGCATCTGGTAGACGCCCGGCCCGTGGCTGACCGTGGCGAGAAACTCGGCGGACAGGGGTGCGGGCCCGTTGGTCGAGGTCGGGCCCGTCTCAGGGTTTGATGTAGGCGAATCCAAGTGTCCCTTTCCTATCTGTTACTGTGTTATTGAGGAGTTGCAAGAGTTCAAGGAGCGCCAGCGAATATAATCTTCATAATTAGCGACTTCAGCATCTCCATTTTGAAAATGGAATGTAATGCGCCCGTTAGCTTGCACTGTTGTCCCGGTGGTAAGTTGCCCCGATTGTTAGGCGATTTTACCTTGATTTATTTTACGCCTAGTGGCACAGTGTGATTACTGTAATTACACTAAAGGCGCTAATATGTAACCTTCGGGTGATGCCATGGATAAAACGTTACGCTCCAGAGATATTAAAATAGTGCACATAGGCAACTCTCTAGGTGTCCGCTTACCCAAAAACCTATTGCAGAAATACGGTTTCACTCATTCCCTGATCTTGGAAGAAACCTCCCAAGGGCTTCTCCTTCGAAAAAAACAAGACGACAAACTTTCTTGGGTTGACACCTACAAAGCCATAGCGGATGAAGGTGAAGATTGGAAAGAGTATGATCAAACACTGCTTGATGGATTGGAGGATGACGACGTTGACACCTAAACGATACGAAATATATTTTGCAGACTTGAATCCAACCCTTGGTAGCGAAATTAGCAAAATTCGTCCTGTCGTTATAATTAGCGATGATGCTATGAACAAATATTTGGAAACTGTTGTTGTTTGCCCGATAACTTCTAAAATCCACCCGACGTGGAGAACGCGCCTTCAAATTAATTGTGCCGACAAACAAGCTGAAGTTGCTGTCGACCAAATACGAACAATTAGCAAAACAAGACTAAAGAAAAAAATTGGTCAATTGCCTAATACTGATGCCTCTCAGCTACGGCGTATTATTACAGATATGTACGGCGAGTAGCTCTCTCCTTGACTGTTCCCCTTTAGCAATGAAGACATAGCTATTGTACCCATTGTTCCTATCTTGTGTCTGCAGTTATTTCAACCCAACAGTATTGATAAGCTAATTTTAGCAACGAATAACTGGCCATGAAATATGCAAAAAGATACACCATCAAATTTACAGAGCGTTCGAGGCAGGCTGGGGATACATTCGTGATACTTTGAAATCAATATAACTCCGCAGGATGCCTTCATCACATACTCCTTTTGTACCGAGAACTCGGCCAAAGATTAAAGGAAAGGAAACCCAATCAGTGTCCCAACACTCTTGGTTCAGAGTATGGTTCGTCTTTAGGAAATCCTATGTTTGAATAGATTTTTCTTCCCTCTTTGTTTGTATAACTATATACAACTCCGCTATATTTTCCTTGAAGTGTCCTGGTGTTATCCTCGGTCACCGTTCGGTTTTCCTCTTGCTTCTGGTGCTCGATTCTCCCTTCTAAAGTTTTGTCTTTGTTCGGTGCTCCTGCTATCGATTTCTGACTCTCTCTTTTTTCTTCTGGAAGAGGTATGGGTAAAGCAGAAAGCTTTTGCGTTGGCTCAACAGCTCAATTCTGGAAGATGTTATTTTTTGCTGGTTTTTTTTAGCGCGTTTGTCGACTCGGCCAGCCCTAATCTGATCCTTGATTTTTTGCAAACCGGTAAAAAGTGGAACTTTCTTGACAAAGTTAAAATATGCCCATGCTGAAATGTCGATCACCAAGCAACAGACTATAAACCTCCAAGCAAAACCGCCAACAGGAAAGCCTGTTGCAGAACTATACTTGCACACTATTAATATACAACCAGTAGAGCATCTCGCAAAACAAACGTCTACATTTAGTTACCGACAGGTGCCTGTCGGAGGTTTTGCAACAGGCTCAAGAGTACCCATTTTCCGAAGAGTTCTTTTCTTCTCATTTGCCTTCTGTTCCCCTTCGTCCGGTCCAAAATCATTGTGAGCTAGCGGAACTTTCATTGAATCTCCTCTGGAAAAATTTCCGGGTGCTGCTTAATACATCAGATTCGATACGTTGAATAATCTCGTGGTTATCGGTGTGCGAGGGAGGTGGTTACCGGCTAAACACCAGTTGGAAGCTTAGACCGCATCATCTGTCGTCTAGTGATTTTGCGGCCATCGACGATGAAGGTTCCATCACCAACGGCGTGGAGGGTTCTTTTTTCCCCTCGTGAACTATCAAAGTAGGCAGCAATACCTTCGAGCACAACAATGTTGTGGTTAGTTACGATATCAACAACTCGACATTCAATATTTGCCAGGCACTCCTTAATGAGTGGCGCCCGAACATGCAGAGCCTTCAAAGGGGTGAGTCCAAACCTTGCAAATTTATCTGTGTCTGCTCCAGAGCATGTTCCCACTCCGATGACCTGATCAATCAGGTCCACCGTGGGGACTGCAATGACGCATTCTCTCGATTTTTGAAGTGCAGCGTATGAATAGTTCCAAGGTCCAGTGGTAATGGCAAATATTGGTGTGAAGTCCATCACCATGGTCCAGGAGATGGTCATTATGTTGTCTTTTTTATCATCATTTGTAGCAACCAAGACCACTGGCCCGGGTTCTATCAGTGTGAATGCCTTGCTCATCTGTAGACTTTCCATCCCTACCTCCGTTTAATCCAGTTAGGGCCTGTAAACAACCATGCGGGATACCGGCGAAAATAATACTCTCACCATTTCCTGAAGAGCTCTCCACTGTACGAGATTGGGGGGAAACAAGAAAGCCTTCCAGGCCGGGACCGACCTTTATGATCGTTTACCAGAAATGCGCTGGAGTTCAGTAAGGATTTGTGAATATCTTCTCCTGCCAGTGATGGTCTTGGATTATTGGCAATCCACGCCACAGGCACGTAGCGACGATTTCACAATGGGTTGATATTTTTTTTCGCACGTCGCCCGCTCACCCGCATCAGAAATAGTGCCGCAATTTTTCAAAAGCGCTCTCGCCAACGCAACGTTATTTTTACGTTTTTCCAGTTCTTTACGTTGGATCTCTTGGTTTTCCTTTAAGACCATGGTGATTTTTTGCAGGTTTGTTGGTCCAATGTAATCCCTAGCACTAACCGTCCCGCAAAAGAGGATGCAAGTGGTGATGCATTGTGCTGCCATGAGGGTAAATACCAGAGGGTTCATACTCATGTCATCTTCACCAATATGATTTCAATGAATCCGTATAGTACGGCATTGCGGATACTGTGAGCA
>JBBRBT010000090.1:0-8788 GCA_038205495.1 Desulfobulbales bacterium
TATGGTGCGCGGGCCTGCCAAAGTCATGTTGCATTTGATGTTTGGTGTTGTTGCCCTCTTTGCCGATCAGTTAATCAAGTTGACGGGGTACTGAGATTTGCTCATCGGGTATTTGTGACTCAGACTTTTGCAAGAGGCTCAGATAAGAAAATTTTAAAAACAGGACCAAACAACAGATAATTAGCATGCTGCAATAATTGAGATCAAGCCCCTTCCAGCCAACGAGTGAGCACTTCGATTATTTTCTGTGCCTGTGCGGCGCTCGAGATGTTAAATTTAGATTTGGCCTGATATTGCCCATTTCTTTTCTGATAGCGTCTAATACTAAACTTATCCGAGCTATATTCTTGGGTGTTTTTATCATAGTCCTGGTAACGAAAAAGAATAGTTGTCCATGATCCTTTGGAAAGAATTTCCTTGTCTATTTCTTTGACAATCTGGACGCCTTCTTCTTCGTAATTCACTGTTAATTCTTCTACATTTTCGGCCATATAGCCACCTCAAGTTGTTTTTTAAAGAGAGAGATTTTACGCAATACCTGTGGATAGACAAAACACAGATTAGGTATTTGAGCCATCATTACCCGCCATAAAAGTGATGCTGGCAAAGTACGAGGAGCCAGATTGATCCGATTTTGGCGCAATGTTATTGTTGGTCACATTGCCATTGATGGGCCACAAAAATACTGGACTAGAAAGGGTATCCTTTGTTGGCCATCAACTGCCTGAATACAATTTCTCACAATCAATCAAGCGGATCAAACAGGTCTTTTGTTGCATAGCACATGGGACAGATCCATCCTTCAGGTAATTCCTTAAAACGAGTTCCTGGCGGGATCGCATTCATGGGGTCACCCAGTTCAGAATCATAGGTATATCCGCAATTGGCGCAGATATACCGGCCCTTGGTAGATGTTGTCATGTTTTACACCGCAAAATATTTAGCTTGGGGATGATGGGCGACGATGGCCGAGGTAGTTTGCTCCGGAACCATCTGCATATTTTCCGTCAAAGAAATACCGATATTCTCGGGCTTCAAGAAGGCAAACAAAGGGAGGTGCGCCTCCAGGTCGGGACAGGAAGGATAACCAAATCCGTATCGCGACCCCTGATAGGCCTGGGTAATCGCGCCATTTAAATTCTCTGACCGTATTCCACCTATGCCCATTTCCTGGCGCATCACACCATGCCAATATTCGGCAAGGGCATCAGTCACCTCGACGCTGAAACCATGGAGCATGAGATAATCGTGATAGGCATTTTCCTTATAAAGACGTGCTGTTTCCTCACCAATCCGCCCCCCGATGGTGACAATAAAAAATCCGGCCACATCGCCCCCCGCTTGAGCTGATTTGAAATAATCGGCAATACAGAGAAAGGGGGCTTCACTCTGTCGAGGAAAAGAAAATACATACTCTTTCTCCTCAGCCAGGACAAAGAGTGTATTTTCTTCGGAATGACACGAAAAATAGCCGTAAGAAACCTTGGGCTGGATGAGCCCTTCAGCTAATGACCTGCGAATTAATTCCTCATATTTGGGTTGGACGCTATTGCAGATTAAATCCTCATACTCGCTTACCCCCATTTTTCCACGTCGGTATCCCCAACGTCCGCGAAAAAGCGCCTGCACATTGATGAGGGGGAAGAGCGCCACCGGGTCAATATCTTCCACGTAACGCTGCCCGGTGAAAGGGGGAACAGGCACTGGATTCGATCGATCGAGTGCAACGTCCTTGACCCCAGGTTTCATCGATTTCACCGCAGTCGCTCCGTTATAACTCGTCGCCACTAAACGCCCCTCTTCGAATTCACGAACTGCTTTCAATCCGGCAAAGGCATCGGCGCAATACACCACAGGACCTGCATAGCCGGGAACGCACGACTCAGCGACAAATTTAGGGGTCAGGGCTGCACCGCCCAGGAGAATGGGCATGTTTAATCCGGCCTGGCGGTACTGAGGCATGGATTCCTGCATAACAATCGCTGACTTGACCAGTAGGCCGCTGAGGCCAATGAGATCGACCTGATATTCCCGTGCTTTTTCAATGACTGTTTCAGTCGAAACCTTGATACCAATATTATAAACCTTGTAGCCATTATTAGAGAGGATGATGTCCACCAGGTTCTTGCCGATATCATGTACATCACCTTGGACGGTTGCCAGAAGTATTTTGGTGGCGCTGCCTCCATCGGCTTTATCCATAAACGGTTCCAACAGGGTCACCGAAACCTTCATCACCTCGGCCGACTGGAGGACAAAGGGAAGCAAAAGCTCTCCCTTGCCAAAGAGCTCACCCACATGGCGCATGGCCGGGACCAGAATCTGATTGATGATATCAATCGGTTTGAACCGCTCACGCAAGATGGCGAGAATATCGTCCAGACCGTCCTTGTCACCATTCATCAATTTGTGAAAAAGCTGTTCTTCCGTTGTTCTGGTGAGCCCCTGTTCTTCGTCAGTTGTATCGGCTTTCTTACCGCTGAAATGATCGATGAACCGCATCAGCGGGTCTTTCTCCCCCACAACCTGCCGGTTATACAGCAGATCTAAACTTATCTGCCGATCTTCCTCCGAAATACGCGCCAACGGCAGGATCTTGGCGGCATCGACTATGGCGGCGTCAAGCCCTGCTTCCACCGCCTCATGGAGAAAGACGGAATTGAGAATACGACGGGCGTGGGGCGCAAGCCCAAAAGAAATATTGCTCAGCCCCAAGACCGTGAGGCATCCGGGAAGCTCTGTTTTGATCCTGCGAATTCCCTCCAGTGTCTGCATTGCGGCGTCACGTAGGCTGGCATCTCCAGAGCCGACGGTGAAGGTCAGGCAATCAAACAGCAGGTCCTTGGGTCGCAAACCAAATTCATCAATGGCGATGGCATGAATGGCCTTGGCGATCCGCAGTTTGTCCTCGCTGGCCATGGCCATGCCCTTCTCGTCAATAGTCAGGGCAACCAAGGCTGCCCCGTATTTCTTGGCGGCTCGGCAAATACGACGGATATTACTCCCGCCATCTTCAAGATTGATGGAATTAATAATGGCCCGCCCCGGATAGAGTTGCAGACAAGCCTCGATACATTCGGGGGTGGTTGAATCGATCATCAGAGGCGCTTTCAAGGCGTTGGCGCATAAACGCACCATCGTTGTCAGGTCTGCCTTTTCATCACGACCGGCATAGGCGGTGCATAGGTCAATGATGTGCGCCCCCTTGGCCTCTTGTTCTTGTGCAATCTTCAAACAGCTCTCATAATCGTCGGCGAGCAGCAACTCCCTGAATTTCTTGGAACCGTTGGCGTTGGCCCGCTCACCAATCAGCAGCGGCGGAATCTCCTGCTGCAGTTCAACGGCCTGATAGAGGCTGGAGACGGAGGGCTTCATATGCTCACCTCCCGGACAGCGGGTTTCACCCCGGCCAAGGTCTTCACCAGGTGCTTAATATGTGCAGGGGTCGTACCGCAACAGCCTCCGACCACGCTGACCCCATAATCTGTGACAAAACGTTTCATTTCACGGGCATAGGCTTCCGGATTAAGAGGATAGCAGGTCTTGCCGTTCACCACCTCGGGCATCCCCTGATTAGGAACACAAGAAATGCGGCCAGGCCAATTCTGGCTGAGGTAGCGAATATGGGATTCCATGTCCGTTGGTCCCGTAGCGCAGTTCAAGCCAAAAGAAAAAAGGGGATACGGCTCAAAGGTGACGGCGGCGGCGGCGATGTCGGTACCGACCAACATGGTGCCGGTGCGTTCAATCGTGACCGAAGCCATCACCGGAATGTCCAAGCCGAGGGATTCCAAGGTGGCAAAGCAGGTAGTCATGGCTGTTTTGATCTGAAGCAGATCCTGACAGGTTTCGATAATGATCAAATCCACACCGGCCAGCGCCAGTGCCCGGATCTGTTCTTCATGGGCCCGAGCAAGGGCTTCCACTGAAATATGCCCCAGTGAGGGCAGCTTGGTTCCAGGCCCGACCGAGCCAGCGATATAGGTATGGGCCTTACCACCTATAGCCTTGCGGGCGTTCTCGACCCCGGCACGATTAATAGCAGCAACCTGATCCTGTAGGCCGTATTCTTCCAACACGATACGGGTGGCGCCAAAGGTATTGGTTTCAATCACCATGGCTCCGGCCTCGACAAAGCCGGCATGGAGCTCGATAATTTTCTCCGGAGCTGTCAGATTGAGCAGTTCATTGCAGCCCTCTTTCCCTTCCCAAGCCGATATCGGAATATTCATTTCCTGGAGATTGGTTCCGCAGGCGCCGTCAAGGATCAGCACTTCGTGGTCATGTGGTCGCATTCGTCGTATTTCTCGCAAACTGGTTACTCTTTATATTCCAAATAGAAAACTCCGCCGCAGGGAGCCGTAGTCTCTATCCATTACAGGATCATCGGGGTCGGGCATGATAGTTTGCCCACTGTAAAGATGAATTGCAAGATTCGCATCAAGTTTCTGCCAATCATTACGCGAGAAAATTCTGCTTTATGGTTCGACCAGATTAACCACCCCGGCAATGCGCCTCTTGTCAAACCCCTCTTTTTTTTCTACAGTGGACCACTTTCCTATAGTCCCCTTTTTTGCAAGGTAGTTGCTATGACCCCATTGATTACCGCTGTTGTGCTCGCCGCTGGCAAGGGCACCCGTATGAAATCCGCACACGCCAAGGTGTTACATGAAGTCTTCTTCCGGCCCATGATTCATCATGTGCTGGATGCCGTCACCGAGGCGTCGATAGCCCAATGTGCGGTCATCGTCGGGCACCAGCGGCAGGAGGTCCTCCACGTTCTCGAGAGTTACCCGATAACGCCGGTGGTTCAGGAAGAGCAACGGGGAACAGGGCATGCCGTGCTCTGTGCGGAAACAGCCTGCGGACAGGCAGAACTGGTGATGATTCTCTGTGGTGACACCCCGCTCATCCAGGCAACCACCCTGCAGGCCATGATCGTCGCACACCGGCAACAACAGGCACCACTCACCCTGATGACCACCCTGCTCGATCAGCCCTTTGGCTATGGCCGAATTCTCAGTGATGCCCACGGAGCAGTGCTGGCGATTGTCGAAGAAAAAGACGCCACCGAGCAGCAGCGTGGTATCAGGGAAGTCAATGCGGGTATCTATCTGGTCGACAAAACTTTTCTGTTTGCAGCTCTTCGTCAGGTCGGGACCAATAACAGTCAGGATGAAGTCTATCTGACCGATATCGTCGCCATCGCCAATAAACAACGACTTTCGGTGCAAAAATTCGTGCATCCCCAGGCTATCGATGTCCTGGGCGTTAATTCGCGGATCGAGCTGGCACAGGCGCATGTCACCCTCCAACTCCGCCATAACCGCAGTCTGATGCTCGCCGGGGTGACCTTGTATGCCCCGGAGACAACCTTGATCGCGCCTGACTGCACCCTTGGCCAGGACACCATCCTCCATGGCAATGTCCAGATCAGCGGAAAAACCATCTTGGGCAGAAGCTGCCAGATCATGAGTGGCTGCGTCCTTCACAACTGTCAACTGGGCGACGGGGTCACCGTCGGGGCCAATGCCGTGCTCCAGCACTGTTCAGTTGCGGCAGGGACTGAAATCCCCGCCCTTACAGCCCGTAACGGGGCCTAGACGCCTTATCCCCTTTGCCATCAACGCGGAAAAGGACCGTCAACCAGGGGAAAGTCTTCCCCCGCTGCAGACCATTTAAATCTTTATCAACAACGGCCGACAGGGTACATTCGAGGTGCGAATCCACCCTTTTTTATTCGACCTTTGCCAACACTTCTCCCCCTCTCCCCTTGGAGCCCTGCGGATTATGACTGATCTCAAAAAAATGTATTCAACCCTTCTTGGTGACTCGTTCCCCATGGAAATGACCATTTCCTTTGGCGGCCAAACCCTGGTGTACCGGAAGAAAACCTGGAAAATCCAGATGACCGACGGCACGGTAGAAGAACGCGGCCTGCGCTACGGGGAAAACCCCGATCAGGAGGCGGCTCTGTATGAGTTGGTGAACGGCAATCTGATTCTTGGTGAATGCACCTTCATCAAGCCGGGCAACGGTCTGGTCAGCGCCATCACCGTGGAGGACATGCTCCAGGTCGGCAAACATCCGGGTAAAATCAACCTCACGGATGTCGACAACGGCCTCAACATCATCAAATACCTGATCGACAAACCGGCTGCGGTTATTCTCAAGCATAACAATCCCTGCGGCGCCGCAGTGGGAACCACTCTTGCTGATGCCTACAACCGTGCTAACCGTTGTGATCGGATTGCCGCCTTCGGCGGAGCCGTGGTGACCAGCCGTCCTTTGGACAAGGACACCGCCGCACTGATGGCGGAGAATTACCTGGAAGTGGTCTGCGCCCCTGACTTTGAGGAAGGAACACTCGCGATTCTCGCCCGCCGTAAAAACCTGCGGGTGATCCGCATGAACGGGATTTCGCGGTTAGCCGACTATGAGCAGCACCGCTTCGTTGATTTCAAATCGCTGATCGATGGCGGGATCATTGTGCAGCAATCAGCAATCAACTCCATCCGCTCAGCCGCAGACCTGAAACCCGCCGCAACCACCTATAAAGGGGTGGCCTACGCCTGCGAACGCCAGCCCACCCCCCAGGAGATCGACGACATGCTCTTTGGTTGGGCGGTTGAGCATGGCGTCACCTCCAACTCGGTTATTTACGTCAAGGATGGTTGCACCACCGCCATCGGCGCCGGTGAACAGGACCGGGTCGGAGTCGCTGAAATCGCGGTGCACAAGGCTTATGCCAAATACGCCGACATCACCTGTTTTGATGCACACGGCATTCCCTATGTCGATTTAGTGATGGAGGTCACACGCGGTAAGCGGGACAAGGCTGAAAAAGAAGTGATTGATGCCAAGGTACGGACCGACCGGGCTGGGCTTCCCGGTTCAGTCATGATCTCCGATGCTTTTTTCCCGTTCCGCGATGCCGCTGATATCGGTATCAAGGAGGGCATCTCCGCAATTCTCCAGGCAGGCGGTTCGATCCGCGACTTCGAATCCATCCAGGCATGCAATGAGGCCAAACCGCAGGTGGCGATGATGTTCACCGGTCAACGTTCTTTCAAGCATTAAAGCAGACAAAACAGCACGGCAGAGAACCGCCTGCCTCCGTCCCAGCGGGCGGTTCTCTGCTTTCACACCTTTTCCCAGTTCCCCAGCACTGCCGAGCGTACACAGGCTTCGCAGACACGTACGGCCGCCAGCCCTTCCGTACCGGGAACCGGGTTAGGTCCCTCACCCCGAAGAAATCCGAGCCAATCCACAAGTAAGGGCACAAGTGTGCTCACTGGTTCCCCGGGATCAAGGGCGACACGCTTCTGGCCGAGAATCAATTCACAGAAATGGTGTACCTGGTCCCCCTGCAACAAGCCCGCTCCCCCCACAAACTCAAACCTCCCGGTACGGGCTGGGTTAATCTTCGAACTCTCAACCGTGCCTATCACCCCGTTATCCAACTCCACCAGCACCATCAGGAGATCCTCAAGATTTGCGGTATGAACACAGCGCGACTGGGCCAAGACCCGGACAATTTCCCGGCCGGTGATAAAACGAAGGGCATCAAAGACATGGACTGCTGTATGAAAAATCACGCCTCCCCCGGCAAGCACAGGTTCATCCAGCCAAGCCAAGGTTGCAGGTTCCAAGCGCTGGTTGGTGCTAAAACTGTGGAGCGGCCCGATGTTACCGAGCTGATCGCGAAGCATTTTGACCACTTGGTTATAACGCAGGGTCTGGCCGATGGTCAGCAGCAAGCCCTGACTGGAAAAAAGCTCGTTGATCGCCCCGGCCTCGATTGCCGTCACGGCCATGGGTTTTTCCAAGAGCAGGGGCTTGCCGACAGCAGCGCAGGCGACAGCAATCTCCCGGTTGAGTGCCGGTGGCACCACAGCGATAACACAATCCACCTCGGGGTCCATCACCAGATGCCGCCAATCCGCGTACCAGCGGCAGCACCACTGCTCAGCCTGCCACCTCCCCTCCTCTGACCGACGACTTATGGCGGTAAGAGTAAGGCCATCGACATCATGAATAATATGACGGGCGTATCTGCTGCCGTGCTTGCCCGTACCGATCACCCCGACCTTCCAATTACCCTTCAAAAGCATCATAGGGCAGAGTCCACGTCTTTTTTGTTCAAGAGATGCCTCGCATAGCGCTTCCGCTCAAGCTGCACAAAGAATCGAAGCGCGGGGACATAGCTCAATAAAGCCAGCGGCACTGCCAAGACCAGGCCACCCACAAGCAGAACGCTGCCGGCATCAAAACCTATCTGTCCGGCAAGAGGGATGGACTTGACAAGCCCCACCTCATGCATCCGGGCTATAGCCGTTTGCAAGCTTTCCCAGCTTGCGCGGCCCGGCAGCAGGAGATTACCGACCAGCCAGGCAAGATAATAGAGGGGAATATATGTAAAAGGATTACAGAGAATCGTACAGACAAGAAGAGCCGCCACAGTACTGCTTCGAGCGACCAGAGTGATCGATACAATCAGGAGGGATTTAAACGGCATCAGAGGGGCGATACCGACAAAGACGCCCACTGCAGTCCCCCTGGCAAGCGACCCAGGAGTACCCTGCAGTTGCTTGAATTTCTGAAAAAGGAACGCGATTTTATTTTTCAAAAAAGATGCACAGGGGCTCTAGTGTCTTGTCAACTTTCTAGTGTCGGATACAGGCGCGATAATTTTATCCGCGCATCCTTCGTTGTGAATTGCCAGTTTACTTTGGACTGTCGATTGTTCCGGTGCTTTTGCCAAGCATTCACCTCTTTTCTGGCAACT
>JBBRBT010000091.1:0-8413 GCA_038205495.1 Desulfobulbales bacterium
CGGCCTGTCTGCTTGCTATCCTACGCTTAAAACTTTATCTTACCATAAAGCCTCCAAGGACTTGCTACCCGGTGGTTGGCCTACCTTCCGGGGCGGGATTCACACCCGCTGGACTACACGGCCTTGCCCGGCCGCACTCAATATAACTCTGAAGTAGATTAACCATCATGATAATCGTCCCAACCCATCCTTTCTTTTTCCTCTTCGATATGTCGGTAATCAGTTGTATTGATTGCCCAAATGGAACCAAAATGTTGGTTATCAAAAAGAAAATTCGTGATTGCCTTGCCTGGTTCAGTGCCGGGATTTCCTCCGCCAATGGACGCTGACAAGCCTGCCTGCCCAGAAAAGAGGCAGTCCTGATGCAAAATTGTAAGGAATTTTCCCCGTGGCCATGCCAGCATATAAAATCCCGACCCTCCCCGTTGCAGGACGCAGCGAAGATCTCTTAAGCCGCATGACCATTGAGGAAAGACCGGGCAACTGAATCAGTGGTTCAACCTCGGTCCGGATCAGTATGACCAGGTACGCAACGGCGAGTCCGGTTCCGGTCTGCTGGCCAACAGTTCCACCACGGGCAATAATCGTCGGGAACGGGTCTTTGCCAAGAATATCAACGAAATCCAAATAACCAGCACGGAATCCCGCCTAGATATCCCTTTGATCCTTTGGGCGCATAGCGCCCTCTCTGCAGCCATGGCTGGGATCGCTCAGAGTTGATGAACTCGCAAAAAGGAGAAAAACATCCGTTTTGTCATTGCGAGCATAGCGATAAATATCTAAAGTTATTGAGAAATTTCTCGTCGCGGTGCTCCTCGAAATGAACAGAAAGCAACTTTTTGCGCAACCATCAACATGAGTTTCCATATATTGGAAGCATACGTAACAAAACCTATTTTTTCTTTTTATATTAATATTTTACCTGGCATTATCTTCTCTTTTAATTCCTAATAAATCATATTTTTCACCTGCAATAAACTCGGTTTAAATTCGCCATCAAAATCAGAAGACAAAAAATCAGAATTTGATGGTATCTCTCGAAATTATCAAAAAAACAAGTTAACGTTTTGACACCATTTTCAAGAGTTTCATGACAAGATAGGTGCATCCATAGGGGGTTTAATATTGAAAGCTCTCTCCCTTCTGCTCAACTGCGTTGTTTCCCCCTATATATTCACCGAAGGTGGTGCAATAGGGGCTCCTTGTCGCTTTCCCCTTTTTTGCGCCCTTATCACTCTAAGCTCCACTCAACCACCTATGAACAAAAGACCAGACATGAGGTCCGATTTGTTCATGGTTTGCCCCAACCCTTTCCCGCAGGAGGTGTCTAGATGAAACATTGGTGCAGAGTGCTTTCGTTTTTTGTGATGAGCGTGGGAGTGTTACTCCTGGCGATCAGGCCCGTGGGGGCAGCTACCACTATTAAGGACAGCAAACTCCAAGATTCTTCGCGGTTTGTTGAAATCGATAACGGCCTCAACATTCTTAAGGCTGGAGCGACCTTCTATTTCTATGACTTTGATAAGGAACGGGGATTCGACAAGTACAAGATTGCCAGAGAAATGCCGAAAGATCCCGCCACCGCCAGTTTAAGCACCTCCTTTTCCGTTGATGGCATAGGTAATGTCAAGGTCAAGATGCAGAACCTGAAGGATCCGTCTGATCCCCCCAGGGAGTATCCGGTGGAGATGACCTACGGTGGCGGTTTGTACAAACAGCGCTACCTCCTGCGCGTTGGCAAAAGTCTGTATCCCTTCTTGCAGTACAACGAGCATGGCAAGGATGAGTACGGCAACCGGACTCGGAAGCAATTCAGAGATTACCATGCCGACTGGTTCTTCAATGAGGAAACCAAGAAACTCACCAATCCCCCAATCGCCAAGTCTTTTGAAAAGGAGTGCGCTTCCTGTCACTATACCGGCTACAGCCTCACCAAGTTGGATTCCGGTGAATATATCGCCGGTGCGGTCAATGACCCGAACGGCGAAGCGGATATTGACGGCGACGGCGTGCCCAACGAGTTGAACATAGGCTGCGAGTCCTGCCATGGCGCCGGTTCGGCCCATGCATAGGCCCCGGCTGCGAAAAAAGCGGCTACCATTGTCAGCCCTGGCAAACTGGCTTCGGAAAGGGGCTCGGTCATCTGTGGCCAATGCCATTCGAGGCCGCAAGGATTCCTCAACAATGATCAGCCGGTCAACAAAGACAATAAGATGATGACACCCGGCATCAGCCGTAACGAGTACTTGGTCAACTTCACCACCCGCGAAGACGCCTCGCCCAAGGATGTCTGGGAATCCCATTCCAAGTCGCATCATCAGCAGTATCTCGATTTCATTCGCTCGACAAAATACCGCAACGGCGAGCAAATCTTGAGTTGTTCCACCTGTCACTATCCCCATGGTGCCGGTGCATCGTTCAAGCATCAGATGCGCCAGGATGCGGTCACTCCGGGCAGCACCTACTGCCAGAGTTGCCATGCCGCTCAGAAGGATATGGTCAAGCATACAGAGAAAGCCGTTGGCATGGCGCACGGACCGGAAACCAAGATCACGTGTACCAACTGCCACCAGTTCAAGACGGCCCAGACCGGAGCAGGCTTCGGCAAAGGACTGGTGACGGCAGATGGCAAGAACTATTGGGAAAACGACATCACCTCGCACCTGCTCATCGTCCCACGCAAGGACAATAAGCATGTGAAGGGCCTAGACCCGGACAAGGCCATGCCGATTCCCTACACCAACTCCTGCGGCATCTCCTGCCACGATCAGAACAGCCTGAAGTAACAGACCAGAAAACAATGAAAGGGGGCTTGAGCAAGCCCCCTTTTCCCTGCTCACCTTTTGCCTTAAGTAGGTGTTTTAAAGAGAGAGAGACACTTCCTTCTAAACAGGCTAGGATGACGTGTTTATTCTCCCTTTTCAATACAGGAACGATATGGTGTTACGTTTTTTTTAAATGAACCGAACGGTCATTCTTGAAAGAACTTTCTTGATATGATGCCCAGGTTGGGCACCAAGTATGATGTCAAAATCGAGGGTGATTGCAAAACTCAAAGCCAATTACCAGACCGATGCCTATTTCGAGTTGGGTTTACCCGTGGCTTCAGCCATAATGGTGGAAGACGAAATTGCTGCTGAAGGCGGCAATGTATCTCAACAGGAGGTCGAAGCTTGTATTTGTCGCCATTTAGGGATTTCGCAACCCAACACCCCAAAATCTTAGCCCTCAGAAGGGAGAAAATCATGGTCAAGATGCTTCTATTTCACAGTGGGAACCCTGCTTGAGTAAGCTGCCAGAAGGCCACAGTTGTGGCCAATAAAATGAAAGATATTTTTAAAGATAAGATTGAATTGCATATATACAGGGCTGACTCGCCAGAAGCTATTCCTTACAACTTGATAAGTTCCACCAACGTTTTCATCAATGATGAGTTGGTGCCGCTGGACGTGGCAACCTCTGAGATCGAAATGGAGAACTATATCACATCACGCATGTAATGCTTCTCACGCTGCCCCCCTCCCTCAGCAGTCCTGATGCATAACCGTAAGGAGTTGTTCCCGTGACCATGCCAGCATATAAAAATCCGACCCTCCCCGTTGCAGAGCGCAGCGAAGATCTCCTCAGCCGCATGACCCTTGCGGAAAAGGCCGGGCAACTGAATCAGTGGTACAACCTCGGTCCGGATCAGTATGACCAGGTCCGCAACGGCGAGATCGGTTCCGGTCTGCTGGCCAACAGTTCCACGGCGGGCAATAATCGCCAGGAACGGGTCTTTGCCAAGGGTATCAATGAAATCCAGAAAATAGCCGTCACGGAGTCCCGCCTGGGTATCCCTTTGCTCTTTGGACGAGATGTGATTCATGGGTATCGCACGGTGGCCCCTATTCCCCTCGGCATGGCTGCCGCCTGGTCCCCCGAACTGATTGAGGCCGCCAACACAATCGCCGCCATGGAAGCGCGCGCCGACGGTATCCATTGGGGGTTCTCGCCCATGCTCGATATTGCCCGCGACCCGCGCTGGGGGCGAGTTGCCGAGGGTTTTGGCGAAGATCCCTTTTTGGTAGGGAAATTGGCCGCAGCGGCGGTGCGAGGTTTTCAAGGCAATGAGCAGGACGCCATTCCCCACCAGTTCCCCGCCGATCGGATCGTCGCCTGCGCCAAACACTTTGTCGGGTACGGCGCAGCGGAAGGAGGGCGTGATTACAACACCACCGAAATCACACCCCAGACCCTGCATAACCTCTACCTGGCCCCCTTCAAGGCCGCGATAGAGTCCGGGTGCGCTACCGTCATGAGCGCCTTTCATGATATCGGCGGTATCCCGCTTTCGGCCCATCGGTATCTGCTCGGTGAGGTGCTGAAGGAACGATGGGGGTTCGACGGGTTTATTGTTTCCGATTGGGGGGCGGTGGGGGAATTGATCCATCATGGCATCGCCGCCGACGGCAACCATGCTGCCGAACTGGCCTGCAACGCCGGGGTGGATATGGACATGTGCACGATGGTGTATCTGCAGAATCTGCCCGATCTGGTCCGCGCCGGCAAGGTCTCCGAGGCACGTCTGAACGATGCCGTGCGCCGGGTACTTCGGATCAAGTTCGCGGTTGGCCTCTTCGAGAACCCGTACGCCGATCCGGACGCCTCACAGGCGGTTCATTTGTTGCCCGAATCGCTCGCCACCATACGCCGGTTGGCCGACGCCAGCATGGTCTTGTTGAAAAATAACGGTATTCTGCCTCTCCGCTCGAACAACTTAACCCTCTGCCTGAGCGGGCCGCTTGCAGACCAGCGCCAGGCACTGCTTGGCTGCTGGACTCCCGATGGGCAGGAAGAAGAGGTGACAACGCTGAAAGAGGCCATCGCCGCCAGACTGGGAACCGAGACCTGGCTGCACCATTGTGACCTCGCCGATGATGCCGTTAAACGGGCGCGTTCCAGTGATGTGCTGATCCTCGCCCTCGGCGAATCGGCAGGCCGCTCGGGCGAGGATAACTGTACAACCACCATTGATTTGCCCCCTGGCCAGGAGGCACTGGTCGAGGCAGCCCGGCGCATGGAAATCCCCATTGTGGTCGTGGTGTTTGGCGGCCGCCCGTTGAATCTCACCCGGATAATGGACTGGGCCGACGCCGTGCTGTTTGCTTGGCATCCGGGCAGTACCGGCGGTCTGGGGGTGGCTGACGTCCTGTTCGGGGACGTGAATCCCTCCGGGCGACTGCCGATCACCTTTCCCCGCTCCACCGGGCAAATCCCGCTGTACTACAACCATCGCGCTACCGGCAGGCCGATGGTTGCCAACAGTCGTCATCATTCCCGTTATGTTGACTCGCTCGATTCTCCCCTCTTCCCTTTCGGCTTTGGACTCTCGTATACAACCTTTGCATATAGCAATCTGCGGACGTCTCCAGATTCGCCAACATCGGAAATTTCGGTCACTGTTGAGGTCACCAACACCGGCAACCGGGCCGGAACAACCGTCGCGCAATGTTATCTGCGGGATATGGTTGCCAGTGTGGCACGCCCGGTGCGGGAGTTGAAAGGCTTCGAGCGCGTCCATCTCGAGGCCGGTGAAACGAAGACTATTCTCTTCAAACTCGGCCCGGAGGAACTCGCGTATCTCGATGGCAACGGCAATGCGGTCCTTGAGCCCGGTCGTTTCCAGGTTTGGGTCGGCGCTGACAGCAATGCCGAATTGGGCACGGAATTCGAAATCACCCCGGAGGGCAAGTAGGTGGTGCGGGGAATTTGGACAAGCTGCCGATTTCCTAGATGATGTACTACGGGCCCGTCTTGAGGAGGCAATATTTCTGTGCCCCTCAATCAGGTTGTTCAAATACCGGATGATCATTTTGCTGTTAACAAGTAAGGAATGATGAGGGGATCTTTACATGGTTCCGTTTCATCGCATCAAAGTGGTGTGCCGTAATGGCGAGCTTACCTGGAAACATGAATATTAGTTTCCATAAATTGGAAGTATGTTTACTATTGGGTTTCAAATTTTAACCTCTCCTCAGCCACACTTACATCTCGAACAAATATTATAAAACAGCAACTGATTCTTCCGCTTACACAACCTCCCCTTCCCTATTTGAGACTAACAAGGTTCGGTCAATGGACCCAAGAGACGAAAAAATAATCCGTCAACTCTTTGACGACTACCTGCGAATGTACTCATCCCGCGATGACCGACTCACCACGCATTTCAGCGAGGATTTTTCGGGCTTTACCGGAGGGGGCGATTTTCTTGTCAAAAATAAGGAAGAATGGGTTGCAATTACCCGTCAGGACTTCGCCCAGATTAAAGATCCGATCCGCATCGAACTGAAGGATCTTGCCATCCAGTCACTGGCGGATACGATCGCTGTTGCGACTGGCTTCTTCACGATACATCTACCCATCGAAGACCATATCCTCTCAAACGAGGTCGCACGTCTTGTATTGATTTTCCGTTTGGAATCATGCGGATGGAAAATATCGCACAGCAGTATATCTATTCCCTACCATCTGGTTCGTGAGGGTGAAATCTATCCGATGCAGGAACTGGTGAACCGAAATCAGTTCCTGGAACAATTAGTCGCCGAACGGACGGATCAGCTTTCCAAAGCAAACGATAACCTGCAACATGCCAATGAAAAACTTGCCCGCGAGATTGAAGAGCATAAGCAGACCGAGGAAGCTTTGTTGCGGGAGCAACTCCTTTCAAAATCAGTAATCGAAAGCCTGCCTGGTATCTTCTACCTCTACACCTATCCAGAGTTAAGATTGATTCTTTGCAACAGGGAACACGAATCGCTCCTCGGTTATGGGATTGGAGAAATTGAGGGTCGCCATATTACGGATTGGCATGCACCCGAATCTGAAGCCGCAATATTAAAGGCTATTGATGAGGTGATGACCAAAGGCAGAGCTTCGATGGAAGCGTATCTTCAAACAAAAGACGGGCGCCCTCTGCCTCTCCTCCTCACTGGCATCAGGTTTGAGGCGCAGGGACAACTTTATTTGATGGGGATTGGGATTGACATCACTGAACGTAAGCGGGCCGAGGCTGAAGCCGAAAAACTGCAAAATCAGTTGACTCAGTCCCAGAAAATGGAATCGGTGGGCCGACTGGCAGGCGGTATTGCGCATGACTTCAATAATATGTTGGGAGTCATTCTGGGTTACTCGGAAATTGCTCTGAAGAAAGTGGCGGCAGATCAGCCGATGTATTCTGCCCTGCAAGGAATTCAGCAGGCCGCACAGCGCTCAGCCGATCTGACCCGACAACTGTTGGCATTTGCCAGGAAGCAAACCGTGGCGCCAAAAGTGCTCGACCTCAACGAAACTGTGGCAAGCATGCTTAATATGCTGCGACGGCTCATTGGCGAGAATATCAGTCTAGTCTGGCTTCCGGACGAGAGTCTGGGGGCAATCAAAATGGACTACACCCAAATCGATCAGATTCTTGCCAACCTGTGTGTCAACGCCCGTGATGCCATTGGAGATACAGGCAGGATCACCATTGAAACAGGTAACGTAGTCTTTGATCAAGCCTACTGCGCCTCACACGCAGGTTCCGTCCCCGGTGAGTATGTATTGCTGATGCTGAGCGACAATGGTTGCGGCATGGACCGTGAGACGATCTCGCACGTATTCGAACCGTTTTTTACCACCAAGGAGCTGGGCAAGGGAGCCGGTTTGGGGTTGCCCACAGTCTACGGCATCGTCAAACAGAACAACGGTTTTGTCAATGTCTACAGTGAGCTGGGCCTGGGGACGACTTTCAAAATTTACCTGCCCCGGCACAAGGCCAAGGATGAGAAGTTACCTGAACCAGAGGAAACCGCACCGATCGCAACCGGGCATGAGACTATTCTCTTGGTAGAAGATGAACCTATGATCCTGGAGATGACTACAGTGATGCTGGAACTCCAGGGGTACACAGTCTTACCCGCAAGCTCAGCTGGCGAAGCCATCAGCTTGGCTCGGGAGTATGCTGACGAAATTCATCTGCTCCTGACCGATGTGGTTATGCCGGAGATGAACGGCCGTGACCTGGCCAGGAATTTGTTTCCCCTATATCCTCATCTCAAGCGCTTATTCATGTCTGGCTACACAGCCAACGTCATTGCTCATCACGGTGTGCTCGATGAAGGGGTGCATTTTCTTCAAAAACCGTTCACCATGCAGAACCTTGCCACCAAAATCAGGGCAGTACTGGTGGAAAAGGATCCCGACCAAGGGCATACTGGATAATTTCATTACTTTCCATACACTCAGTTACAATTATACCGAGGTCGAGTAGACCGGCTTCTCCAATGAAAACGAATCTCAACCGCGAGCCCTTTATTGACGCCTCGCCGCACGCAGCTACTACGTGTTCTGCCGTTTTAACTTGTTTTCACCATTGTCACCGGCCCCTCTCAGAACC
>JBBRBT010000092.1:0-7917 GCA_038205495.1 Desulfobulbales bacterium
CACAATGAAAGTAGCAGTCACATCAAAAGGAACCCTGCTCGATAGTGAAGTCGACCCCCGTTTCGGCCGGGCGCCATACATTCTGATTGTCGATACCGAAACCTTCGCGTTTGAAGTGGTCGATAACAGTGACAATGTCAATGCCTTCAAAGGCGCTGGCATCCAGGCGGCCACCATGGTGAGCGACAAGGGCGCGACCGTGCTGATGACCGGCTATTGCGGTCCCAAGGCTTTTTCAACCCTGGAAGCCGCCGGGGTCAAGGTGGTGGACGAAATCACCGGCAAGGTCCGGGACGCGGTCAAGGCCATGAAAGAAGGCAAGGTGACCTATGCCGCCGCAGCCAACAAAGAGGCGCACTGGTAAATTCTGCCCTGCTGGAGACAACCGAAAGGAACCTCGGAAAGACAGACCGCGCAAGTGGCCTGTCTTTCTCTGTAGGTACCTCTGTGGAGGTGCATTCTGGTTGGAAAAAATCGTTTACAACATGGAAAGAACAATGAATGACCAGCAATTTGATGACCTGATGGATGGAATTCAGGAAAAAATTTTTCTCGAAGCCCAACAAATGTATGGCGAAAAAGGGCTGCACCGCTGGAAAAATCCCGCGTTCAGCGGCAGGCTGGCTGATGCGGACGCACAGGGAAGGATTACCGGAAAATGCGGCGATACCATGGAGATCTTTCTCTGTTTTGATAACAATCGGGTCTGCAAGGCATCTTCCTTCACCGACGGTTGTTTTTCCAGCAGATTGGCCGGCTCCTTTGCCGCCGAGCTGGCCCTTGGCAAAAATCCCGAGGAACTGTTTGACCTGACCGGAGAAGATGTGCTTAGAGCGATCGGCACCTTTCCGAAAGAAGAGCAACACTGTGCTTTTCTTGCCGTGAAAACAATGCAGGAGGCGGTCAATGCCTATATGGTCAAACAGGTACGACCAGAATGAGCTGCCAGTGCAGGCTGTGCAGCCCGCTTGAAGCGGTAACCAATTACTAAAGTCTGAGCGCAATTTTGTCCAAGTTATCTGTGAACAGACCCTAAGAATGTCCTGCCATCACAACACCTAAGGAGACCGATAGTGGAAAAGAAGAAAATAGTTGTCATCGGGGGTTCGGCAGCAGGGGCCAAGGCCGCCGCCAAGGCCCGGCGGCTGGATGAATTTGCCGAGATTACCCTGGTCCAAAAATCGCCTGATCTCTCCATGGCCTCCTGCGGCTATCCCTACTATGTCGGTGGCCTGTTCAATGACCGCAATCAGTTACTCTGCACCCCCGCGGGGATCGTCCGCGACCCGGTCTTCTTTGACAAGGCCAAGGCCATCAAGGCCCTGGTGGAAACCGAGGTGGTGACCATTGATCGCCAGAGCAAACAGGTGGTCTGCCGTGATCTCAAAACCGGCAAGGAAGAGTCCCTCCAGTACGACAAGCTGATCATCAGCACCGGGGCGCGGCCCAACATGCCGCCCATCCCAGGCATCGACCTGGAAGGCATCACCAACCTCCTGAGCATGGCGGATACCGATTATCTGCGCCGGATCTGCGATGAAAAAAAGGTTAAACAGGCAGTGGTGATCGGCGGCGGCCTGATCGGCATCGAAACCTGCGAAGCCCTGCAGCTCGCAGGCATCAAGGTCACGGTGGTGGAGGCGCTGGATCAGGTGTTGACCTTTCTGGACTGGGACCTGGCCCATCTGGTTGAAAACCACATGCGAGCCAAAGGGGTGGAGATTTTCACCAGCAAGGGGGTCAAGGCCTTCGTCGGCAAAGACGGCAAACTCTCCGGGGTCCAACTCGCCGATGACACGGTGATTGCCTGCGAACTGGCAGTGATGGCCATCGGCGTTCGCCCCAACAGCGGCCTGGCCACTGCCGCCGAGCTGGAAACCGGCAAATTCGGCGGCATTACGGTCAACGCCTACATGCAGACCTCGGATCCGGACATCTATGCGGCCGGCGACTGCGTCGAGATTCCCAGCCGGATCAGCGGGGAGGCGGTCTTTGCACCCATGGGCGACCTGGCCAACCTCGAAGGTCGGGTGGCCGGAGAAAATGCGATCAAAGGCAACTGGGTCACCTTTCCCGGCACCTACCATACCGGTATCTGCAAAATCTTTGATTTTTCCGCTGGTTCAACCGGGCTTTCCATCAAGGCGGCTGAGCGGGTGGGCCTCACCGACTATCAGACCGTGGTCAACGCCAGTCCCGATAAACCGGGATTCATGGGGGCCAAGCTGCTGGTTTCGAAGATGCTGGTCAGTACCAAGGACCAGCGCCTGCTCGGTTATCAGTGTGTCGGACCCGGCGATGTCAGCAAGCAGGTGGCCACCGCGGCCATGGCCATCCTGGGCAAACTGACCGTGGAAGACCTGATCAATGCCGATCTCCCCTATGCTCCACCCTTCTCCCTGGCCATCGATCATTTCATCACCGCTGCCCATATCATGCAAAATAAGCTCAAGGGGCGGATGACCGGAATTTCAGTCACCGAGGTGTGGGAAAAAATCCAGCGCGGTGACAAACCCTTTTTCCTCGATGGCCGCAGTCCGGCCGAATTCGAGGAGATGTATCTCGGTATCGGCGAGCACCTCCTCCCTATCGGCGCCCTGCGTTCACGGCTGGGCGAACTGCCAACGGATAAAAATGCCGAGATTATCTGCTTCTGCAAGATCTCACTACGCGGCTATGAGGCGGAAACCATCCTCCGGGCCCACGGTTACACCAATGTCAAGGTCATGGAAGGCGGTATCATGGCCTGGCCCTATCCCCGCAAGAAATAAGTTTGCCCCAGGAGCCCCATTAAACCGGCATAAAACCGCCACAGTGCTCGGCGGTTTTATGCCGACCCACAGGTCCCAAGGGGAAAAAATGGAATATGAGCAGCAGTTTGCCTTCATGAACGAGGTTGTTGCCCGTTTATGCACCAGCGAGGATGCCAAGGAAGGAGCGCAGGCTTTTTTTTGAAAAACGTGATCCAGTGTGGCAGGAAAAATATGGCCTGGAAGGAGACGGGGCACAAGAGCCCGGACCCGGCCCGGCTACAAAAGGACAGAGCGCATGAACAGAGCAGGCATTACCTTCAATCCCATTGGCGTGATTCACAGTGAACATGTACTAGCCCGACAGACCCCCATCCAGCCCGCCTATGCCAAGGGGTGCAAGGGGCGGGTGGAGCTGTTTCCCGAGTACGCGGAAGGTTTGCGCGACCTGGAGGGCTTTTCGCACATCTACCTGCTCTTCTATTTCAACCAGGCCGGACCCGTGCAGCTGATCGTCAAGCCGTTTCTTCAGGATACGGAAAGAGGTGTTTTTTCGACCCGTGCCCCGTGTCGCCCCAATGGCATCGGCTTGAGTATCGTTGAACTCATTGGCCGCAACGGCAACGTGCTGCTGCTCGAGGGGGTGGACATCCTGGATGGCACCCCGTTGCTCGACATCAAACCCTATACGGCTAAATTCGACTGTTTGGAAACCACCCGTAATGGCTGGCAGGATGAGGTCGACGAGGAAACGGCACAACGCCTTGGCCGCCGGGAGTATCAAGGTGATGCGCCGCCTGCGGCCGCCTGAGAGCCCGGCCGGCCCGTTCACCTCGACGGCACGCCAATCGGTTAGTGCCTGCAATGGCCACAGCGGATGCGTGGTCTGCGGCAGCCGCAATCCCCGGTCATGGCAGGTTTCGTTTACAGAGACCGGCGACGGCCAGGTGAGGGCAAGCTTTGCGGCGCGCCCGGAATTCCAAGGCTACGACCAACAGCTCCATGGAGGCGTCATGGCCTCGCTCCTCGATGCGGCCATGGCCCATTGCCTCTTTTTTAGCGGCATCCAGGCGGTAACCGCTGACCTGCGCGTCCGTTTTTTTGCATCCGAGACCACCTTGCCAAGTCCCTGCAAATGCCAAGCGACGCCATGCTGGCCATCGATAAATTATCGGCCCAGAGGGTCCATTGGGTGCAGCATTCCCTGTTCCTGACCGAGACCATCGGACTGACCGGACCCATCCCCCGCGAAACCGATTTTGAGAATACCGGAGGGCCGTTTTTCCTTGATTCTAAAGGCCAACGTCCCGATCCCCTGGACGATTATTTAGCCTTATGGATCCGAACAAGCCAGGGATTGATTGTTTGTGTCGGCTGCGCCCACGCCGGCTTGGTCAATACCCTGAACCAGGTGCGGCGGCTCAATAACGATCTGCGGATCCGGGCAATTATCGGCGGGTTTCATCTCTTGAATGCCAGCCAGCCGCAACTCACCCAAACCATCGCTGCTTTGCGGCTGCTGGCGCCGGATCAGATTATCCCGTGCCATTGTACCGGAGAAGCCGCGGTTGCCCAACTCTGCGCAGCCTTTGCTGCAGCCTGCTGCCTGGGCGCGGCGGGCATGACTTTTATTTTCTAAGAGGGCTGTTGGGTGCTGCACCTCGGGCACAACAGAAAACAGCACTCCCAGACAATCTTGCCTCGCACCGCTTCAGAGGCCATTCCAAACAGGTCCGAGACTGGTTCAAATCAGTACCCTTTGCAATCTCAATGGCTTATATTGTCACAATCGTTGAACTCAAAACTTCTCAGAATCACTCGATACCAGGAGATTTGGCCTAGGGCGCTCGTCCTTCAGGCGAGTTCTCCCGTGGCCGTCGACAAACAGCATGGAGGGAAAAATGAGCAAGACCCAAGAGGGAATTAATCAGGCTGACAATGATATGCTGGTGCAGATCGTGATGGACGCCTTCCGCCGGACTATTGTCCATTACGGCGCCTGGTTTGCCGAAGTGGCGCATCAGGTCGGGATGGAAAAGGCCATGGCCGTTGAGGACGAGGTCTGGCAAGTAAGCATGGCCAACCAGGTCGATCGCCTTGGGAAAACCCTCAATTTCCCGACGGAGGGCGGTGTTCCCAGTGTGCTGAAATCTCTGCCCCGGGAGACCTTGCTTGATCTGATCGAAAAGATGAGCATAAACTGGCTGGCCAATGACGGCATCTGGTTTCAGGCAGTGGAAAAAAAATTCGGTATGGGTGAGGCCAAACGATGCAATGACACCTGCTGGACCCGCTACTCGCCCTTTGAAGCGGAGCGCATTAAAAAACTGTTGGATCTACCCGATAATGGCGGCATTCCGGCCTTGAAAAAAGCGCTTTCCCTGCGCATGTATGCTTTTATCAATGAACAATCGATTGAAGAGGTCGGTGAGGACTGCATCATTTTTTACATGAACAACTGCCGCGTCCAGTCTGCTCGCAAGCGAAAAGGCTTGCCTGATTATCCTTGCAAATCAGCGGGCATGGTGGAATATCCCACTTTTGCGCAGACTATCGATCCCCGGATTACAACCGAATGTATCGGTTGCCCGCCGGATGCCCATCCGGATAAATGGTTTTGCGCCTGGAAATTTTGTATTAAGTAAAGTGCGGGGGATGCTTCTTGATGTTGCAAGGAGGTATCGCAAAGAAGGGCACCTAGGGTCAACGTTTGAGGATGGAGTTGTAACATAATGAAAATTCATAAGATTATAGATGATGTTTACCGTCTTTCCGTAAACATTGAAGATACAAGTTATCTGTTTGAAGGAATTTGGCCTATTCCCCATGGTATTTCCATTAACGGCTATCTGATCAAAGGGGAAAAAAATGTCCTCATTGATTTGACCCAGAATATTTTTGATTTCCCCCGGGCAATAACCCAGCAGATGGAAGGGGTTAAGCTGGGCATAGAAGATATTGACATCATTGTGATCAATCACATGGAACCGGATCATACCGGTTGGCTGCGGGAGTTTTGTCGCAAGAACAGCAAGGCGGTCATCTATTGTACGAAAAAGGCCATTCCCCTCTTGGAGGCCTTTGCCGGAATACCGCCCGAGCGGGCCATTGCCATTACAGATGGCATGGTGCTGGAAGTCGGGGATTATGAACTGCAGTTCTTCGATACCCCCAATATTCATTGGCCCGAGACGATGATGACCTATGAACGGAAGCGAGGGATCCTCTTCTCCTGTGATGCCTTCGGGTCCTATGGCAGTGTTGCCGAGGATACGATTTTTGACGATCAGCTGTCCCAGGAAAAGCATCAATTTTTCGAGAACGAAGCCCTGCGTTATTACGCAAATATCGTCGCCACCTTCTCCGCTTTTGTCCTCAAGGGACTGGAGAAACTGCAAGGACTCGATATCAAGGTGATCTGTCCTTCCCACGGCATTATCTGGCGGGATAATCCCGCGGTTATCATTGACCATTACCAGCGTTACGCCGGATACAGCAAGGGTCCGGCGGAACGCGAAGTGACCATTGTCTGGAGCAGCATGTACGGCAACACCAAACAGGTCCTGAACATGGTGGTTGAAGTGCTGCGGAAAAGGAATCTTCCGGTGCATGTTTTCCAGGTTCCTGGAGATGAAATCGGCACCATTCTCGCCAGTGCCTGGAAATCGGCCGGGTTGATCTTCGGCATGCCCACCTATGAATACAAGATGTTTCCTCCCATGGCCCATGCCATTGACGAATTGATGGTGAAAAAGGTCACCAATAAAAAGGTGTTCCGTTTCGGTTCCTACGGATGGGTCGGCGGTGCGCAGAAGGATTTTGAAGCTAAAACTGAAAAATCCGGCTGGGACCTTTTGGGTCATTATGAATGGCAGGGCGCCCCCACCGAGGCCGACCAGCAAGCCATGAAGAAAGCCTTGGAAGCCTACTGCGACACGCTCATCGATTTTACGCCTTAAAAGGCTGCGGTGGCGGGGAAGACGACCCTTTTCCTGGCCCACATCCGCCGGGATCAAGGGCGATCAGTTCTTGGACCGCGCCCTCAATGCCAGAGAGTTTCTGGTATCGAGAACTCGCAGTGACACCGCCAGCATTGGGCCGGGCAAATACTTCAGGGGATAGTCCTCCTGAGGTTGCCCGGCCTTTTTTGTTGGCAAAAATAGCCTGAGCATAGCGTGGTGTTGGCTCCGCCATCGATCGACAACCGTACCGCCACATCGTCCTTCCCGGATAAAGGAGCTTGCATCCTCCTGCATGGGCACGTCTGATGCAGTATTGGGGGAGAATACGACATTTCCGCTGTGTTCTTGCCACAGAGTTGTGGCATTTGTGTAGCGAGCTACCGCACAATACAACAGAACCGTGGTTCCAGTCTCTCCTGTTGGCAACCCAAAAATACGAGTAGGTCATGGATCAAGAAGCAAAAAGAATAGCGCTCTTCGTGCAGCGATATAAATTGCTCCGCGAGCTCAGTGAGCTCAAGATCGAACCCGCCGCCGGTGAAGCCGCGTTCCTCAACCAGTGCAACTCGGTTCTTGTGCAGGATCCGGAATATTGTCTAATCTGGGTGGGACGACACGCGAAGGGGGCAACGGTCAGCCCGATCGCCATCACGGTAGCAGAAGGCCTCCCGCAACAGAAATGTTGTCGTCTGGTCGAACGACTGGTCAGTGAAATGGCGGAGACCAACAGCGCCGCCCGGGCCCTTGCCAACGGCGAACCGGTGATTGTCGGCGATATCTGTGCCGACAACGGCCCAACCCCCCTGGCACTGCTCGCTGCGGCAACTGGAAGCCGGTCCTGCGGGTCATGGCCGCTGATCCATGACCAACAGAAGTTTGGAGTCCTGACCATCCATTCGATCCGTGCCGATGGTTTCAACGGCATTGAACTCGATTTCATCGCCAATGTTGTTGCCACCCTGTCCCGGGCCCTCTATCTGCTCAACACTTCGCACCATCTGCGCCTCGAACAGGATTTCAACTGTGAGATCGTACAGACGGTGCAGGCCCTGCTGGTGTCGCTGTCGCACTGCGGTGAAATCCTCTCCTTCAATCCCACCGCCCAGGAGGTGACGGGCTTCAGCGAGGAGGAGGTCAAAGGGAAATTCTGGGTCGATGTTCTCATCAGCCCGGACAAGCGCGCCACCAGCCAGAACCGGCTTTCC
>JBBRBT010000093.1:0-7782 GCA_038205495.1 Desulfobulbales bacterium
ATGTCAGCCTTTGGCGCGATGCTGGAGTATTCACGTAGCAGGGCGCAACAAAACCAGATCATTCTGGCTGAGAAATTAAAAAAATCCTCACTGACCGACGAGCTGACCGGACTGCCGAATAGAAGAGCACTCAATGAAATGCTCGAAAGCGAGGTGGTGCTGGTGACGAGGAACGGGGGGGATTTTACCATCCTTCTCTGCGACATCGATCACTTCAAATCCATCAATGATCGTTATGGTCATGCCATCGGTGACGAAGGCCTGCGTCATCTCACCGCCCGATTGGCCGAGATGATCAGAAAATACGATATGCTCGCCCGCTGGGGCGGAGAAGAATTTCTCCTGGTCATGCCGCATACCAACCTGGGGAAAGGCTTGTTGATGGCGGAACGGATCAGATCAGGAATCGAGCAAGCACCGCTCCACGCGACAAGCGGTGCAATCATCCAGCTGACCATCAGTTGCGGCCTCTGCAACTGGGGTGAACAACCCCAGCTCGACGAACTCTTCCGTATCGCTGACAACCGACTCTACCAGGCAAAAGCGGCAGGACGAAACCGGGTGGTCGGTCAGGGGGGGACTACGTGAAAATTCGGGACGCCAGGCAATACTATTAATCAGCAAAAACAACATTTTGACAAAAGAGGAAAGTTGGGGTATGGAGCTCGGAACAGAAGGAACGGCCCGCGGGTGGAAATATCGTATCGCCCTTTTTTTTGGCTTTTGCTGTTTATGCCTTTCCCCTGACCCAATGTATGGCTGCAACGAAAAAAATACTCAAACGGAGACACCTTTGTCAGAACTGAACATCATGGACCGCCCTGAAATCACCCAACTTCTTTTTCATCCTATCAAAGTCGCAAAAAATAGCCCGCCTCCCGGCGCGATTGACATCGAGATGCGGATCGAGGACGGGGTTACCATCAGCTGTCGGCTCTTCAGCCATTCCACCACCGCCTCCACCGTAATTTTTTACCACGGCAACGGGGAGATCATTCCCGATTACGACGAGGTCGGCCCTTCTTATATGCAGCAGGGGATCAATTTTCTGGTCACCGAATATCGCGGCTATGGATGGAGCAGTGGCACTCCGTTGACCAGCACCCTGCTCCCGGACAGCAATGCCCTTTTTATCCTGCTGAAATCCTGGCTCAGCGATCATGGCTACACTGGGGCGATCTTTGTTATGGGACGGTCCCTGGGCAGCGCCAGCGCCATCGATGTTGCGGTCAATCAGAGTTCGGCGATCACTGGCCTGATCATTGAATCGGGGTTTGCCAAGACCCTGCCCCTGGCCAAGGTGCTCGGCGTTGACCTTGCACAGATGGGGATGACCGAGGAGCAGACCTTCGACAATACTGGCAAGATAGAGCAATTCACCAAACCCACCTTCATTCTCCATGGTCAGTACGACCAGTTAATCCCACTGTGGCAGGCGGAAACATTGCATGCAGAAAGCGGTGCCAAGAACAAGGAACTGCAGATCGTGCCCGGGGCTGATCACAATTCCCTCATTGCCGTTGCCGGTCCGCTCTACTTCCAGGCCATCCAGAAATTTATCGACAAGGCCGCCGGCACCGCTCCTGACTGGCGGGAGCGGCGCCGTCAGTTCAAGGCGCAGCAGGCGGCCCATGAAGCCCTTAAGTAACATGACCACAAAAAGAACAGGATACCTCTCCTGGGACGAATACTTCATGGCGGTGGCGATCCTTTCCGGGCATCGCTCCAAGGATCCGAACACCCAGGTGGGGGCCTGCGTCGCCAACAGCCAAAACAAGATCGTCGGAGTAGGATACAACGGTTTTCCCTGGCGGTGCTCGGATGACGAGCTGCCCTGGGCCCGTGAAGGGAACTATCTTGACACCAAGTATCCCTATGTCTGTCATGCTGAACTTAATGCGGTGCTCAACTCCATCACCTACGACCTGCGGGATTGCCGACTCTATGTTGCTCTGTTCCCGTGCAACGAATGCACCAAGGTCATCATTCAGGCCGGTATCTGTGAGATCATCTATCTGTCGGATAAATACAAGGATACCGACTCGGTCAAGGCCTCAAAGATCATGCTGGAAAAATCAAAAACCGCCATTCGCCAATTCACCCCTTCACGGGACTCCGTGCTGCTTAATTTCAGGATCGATTGACCGGGACTGCCCAGCAAATCTTGCCTGCAAGAGGACCCGTTGGGACAAGATGCTGCAAAAGGCCCCCTCCTGGCGGACAAACAGGCCAATCCGTACCTCTTCTATGAACGTAAAAACACCCTCCCCCTTTTCGCGTTCCCTCTTCAGAAATCTCCCAGTTTATCTGCACTCTGCGAGTACGGCCATACGCTTTTCCATGGTTCTGGGCACGCTGTATAAACCCTCTCCGCAAGGTTCATATTGCCAGATCCGGAGAGGATGCATATAATTATTCAAAAATTACAAATGAATATTAATTTTTTCAGAAGGAAACTTGATGCAATTTGATGAACTGGCTCTACCGGAATCCCTTAGCCAAGGCATTGCTGAAGCAGGATTCATAACATGTACACCTATCCAGGAACTGACCCTACCCTTGACCCTCAGCGGCAAAGATGTCGCCGGTCGGGGGCAGACCGGCACGGGCAAGACCGCCGCATTTTTAATCACCCTGTTTGACCGCCTCCTTAAAAACAAGGAAGCAACGGGTAAAAATCCCCGCGCTCTGATACTGGCTCCTACCCGGGAACTGGTTGTGCAGATTGACAATGATGCCAAACTTCTTGGCAAGCATTGTGGTTTATCCGTCCAGGCTATCTATGGCGGCGTGGATTACATGAAACAGCGCGACGCCCTGCGTAACGGTGCTGATGTCATAATCGGTACTCCGGGCCGTTTGATTGACTATCTCAAACAAAAAGTCTACACCCTCAATGACGTTGAGATGCTTGTTATCGATGAAGCCGACAGGATGTTTGACATGGGCTTTATTGCTGATTTGCGTTTTATCCTCCGACGTCTGCCGGCGTTTGATCAACGTCAGAATCTGATGTTTTCCGCCACCCTCAACCAGCGGGTTATGGAACTAGCCTACGAGTTCATGAATCTACCTGAAAAAGTCAGTGTGACCGGCGACCAGATGACTGCCGACAACATCGAAGAGGTTCTCTTCCACGTCTCCCGCAAGGAGAAGTTTCCGTTGTTGCTCGGTCTGTTGCGCCGTGACGGTATGGAACGCACCATGATTTTCATCAACACCAAACGCGAAGGTGAGTATCTCCATTCCCGTTTAAATGCCAATGACTTCCCTTGTCGCTTAATTTCCGGTGATGTGGCCCAGGAGAAGCGACTGCGCATCATGAAGGATTTCAAAGAAGGCAAACTGCCCATTCTGATTGCAACAGATGTAGCCTCCAGAGGACTCCATATCGAGGGCATCTCCCATGTTGTCAACTACGATCTCCCCGAGGATAGTGAGGATTACGTACACCGCATCGGACGCACTGCCCGTGCGGGAGCTGAGGGCAAGGCCATTTCATTTGCTGATGAGGAAGGAGCCCTGTATCTGGAGGCCATCGAGGAATTCATCCACCACAAGATTCCTACCGAATGGGCCGAGGATGAATTGTTTGTCAACGATTTCAAACGAGTGGCAAAACCGAAGTATAAAAATAATTTGAAAAAAGATGGTATAGTCGGTACAAGAAGTAATCGACGTAATAGACCTGCTCCCCGGTAATTTCCGCTTTTCAAAAGACCGAATAACGGAAACTTCTCTCTAGCAGAGGAAAAACACCCGGCGAGCAATCCTACAACTCCTCACCCCCAAAACTGAGAGCCATGGCAAAAGAAAAAAACACCAAACAGGTTAATGTCAAAAAAGAACCCACCAAATCTTTAAAGGAGAAACGCGCCGCAAAACAAGAAAAGCGCGAGGAAAAATTTAAGAATAGAGGGTAGGCCTAATATCCTCAGGGAGGATGTTCCACTTTTGCCTGTCACTGTAGACCAATTCATGCGCCGGTGACCTGGAAGCCGCAGCTTAATGATATCACCGGCGGCAAGCACGAAGTTGCGTACATCTGTTGAGAGAAGAATTCACCCAACGGTCGGTTCTAAGTGGACAAGAACGTCCAAACTGTTGAGCACAAAATCCCTGAATGGTTTTTCGCGCAGTTCGTCCCGTAAATGCTTGACATGATGGAGTTTCGGCGCATAAGACGGCAGTGAAACTAGACGCAGTTTTCATGAATTTTTTAATGACGGCACCTTGTGCAAACCAGCTCCATCCATGATCATCCCCATCCTGTCTTCAGGGTGCCGAAAGCCCCTTTCAATACAGAATACCTGTAGGCAAGCACTTGTTAATATGCGGCATGGTCAACGTGCAGGCGCACCATCGTCACCGGCACAGCAGCGTACGCAGAGTGCATTCCTCCAAGGATCATCATGGCCAAACTCAACGGAGGAGTGGGTCATGGGTACCAACAGCGTCACGTGTCAGGAATGCAGCGTTCTGCATCCTACAATATCACCCGGAGTAGCCCCCTTCCTGCCTGAAGAGCTCTGACTTTATCCGGGGGCCAAGGTTTTCATTATTCGGCAATAAATAACCTCGCCCGCTGGATATCGTTGTTGCCGACAACCCTCAAACATAATTTCTTCAACCTATCCAGGAGCCCCTCTAGCTTCAATCATGCATTATCAAGGAACTCTCTACAGGCCTCCCAGCGAAGCCAATAGCATCCTGTTGCAGGTCACCACCGGCTGTTCCCATAACAAATGCACCTTTTGCGGTATGTACAAGGGACAACGGTTCACGATCAAACCCGAGGATTTGATCCTCTCTGATATCGAATATGCCGCCACCCATATGTCTTCTGCCCGTCGTCTCTTTCTCTGTGACGGCGACGCCCTCATCCTGCCCCAGGAACGCCTCCTCACCATTCTTAAGCGGATCGAAATCCGATTGCCACGTATCACCCGGGTGGGGATTTACGCCAACACGAAGAGCCTGAAATCAAAATCAATCGAAGAATTAAAGACTTTACAGCGACATGGTCTTGGCATTGTGTATATGGGACTGGAAAGTGGCGATGATGTAACCCTGGCTGGCATGAACAAGGGAGCTACATCGGGTGAGATGATTGCAACGGGAAAAAAGGTGAAAACTGCCGGAATACCGTTATCAGTCACTGTCCTGCTCGGTATCGCCGGACCGGAGAGGTCGGCCATCCATGCCGCTGAGACCGGCCGGGTCTTGACCGCTCTTGACCCGGATTATGTCGGCGCCCTGAGCCTGATGCTCGAGCCGGGAACCGTCCTGTATACCGATTACCAAGCCGGACGTTTCGCCCTGCCGGAGCCTTTAGCGGTTCTGCAGGAACTGCGCACCATGATTGCCACCACCGATCTCAGCCAGGGGCTTTTTCATGCCAATCATGCTTCCAACTACCTGCCAATCCGAGCAAAACTCCCTGATGAAAAGATTGAAACACTTGCCTTGCTCGATCAGGCCATTGCCGGCAACCTGGCCCTCAGACCTGAATACCTCCGGGCATTATAAAAGAGTGTGCCTCTGCGCAATGCAATCTCAGACCGCCTAAAATCTCGGGAAAAGTGACAATGTCCCCCTTTGCCAAAGCCAGAAGGTCGATGAGTGTTTCAAGATTTCTTCCGTCCGGTCGAGACAACGGCGCAAGAAGAGCAGAAGGATTGCAGCTTGATCAAAGAGGTTACTGTGCACTGTTTTTCTCCTAACGAGAGAAATTTCTGCGTGCGGGAGACGGTTGAGATCATTTTGCAATCCACTGCAAGTGTGTGCGCTGCACACACCTTACTTTTCTCAAAGACAAAATTCAATTGGGGGCCGTTCGTTGAGCACGTTGACAGTAACTTGCTCACCAAGTCACAATGAGCGAGGAAAGGATGCGAGCTGAATCCATCCCTATCAATATCTTAAGGTACTACCTTACCTCTATGCCGTAACATCCTTGCACATACGGTTCCGAGTCATCATACACGACAACCCGGTTCCGCCCCGTGAGCTTGGCTTGATACAACGCCAGGTCGGCCTGTCGAATCAATTCATTGGGATTAGTATCTCGGGAGGGAATCATTGCGGCAACGCCCTGACTCACCGTCAGAATGGAATCGACCTCTGAAGTCGCGTGGGGAATGTTCAGCCTTCGTACTCGTTGTCCAATGAACTCGGCCACAGTGAACGCTGCCTCGGCACTGCAATCCGGCAACAGACAGATAAATTCCTCACCGCCGTATCGAGCAACGGAATCGGATATGCGCCTTGAGCTCTGCTGTAAAGCCTTGGCAACTTCCCGTAAACACTGATCGCCGACAATATGGCCGTAATGATCATTGTAGTCTTTGAAGTGATCGATGTCGATCATGATGGCGGAGAGGGGACTGTTGTTGCGTTGACACCGGCGCCACTCTCGATTGAGCTTGTCTTCATGGTACCGGCGGTTGGCAATGCCGGTCAAGCCGTCCAAGTTGGTCAGTTTTCTCAACTCTTCATTAGCCTGCGCAAGACTTTTGTTCGCCTCCTCCACCCTCGCCATCTGCTCTACTACCAATTTTGCTGTTATCGCAGCGGCCTCGCGGGAGGCCAGCACCTCGCGATAGAGGAGCCTGTAGGCCTCGAACAACTCCTCCTTGCCAAGGCCATCCAGCTGCTGCCTGTCAAAACGGTAAAAATCATACGTTTTCATAGACAGCCTCCAGGGCCAGGTCCGCCGCCCGTTTGACTGTCTCCCGGTCCCCTGCCCCTTCGATCCCGATCATACAAATAGAAGGTGGTACCTTGAGTTGAAGATACGGCAACGATTTGAGGAGATAGAGCAGTCCAGCGGAGTGTGAATACGCTGCCTGCCAACCATCACAGATGGTTTCCAGGTCCAGTCGCAACACCGCACCCGGTTCCCCGAAACCGATGACCCGATCAACCAGCACAATTTTACCGCAGTCTTCAAACCAAGGAAGCAGATTTAATCCGTCCAGACCGCCTTCAATAATCTCTACCTGATCGCCGCATTGCCTGGACTGCAACTCGTGAAATACCAGAATACCCACCGCATCGTCGGCGACCAGGCTATTGCCCACGCAAACAATCCTGCTGATTTGCTTCATGTCCCGACACGCATCCTGCCGAGGGATGCACCTTTTCGCGATACGGCATGCACCGAACAGACCATGCACAGATCAAAACTGCGCACCACATGCCCCACCTCCACCGGATCTGCCGGGTTGCGCACCGGGGTCCCCAATAAAGCTTCTTCAATGGGTCCCCGCACATCGAGGTCGTCGCGGGGCGAGGCATTCCAGGTCGTTGGCGTGATCACCTGGTAATGATCGATATAGTCGCCGGAAAGTTGTATCCAATGACCAAGAAGGCCTCGAGGGGCCTCGATCAGGCCAATACCGGTTCCGTCAGCGGGTATTTCGGTGGGATGATAATAAGGGTGGTCCGTATCAATGCTGCAAAGCCACTGCTCCATGTCCCGCAGTATCCGACCAGGTCGCAGCAACCGTGCCAATTCTCTAGTCAGCGCGGAAGCGCCGCCATTGCTGATTATATCAATGAACAAGGGATCTCTTCGGGTCAGGGCCTCGGCCAATGGACCGGTTTCAGCGGGCCGACCGTTGTATCGCGGAGCCTTGCACCACGAATATTTATCTTCATCAGCCTGTTCCATCGGGTGGGTCTCTGTTGTCAAAGGATGGCCACCGGAACTTCTCGTATGATATTTTGCATGCTTCACATGCTCAATGATCTGCATCTGGTCAAAAGGTTCCAGAATTC
>JBBRBT010000094.1:0-7772 GCA_038205495.1 Desulfobulbales bacterium
TCTGTTCGAGCAACACAGCAGCAACCAAACCGCCCGATTCGCCCGTGCCAGCCACGGTCACGAGGTCTGTTTCATGATTGCCGGCAACGGGAACCCGGAAGAAGACAGTCGGGCAGCCACCACAACCACATCGCCCGATGACCTGTACGTCAGCCTAGCTGGCTCGCATACTTTCTGAGTTGGCCTGCCAGCAGGCGCACGGCGATAAGGGCATGCGGCCGGATTTGAGAAAAGCGCATTCGGCTCAAGTTCGACCGACGCTGCGCGGCCAGTCAAACGCTGACCTCGACGTGGCCTCAATCTACTATGTTGAAGACCAACCTTCGCCGAGACGCCAGCGTTCAACGCGATTCGCTTGATCCCGGATCTTCATCGTGACTTCCTGCTCATTCTTCACGTCGCCCGCCACAGCATAGGACCCAGTTGACCCTGGGGCTGGACCGCGATTCCGATCTGGTTTCCCATATTTATGATGAGCGGAACGAAGCGGTCAAGACCCTGATCAAGATGGTGATTGCCACGGCCAAGCGGCGTGGTCGTAAGATCGGCATCTGCGGGCAGGCACCGTCCGATTTCCCCGATTTCGCCACCTTCCTGGTCGAACAGGGCATCGATTCCATCAGTCTGGTTTCCGATACGGTGGTGAAAACCAGGCTGGCGATTGCTGCCAAAGAGCGGGAGATGGGGATAACTCCCTAACGAGTTGGCGATGGCTCGTAAGGCAGACCGGCGGAGAGACGACCCGCCTGTCTGCCTTCGTTTTTATGACTTCAGGTTTCGAGAAGAGGCTTGGCCTCGTCAATCAGCATAATCGGGATGTCGTTGCGGATTTCGTAGCGCAGTTGGCACGTTCTGCAGATAATCCCGTTTTGTTCGGCGTTCAACTCTACTGGTCCCTTGCATTGCGGACAGGCCAGAATGTCCAGTAGTTCTTTCTTGAGCATGATCCATTTTCCCTGAGCATTTCTGCCCATTGTATTTGCGGCGACGGTAATTCGTCATTTCTTGACTAGGGTTGTTTCGCTGCGCGCGGATATACGGAATTGGTCTTTCAGCATGATCCCCTGCGCCGGGAACGGTGGTATTGTACCGTATCACTCCGGGCCGGTAAAGATCCTTGAAAAAGGAATCTGGAAAGAAGGTGGTGCGAAGGAATATTTGTGGTACTTTACCTGCTCGGAAAAGGTCGAATTTTTGCCAAGGGCGACGATTTGCCGTATTGAAAAAAATATATTCCCGATAGTCTCGGGGCTGGTATAGGCGTGGTGTGTATGGCTGAGATATCGTTGAAAAAAACCGTTGCGGTGGAAGATGCGGTGGGTATGGTCCTCCCCCATGATATCACCGAGATCGTCAAGGATGAATTCAAGGGATGCGCCTTTAAAAAAGGGCATGTCATCCGGCGTGAAGATGTCGAACATCTCCGTCGGCTCGGTAAGGACCATATATATGTCCTGCAACTGGGCCCGGAAGAGATCCACGAGAACGAGGCGGCCCTGCTGATGGCCGGGGCTTTGGCCGGAACAGGCACGGAATATTCGCAGGAAGTTGTGGAAGGCAAGGTCAGTATCAAAGCAGCGGTGGATGGTCTGCTTAAAATCAATAAAGAGGTGCTGTTGCGGTTCAACCTCCTCGGGGAGGTGATGTGTGCGACCCTGCAAAACAATACACCGGTCAAAAAGGGCGAGCAGGTTGCCGCTACCCGGTTAATCCCTCTGGTGGCTGAACGGAGCACGGTTGATCTGGCCGTATCGGTTGCCGCAGTCGGAGAGTCGGTGGTGCGGGTACTCCCACTCCGCAAGGTCAAGGCGGGGTTGGTGATCACCGGCAGTGAGGTTTTTTACGGGCGCATCCAGGATAAATTTGAGCAGGTACTGCGGGATAAGCTGTCCCTTTTAGGTTCCGAGGTCATTTCGGTGGGATTTGCCCCGGATGACACCTCGTTAATTGCCGCCGAAATCCAGAAAGGTCTCGCCGCCGGGGCGGAAATGATTGTGACCTCCGGGGGCATGTCGGTTGATCCGGATGACGTCACCCGGCAGGGCATCAAGGAGGCCGGGGCAGAAGCCATGGTCTACGGAACACCGGTCCTGCCGGGAGCCATGTTTCTGGTCGGCCGAATCGGCCAGGTGCCGGTCCTTGGTCTGCCTGCCTGCGGCATGTTTCATCGCATCACCGTGTTGGACCTGGTGCTGCCGCGTATTTTGACCGGTGAATCCATCGGCCGCGAAGAACTGGCGGCCATGGGGCATGGCGGACTCTGCCGCAACTGCGCACATTGCCAGTATCCGGTCTGCAGTTTCGGCAAAGAGTAAAGGAGCTGAACGCTGGGTGGGTACAGACGGCTCCGTTGCCTGAGATGAGTCAAGCGGCGTGGTCCTTGAAATCTTATGGCCCTTTGCGGTCGTTTGTTGCGCAGTCCCCTCTGGTGAAATCCCCATAGGGGGCAGTGCTGGAACTCCCTCAAGAGCTCTTCTTCCCAGGTGACGTGGAAGAAGAGCTCTTTTTTTAAAAAACCAAAAACGTTCCGCTTATTTTTTGTCACGGATTTTGGCGTGACATTCGTCACAAGTGGCTTTGACCTCAGCCAGCCTCAGCTTGGCGGTGGCTCCATCTTTTTTGCCTGCGGCATCAACCACTGCCATGGAATAGGCGGTGATTTTCATGGTCAGATCTTTGGCCAGGGGATTTGTTAACGTTTTCCCTACCGAATCGGTCTGGGTGGCGAGGGCCGTCGCATCTTTTGCCACTTCTTCATATTTCATGGACGCCAGGTTCGCATTCATGTCCTTCATCCAGCCCGCGCGTGCTTGCATAGTTTTCTGCATCGGGCGGAGTTCAGTCCCTGCCAGCGGTTGGCTATTGTCTGCCAATGCAGCGGTGGTGATACAGAAAAGACTGGTTACCAACAGCATGTGCAACGATTTTTTCATTGTTTGCTCCTTTACAGTTCAGGGTTTGCCTGAAATTCAGGCGGAAAAGAACACTCCTTCTCATTTCTTCAAGTGTCCGGTGCAGGGAAAAAAAACAAACCCGCGATTGTTCAACACTCCTGCTGTCTTTCTAACATATTGATATTCCATTATTGTCGCAACGCTCCAAGGGCCTGAGCTAATAGGCCTCCATACTCAGGTTTGAAAACAGGATGCTATAGCCGGTAATCACGACAAGGACCAAGGTTGAAAGGGTTGAGATCAGGGCAAGTCTCTTTTGAAGAGGTGGAATAACCTTGTGGAGGCTGGGAATCTTTTGAAACGGGTTGATAATACCGGTCCCCATGCCGGAGACAGCACTTACCAGAATGGCTAAATAGATGAGATATCCCACGTAACCATACTCTTGGTGCAGAATGCAGAACGGGCAGTGGTGCGTGGGCAGTTCATAGATATAAATGCTGATAAACGAAATGAGCGCGATTGCGGAGAGGACAAAATGGATGAGCGATGCCATCGAAAAAAGACGAGCGCCTTTTTTCCCCAGATACACGGAGAGCCCTAATGCCACAGTGATAGCGGCGCTCGCAAAAAAAGCGCCTTGCGCCAGCGAAGGGGGAAGGGCGAGAAGATCGGCCATGACCGTGTTGGCGTCCGTGCTGAAAAGGATCGCACAGCAGGAAGTGATAATATTGGGTTTCAGGCCGAGAAGATACGCCCCTTGCAGAGCGGTTTCGGCAAGCAGCACGGGCGTGATCAAAAGCAGCAGCCCGTATTTCGTCCGGATGAGAGGGTAATCATGGGCCCTGTTATCAGTGGAGTTGACGATCAGCCACAGGCCAGCAAGCAGACAACTGACAATCTTGAGCAAGAGGGTCGGATAGCCAAAGCCATTGACCTTAAGACTGCCGGCCGCACACATGGCACCGACAAAAAGTGGGCTGAGTGTGTCGGCGGTATGGATAAACAGGAACAGGGACAGGAGCTGGGACCCCAGGACATACGCCATGATCGTTGAAACCAGATAGGTTCTTCGTTCCAGTTCCAGCTGGCGCACACTGCCACTGGTGAGGTCCCAACTGCGGAGGATGCGCACGCCTTCGTAGGCGGAATAACACAACATGGCCGAAGTCAGCCCTGAACCGAGCAACAATGCGAGAATGCCGGGTTGCAGCATCATGGGTTGTCACCGGGGGGCAGGATCATCCCGTCTCGCATCTCGATGATCCGGTCGATGACATCCGACCCGTAGGCAATGGGATCATGGCTGGCAATGACGATGGTTTTTCCTTCATTTTTGAGCTGCCGCATTATTTCCATGAACTCCCTCGAAAGAGCGGTGTCCAGATGGGCGGTCGGCTCATCGGCAATGATGATGGCGGGATTGTTGATCAGCGCCCTGGCAATAGCGGTTCTTTGCGCCTCGCCGCCGGAAAGCCACTCCACCTTTGCAGGCGCCTTGTCGGCAAGATTGAGCAAGTCGAGCAAATCCATCGCCCGTTTCTTCAGGGAAGCATGACGCTCACCCGTGGGATAGGCAGGAAGCATGACATTTTCCAGGACAGTAATGCCCTTGATGAGATTGAACTGCTGAAAGATGATTCCAAAGGTCTCCCTCCTGATCTCGGTGAGGAACCGCTCGGGCAGACTCGTTATTTCCTTGTCCTGCAGGGTGATCCGGCCCGAAGTGGGTCTTGCCATGCATCCCAACAGACTTAAGAGCGTCGTCTTGCCTGAACCACTTGGTCCCTTCAGGGCAGTGGCTCTATGGCTTTCAATGGAGAGGCTTACTCCTGCGAGGGCCACAAATTCGTTGGGTTGGCCTGCGTTAAAGACCTTGCGGATGTCCTGGAGAGAAATCATACGTTTACATCCTCATCACAGAATCCGGATCAATGGTCGCAGACCGCCACGACGGCACGATCGTGACCACTGTATAGGGAATGACGGTTAAGAAAAACAGCACCGCGATTTGATAGCCATTGATGGCCGGCGTCAATCTGAAATGAGGATAGAGGACCGACCATCCTTTCAAAAAAGGTGCAAACAAAAGTGGCGATGTCAGGAAAATATGGAGATAAGCCAGGAAGATGCCCATGAAAAACGCGGTCAGGGACACCGCCGCCCCTTCCCAGAATTTCATCAGCAGAATATCCGAGGTCTCCCAGCCGATTGCTTTCAGAATGCCGATTTCCCGTTTTTCCTCGGCGCTTAATCCCGTGGCCTTGTCCCAGGCGAGGATGATGAAGGCAAAAAAAACGCCTGACAGCACCATGAGGGTCGCTCCGCCCCGCCAGTCGAACACCGCGTCATAGGTGCGCAGAATATCTTCCCGCACGATCGGGCGGCAGTCAGGGTGGAGTTGTATGATTTTGGCAGCGATAGTGGCAAGCTCTTTGCTGTTTCTGACCTTGAGGACCAGGTCCGTTGCTTGATCTTGAGCAAAGGGAAATATCTTTCTGAAATCCGTAGCCGAGAGCAGGACCAGATCGGCTGAGACCAACTCTGAGGCGGAAGGAAGGAGCCCCCGCACCGTCAAAGCTACAACCGAGCCCTCATAGGTTTTAAAGGGGATGACGTCTTTCTTCCCCAGGGCCTGATCCTGTCTCCCGGGCGCGTTCCGCCTGGATACGCCGGTACCGATAATAATCTCTCCGCCATGGTCGTTCAACTCCGGATTGACCATAAGCGTATAGTTGGCGCCACTGAGGTCGTCATAATAATATCCCCACAGGCGCGGTTCCACTGATTGCACGCCCCTGATCTGGCTGATCGCATCGCTGTAGTGCAGCGGAATCAGATCCTGTCGACCTGCCACCAGTCGCTGTACCGTTATGTCAGGGGAGTCCTGAAGAATCAGGCTCGCTTCCTTCTTGAGTGCATCTGTTAAAAACAACACGGAGGCCAACAGAAAGATCACAAAGGTATACACCAGCACCAATGCGATATTCTTCCCCTTTCTCCTTCCCAGGGAAGAGAGGGTAAAGTCGAGGATATGCCGTTGCTTTTCAATGGCGCCCATGGCTTACCGCTGTGCCTGGGGTTTGAGATGAGGTGGTATTGTCATGATGGCGCCCGAGGGGAAATGTTCAAGAGCCAGCGGATGGTCCTGAAACGGCGTGTGCAGATCCGCCATGCTGGGATGTCGGGTGTAACGCGCCTCGGTGAACAGGCACAGATCCGTCAGCGCCAGCACCTTGACGATCTCACGGCGCTCCAGGACCAGGTCCCTGTCAAGGTGCCGGCTTACGGCGGCATCCAGAAAGATTAGACACATCAGTAGTATACCCACCGCGAGAGAACTGAAAAAGATATCAGATTTTCTCTGTACAATCATTCCAATCCTTTGAGTGTCTCTGCTGTGACTTCATTAAAACGGATCAGCCTTTTGCCGGAATGATCCTTCATGAATTCCGCTGCAGCGGGTTCTTTTGCAAACGGGATGAGCTCCAGCCCCATGGGGCCGAAGACATCGCTGCCAAGCACATACCAGGCTGTCCGGCCGTCCACCGGAGTCATGCTGTAATAATCGGTGACATAGAGGGAGGCGATGTGCGCCTGATCCTTTGCCGGATTATATTTTTTGAGGTTGAAGTAATATTTGAACATATCCTTGGGCCCGTCAAAAAGGGCTGAAGAACCATCTGTGAAGATAATCTGCGCCAGAAAGTCGGGATATCTGGCAACAAACATGCCGCAGACCGGACACTTGTCTGTTTTTGAGGCTGTGACGGGCGGCGCCTCCGCCGCAACAACCGTAACCGCTCCTGTCAGCATGATGACTAAGCCGAGAAAAAAAATCGCAACGGTCTCACGAAAAGCATACATGGCAATCCCTCCTGGCTACGAACAAGCTTAATGCTGTCCGGCTCCTTGCATCTTTTTCATTTTTCTCTTCTCCCTGATCATCTTGGTGTCGGCATACATACTTTCGTAGGCCGCTTTCATCGCCTCATCAAAGCTCGCCAGGGTTCCACCGTTTTCCTTGATAAATTTCTCCGCATCCTCTTTCTTTTCAAAGGCCCATTTGGCCTGTTGGGTCATGACCCCGGGCTTGCTGCCATCAATGACCCAAAAGGCCTTTTCCGCATCGATGAGGTTTTTGCTGGTGTAGTCGCCAACCTCTATCGAACTTGGCATTTTGTCGATATTTTGGGCGAGATCAACCGCCAGGCAATGGATGCTGCAGGTTCCCAGCTTGGTGCCGTCATCATAGGTCACGAGCATCCTGCTGTGGGCAAATTTTTCCCTGTCCATACCGCAGTACTTACAGGATGGCTGTTTTTGTACATCTTCATAGGCTCGAGCGATGCCAGCACCAGCAACAGACAACAAGAACGCAACCAGCACAGTGGCAAATATTCCTCTTTTCATGGTACCCTCCCTTTGGTTTGGTAAATCTGCTTGATCCAATCGTTAGTTTTGTCCCGTCTTTTGCATCTTCATCCTTCTCTTTTCTCTGATCATCTTGGTGTCGGCATACATGCTTTCATAGGCCGCCTTCATCGCCTCGTCGAAGGTAGCCAGGGTCCCGCCGTGCTCTCGGATAAATTTTTCCGCATACACTTTATTTGCAAAGGCCCATTTCCCCTGTTGGGTCATGACCCCGGGCTTGCTGCCCCCGATGACCCAAAAAGCTTTTTCGGCATCAATGAGATTTTTACTGATGTAGTCGCCGACCTCAATGAGATTCGGTGTCTTATCGATGTTTATGGCCAAATCAATGGCCAGGCAATGAAGACTGCAGGTTCCCAGCTTGGTGCCGTCGTCATAGGTCACCAGCATCCTGGTATGGGCAAATTTGGTCCTGTCCATGCCGCAGTAGGTGCAGGATGGTGC
>JBBRBT010000095.1:0-6718 GCA_038205495.1 Desulfobulbales bacterium
GGTGGCCTGGCGGAAATCCGTTTGTCAGATCCCGGGTTTGACGAGAAGCATTTCCTCGAGGTGGCTTCGGATGTCTTTTTCAAAATTCAAGCTGGGTGGATGCGTCGCGATCTCTCCGCTCACGGCCATCTGCTCGGTACTCAATTAGCGGCGGAGTACGAGCGACATTTTGTCGAGATGAAGGCTAAGGGACATCTCAATAAGTTGGAAAGCATTGCCGTTCGTCGGCTGGAGATCGCGGCCGCGGGCAGTGAAAATGGTGAGGATTTTGTCACTGTCCTGTTCACCGCCAATCTTCTTGATTATACGGTGGATGAAAAAACCGGGGCCTTGGTGGAGGGTAGTATGACCGAGCCGGTAAAATTTGCCGAGCAATGGACTTGGGCGCGGCCGGTTCGGACCCAAAACTGGCGGCTCGAGGGCATTGAGGTCGTCGAAGCCTGAGACGACTCCCCCTCCAATTTTCAAGACAAGGGTCACACTTTACTGAGAGGTGTGGCCCTTTTTTTGTATAGAGAAATGGATTGATGCGATGGACGAGGACCTTATTGTCTGACCTCGGCGAGCGAATTGGCTTGGTGGAAAGAGCGGGGCACGCTGTGAGCAGCAATAAGGGGAGCATTGTGCAGACCCATTAATGCTGGGGTCTGCACAATGCGAGTGGTACAAAATATTTCTTGCAGGGGCGGATGGACGGAAACCACCGGTTATCCGGCGATCTTATGATCTCTACCTGTTACAACGCTTTTAGTTTCTCAGTGAGCACTGGCAGAAACTGCTTGAGATCGGCCACCACAAAGACATCGGCCACCTCACCGATAGGTGCATCCTTGTCGGTGTTGATGGCAATGATGAAATCCGATTTCTTCATTCCAGCCAGATGCTGGATCGCCCCGGAAATACCGCAAGCCACATAGAGTTTTGGAGTGACGGTGCGCCCGGTGGTTCCGACCTGGCGGTCATGGTCCACCCATCCGGCATCGACTACCGGCCGACTGGCGCCATATTCGCCGCCCAAGGCCTTGGCTAGGGCCTGCACCATGGCGATATTCTCAGGTTTTCCCACACCTCGTCCCGCACTGACGATAATCTCCGACTTGGTCAGGTCAACACCTTCTATTTTAGCAGCCTCATAGCCATTGCACTGGACCTTGCCGCCGACTGTTGTATCAATTGAGACCACGGTCGGTGTACCTGTGGGGTCTTCTTCCATGCCAAAGGCCCCGGCCTGCAGGGTGAGGATGGTTTGGGGAGTGCTCGATTTGATTCTTCGTCGCAGTTTGGCGTTACACACCGGCACGACCGGCACGCCGTCTTCGATCGCCACGACCTCGGAGATCTGGGATGCCTTGAGGGCCACCGCCAGTCGCGGAGCCAAGTCCCAGCCGTAGGAAGAGTGATGGAAAACGATCCTGTCGGGTTGCTCTTTGGCGATCACGTCAAGCAGCAATTGTTTGTGGACCGTGGGATTGTATTCGCCGTATTTGCCGACATCGGCCAGGTAGAGGGTACCGTCGAACTGGGGTAGTTCGCTGGGATTCCCCACCAGAAACATAGCGGACTCGTCCTGCAGTTCTTTGGCAAAGGCAATCAGTTGCGAATATTTAACACGTAGTTTTCCTTCCCGGAATTCCGCTACAAGTAAAGTCTTCATGGATATCTCCTAGGCCAGTACGCCGGTTTTATCTTTGAGCAGATGAATCAGTTTTTCGGCCATATCAGCGAGCTCGCCTTCAAGGACGATACCGCTGCCTTTCCGCGCCGGGAAGTAGCACGCCTCGGTCGACTGAAGTGCTCCTTTGCCGCTCAGGTCGGGTACTGCCAGGGTCAGCAGTTCTTTCTTTTTTGCCTTCATGATATTGGGCAGGGTCGGATAGCGAGGTGTATTGAGACCTAACTGGCAAGTCAGAACCACCGGGGTGGTGGCACTCACCAGGGCCTTGCCGCCACCTTCCAGTTCTCGCTTAACGTTGATCGTGCCGTTATCAAAGGTGAATCCGACGATAGTGGTCACTGCGGCAATGGACAACAGTTCCGCCACCATGACACCAACCTGTGCGCTGCCACGATCCTGAGACTGCATGCCGGTGAAGATGATGTCGAAATTTTTGTCCTGGGCGAAATCGGCGATCATTGAGGCGATTTCGATGGGTTCCCGTATGTGTGAGTCATTGTCGGCGATATGGACACCCCGGTCACAGCCCATGGCCAGCGCCTTTTTCATAGTCTCTGTCACCTGATCCGGACCGATGCAAAGTACGGTCAGGTCGGCATCGCCAACTTGCTCTTTCAACCGGACAGCCTGTTCAACGGCATATTCATCATATTCGTTCATGCGCCAGGCGAGATCGGTGCGGTCATACCACTTTCCCTCGGCATTGATCTTGAACTTTGATTCCATATCCGGAACCTGTTTGATACAAATAAGTATTTTCATCGCGCCCCTCCAGCAATCAGGCTAGGTGATAGTTGTTGGTCAATTTCAAGAGCTTTGTGATTCTAGCCCTCAAGACGCTCGACCAGTATTTCGGCAATGTCTTGAGGTCGAAGTATTGCTTCTACATCAGCGCCCTTTACGCCGTCTTCGAACATGGTCAGGCAGAAAGGACAGTTTGACAGCAGTTGGTCAGCACCTGTGGCAACGGCCATCTGCACCCGTTTGACGTTGATGCGCTCCCCGATGCTTTCTTCGGCCATAATTCGGCCGCCCCCGGCACTGCAGCAAAAAGCCTGGTCCCGATTTTTGGCCATTTCCGTCAGCTTGCCCCCTGCGGATTGGATAAGATTTCTCGGGGCCTCGTAGATATTGTTATGTCGCCCCAGGTAACAGGAGTCATGGTAGGTGCAGGAAAAGGCCTCTGTTTTGATGCGCAGTTTTCCGGAGTTGATCAGTTGCTCGAGAAACACCGCATGGGGTTCGATCGGAATGTCAAAGTCAAAATCCCGATAATCCTTGGCCAGGGTGTTGAAGCAGTGCGGACAGGTTGTGACGATTTTTTTGACCCTATACCCCTTGATGGTGTCGACCGTCTCCATAGCCATGGTCTGGTAGAGATACTCGTTACCCATTTTGCGCATCGGTTCGCCGCAGCATTTTTCCTCATTGCCGAGGATGCCAACCTTGACACCCGCCGCCTGACAGAGTTTGACGAAACTCTTGGCCACCGCAATGTTGCGTTTGTCAAAGGAAGCGTAACAGCCGACAAAGTAGAGGATATCCACCTCTGCATCCTCGGTCAGGGATTTGATGCCCAGGGATTCAGCCCAGTCCCCGCGGGAGGCATAGCCCATGCCGAGAGGGTTGCCGTTGACCTCGGTCTGCTCCATGGCAGTCATCACTTCCTCGCCAGGGAATTCACCTTCCATGAGCACGAGATTGCGCCGCAGTTCTATGATTTTGCTGACATGCTCAATGGAGGCCGGGCAGATGTCCTCACAGGCGCGGCAGGTGGTGCAGGCCCAGATGGCCTCACGGCCGATGGTATCAATGAGATTGGCGTCCGGGTTGGTGAAGGCGATATCACCGATTTGGTTGACGACCTGCATTGGTGACAGCGGTTTGCCGGTGGTAAAGGCCGGGCAGCGGTCCTGGCAGCGTTTACACAGGGTGCAGGCGTCGGCATCAAAGATATCTTTCCAGCGTAGATCGGAGAGTGCGCTGGCGCCAAATCGTTCAGTGGTTTCGTCTTCCAGGTTGATGGTGGTCAGTTTGCCGGTGGGTCCAAGATCTGCAAGAAAAGAATTGGCGCTGGTGGTGAGGATATGACGGAATTTGGTGGAGGGTATGACCATAATAAAAGCCAAGGCAAGCAGGAGGTGGAACCACCAGAGACCGGCATGCAGGGTGTGCAGGGGACCGTCACCGAGCCCGCTGAGCATTTTGGCTGTCATTAGCCCGATCGGTGACCAGGCAGCCAACGGTGTGCCCATTTCGGTCACCGCCATCCGCGCGCCTTCGATGACAAAGCCGGTGATAAGAATAGCCAACAGCAGCGCGTGCATAAGGGCGTCATCCGATTTGGTGACCAGACCCTCCGGCCGGATCAGATAGCGCCGCACTAGTAGGCCGCCAAGCATGACGATGGCCAGCAGCCCTGCTAGATCTAAGATGACGGAAAACAGTTTGTAAAAGGTTCCCTTGAGAAATTTGACACCAAAGAACAGGTCGGTAAAATCTGCCTGGGCGACGATGAGGGTTGTGCCGATAGCCAGGATAAAAAAACTCCAAAAAAACAGGGAATGGGCAGTGCCGGGGCCAGGGACCCGGTAGACCTCGGACTGCAGAAAAACATTGTTCAATAGGTTTTTAATCCTAACGCCCCGCTGTTCGGTCCGATCAAGCGGTTGCCCGAGCCGGTAGACCTTGATCCGTTTCAGGCAGCCTTGGACAAAAACGGCAAGGGCAACCAGCAGTAGCCCGTACATGGGTACCAAGGTTGTAAACCCATGACCGACATTCCAATAAATTTCACGGGTAAACTCCATCTAGGCCTCCCTTGCCATCAAAAAAAGAATGATGTGTTTCATGCATTCACAGAAGAAGAGAGGCGGTTTGTACCGCTGCTCTCTTCTTGTTTATCATCAAGAGGTTGGGACGAAATAGCCACCAACCGTAACTGGGCTGTGGTGTTGTTATTTGGTCAATGCAGCGCCGATAACAACCCTTTGGATTTCACTCGTCCCTTCGTAGATCTCGGTGATCTTGGCATCCCGCATCATGCGTTCAACCGGGAATTCACGGGTGTAGCCATAGCCGCCGTGGAGCTGCACCGACTGGGTGGTGACCCGCATCGCGGTTTCAGAGGCAAAAAGTTTGGCCATGGCCGATTCCTGGGAATAGGAAAGCCCGGCACTCGCCCGGTAGGCGGCATTGTAGATCAGTAGGCGCGCGGCCTCAACCTGGGTTGCCATATCCGCCAGTTGAAACTGTACCCCCTGGAAAGAGGCGACAGGTTTGTTGAACTGCTCACGATCCTTGGTATACGCGATGGCGGCATCAAGTGCACCCTGGGCGATTCCAAGGGCCTGGGAGGCGATACCGATTCGGCCGCCGTCCAGGGTTTTCATGGCGACCTTGAATCCTTGCCCCTCCTGGCCGAGCAGATTTTCTCCAGGGATACGGCAGTTGTCAAACACCAACTCCATGGTGGGTGAAGAGCGGATACCCATTTTGGCTTCCTTCTTGCCAAAGGAGAAGCCTGGGGTCCCTTTTTCAACAATATAAGCGCTGATGCCGCGGTGTTTTTCTGCAGCTTTGTCGCTTCGTGCCAGGACAACATATATTTCGGCTTCGCCGGCATTGGTGATGAAGATTTTAGAGCCGTTGAGGATCCAGTCGTTGCCGTCACGGGTGGCGGTGGTTTTGGTGCCACCGGCATCTGAACCGGCGGAAGGCTCGGTGAGGCCAAAGGCACCCATTTTTTCACCTTTTGCCAGAGGTACCAGGAATTTTTGTTTCTGTGCTTCGGTGCCGAACATGTAGATGGGGTTGGCGCAGAGAGAAAGATGGGCTGATAAGGTGACGCCGGTGGAGCCGCATACCCGTGACAGTTCCTCGACGGCAATCGCGTAGCTGATGTAATCGGCACCGGCACCGCCGTACTCTTCCGGGAAAACGATGCCGGTCAGACCCAGTTCGGCCAAGCGGTCATACATCAGGGCTCGGTCAAAACGTTCTTCTTCGTCGCGGCTTCGTGCAGAAGGCGCAACTTCAGTTTCAGCGAAACTTCTGACCATCTCACGGATAAGGTTTTGCTCTTCAGTCAACTCGAAATTCATCTGCTCTACTCCCCAAAGATAATGTTGTTACTCTTCTGAGTCTGGCTCTGATCCATCTATGCAAGTACCAATCCTCGCCCTATTATTTGCGTTTATTCACAGTCGTGCCGCGCGGTTTCGTTGCCTGCGGCAATACCGGGTTACTGCTGGTCTTTAATCTGCACCATAACCACGGTGCCGGTGGCGCATATTTTTCCTGCGGCGGAAACCGTCAGGTCCACGATCACCTTTCTGCCTTTAATCTCCACAGGTTTGCCCGTGACCTCGAGCTCTGTGTTGATCGGTGTCGGTGCCAGGTAATCCACTTTGATGGAAGCGGTGACAAAACGGGAGAGCGGTTTGCCATCCTCCCGTGCCTTGGCCGCCGAGGCGGTGGCTGCTCCATGGCAATCGATCAGCGAAGCGATCATGCCGCCATATAAAAATCCCGGAAATCCACCGGTGTATTTGGGGTCCGGTGTATAACGGCAGACGCTTTCTGCTCCATTCCAGTAGCTTTTAAGATGATGGCCTGCTGTATTCAGCCGTCCGCAACCAAAACAGTGTGCATAATCATCGGGATACTGATCCTGAAACGCTTGTTCGCTCATCGATCTCTCCTCCGTTGTCATGCAGTGGTGCCGTTTACGCCGCCCTTTCTCTTCCAAAAAACGTATCGCCGTGACTTATTCGTAGGTATAGAATCCCTTACCGGTCTTGCGGCCCAGCCACCCGGCCTCGACATACTGGCGGAGCAGGGGGCAGGGGCGATACTTGGGATCGCCTAGTCCCTGGTAAAGGGTGTTCATGATGGCCAAGCAGGTGTCCAGACCGATAAGATCAGCCAGCGCCAACGGACCCATGGGGTGATTCATGCCCAGTTTCATGACCGTGTCGATGTCCTCGCGCTCGCCGACACCGTGATAGAGACAGAAGACCGCCTCGTTGATCATGGGCAGCA
>JBBRBT010000096.1:0-6608 GCA_038205495.1 Desulfobulbales bacterium
TGCGTATTCCGGACGAAAACGGCCAGCATTCCGGCGGGAAAACGGCCACCGTTCCGCTGGGAAAACGGCCAGCATTCCGATGTGATTGCGGCCAGCATTCCGGCGAATTCGGCCAGTGCATAATGTGAGAGAATAGTCGCGGGGTAACCTTCAACCGGTATCCTGTCTTCCTGGTTCCAATACTAAGGAGGGCTTGATGCCACGAGAACGAGTTACCATGCGAAAAACACGAGAGATCCTTCGCCTTGTCTGGTTATGCAACCAGAGCAGGCGTGATACAGCTACAGCCTGCGGTGTCTGTAAAAGCACTGTGGATGCCACGATCAATCGGGCAACTGCTGCCGGCCTTTTCTGGCCGCTGCCTGTAGATTTTAATGACGAAGCCCTTGAGCGGCGTCTCTATCCCCCTGCCGTCCATCCAGCCGTCCGTAAACTCTCCCAACCTGACTGGCAGGCCTTGCATGATGAGCTTGCCAACGGCAAAAACAAGAAGCTCAGCCTCATGCTGTTATGGCAGGAATACAAGGAGGGCGCCCCTTACGGTTATCAGTACAGCCAATTCTGCGAGCTCTACCGGCAATGGCGAAAGAAGCTGGATCGCTCCATGCGCCAGGAGCACCGTGCCGGCGAGAAGTTCTTCGTCGACTACAGCGGCCAGACCGTGCCGATCGTGGACGCCTCAACCGGTGAAATCCGGCAAGCCCAGATGTTTGTGGGGGTCATGGGAGCCAGCAATCAGACCTATGCCGAGCTCACCTGGACCCAGTCCCTTCCGGACTGGACCGGCTCCCATGCCCGGGCCTTTGCTTTTCTGGGTTCTGTTCCGCATTGCCTCGTTCCCGACAACTTGCGCTCTGCAGTTACCAAGACCTGCCGATATGAACCTGATATAAATCCCACCTATACCGAACTGGCCGATCATTACGGCACCGCTGTTGTTCCTGCCCGTGTCCGTCATCCCAAGGATAAGGCCAAGGTCGAAGGCGGCGTGTTGATTGCCCAACGCTTCATCCTGGCGAGCCTTCGCAACCGGACCTTCTTCAGTCTGGCGGAAGCCAATGCTGCCATTCGTGAACGTCTTATCCTGCTCAACAATCGTCCGTTCAGAAAACTTCCCGGTTGCAGGCAAAGCCGGTTTGAGGAGATAGACCTGCCCGCCATGCTGCCCTTACCGGCAACGCCCTACCAGTATGCTCAGTGGAAGAAAGCCAGGGTACATATCGATTATCACGTTGAACTGGAAGGGCATTTCTACAGCGTCCCCCATCGCTTGGTGAAGGAGCAAGTAGAGCTCCGGTACACCGAGACCACGGTCGAGTGCCTCTATAAAGGCAACCGGGTTGCCTCCCATCCCAAGTCGTCTGTCCGGGGAATACACACCACCACCCCGGAACACATGCCTAATGCCCACCGGGAGTTTGCTGCGTGGACGCCGCAAAGAATTATCTCATGGGCAGCTCAGACCGGACCAGCTACAGCCCAGGTGGTTGAGAACATCCTCTCGCGCAAGGCCTATCCCGAACACGGCTTCCGTTCCTGCATGGGAATCATCTCCTTGGCCAAGCGCTATACCAGCCAGCGGCTGGAATCAGCCTGTACGCGAGCGCTCACCATTAAAGGCGTCTCGTACAGAAGCATCAAGTCGATCCTTGAAAACAACCTGGATCAGCACCCACTCCCCCGACAGGTGGACCTTCTACCTCTTGTTCACGACAACATCAGGGGCACAGAATACTACAACGACGAGAGGAAACAGTATGCTCACCCAACCGACCATTGAGAAATTGCACGCCATGAAACTCACCGCCATGGCCAGGGCCTTTGCCAACCAAATGCAATCCCCGGACATGGCACAACTCTCCTTTGAGGAGCGCTTCGGCCTGCTCGTCGATTACCAGATGACGGATCTGGAAAACCGGAGGATGCAGAACCGACTCAAGAACGCCAAACTGCGATTGTCTGCTTCACTTGAGGATCTTGACTTCAAGCAGGGACGCGGCCTGGACCGCTCAACCGTTATGTCTCTTGCTTTGAATCAGTGGGTGACGAGCCATCACAATATTCTGGTGACCGGACCGACGGGTGCCGGCAAGAGTTACTTGGCCTGCGCTCTGGCACAAAAAGCCTGTCGGGATGGGTATACAACCCTCTACCAACGAGTACAGCGACTGCTTCAAGAGATTGCAGTTGCACGACTTGACGGCCGCTACGCCAGGCTCATTGCGTCGATTATCAAATGCGAGGTCTTGATCCTGGACGACCTCCTCATCTCGCCTTTAACACGGGAAGAACAACGAGAGATCCTGGAGATTGTCGAGGAACGATATGACCGAAAAGCAACCATCGTTACCAGTCAACTGCCGGTGAAAACCTGGCACGATGCCATGCAGGACCCAACCTTGGCTGACGCCATCTTGGACAGACTGGTGCACAATGCCTATAAACTTGAACTGAAAGGAGAATCTATGAGGAGAAAACGATCAATGCTTGACCGAAAAGCCGAAACTGTGACAGTATAAAAACATCAGCCCCGAGACCCTCTCTTGACACTGGCCGTTTTCATCGGAATGGTGGCCGTTTTCACAACGGAACAGCGGCCGCTTTCGCGGCAGTTCGCCCGGCCATTTTCACCGGAATACCCAGTCAGAACACCCTGTATCAGGTTAGATTGGCGCTCACCCGGGAAACTGGATGATTTGGGTGCCATGGGACGTCCGCGCACCGGAGGATGCAACCCTGTCAGGGAGAAACTTGTCAGAAATCGTCAAAGACATCATGGGTGCTCGGTGTCGATTTGCTGCTGGAGTCGCTCCTGGTTGCTCTGCTCAGCCACCTTGGCCGTCTGGTAGTCCTGTTTATCCAGATCGAAAAGCTGTTTTCTGTAGGGGGTGGTACGGTCGTACCAGTCGCTGATTCTCAGACTAAAACGTCGTTCTTCGGGGGCGTGCACCGTGTTCATAAAGGACTGGATCGCGAAATAGTAGCGGATGGCACTGCGCTCGACCGCACCGCGCGGTCCACCAATATAGATGGGTTCGCCGCTGCTGTCCGTGCCCGTCACCGTGAACCCAACCTTGTCTCGACCGAGTGTGGCAAAATAGATTTTGGTCGCGAAGCGAAGCGCCGCACTGTCGCTGTATGCATAACTGACGTGAACAAAGGTTCTCTCGTCGTCAAGGGCCAGGGCCTCAAACCGCATCCTGTGGTCCCTGGTGGCAAAAGGGCCTTTATCCGCATGCAGGGTGATGTCGAGATATCGCTGCTGCTGCACGACATTGAAACGGCAGACGATCGGATGGGTGTCTTCCGGAGGTTGATATTTTTTGCGGCCGAGATAAAAGGTCAGCAGGTAGGTGTCGGCCGCTTGCCTGTACGTGCAGGCCTTGACATTCGGGTGCAGGAAGACGATATCACACCAGTTTGCCGGTACGGTGACGGCATTGGCGATACTGCTCAAGGGAGAGGCGAAAATCCCGTACACATCGACATGGACCTTGTCGTCACCCTCAAAAGATTCCAGGAAAAGGGGAAGGCCGAAATCGCTGGTCTCCAATCTGGTTTGGTTCTTGTGATAGGTATCGAGCAGCTGGTCTTCGCCCTGTCCGCGCTTTTCATCGGCGGCAACGAAACCGGCAGGAAAAAGCAAGGCGGCGGCAAGCATAGCGACGAAGAATTTTCGGAGGTTTGTTGGCGTACCTTTCTGACATGAACAATACATGGGCACCCTGTTGCATTCATCGTAGATAAAATTTTATAACCATCTGGCGAATCTATTCACAATCCACCCCTTGATCTTGGGCCAATAGGGCCCTCTTTTCCATTCGTTCCAGGTTATCTGCCGACTCTTGGCAAGGTCCTGGGTGAACATCTTCTCCATTTCAGCGGCAAATTCGCGATTGAGGATAATCGCGTTGACTTCGTCATTATTCAATAAGCTCAAGTAGTCCATGTTGGTTGAACCGACTGTTGACCATATTTGATCAATCACCGCAGTTTTCGCGTGCAGCAGTGAAGAACTGTGCTCGTATATCTTCACTCCCGATTTTAAAAGCCGGGAATAAGAGGATCGCTGTGCAGAGAACGCCAAATGGGAATCAGTGATGCCCGGGAGAATGATCTTGACGTCAACCCCGCGCTCGGCAGCTTCGGTGAGAGCCTGCATGATCTGATCGTCAGGGATGAAATAGGAATTGGTGATGTGGATCGAATGTTCTGCAAAAGCGATGGCCGATACATAGACAATAAAAGGAATTCTGTTGCTCTGCCCCGGGGTACTGCCAATCACGCGCACCAGGGCCTCGCCTTCCTCTTTCAATGCAGGGAAATAGTTGTGTTTTGAAACAAGGGAACCATTCTGCGCCAACCAAGTTGCAAGAAAGAGCTTTTGAAAGGCTGCAACCGCTGGGCCTTTGATCTGTACATCGGTGTCACGCCAGTGAATGGGTGCCTTTGCGTTGTGTTTTCTTTTGAGAGGACTGCTCGAATAGACGTTGCTGATGTTGATCCCCCCGATAATGGCGACCTTGCCATCGACTATCAAGATCTTGCGGTGGTCCCGGTGGGTGAATCCCAGGCCCCATTCATTCCGGGCTTTCAGCGGATTGATCGGATTGAATCCCACCACCTGGACTCCGCCGTCGCTCAGGCGCTGGAAAAAAGAAGCGGGAGTGTTGAGACAGCCGAAGCTGTCATAAATGAGACGGACCTGGACGCCTTCCGCCTGTTTTTTGAGCAACAGATCGGCAAATTTACGGCCCACTTCATCATCTTCAATAATAAAGGTTTCCAGGTTGATATGGCTTCTGGCGGCCTCCATTGCCGTGAACATGGAGGTGTACGCAGCTTGACCATCGGCGAGCAGGGTGATTTTGTTACCCTTGGCCAGCGGGCTTTCAGTGACCGATTCCACCACGGCAAGGTGCCGCTCCAGAATGTCGGTCGGGCCGACGGACCTCTTCAACCGCTCCATGATCGCTTTGCTTTTCTGGGGAGAGAGCAGCCCTGTCGACGACATGATTTGGCGTGGTTTCTGGGCGGTCGGGGCTTCTTCGATCACTGTGGCCACGTCCGGCAGGGTCGCGCACCCATTGCTCAGGCTCAACACCGCTATCGACAGCAACAGTACCAGGTATTGCTTGATTGTTTTCATCGACTCCCTCCTCCACAGGCCCTTGTGACCTTGGCATTGTGTCCCTGCCGTGGAATGCGTGGCAAGGTGCGCCAGGATCGTCAAAAAATCGGTTCTGTTTTCCTCGACCGCACGGGGGCAATCCGAGCGCAATGTTGTCCAGGTTCTTTGCGGCCAGGTTTTTAGACCCGTGAGTAACTGACACTGTCTTTTTCAAACTCTTCAATCATCTTGTCGCTCAAAGAGGGAAGTATTTTCGGCGTGATGAGGCTGAAGGTCTCGGTTATTACCTGGTAATTCTCTTTGCTGGCCAGCTCCTGCTCAAAAGCGAAATGGGCCACCTGCTGGAAAAGATACTGAATATCTGCGGGGGTGAAGCCCGAGGTCATTTCGACAATGCTCTCCAGGTCGATTTGTCCGGTGTTGAGCTTGGAAAGGTAATGTTCAAGGATAGTTATCCTTCCCTCTCTATCCAGGCCGCCGACCGGAATGATGCAGTCAAACCTTCCCGGACGAAGCATGGCGGCATCCAACTGTCGAATGTAATTGGTGGCACAGACCAGCAGTATTTTGTTCTCCTGGTTTTTAAGCAGAGGAATTTGCTTGAGAAACTCGTTGGTAATCGATTTGTCAATCCGGTCTCCCATATCACGACTCCCGGCGATCTCTTCGAACTCATCGATAAAGAGCACCACCTTGTCGAGTTTTCGGGCCTCTTCCATTACCTGCCGTAGGTTCGCGCCGATTTTTTCCACCCCGTCCGCCATCAGCATGCTGGGGACGATCTCAATGTACCACCAAGACAGAATACCGGCGATCGCCTTGATAAAATAGGTCTTGCCTGTGCCGGGAGGTCCGAAGAAAACGATAGCTCTGGGGGGAACCACCCCGTGTTTGATCGAAAGATCTTCTTCCATCAGGGGCAGGATGATTCGGCGTTGCACCAACTGTTTGGGAGGCTGGGAGTCGGAAATGGTGTCCCACAGTTCTCTGCTGATGGTCTGGGCTCCCATCTCGCTGAGGATATTTTTCCGTTGATGGGTGAGATATTCGTCCGGGGCCTGCTCCATGTTTTCCAGGAAATCGATGCAGGCCGTTCTCAGCCCTACATCCCGGGCAAGTTTTTCCGAGAGCAGCCATTTGTGCTGCACTATTTTCACCCAGAGGTCAGCGGCGATATCCGGCTCAAAGATCATGCCGCTGAGCTCAATGATTTGATTCGTACATTCTTCCGGTGAGAAGGTTTCCGGTGGATTTGTATTCATGGCGATATTTTCACTCTTTGATTGAAGGTAATCTTGATGGTCGCGATGGTCTCGCAAAAAGTTTGGAATTGCCCCAAAACCTCATTCCGGCGCAGGCCTGAATTCAGTGCTTTCAATGGGTTGTGGACTCCAGCCTGCGCTGGAGTGATGTTTTGGGGGGCTCTTTGCGAATTCATCAACTTTTTGGGCAGAGAAAAAACTGCTCGGGTTGCGTG
>JBBRBT010000097.1:0-6506 GCA_038205495.1 Desulfobulbales bacterium
GGCAAAACGTCAACTCCTACGGCATGACCAATAAAGTCGCCGATACAGCGGTTGGGTTTCCGGATCTTTTGAGAGCTGTCGCGACTGTCAAAGGATTACAACGACTTCGTTTCACCACTTCCAACCCCAAGGATTTGTCCGATGATCTCATGCGCTGTTTTGCTGAGATTGATATTCTCTGCCCGCATTTCCATCTTCCCGTGCAATCCGGTTCCAATGCCGTGCTCCAAAGGATGAACAGAAAATATACCGTTGAGTCCTATTTAGAAAAAGTTGCGGCCTTGCGTCAAGTTCGTCCTGATATCGCCCTGGCCACCGATATTATTGTTGGATTCCCCGGCGAAACGGAAGCTGACTTCCAGGCGACCCTGGACCTGTTAACGACGCTCCGGTTTCACAGTTCCTTTTCTTTTAAATATTCAGACCGGCCCCACACTCGTTCTGCCGATTTCACCGATAAAATCACGGAAGATGTCAAGAGCAGGCGGCTCCTGGAGTTCCAGACACTGCAAGACAGTATCTGTTTAGAACGAAATAGCGAATACATCGGACGGGAAGTTGAAGCGATGATTGAATCGAGCAGTGGCGATGAATACAAGGGGCGTACAGCGACCAATAACATTGTCCACTTTACCAGCCAGGTGCAATCCTTTGCCCCCGGCAGCCTGGTGCGCATTATGATCAATCATGCCGGTAAGCATTCCCTCAAAGGTGAGCTTAAGGCAAAAAATTAGATTATCCAGGTTAACGTATAAAATAAGGTGAAAAAATGATTGACCTTCATTCTCATACTTTTTTCAGTGATGGGGCGCTGGTTCCTTCGGAGCATGTTCGTCGGGTTGAAAGTCTCGGCTACGAGGCTATAGCAATTACCGACCATGCCGATGCCTCAAACATCCACCTGCTGATCCCTAATTTGATCAGAGTGGCGCGTGCTTTAAATGCAGTCAACATGACCCAGTTGATCGTTGGTGTCGAGTTGACCCACGTCCCCCCTTCCCTCATTGCAGCTCTGGCAGCTGAATCGCGGGCGCTCGGTGCCCAATTAATCGTGGTGCACGGCGAAACACCAGTGGAACCCGTGCTGCCGGGAACCAACCGCGCGGCCCTGGAAGCCGATGTCGACGTTCTCGCCCATCCCGGTTTTATCACCGAGGAGGAGGCAGCCCTGGCGGCCCGAAGGGGAATTCTGCTCGAACTCTCCGGGCGCAAGGGGCACAGTCTGACCAATGGGCATGTCGCAAAAATTGCCGAAAAAACCGGGGCACTCCTGGCTATCAATGCTGACGCCCACGGACCGGGGGATTTCCTGTCAGCGGAGATGGCGGAAAAAGTGGGCCTTGGTGCCGGCCTCAACAGAGACCGTTATCTCCAGATTCGGCGCAATATGAAGGAGCTGGTTGGAAGACTTAAGGCCATTTCTTGACCCTGCCTAAGGCAGTACACAGGTGGACTTGAGATTCGGCCGTGCCTGCAACAATTCATTGCAGCAATTCCGGGATATGCTGGTAACGAATAACTGTCTTCGCCCCATTACATCGTGATCTGGGGCCATCTTTTGTTGCGGCTTAAACGCAAAATTTTCTATGTTGCTGCCCTAACACCCTGCGGTTTTGCGCTGGGCACCACAAACAAATCCGACCCCAATCCGATCGCGATTTTGTCCAGATTACTTGTGGCCAAGCCCTCAGCCATCTGAGGGCTTTTGCACCTTTTGCATGAGGCTCAGCTGTAATTGAAATCAATACATTCGGTGGCGGAAGAGCCAGGTGGCCATAGAGAGCGTTACGGCGGCAATGATCGACATCGGCCAGAGGTCGTGCCAGAAATATTCCAGCCCGGCCCCTTCGAGAAAGACCCTGCGGACGATGGTGAGGAAGTAGCGCATCGGGTTGAGATAAGTCAGGGTCTGCATAAACTGTGGCATGTTGGCAATCGGCGTCGAAAAACCGGAAAGAGTGACCGCCGGCACGATGAAGAGAAAGGCCCCCAGCAGGGCCTGCTGCAGGGTTGCGGAGAACGAAGAGATCATCAGCCCTACCCCGATGATCGATAAAACGTAGATGATCAACGCCGGGTAGAGGGTAGAGAGGTGCCCGACCAACGGTATCTTGAACCAGAGCACCGTAACCAGGATGATCAGTGAGCCTTCCCCTACCCCGACAATCAAACCAGGCATGGCCTTGCCGATCAAGACCTCCCAGGGCCGCAGCGGCGTCACCAATAATTGGTCAAAGGTGCCGGCCTCTCGTTCCCGTGCCACCGAAAGAGCTGTCACCACCAAGGTGACGATCATGGCTAGGAGCGCAATGATACCGGGGACGATAAACCAGCGGCTCTCCAGATTAGGATTAAACCAGGCCCGGATAGTGAGCTGAGCCGGCAGTTTAGCCCCCAAGGATTGTTCCGCCTGTTCCTGATTGAAATCCGTGACAATACTTCGCACATAGTTGAGCGCCAGCATGGCCGTATTGGAGTTACGGCCATCTATGATCGCCTGCACGGCACAACTCTCGTGCTGCGCCAGATGGGCGGAACACTGCTCGTCGATATGCAGGATGAGCAAGGCGCCCTTGCGATCGATCAGCGGCCCGATTTCCGCCTCGGACTGAAGATACCCCACAATTTTGAATCCCACCGACCCCTCGAAACGACCGATCAGCTCGCGGGATATGGCCCCGGAATCCTCGTTAAATATTGCCAGACCAGCGTTTTCCAGATCAAAAGTAGCGGCATAGCCAAAGATCAGCAGCTGGAGGATCGGTGGCACAATCACTGCCATCCGGCTTTTTTTATCCCGGAACAGGGCCAGGAATTCCTTGATGATCAGGGCGAGGATACGATGACCCACAGATACTCCTATTCGAGATTCTTTCTGGTCTTGCGATAGACCAGGCCGAGAAAAAAAACCGCCATAATCAGCAGAGCCGCTGAGTTAGGCAAGACCACGCTCCAGACATCGCCCACCAGAAACAGGGTCTGGAGGATCGCGACATAATAGCGGGCAGCGATCAGGTGGGTGATCCATTGAATGACCAGCGGCATGCTCTGGATATCGAAGATGAATCCCGAGAGGATGAAGGCGGGAAGAAAGGTGCTGACCAGCGCCACCAGTGCTGCCACGAACTGTGACCGGAACACCGTGGATATCAGCAGTCCCATGCCAAGCGCCACCAGCAGAAAGAGGGCCGAGGTGGCCAGCAGCAGCCAGAGAGAACCCCGCAACGGCACATGGAAGAGAAATTCCGCCATCAGCAGGGAGAGAATCAGTCCCCCCATGCCAAGGATAAAATAGGGGATCAGTTTGCCGAGCAGAAGTTCGATCACCGAAATCCTGGTGACCAGCAAGGCCTCCATGGTACCCCGCTCCCATTCCCTGGCAATGACCAAGGCAGTGAGCAGCGCGCCGATCAGGGTCATGATCACCGCCAGAACCCCGGGCACGAGAAAGTCGGTGGAGCGCACCTGGGGATTGAACCAGATGCGTTGTTCCAGTTGCACCGGCGACTGCAGCTTTTTCCCGGCCCGTTCTGCCTCCTGTTCCAACCAGCCAAACCAGATCCCCTGCACATAGCCTTCCACCAGCCGGGCCGTGTTGGCATCAACGCCGTTGACTAGGACGCTCATCGGTGGCGATTCCTTGTTCAGGTAATCGCGATCGAAGTTTTCCCGCAGCCAGACGATGCCATCCACCTTGGAACGCCTGAGTGCCGTCTCCGCTTCCTGGATGGAAGACATCGGTATCGGCGCAAAATAGGGCGATTGCCAAAAACCACCGCTGAAGCTCGAACTCTGTACCCCTGGATGTTCCACCACCAGGGCAAGAGGAATATTTTTGGCATCCAGAGAAACACCATAACCAAAAATCAGCAACAGCAGCAGCGGCAGAAAAAAGGCGATGGCCATGCTGGAGGGGTCGCGGATGATCTGCAGCCATTCCTTGCGGATCATCCCCTTGATACGCAGCAGACCGCCCGGTTTCATGTGTTCGCCTTGGGATCGTGATGGGCTTCCAGCAGGCTGATAAAGGCATCTTCCATGGTGGCTTCCCGCTCTGCTCCCCCTCCGTAGCGCTGCTTCATGTCTTCGGGTGTCCCTTCGGCCAAAACCCGGCCCTCGGCCATGATCACGAGGCGGTCGCAATACTCCGCCTCTTCCATGAAATGGGTGGTGACCAGCACGGTCACGCCCTGGTCGGCCAGACTGTTAATCTGGGTCCAGAATTCCCTGCGGGCGAGCGGATCGACCCCGGAGGTAGGTTCATCAAGGAAAAGTACCTCGGGCTCATGCATCAGGGCCACGGCCAGGGCCAGCCGCTGCTTGAAGCCGAGCGGCAGGGATTGGCTCTCGGTAGCGGTGAACTGTTCGAGATCAAAGGTGGCCAGGGCCCAATTGATCTGGGTGCTGCGCCGTGTGCCGTGCAAGCCGTAGGCGCTGCTGAAAAATTTGAGATTCTGCAGAACTGTCAGATTTCCGTACAGGGAAAATTTCTGCGCCATGTAACCGATCCGTGTTCTGGCCCCTGCCGCTGCGGTCCGCAAGTTCATCCCTGCCACCGTGCATTGTCCTCCGGAGATAGGCAACAGACCGCAGAGCATGCGAAAGGCAGTGGTTTTGCCCGCGCCGTTGGCCCCGAGCAGGCCGAAAATTTCACCGCTCTTCACCCGGAAGCTGACATGGTCAACCGCTAAGAAATCACCGAAACGGCGAACGAGATTGTCGGCTGTGATGACGTCCTGCCCGGAAAATTGATTATCTTTTTTTTGCAGAGTGATCTCTTTTGTGGCCATTGTTGTCTTGCCATCATGTTTGAGCGTGGCGACAAAATAATCCTCAAAACGTGGCTCAACAGCAGTGATTTCCCCGACAACCCCATCCGGCAGCAACTCCCGGCTCGTCCCTCCCCCATTTTGCGTGACCACCCGGATCGCCTTGCCCAGTATCAGGGCATCGAGTACCGCCGGATTCCGGCTGAGTTCGCGCTGCAAGGTCCGTTTGGGCAAGGAGGGGGCTCGCACCAGCCAGGTGCGGCCAGTTACCCGGCGGCTGAAGGCCTGAGGGTGGTCGTGGCCAAGAAGGGCGCCATGGTGCATGAGAATAACCTCGGCGCAGCGTTCAGCCTCATCGAGGTAAGCGGTACTGAGCAGCACGCTCATGCCCTCCGCTTCCACCAGATGGTAGACAATATTCCACAACTCCCGCCGGGAAACAGGATCAACGCCGACCGTTGGTTCGTCGAGCAGCAACAGTCGCGGTGGCCGCACCAGCGTGCAGACGAGACCCAGTTTCTGCTTCATGCCGCCGGACAGCCGTCCGGCCAGGCGACCACGAAAACCCTCCAGCCCGGACATGGCCAGCAGTTGCGCATAGCGTTCGTTGCGCTGACCCTCAGGCACCCCCTGAAGATCAGCGTATAAATCCATGTTTTCCTGGACTGAAAGATCTTCATACAGGCCAAAACGCTGCGGCATATAGCCGATACTGGCCTGGACTTTAAGCGGGTCTCGGACCACATTGATACCCAAGGCGGTCACTTGTCCCTGATCTGGGGTCAGTAAGCCGGCACAGAGCCGCATCAAGGTGGTTTTGCCCGCACCGTCGGGACCGATGAGCCCAGTCACCCGCTGGGGACGAATGGCGCAGCTGACACTATCGAGGGCGACAATCCGTTTTTTTTCAACCACAAAGGTTTTCCTGACCTGATCAAGAACCAGGGCAGCCGGTTGCGGTGCAAGGTCGAGGGACGGCACGTTGCCGGGATCTGGAACAGAGCCTGCCATGGAATGATTCACCGCTGTCCTTGATTGCAGAATATGGGAAAAGAGACCCCGATGACATGGATGCGGGACGAGCACACGCCTATGCCATCACCTTCAAACCGAACCATATCGTGTCCTCGGTGCCCCTTGAAATTTTTTTAAAAATTATCTGATACCATACCACAACATATTGTTTTTTCTATACTAGTATTCAAAATAATCTCCAGATCTTTTCAGGAGATTGCAAATCAATGCTCAGTAGAATTGATCCGCAGAATCCATGAAAACTTGAATGTGAGTGACAACCAGTTAACAATTCGGTTTCATTTCAAAACTGAGAACAGAAACAGCGCATTCTACGAATAAAGACTGAGCAATACCGAGTTGCATAGCCAATACTTTCAACTTATTATTACCTGATGAATATCTTGCAAAAGTCGAAAAAATTGTCATCCAGGCAGCGCATTAAAGGCTGAAAGCCATTCGCAAAGAAGTACACTTTCAGCCACCTGTTCCCTACCGACACAAGCAATCACGGCAATTCTCCAAAGCAGAATAAATCATTCAGAAGCAGGAAAATGTCATGATCAGATGTGCTAAAGTCAGAACCACCGGCAAAGCCGGTGGCTTGAAAGACTGTGAACCGCTCAGAGCGGTTTATGGAACAGATTGACTGCCCACCATATGGTGGTCGCCTATTTAAACAAGTTCAGTTGTTCTATACGCTGATCCTCTTTCTCCTGATCA
>JBBRBT010000098.1:0-5568 GCA_038205495.1 Desulfobulbales bacterium
GAAGAGGCGCTCAACCTGGTGGCCCAGCAGTTTACCCGGCACAGTGAGATCTCGGGGGCAAAGTCCGTGGCCTGGCTGCGCGGCATGGCCGCTGACTGGGGCGCGCCCTGGGATTATCCCAACCGGCTGATGCATCTTTTCGGCTCCCCCAACACCATCGGCAATGGTTCTATCTGCTTTGTCGCCCGCGATTTCGCCCATTCCTACACCTACGGCGCCATGGCCTTCCCGGAGGCAAAAAACGCCAGCTGCATCATCGTCTGGGGCAAGAACGACGGCAACACGGCCCTGGGAGCTGCCGAAGGTATTCACTATGCCAAGGAGCACGGGGCAAAGCTGATTGTCATTGATCCCGTACAAACGGCGCTGGCTGCAAAGGCGGACATCTGGCTGCAGATCAAACCGGGTCATGACGGCCTGTTGGCCATGGCGATGATCCATGAGATCATCACGGAGAATTTGTATGATGCTGATTTTATAGAACACTACACCGTCGGCTTCGATGCGCTCCGACAAGTAGCCGCCGCCTATCCCGCTGAAAAGGTAGCCGAATCCCTCTGGCTCACGGCCGACCAAATCAAGCAGGTTGCCCGATTGTACGCCACCACCAAACCCTCCGCCATCATTGACGGCAACGGCCTGGACATGCACCGGGAGGTCTTTGACACCACCCGGGTCATTGCCATGCTCCGGGCCCTGACGGGAAATCTGGACAAGGAAGGGGGCGATGTCCTGCCGCAACCGATCCCGGTGCGCAACATCCAGATGAAAGATCGACTGCCCGCCGGCGCGATCCCGATCACCCACCAATATCCCCTTTTCAACACCTTCAGTGACACCTGGGGCAATCAGGTCCAGGGCTGTATTGTTGACGCTCTTGTCGATGCATCGCCCTATCCGCTCAAGATGGTGGTGGTCCAATCCGGCAATCCCTTGGTCACGATGGCCGACTCGAGCCGGACCAGAGCGGCCTTCACCAAAGTAGAGACCCTCGTGGTGATCGATCTCTTCATGACAGAAACAGCCAAACTTGCCGATGTCATCCTCCCTGCCACCACCTGTTTTGAAAAAACGCAGCTCAATCGCTCCTCTATTCGCAACAACCCTATGTTTTTACAAAACGCGGTCATCACCCCTGTCGGAGACTCTTGGCCGGACTGGAAAATTGTTTTTGAACTGGGGAGGAGGCTCGGGTTTGTTGACGAATTCCCTTGGCAGACCGCGGAGGAGGCTATCGATTATCAGTTGGAACCGGCGGGGGTCACTGTGGAACAGTTGCGCCAAAACGGCAAAGGCTTACGTCTTGAGAAAATCCGGTATGAAAAATACAAGGAACAGCCATTCAAGACGCCATCCGGCAAGGTCGAATTTTTTTCCGCCCGACTCGCAGAAGCCGGATTTCCAGGTGTCCCTTTTCAGGATGGACGGGGCGATGACCCAATCAGCTTCGCTGCTCGCAGTGGCGAGTATCCGATGTTGGGGATAAGTGGCAGCCGCGATATTCGTTTCACTAATTCGCAGTTTCGCACCATCCCCGCCCTCCTCAAGACCAGCGCGGGCCCAGTGGTCGACATACACCCCGACGATGCAGGGCGGCAAGGCATAGCAGCAGGAAATCCCCTGCGCATTGAAACACCGAAAGGCGCCATCGAGATGGTTGCGAGAATATCGACAACGGTTCGCCCCGGGAGTGTTCGTATTGCCTGGGGCTGGGGCGATTACAATCCGCAGTGCAACCTCAACATCCTCACCGAGGACGATCAACGGGGCCAGGTCACCGGCACATCCACCAGCAGAAGCTTTATGTGCCGACTCAGCAAGATATGATGGTTCAAGCAGGACCGGAGCAGATGTTCAGTCTACTAAACAGGCTCCATAAACAGGAGCCTGTTTAGTAGACTGACTTGAAAATACCCAGAGTACACCCGGCACAACCGGAGCACGGCTCCCCCGACTATTTAACCAAAGAGGTTTGGCTTGCTGAGGTTAAATAATTAGGGACCGCCGTTAAGCTTAGCGCAAGGTAACCGACCGTTTCCGCAGGATGTGTTACTATGGACTGTTGTTCTTCAACTTTCATCTGGAACCCTGTTGAAGTAACTTGTTGCATTCTCAGTGTTGAAGTATCCGGATCGTTAATAGTCTGGATATCAGCTAATAACAGTGGCGACTGTTTAAATGGGGTCTGGAAAATTTGTTGATACCAGGCGCTGGCGACACCCTTGCCGGTGACAGTGGCTTCAAACTGTACTGAACCAACCGTTCCTTTGCCAGGTTCCCAGGCAATAAAATTGACGGTTTCATTGGCATGGATGTTGGAATTTACCCCCTGTTCGCTGAAGTAATAGGCAAAATTAGCAAGGCCAATGTTTTTGATACGACCACTGATGGTATCAGGTTCATTGACGGAGGCAATTGTGGTGATCACTACGGGTATTTTGGCAAAAGACTTGCTAAAGGACACGGTCGCCAGACTGGTGGTTCCTGTAAAACTTCCAGCTTCAACTATGGAACCGTCAGGAAGAATAATCCGTCCTTTTTCCATGACGAGGTAGCTGATGGTTTCTGCAGGATGCACCCCATCATGAGAATTCCATTCGGTAAGCTTAATGTCAAAGCCGGTTTTATCGACGTTGCGAATGCGGATGACACAGGGATCGCTGTTGTTAAACTTTGGAGGGCCGGCAACCACAACAGGGTTTGTGAAGCTTGAAGCGAGAGACACGCGTGCCCAATTGCTCGTGACTGCAATTTCGCCAGTTTCAACTTTCAATGCTGTCGACGGCTGTTGAGCCCCAACGGTAATAGTTTTATTGGCGGTACTTTTGGCTCCCTGATTATCGGTAACCTGGAGGGTTGCGGTAAATGTCGACGCGGTGGTGTAGGTGTGGGTAGCGGTCTTGCCGGTGGCAGAACTGCCATCGCCGAAGTTCCAGACATAGGAAGTTATTGAGCCATTGGCATCGGAGGAGCCGGAACCGTCGAAGGTGACAGCTAAAGGCGCTATACCACTCAGAGGCGTGACACTTGCTACTGCCGTTGGGAGTGTATTAGCGGCGGCAGCTGCAGCCGTAACCACAATAGGGGTGCTGGCCGACTTGGTCAGACCCTTGCTGTCGGTGACGGTCAGGGTAGTCTTGTAGGATCCGGCTGTGGTGAAGGTGTGCGTGGTGTTTGCACCGGTGGTCGAAGAGCCGTCGCCAAAGTTCCAGGAGTACGAAGTGATGGAAGCGTTCGTTGAGGCCTTTGAGCTTGAGCCGCCGAAGGTGACAGTCAACGGGATTGGGCCTGCGGCTAGGGAAGAAGAAATAACTGCCATGGGGGCAGTGGCAGTATTGGTTAGCCCTGCGGCAGAAGAGGGAGAATTAACTGTTACAGGGGTGGTGGCGGTGTTGGTCAGCCCTGCGGCTAGGGCAGAAGAACTAACGCTAATGGGGTTTATGGCGATTGTGGCTGCTTTGGGGAGAGAAAAGGCAAAGGGCGAAGAATGCGGACTCTCGGTACCGTCACTGAAAGTTGCAGTCATGGTGAAAAGTGTGCTGTCAGCGGTCAGGGACACGGTGCAGTCCATGGCTGTAGCCTTGGGCACCTTGGTCTGACAAGCGAACACACCTTCCTGGTAAAGCTTGAAACCTGTTACCGCGGGCACCGAGGGCGGCGTGTAGCCCCACTCGACATGAATGGAACGGTTCGTAGCCGCCGAAGATGCAACAGGCAGCAGGCAGCAGATGATAAGAAGCAGAAAACGAATTAGGGTGGAACGCATTATATCCCTCGCATAATGAGTTGTGAGGATCGTAACGATATCAGAGAGTTCAGGCATTGTGCTAGGCCAAGCGCTGGCTCGAACCTTTTGCCAAGAGAACGAGAAGTCAAAAAAATCTTCCCTTTTTGCCCATATTCCATGGCAAATAGCTCTGCTATCTCAAGATGATTTTCCGAAGTTGTTGATTTTTGTCCGGCTTCGTAAGGTTCTGCTGCAATTTGCAGCAGAAAATCGATGGCCCAAATCCGAACGCAATTTTATCCAGGTTATTTGCGGTCAGGCCCTTTTTCACACTTCATATTCTAACCTGACCGGGGATAGCATTTGCTTGAAATGGATCAATACAGAAAAACCCACCTAGCTAACATGACACTTAAGTGGTTGATATGTGTCGTGAACGAGGCGAGACTCAAGCCGACCACCTTTGCCTTCGGAGGCCCAATTTTTCAATGCACCTGAATCTGTTAACAGCGCTCAACGACCTATCATTTGCTTGATTGTACCTTTCCTGCCGTTTATTTTTTCTCTGAAAAATCTATATGTTGCTGTTTTTTATATACCGGACGAAAATATAGCGCAAAAAATACCAGGGCGTTTTGGTTACGACTCCGCAAGGAAACGATTCAATGGCAAGCCCGACGTCTGGCCTGTAGAGCACCTTTCAAATGGATGGGAAAAAGACCATCGAAAAGGTGGGTGAGACATCCGAAGGCTACACCCCACAACTTGCATCGGAACACTGAGGGCAAAACGAATCAGCAACACCCGACATCAAGGAAGGTGCAAACGTCAAAAAAATATTTGAGCGAAGCGACGAAAGATAAACTGGGTGTTAAAAGAAATCAAGGAACATTATTTCATAATGTTCCAAAGGCATGGCAATCAAGGATAGAAAACAAGCTTGTTGGAAGCTGAATGCAGCCTCTGGGAGTTACTCTTCAACACCCTTCCTACATTACAAAGATAGGGTAAAAATAAGCCTTTTATTTGTAGAGGATCTCTCAGCCCTTTAGTGGATGTTCGTGCTAACAGATTTCCCCTGTAACGGTTCGTTTATTTTTCCGAGCCCACTCCTCTGTGCTCACTTCATGACTGCTAACTCGTTTTTCTCACGGGAGAGGAAACGGACCATGTAGTACTCGAAGGGGTAGCCACTCTCATAGTAGCGAAATGGTTGCTGGTGCCGGGTATCGATGGTGTTCAGCACTGTAATCCCTGTCTGGAGGTCCTTATCGAGGTCAACTTCCTCGAGCACTGGGAGGTTGTGACCAAAGGCGAGGAAGTGGTCATCCTCAATCGCTTCAGTTGGGTGACCGACTTTGAGATCACCGCCGACAATGTCATGGAGATCATGCGGTGCGGCCGCGCCCGATGGCGAATCGAGAACGAGACTTTCAACACGCTCAAAAATCAGGGCTATAACCTCGGCCATAATTACGGCCTGGGCAAGAAGCACCTGAGCGCGGTCTTTATGCATCTGATGATGCTCGCTTTTCTCGTTGACCAGGTGCAACAGCTCTGCTGTCCGGTTTTCCAGGCGGCTTGGGAAAAAATCGGCAGCAAGCGGGCCTTGTGGGAGCGAATACGCAGTTATTTCCTGAGTTTCATCGCGCCGTCCATGGAGGCAATTTTACGAATGATCGCCCATGGATTTGAAAGACAGCACTGCCCCACGTATGATTAACGGCTAACGGGCAGTAGACACATTAGCAAAGACCAGGCGCCTGTCGAAAAAGCTTATCGACAGGCCGGACGGATAACTCCGCCCTGAAAGCAGGATTTTCACCGGTTTCTCCAGTGAA
>JBBRBT010000099.1:0-5343 GCA_038205495.1 Desulfobulbales bacterium
CAACTATCCGACTTTCTTTTTGACGGGCTAGATCGTGGAAGACATCACCCAGGTTTTTCCGGAGTTGTCCAAAAAGCATTTTTCTCCGGCATTTCGGTATCCACACCACATGGTACTTGCAATCCCATTTTGTGTAGCTTAAACATTGTATGTCGTTCATGAAGCCTCCTTTTTCGTGACTTTGACCGGTTCACGAGGCGGGAGGCTTCTTTATTTTGCAGGAACTGTCAAACTGTTGCTGTCCCCCGGCAAAGCCGGGGGGGTACCCAATGGAAATTATTGGCTCCTCGACGTTTCATGCAAAGATGGCAACGGGTCACGTTTCCTGGTGTCCTCGCCCGTTACCATAATACTCAAACCCGAGTGCCCGCATTTTTTTAGGTTCATACACATTGCGCAAATCGACAAAGATTGGTTGGTGCATCATGCCCAACACCCGTTTCAAATCCAAGGCCCGGTATTGATTCCATTCCGTCATAAGAATGATGCAGTCCGCATCGATGCACACCGCATAGGGGTCTTCGACGTAAACCATCGACTTGGGCAGTAATTTTGCTGCCTCCCGTATCCCTTGAGGATCGTGGGCCACGACCTTTGCCCCCTTCTCAATCAATGCCGGCAGGATGGTAAGGGCCGGCGACTCACGCATGTCATCGGTTTCCGGCTTGAAGGTAAGGCCGAGTACCCCGATGGTCTTGCCGGTTTCACTGCCACCCAAGGCATCGCGGATCTTTTTCACCATCCGCGCCTTCTGGGCGGCGTTGACTTCCACGGCAGCTTCCACGATGCGCGCGCTTACCCCATGCTCCTGCACGGTGCGAAGCAGCGCAACGGTATCTTTGGGAAAACAGGAACCGCCGTAGCCCGGGCCGGGATGGAGAAATTTTTTGCCGATCCTGCCGTCAAGCCCAATGCCCTTGGCAAGGGCGATGGCATCGGCCCCCACAGCCTCGCAGATATTGGCCATCTCATTAATGAAACTAATTTTTACCGCCAAAAAGGCGTTGGCTGCATACTTGATTAATTCGGCGGTTTCGATACCGGTGATGACGATTGGAGTCTCGATGAGATAGAGCGCGTTGTAGATCTCGCGCAGCACCGTAGCGGCCCGTTCGTTTTCCACCCCGATAACCACCCGATCAGGCCGCATAAAATCGTTGATCGCTGCCCCTTCCCGCAAAAACTCGGGATTCGAGGCCATATCAAAATCAGCAGCTGGGTTGGTCTCTCCAATAATTCGGGCTACCTGGCGGGCAGTACCAACCGGCACCGTGCTTTTATCGACCACCACCGTGTAACCGGCAAGATGCGGGGCCAGATCCCTGGCTGCGTCGTAGAGATAGCTGAGATCGGCATAACCATCGCCGCGCCGACTCGAAGGGGTGCCTACCGCAATAAAGACGGCCTCGGCCTCCGGGACCGCCTCGCTGAGGTCGGTGGTGAAGCGGAGTCGGCCGCCAGCCATATTTTTGGCCACCATATCGGCTAGGCCCGGCTCATAGATCGGAATCTGCCCCTGGCACAGTGCGGTGACCTTGGCCACGTCTTTATCGACACAGACCACCTCATGGCCAAACTCGGAGAGACAGGTGCCGCTGACGATGCCGACGTACCCTGTTCCAATAATAGCAATTTTCATAAATAATAACTCCGGTACCAATCAACGAATCGCTGCAACCCGACCTCGATCGGGGTGGACGGCCGAAATCCAACGTCTGCCACCAGATCGTCGATATTCGCATAGGTTTGCTGCACGTCACCATCCTGCATGGGCAAGAAATTTTTCACGGCCTTCCTGCCGAGACAATTTTCCAAAACCTCGATGAAATACATCAATTTTTCCTGCTTGTTGTTGCCAATATTGTAAATTCGGTAGGGCGCCCAACTGGTGGCGGTGTCCGGCTGACCTTTATCCCAATCCGGGTTGGGGGCGGGCGGTTGTTCGATCACTCGCACCACCCCTTCGATGATGTCATCGATATAGGTGAAATCCCGGGCCATATCGCCATTGTTGAAGATATTGATCGGCTTACCGGCCAGAATCGCCTTGGTGAAGAGAAAATAGGCCATATCCGGTCGTCCCCAAGGCCCGTACACCGTAAAAAACCGCAGGCCGGTGGTGCGCATTCCATAGAGATGGCTGTAAGCGTGGGCCATCATCTCATTGGCTTTCTTGGTGGCAGCATAGAGTGAGACTGGGTGGTCTACATTATCGTGTACGGAAAACGGCATACTGGTATTGCCACCGTAGACGGAACTCGAAGAGGCGAAAACTAAGTGACCGACCCCGTTGTGGCGGCAGCCCTCGAGAATGTTGACAAAACCGAGGAGGTTGGAATCGGCATAGGCGTGGGGATTGGTGAGGGAGTAGCGAACTCCGGCCTGGGCGGCCAGGTTGACAGCCGCATCGAACCGATGGGCGGCAAACAACTGCGCCATCCCATCCCGGTCGGCTAGATCGAGTTCGAGAAAGGTGAAGCCTGGCTGATTAAGCCACTGCAGTCTCGCTCTTTTCAGGCCAGTGTCGTAATAATCGTTGAGGTTATCAATGCCGACCACCTCCCAACCTTGACCGAGCAATTTCTTGGACAGAAACGAACCGATAAAACCGGCAGCGCCGGTGACCAATATTTTTTTCATTGCGGGAATACCATCTCCTTCTGTGCACATTCAGGCCCTGCCGACTGCTAATCCTTGGTGCTTCCCGGCAGCATTCCAGGGGCTGCAGGCAGGCCTAGTGCAGTCAAAAAGAAACTCTCCCAGCACCCCGGGCCCTATTTGTTACCAGCGCCAGAGCTCTTTGCTGGCGGACAGGGTGAAAAGGATTTGATGGTCGGTGTATTGATCGCCGGTCAGATTGCCATCGGATACATAATAGGTATATTTTACCCCCGCCTTGTACCACTGCGCAAACGAATAGCTGAAACCGACCCCGACCTCATAGATGTTCGTATCATAGGTGGTATCGCCGGTGCTCTTGCCCGATGCACTCCCCCCATCCGCGGCAGTAAGGTAATCCCCCTGGGGATTAAAAGTGGACTCCCAGCTATACCGACCGTGGGCGTCGAGGGCAAGGCGCTCGGTGTACTGGTAGGAGAAAATGGCAGCGGCGCTGTAGGTATCGGTTAAACCCGAATTGTCAGTGCCGGTAAAATTCTGGGCTGCATACTGCTTATCAAGCATGAGGGCGTAGGCGGCATGCTCGTACTTCCGCGAAAAATTCAGGTAGCCATTGTATCCCCAGGTACCTTCGAGCCCATCGGTTTTTGCATACGAAGGCCCCGCCCCCATGGCCAACTTGGTCCGGGGATCAAAGGCATGATCCCAGCCGAAGGACCCATTATGCGCTTGATAGCCGGGACGGGTATCGCCGTCGTACTGCGTTTCGGAATACGAATACTTCAAGGGGAAAAAATTATTGAGATCCTGAATATAATCGACCCCAATGTTGCCGCCGTATTGATCCAGATCCGGTGTACCGACCGAATTCCCGGTCCCAGCAGGCGCCTGGTCGTACAAACCGCGGGTATAATTAAGCCCCAGACTGGAGCGCCAGTTTTGATTGAACCCATGGGAGTAATTGGTGAAAAAGGCGTGCTTATCGTAGTCGTTGTAGTCCTGGGCGTCCTGTTGACTGGTGGACCCGCTACCGTTCTGATCGTTGCGGAGTACGCTGTACGTGTAGCCGCCGCCGATACTGCTGAGAGGTGACAAGGAGTAGGCCGTTTGTACTGCCGCAGTATTCGTCCAGTAGGTTTGGCCGCTCAGATTCCTGGACAATTGGTCCCCCGAAGTAACAAGCGGTTGCCCGCTGCCACCAGCGTAAGACGTATTGCTGGAGCTGCTCGAGGAAACCGACGGGTCATCGGACCGGATAAAATCATCGGACACAGTCAACGACCAAAAACGGGAGAGAGTTCGTTCTTCTTTCAGATTCAGCCGATGATCGACCCCGCTATCCTCGCTGATGTAATCATAAAAGAGCGTGGGAGCATAATAAAGGCTCAGGGTATCGAAAATCCCCTGAGAGACCACCGACACGGTTGGGCCTATTCCGACCTTCTTGACATCCCCTTCATCCGAGTTGAAACCGTTCCCCTCTTGTTTGTAGGAACGCGAGCGGAAGTCATACGACGTATCCACCCCGCCAGTCACCGTTGTTTGTCGGGCGTGGGATGGGGCAGCAAGGAGCCCTGCCAATATCGAAGAAGAAACCATTATCCATGAAAAACGATGAAAAATCTGCATTTCCTTCCCTGTGCTTAATGAGCGACAACAACATCCCCGGCTTCGAGTTGGATGTTTTTCTCGAGATCCTTCCCCTTGAGAAAATCATCGTAATCGAATTCGTATTTCCGCGCTTTTGAGGGGGCTTTATCTTGGCCTTTCTCGGGAACAAGCTCATTATCCTGACGAATAACCGTCACCTTGGAATTTGCCCACTGGGTAAAGCTCCCCGCTTGAGCAATAGCTTTTACCACAGTTATGGGCTGATCGATATGGAACAGTCCCGGGCGCATGATTTGTCCCATCATGGTGTATTGCCTGCTGTTGCTCTGGACCAGAGAAGTGATGACGTTGGGTTTGTCAAAAACCGTACTGTACAGTTTTTTGAGATAGTCAGTCAGCTGGGTCATCGTCATGCCAACGACATAGACCTGACCAATATGCTGAAGCGACACCCGCCCGTCCGCCCCGACTTCGGCTCCCGTGCCGCGACCGCGAATAAAATCCTGCCCCTCGGCCGATGGCTTTGACGCTGCAGGAGACGACGGATTACTTGCCCCCACAGCCATGGAGCCTTCTCCGTATACTTCAACATAGAGAATGTCCCGGTAACCGATGACATATTCCCTATCCGTTTTTGCCAGCCCCTTGCTACCCATGATCTCCTGGCGAAACTGTTCTTTCACCTCGTCTTTCACCGGAGTGTCTCCGCTTGATTCGGCAGCCCAGCACGACCAGGCCATTGCAAGACAAAGGAAGAGGGTCACCCAAACACTTGTTTTCACCGTCACGGGATATGTTTTCATATCGCTTCTCTCCAAAGTACGCTCGAATGATTAATAAATTGACTATTTATGGTACAGGCATCACATGGAGAGGTCAAAACAAAAAGGGATTGAAGCTCCATTTTCTCCGGAAATTATGAGAGGTTCGCTCGGTTTGGAGCAAAGACCGTTCAATGTTGCTGAAGCACAAAACTCAAGTTTCTGAGTTGACCTAACATGCTGTGGTTTGGCTATTAATACGTGACAGCCTCTTTCCTGTTTGCAGCATATCAACGGCAAAGCCCATGACTGCATCAACAATGGCAAGCACTGCATCTTCAGCGATGATGCC
>JBBRBT010000100.1:0-4750 GCA_038205495.1 Desulfobulbales bacterium
GAGCACTGTGACCAGACAGAACATGTGGAGATATAATGCTATGGAATTAAAAAAACTGGCCCCGTGGAATTGGTTCAAGAAAGAGGAAGAACAGGCTGCATCCGTTCCCGTCCGGCATGCCGAGATGTCACCGACCCCTCGTGTGCCCGGATCCTATCACCCGATGATGCAGCTGCAGCGCGAGATCGATCATCTTTTTACTACCTTTTTTCGTGGATTCGACCTGCCTGCCATGGGAAATATTCGCCCTGTGATTCCGTTTGACGATGCAGGATTGTGGACACCGCAGGTTGACTTGAGCGCCACTGACCAGGAATATCGATTGACGGTGGAGATCCCCGGCGTCACGGAAAAGGAGGTCACGGTGCATATCAGCGGCAATACCATGACCATCAAAGGTGAGAAAAAACAGGAAAAAGAGGAGAAGGACAAAGACTATTACAGAATAGAGCGGAGTTACGGTGCGTTTCAAAGAATCCTTTCCTTGCCCGAGGATGTTGACCAGGATGCCATTAAAGCGTCCTTTAAAAACGGGGTGCTTGCCGTGACGATGCCCCGGAAGGGTCTGGCCAAAAGCGAAGGAAAACGGATAGATATAACTACGCCAGACTAAACGATCAGCGCGGCGGTTCAGCAGGCTCCGGCATGGCTGCGGGCTTTTCGTTCTTTTCTTTGCGTGCCCAAGGAAAAGAAGTGCCTGGTGGGCCGCCACACCCGAAAGATCAGCCTAGCCATTGAGCCCCCCGGTGGACAAGGTCTGGAACCTGTGGGGCAACAACTCGGCTTAAGCGCCAACATTTTTCCCTTTCAGCCGGGCCCGGTCTTCGACGCCCAGCTCAGTGCCAAGGGCAGGGGCCTCAGAGGGTAATTTATGAGTATAATCGAAGGTCAGGCGACAGGATGTGTATCTCTGACCTTCCCGGGACAACTCTACACTTTATCCTTCCCGCACGGAGGTTTTCCAACTGCTAAACGGTGCAACACATAAAGCCGCATTGTAATAACGAGCATCGCCGGTGACCTCCTTGCCAATCCACTCCGGTCGTTCAAAGGTTTGATTCTCCGCCTCCAGCTCAATTTCCGCCACGATGAGTCCAGCATTGCGACCGAAAAACTCGTCGACCTCCCAGATGAAACCGCCAAAGGGGATGGTGTATCGCTTCTTTTCAATCTGCGGTTGTGGGCAGAGGTCGTCCAGCATTGACTGGGCATCCGCCGGTGGAATTTCGTACTCGTATTCACTGCGGGACGCTCCGATCGTTGCCCCCTTGACGGTCAGGTATGCTTTGTCGCCGGCAATGCGGACCCGGACGGAGCGCTCCTTGCTGGCGCAGAGATAGCCCTGGCGGTATGCAATACCCTCGGCCAATCCGCGCCAGTTCTCGCTGGCAAGGAGGAATTTACGTTCGATTTCCTGTCCCATTGCATTCTCCTGGTTGGTTGTAAAAAAAAAAGGGTGCTCGTCTGTGGATGTTGTGTCTTGGCGAAGTTGGCGAGTCCTTGCGAGGAGAGAAGGGTAGCTGTTTTGCCGCCATCCGGCAACCATTCTCAGGGTCTGCTGATTGGTGGCGTCTTTCTGCTCCGGTTCTTTCTCAGTTCCCGATGGGTTTCCTGTCGCCAAAGGGTCGACAATGGCGGGGAATTTTGACCGGTTTTCCGACTTTATGGAGTTGTTGTTTTTAAGGGGCCTGTCTGTTGTTATTTATTTGATGTAACTTGATTTGTTTTAGATAAACCGTTGGTTTTCCCTTCTTTGCTTGACACCACAGGCACCTCTTGGTATCACAGTGCAGACTTTAATTTTCATGGCTCCACTGTTTGGTGACCTATGTTTGAAAAAATACTACCGCGGATCGTCCTGATCCTGACCTTGGTTTTGTGTTCGCAGCCGCTGCGGGCGGAAGACAATGTTCTTAGCACCATCAAAGAAGCGATCCGGCAGTATCAGTCTGGTGATTATACCGGGGCCGCATCCAATCTTGATTATGCTGCCCAGTTGGTCCGTCAGCAAAAAAGCGAAAAAATGAAGGGATTGCTCCCCGAACCGCCGGCTGGCTGGCAGGCCGGAGAGGCCAGCGCCCAGGCCCTGGGTGCGGCTATCCTCGGCGGCGGTGTCACCGTGAGTCGGGACTACAAGAAAGGATCCTCGACCATGAGTATCGAGATCGTTTCCGACTCGCCGGTGTTGCAATCGGTGCTGATGATGATCAATAATCCGATGTTCGCCGGTGCCGGCGGCGGCAAGTTGGAGACCTTGAAAGGGCAGCGGGCCATCGTTAAATACGAGAACAGCAAAAAAAGCGGCGAGCTGTACATTGTGGTGGCCTCCCGTTTTGTTGTCACCATTAAGGGACGACAGGTCGCAAAGGAAGAGATGCTCGCCTTTGCCGAGATGATCGATTATCGGGTGCTGGAAAAGAACTGATGATCGTGGCGGTGGGACCATCCTCCGCCAAATTGAAAACCATAGCCTTCCGGGGAATGCTGGCGAGGTTTTTTCCGGGTGAGACTGGTTACCCCTGTTACAATTGGTTAAGAATTGGCCTTCTTCCTGTAACAGGGGTTTTTTTATTGCTATCCATAAGGTGAGGCATACAAGTGAGCGGAGAAGAGAAAACAAGCAAGCAGCCGGTGCCGCAACCGGTAAGCGATGAGGCGATCTTCAAGGTAGCCAAGGAAATCGTGGTCAAGTTCATCGAGGTGGGCCGGTTAACCCCTTCTTCTTTTGAAGAAACCTTTGAGCGGGTCTACAGGGCCATCGAGCGGACGGTGCGGCCCCAATGAACGCCGGGCTGCTTGATCCGGGCCTGAACCGCGCCCCGGAAGACCCTCGCCGCATTCATGTGATCGGCATCTGCGGCACCGGAATGGCGGCCATGGCCGGTATGCTCCATCAGCGGGGCTTCACCGTGACCGGTTCGGATCAGCATGTCTATCCGCCGATGTCTGATTTTCTCGCCGGCTTGGGGATCGAAGTGATGCCAGGGTACAGCGCCGCCAATCTTACTGCCCGCCCTGATCTGGTGATCGTCGGCAATGTGGTGCGGATCACCAATCCCGAGGCCGTGGAACTGGCGCGATTGCGCCTTCCCTATCTGTCCATGCCCCAGGCCCTGGGACATTTCTTTTTAGAGGGCAAGATACCGCTGGTGGTGACCGGCACCCACGGCAAAACCACCACCTCCTCACTCTTGGCCACCACCTTGCACCGGGCCGGGGCCACCCCCGGGTTCATGATCGGTGGTTTGGTCGAGGCCTTTGGCCGTAACTACAACCTCAGTGACAGCCCGTACTTTGTGGTCGAGGGCGACGAATACGACACTGCCTTTTTCAACAAGGTTTCGAAATTTCACCATTACCGGCCGCAGTTCGCCATCCTCACCTCGGTGGAATTCGACCATGCCGATATCTTTGCTGATCTGGCGAGCATCAAGGCCTCGTTTGCCGAATTCATCGGCCGCATTCCGGCCCAAGGGGCGCTGGTGGCCCATACCGACGATCCGGTGGTTGCCGAGCTGGTCAGCGCAGCCCGCTGCCCGGTAATCTCCTATGGCATTGGTTCAGGATGCGAGTGGCGGCTTGTTGATCTTCAGGTCAAAGGGTTGTCCAGCGAGTTTTCAGTGTACCATCGGGATCAGCTGCAAGGCCGTTGCCGCCTGCCCATGCCGGGGCTGCATAACGGCCTCAATGCCCTCTCGGTGATTGCCCTCCTTGCCCATCTCGGCTTCTCGATGGAGGCCATCACCGCAGGGCTGGCCTCTTTTGAAGGGGTCAAGCGGCGGCAGCAGATCCGCGGTGTGGTGCGGGGTGTTACCGTAGTCGATGATTTCGCCCACCACCCGACCGCAGTCCGCGAAACCCTCAATGCCTTGCGTCTGGCCTGGCCCAAGAACCGATTGGTGGTGGTGTTCGAGCCGCGCACCAATTCCAGTCGGCGGGCGGTGTTCCAAGAGGACTATGCCGGGGTTTTTAGTCCCGCCGATGAGGTCTTGATTCGAGAGCCTATGCCGCTGGACACCATCCCTTTGAGTGAGCAGTTTTCCTCGGGGCAACTTGCAGCCGATCTCTGCGCTCGTGGTACCAGGGCACGGGCCTTTGCCGACACCGACGCCATCCTCGACGCTTTGCTTGGTGATTGTCAAAGCGGCGATATCGTCGTCATTCTCTCCAATGGGGGTTTCGACGGCATCCATGAACGGCTCCTCGCCCGGCTCGGCCAACCCGCTTGACAGATCCTCCTCCGGTATCTACCTGTACTATACATATCTGATGTAGAAGAGGGTGCGGCCCTTGTCCGCAGTTCCTCACCGCCTTTCCTCCAAGGAGTTGTTCTATGAAGATTGCCGTGATGCGGGAGTCCCATCCAGGGGAGACCCGGGTGCCCATGGTGCCGTCCACCGTGGCTCAGTTGGTGCAACTTGGGGCCGAGGTGGCAGTGGAGTCAGGTACGGGACTGGCCTGCCGTTTTGCGGATACGTCTTATACGGCCGTGGGGGCGACGATTGCCGTTTCCCGCGAGCATCTGCTGCAAACCGCCGATGTCCTCCTCCGCCTGCGCAAGCCACCGCTCGCGGAGATTCCCCTGATGCAGCGGGGGACCGTGCATCTCAGTTATCTTGATCCCTTCAATGAAACCGCCTTGGTGGACGCCCTGGTGGCAGCCGGGATCAGCGCCATCAGCCTGGAGATGATCCCTCGCACCACCCTTGCCCAGAAAATGGATGTCCTTAGCTCCCAGGCCAATTTGGCG
>JBBRBT010000101.1:0-4701 GCA_038205495.1 Desulfobulbales bacterium
GCTGGGGTATGAGTTTTGAGTACAATAAAACGACCTTGAGCAGCCTATTATCCTTTGCTAACGGGAGAACTAGCCCTGAACGATTCGATAATGGAAAATTCTCGGTCTTCGGTTCTAACGGATTAATCGGGAAGACAACTATCTCCAATTTTCCAAATAATTCGATCATTATTGGTCGAGTGGGTTCATATTGCGGATCGGTTCATTTTTCAAAGAAAACGTGCTGGATTACTGATAATGCGATTTGCGCAACAGCAAAAGTTGACAACGACCCTTTCTTTCTCTTTTATCTGCTCAGGCAACTTAATCTCAACAATTGGAGAAGTGGCTCCGGCCAGCCTCTATTAAATCAAGCTACATTGAACTCAATTGAAGTACGCGTACCACCTCCTTCATTACAAAAAGAAATTGGCGAGTTTATCTTGGCACTTGACGACCGCATCACCCTCCTCCGCGAAACCAACACCACCCTGGAAGCTATTGCCCAAGCCCTGTTCAAATCGTGGTTCGTTGACTTTGGTCCAGTCCGCGCCAAACTGGAAGGCCGTGAACCGGAAGGGATGGACGCCGACACCGCCGCGCTCTTCCCTGACAGCTTCGAGGAATCGGAACTGGGGTTGGTGCCGAAGGGGTGGCGGGTTGGAGCGGTTTACGACTTGGCTCAATACATAAATGGTGCAGCCTATCGGGCGTTTGATCCAAACTCAGAACGAAGAGGATTGCCGATTATTAAAATTGCAGAGTTGAAAGCAGGAGTTACCTCACAAACAGGTTTTTCTGAAGTTCAAATGCCTTTGAAATACAAGATAAATACCAAAGACATATTGTTCTCATGGTCGGGTAATCCTGATACATCAATTGATACTTTTGTCTGGCCACATAAAGAGGCATGGTTGAATCAACATATCTTCCGAGTTGTTCCGAAATCCGAACAAGAGCGGTCTTTCGTTCTTCTTACGCTCAAATATTTGAAGCCTGTGTTTGCAGAAATAGCGAGAGACAAGCAGACCACTGGGTTAGGGCATGTTACTGTATCAGATTTGAAGCGGCTCCAGGTTGTTCAGCCATGCAATTTATTGCTCGAACGGTGGAATGAATTAGTTGATCCGCTGCTCGAACGGGCCTTCACCATCGAGCAAAAAGCCCAAACCCTCACCACCCTCCGCGACACCTTGCTCCCTCGCCTGATCTCCGGCCAGTTGCGCCTGCCGGATGCCGAGGCACTGAACATTTATCAGGAAAGTGAATTAGATGCTGAGGCAACTACCGAGGATTTCTCGGTAGTTCAAAAAGAGGGTATATGACCGAAAAGCAATCGAACGTAATACAAATGCCGGTATTTACCGCTGATGCCAAAAAACGTTGGCAACAAATTCCGGTAGTGGGACAAAAAGAACTCATGGACAATGTCTGGTGCGGGGAATGTCGGGGAATTACAACCATCCGGATTCACGATGGGAAAATGATCGGCAACTCTCTTGTGTTGAGTGGTTCCTGTAAAAAATGCGGTGGCGCGGTGGCGCGAGTAATAGAACCAGACGAGTAACGTTGAAAGAATAAAACTCTAAATCATATAAATAACCTTGTATTTTTAATCCATAAAATATAAATTTGCCTTGTATTTTTAAATCAATGCCTTTGACAGGGTGAACCATGCGCAGATTTATCGACGAACAACTCCAACAATGGCAGGAGAGTACGCGCCGCAAACCGCTGATTCTGCGGGGTGCCCGGCAGGTTGGCAAAACCTGGTCGCTGAAGGAGTTTGGAAAAAACCGCTTTGAATCAGTCGCGCTGGTTGATCTGGAGCGCAATCCTTCCCTGCGTAAACTGTTCGACGGTGACCTTAATGCGGTGCGCATCTGTGCCGATCTTGAGGTGCTGCTTCGGCAGAAAATCACACCCGGAAAAACCCTCCTTATTTTTGATGAAATCCAGGCATGTCCCCGCGCCATAACCGCCCTGCGTTATTTTTATGAGGAGATGCCGAACTTGCATGTTGTTGCAGCCGGTTCACTTCTTGAGTTTGCACTCAAAGACGCCTCCTTCCCTGTTGGCAGGATTCAGTTTCTCAATCTTTATCCACTCTGTTTCGCCGAATATCTGGAGGCGATCGGTAACGCACCGGCTGCTGCGGCTATTCTTGGCAATCCTGCTGACATATCACCCGCTGTGCATGAGCTTCTCCGCGACGAGCTGAAACGTTATTTTTTCATCGGTGGAATGCCGGCTGCCGTCAACGCATACAAGGAAAACGGCTCGCTGCAGGATGCCTTTGAAGTTCAAGGGGAGATTGTCGAATCATATCGGATGGATTTTGCTAAATACACTCCACAGGTAGACCGATACTGCCTCGATTCAGTTTTTGCCTCACTGGCGCAAAGTGTGGGGCAACAGATAAAATACTCCCGACTGGGCGAGGGCTATGGCAACCCGACACTAAAAAAAGCATTTGAAGCGCTCTGTCTTGCACAGGTAGCACGCAGGATCACCTCGGCCAATCCTTCCGGTCTGCCTTTGGGTGCGAGTGCGTCGATCAAGGTCTTCAAAGCACTGATGCTGGATCTGGGCCTGATGCGCTATCTGTCAGGCATGCCGGATGATATTGAGTATGCCAGGGGGGATCTGCTTGCCATATTTCGTGGCGCCATGGCTGAACAGTTTGTGGGGCAGGAAATGCTGGTATCGCAGCGGGGAAGCCTCTATTACTGGGATCGGCAGGCAAAAAGCAGTTCCGCCGAGGTTGATTATCTGGCTGTTATGAACGGTATAATTCATCCGGTTGAGGTTAAGAGCGGTGCCGCCGGAAGCTTGAGGAGTCTGCATCTTTTTCTTGCTTCATATCCTGAATGCGGCAAGGCGCTGGTCTTTTCAGATCAGCCATTTTCTGAACTTCCAGACCAGAAAATTACCTTTTTACCGTTGTATAGTGCTTTTGCTGCAACCAGACAAGCGGAGAAACCATGACCGAAGACCAACTCGAACAGGAAACCTTAAGCTGGTTGGCTGATACCGGCTACAGCCATTGCTACGGCCTGGACATTGCGCCGGACGGTCCTGCGCCTGAACGCAGCAGCTACAACCAGGTGCTGCTGGTTGGCCGACTGCGCGAGGCTATCGACCGGCTGAATCCGACCGTGCCTCCCATAGCTCGCATTGACGCCCTGCAACAGGTGCTGAATCTGGATACGCCGGTGCTGCTGGCCGCCAATCGCGCCTTCCATCAACTACTGGTCAATGGCGTGCCGGTCGAGTATCAGAAAGATGGCGAGACACGCGGCGACTTTGTGCGCCTGATCGACTTTACCGAGGTGACAGCCAACGAGTGGCTGGCGGTGAACCAGTACTCCATCAAAGGTGCAAAGTATACTCGCCGCCCGGACATCATCCTGTTCGTCAACGGCCTGCCGCTGGTGCTGCTGGAATTGAAGAACCCCGCTGACGAGAAGGCGGACGTCTGGAAGGCATATGACCAGATCCAGACCTATAAAGAGCAGATCCCAGACGTGTTCCAGTACAACGAGATCCTGGTGATCTCGGATGGCACCGAGGCGCTGATGGGTTCGCTCTCTGCCAATGTGGAACGCTTCATGGCCTGGCGTACCATTGACGGAGTGACGCTTGATCCGCTCGGCCAGTTCAACGAACTGGAGACGCTGATACGTGGCGTGCTGGCTCCGGCCTACCTTCTGGATTTCCTGCGCTTCTTTGTGTTGTTTGAGGATGACGGCACCCTGGTCAAAAAGATCGCCGGTTATCACCAGTTTCATGCGGTGCGTTCGGCAATAGATCACGTTGTTGCTGCCTCTCGTCCTGGTGGAGACCAGAAAGGGGGCGTGGTCTGGCATACCCAAGGCTCAGGCAAGAGCATCACCATGACCTGCTTTGCGGCGCGGGTGATGCGCGAAGCGGCGATGGAGAATCCGACTATCGTCGTTATTACCGACCGCAACGATCTGGACGGGCAACTGTTCGGGGTGTTCTCGCTTTCGCAAGAGTTGCTACGAGAGCAGCCGGTGCAGGGTGAGACGCGGCAGGATCTGCGCGCCAAGCTGGCCAACCGGCCATCGGGCGGGATTGTCTTTGCCACCATCCAGAAGTTCATGCCGGGAGAGGATGAAGACAGCTTCCCGGTCCTATCCGACCGCCACAACATCGTGGTTATCGCCGATGAGGCACACCGGACCCAGTACGGCTTTGAAGCCAAATTCAAGGGTGATGCCAAAGGGTATCAGGTGGGTTATGCCCAGCATCTGCGTGATGCACTGCCCAATGCAACCTTTGTGGCCTTTACCGGCACCCCTGTTTCATCGGAAGACCGCGACACACGGGCCGTATTCGGCGATTACATTAGCATCTACGACATGCAGCAGTCCCGCGACGATGGGGCAACTGTTGCAATATATTTTGAATCACGTCTGGCCAAGCTGGGGCTGAAGGAAGACCTGCTGGCGGACATTGATGCCGAAGTGGATGAACTGGCGGAAGATGAAGAAGATGATCAACAGGCCAAGCTCAAAAGCCAATGGGCGGCGCTGGAAAAGGTCGTCGGTGCCGAACCACGCATCAAGCAGGTAGCGGCTGACCTGGTGGCACACTTTGAAGAACGCAATCAGGCACAGACCGGCAAGGCGATGGTGGTTGCCATGAGCCGCGACATCTGCGTCCATCTGTATAACGCCATCATTGCCCTGCGCCCGG
>JBBRBT010000102.1:0-4024 GCA_038205495.1 Desulfobulbales bacterium
AGCCCAGTCGACCTGCACGACACTGAGTTCATAAATGAATGACAATCCGATGATGGATACGAAACCGATAATCCATTTCTCGAGTTTTTCATAGGAATTCGTAAACAACATCCAAAGTATCAATGCAAGGATTAGTACCGATCCGATTTGAATTGGAAGTTGAAATAAAATTTGGAGGGCGATTGCGCCTCCAAGGATTTCGGCTAACGCGGTTGAAACGGAAGCTAAGATACCCGTTCCTAAAATGGTTTTCGAGAGCCAAGGTTTCAGATGTTTCGTAGCTGATTCCGCAAGGCAATCGCCGGTAACGATGCCCAAATGGGCGACATTGTGTTGCAATACGATCAGCATGATGGTGGAGAGGGTTACCACCCAAAGCAGGGTATAGCCGAACTGGGATCCGGCTGCCACGTTGGTCACCCAGTTGCCGGGGTCGATAAAGCCGACCGTGACGAAGAATCCGGGACCGATATAGCGAAAAAGTTCCAGTGATGCTAAGCGGGAGGCCTGCTTGCCTATGTGGGAGAACCAGTTCATTGTGGATTAGAATACCTTGAAAGCCTGAGATTGTCGAGCAAGCCGGCCGGGAAGCTAAAGCTAAAGGCCTCGCCATATAAATATGCAAGCCCTTTGAGGTATTGAAACCTCAAAGGGCTGCTGATAACCATTTTGCAAGCCACTTGATATTCTGCGGATTATTTTTTCTTGACGATATCCCCTATGACAAAGCCACTTCCCGACAGGATCTTGGCAGTAGACAGGTGATCGCCGGAAAGCTTCTGTAAAACAATCTTGCCCACCTGCTGTTCATCCCGCCCCAACACCTCGTTGGTATCGGGATCGGTGATGTTTTCCGCACGGAAGACCTCGTACTGGTCCCCAGGTTTGACCCCGTCCAGTTTGCCGAAATTTATATAGACAACACCTTCCTTGACGACAACCACCTTGCCCTCGCCGGAAGCCGCAGAACCGAGCCCTTCACGCATCGCTTCGATATCGGCCACCATTTCTTCGGTGATCTTGTCCACTGCCGGCTGGTATATTTTCCTGAAAACGGTTTCATCCCAATCCGTTCCACCGCCAGTTCCCATGATGCTGATTTTGAAATTCGAATCGGTGAGGGTTTCCGATTTGCTGAACAGGATTTCACCGCTCTGCACGTTTACCGCGCGAACGGTCAGGTTGCCCTCGGAGGTCCGCTTCGACCCGCCTCCACTTGGAAGCCGCCCCGGCAATCCGGGCAACCCTGGCACACCAGGCAGCCAGCCGGAAGTGTGCAGCTCCTGCCTTTTTTGCGCGAACTGGACGCTGCCAAATACCACCACCTGCACGCCCGCCAATTTCCCAGCCTTTACCGCCGTTGCGGCGCTTACCTCGCGCGAATTTTGAAACTGGAGTTCCCTCAACAGTGCGTTCATTTGTGCTCGTTCAAGCACCTGAAACTTTCTGGTCCTGACCAGCGAATCGACAAACCATCCTTCGGTCGCCTCTCCCAAACGTGATGAATGACTTGATCCGGCCGTAGAAAATTGCAGGACGGCAATGCGGATCTTCTGCTCTGCCTGGCAGGGAATTGCGAACATGAGGAGCAGGAGAACCATTGAAAAAAACTTCCGTAACCCGGTCATCATATAGTCCTCCTTAGTTGAGTACGTCATCACGTGGCATTGGGGTGGATATGTTCTCTTTCAGGCGGCAACATAACACCATGAAAGCGCCTCCGTCAAAGAAATTTAGTTGGGTGTTAAGGGGTGAACTATGCGTTGTATTTGTGAAACAAGGCACTCTCTATTAACGAGTCAATAACCAGACATCGCTGACACCAATCATCCTTGCTCTGAAGTTGGAATTAGTTACTTACTGCATCAGCAACCCCAATACTCCCGACCCCAGGATGACTACCATCGGGCTGATACTGGTCCATTTGAAGACCGCGAAACCGATTGCCAGGATGATGAATTCCTTGAAACCGGACAGCGAGGAGGCGCCCATGTTCCAGGCAGCTGCCGCCACCAGCCCGACCACCGCCGGCAGCAGACCGTCCAGGGTGGTGCGGATGAGGTCGATATTTTTCAGGCGGTCGTAGTTGCGGCCGATGACCAGCATCAACACGACGCAGGGGATGAAGATAAAGACCGTGGCCACCAGTCCGCCCAAAAAACCGCCGGCCCGGAAACCGGTGAAGGTTGCCAGCATGGCCAACGGGCCTGGAGTCAACTGGGACAGGGCCAGGCCGTCCAGGAATTGCCGCAGGGTCAACCACCTGTACTGCTCGACCATGATGTGGTTGAGCAGCGGGATCAACACATAACCGCCGCCGAAAAAAATCAGGCCGATGCGGAAGTAAATCCAGGCCAGAGTTAGCAGCGCCGGCATCAGGTGTGGCTCCGGCGGTAGAGGCTTAGCCCCAGCGACCAGGTAGTGGCTGCCAGAAGAATCCAGGCGGCATTTAGTTTGAGGAATACTGCGGCGCTAAAGGCGGCCATGGCCATCAGGATGCCGTTGATCCCCTTGATCTGTTTTCGCCCCATGTCGATGGATACTACGATGATCAGGCCGATGATGACCGGGTTGGTCCCCTTGAGAGCGGCTTGCAGCTGGGGCAGCTTGTGGTAGGTAAAGTAAAGCCAGGAAAGTAGGGACATCAGCAGGAAGGATGGAAGGATAAAGCCGATGGCAGCGATGATACCGCCACGGATGCCACGCAGATGGTGGCCGGTAAATGTGCATACATTGAGAGAAAACGGTCCCAGGATCTGGCCGAAGGCAAGGCCGTGCAGGAACTCCTCGGAGGTGATCCACCCTTTCTCCTTCACGCAGACTCGTTCCACAAGAGCGACAATTGCCATGCCGCCGCCGAAACCGGTTATGCCGATCTTGGCAAAGGTCAGGAAAATCTCTGTCAAAGTCACCTGCTTTGCGCTTTTAGTCATGCTTGAGTTATACCAGCGCCGGGATGGTGGCGGCAAGCAAAAAGGGGTGCGAAAATCAGCTTGTCAGGCGGATGAATCGAATCAAAAAAACAGCATGCAATTGCTTGACTGCAAATGGATTGCGTTCTGAGTATAAAGCTTTCGAGTTGACGGTAGTGTTGAAACCGTGTATTAAAAAACACTCTATTGACGATGAAATAAAGGGGCGAATTATGGCTCCACTGTTTTGAACGTACGATGTATAATTTAAGCCGCCCAAGTCAGCCTTGTTCTGATGGGCGGTTTTTTGCTTATGGTCTCTTTGCCGCATGACCATGGTGTTTTGGAGTTCTCCTTATCAATAGTGGTGGAGGCAGTTATGAATACAATTAATACCCAGGAACAATCCAGGCGCGAACCGGACAAAAACGATGCTCAAACGAACGATCCGGAGACATCAGGGAGTATGGCAATGGTGATGCATGCCGCAAAGTACGGCTTGCTCACACTGTTGCGGGAACAATTACATTCAGCAGGAATCGACGTTGTCAATGCCCGCGACGAGTATGGGGATACAGCGTTGATTGTTGCGGCAAGAAATGGCCGGACCGGAATCGTAAAAGAGCTTTTGCAGGTAAAGGGAATAGAGGTGAACGCCAGGCGGGAGCACGGCAAGACCGCCTTGATGCATGCTGCTAAAAACGGGAAAATCGAGATGGTTAAAAACCTGCTCAATGTCCCGGGAATAGACCTGGATGTCATTGATAAATATGGGAAGAGCGCCTTGGTGTATGCAGAGGAGGAAGCCCACACCGAAATAGTGCTAATGATCCGGAATGCTTTGCGGACGGGTCGTTAATCGAGACCAAGCTCCTGATCGGTGGAAAATTTGAAATCCAGGGAATGATACTCTCTGTTCAGTGCGACCGTTTTTGGCAATTGCCTGGCGGTCGGTCCCCAATACTGTATCGGCCCGGGAGAGTTTGAGAGGTCACTCTCCGCCCAGAGCTTTCTTCTGGACTCAAAGTAGATAAATGCAGGGGAATCGAGCTTGACCAAAGCTTTTTCAATAACTTTTGCAGGCTTGCCTTTGCGCATTTCAATATCCAGCA